>NZ_JARAMK010000007.1:0-250713 GCF_028807495.1 Roseovarius sp. SK2
GCTTTCATCGCTCATGATTTCTGCTCCGCGTTGATCCGTGCGAGCGCGGCTTTGGTGACCCGGTCAAGAATGATCGCCAGCAGCACGATGCCGAGGCCGGACAAGAGGCCGACACCCAACTCGAGGCTGCGGATGCCGCGCAGCACCAGCACGCCGAGGCCCGGCGCCGAGACCAGCGAGGCGATGACCACCATCGCGAGGCTCATCATGATCGTCTGGTTCACGCCGGCCATGATGTTGGGCAGGGCCAGCGGGATCTGTACCCCGAATAGCTTCTGCCGCCTGGTCATCCCGAACGCATCGGCGGCCTCGATCACGTCCTTGTCCACCAACCGGATCCCGAGATCTGTCAAACGCACCACCGGAACGATGGCATAAAGGATAATGGCAATGCCGTAGAGCTTGGGCTCCGTCACCGAGAAGAGGAAGATCAGCGGGATAAGATAAACGAAGGGGGGTAACGTCTGCAGCATGTCCAGCACAGGTATGAGCGCTTTCTGCACCCTGTCATTGCGTGACATGGCGATCCCGATGGGCACACCGAAGAGCACGCATATGAAGGCGCAGACGAAAATTATCGCGAGCGTTTGCATGGTATGATCGTAGAAATCGATGAAGGCGAGAAACCCGAAGCAGGCCGCGACCAGCGCCACCAGCTTGCCCGACCGGCCCACGCCCCAGGTGATCAGCATCAGCAGCGGTATCATGATCCACCACGGAACCGACTGCATGATCCAGAGCGCGTTTTCCAGGGCCCAGCTCAGCGGTTGGGTCAGTGGGTCGACCACGACTTTCAGGCTGTCCTTGATGTCGAGAAAGCCGCGCTCCAGTCCGCGCGTAAGGTCACGCGATTGCGGGACGCTGCTGCAGGCATCGTTCAGGGCGTCGAGCGATGGAAAGGGAAGCTCCCAGAGCGAGGTGTCACTTTCGCCTCCGGCCTGCCCCATGAGGTCCGCCATCGAGCTCAGGCCGCCGCCCTGCTCTTCGCCGCACCAGCCTCGAAGGCCCAGTTTGTCGAATAAAAAATCGTATGTCGCCATGTATCACTTCCCCGGATCCCGAGCGGACCGTCCGATTGTCTTTGGGCTGGGGCGAACCTTGAAGACGCCCGGCCTTTAGCAACCTTCGCATGTTATTGTGGCACAACTGCCCCGGACGCTCAGGGCGGTGCAGCTATGTTGGAAAAGACAAATTCCGGCGGGAAGCTGTGCCCTTCCCGCCGGAACCATCACGCGTCCGCGCTTACTGCTCGAGCAGTTCGGACAGGTTCCCGCGTGCCTCTTCGTTCAGCCACTCGCTCCAAGTGTCCTGGTTGTTTTGCAGGTAGTAGACCGCAGCCTCTTCGGTTGAGGCGTTGTTCTCGTCCTGCCAGGCAAGGAGTTGGCTCATCTCGGATGTCTCGAACGACACCTTGCTGAAGAACTCCGCCAGCTCGGGGTTGTTGTCGTTAAAGTCCTTGGTGACGACCGTCAGGATCGGCGCCGTCGGAAACTCCGAGGGCTGCGGATCCGGATTATCCGGGTTCTGGTTGGCGGAATGCGCTTCCTCGTCATACTCGCCCAGCTCCACGCGGGTCATGTCGAACTTGCCCAGCGGCGTTGTCGGACCCCAGTAGTAGCCGAACCACGGTTCTTCGCTTTCATAGGCCGAGGCCATCGAGGTCGCGAGGGTTTCGCCCGAACCGTGGTTGAACACCTCGATGCCGTTGCCTTCGAGATCGAAAGCACGGGCCAGGTTATCGCTGACCGTGCGGCACCCCCAACCATCGGGGCAGTTGTTGAACATGCCGCCAACGAGGTCGGGGTTTTCGAGCACACCCTCAATGGTGGTCAGTTCAGGATGCTCTTCGGCAAGGTAGGTCGGGATCCACCAACCTTCGACGCCGCCGGGGTTCAGGACGCTGGTCAGCTCGACAATGCGCCCGTTTTCCTTGAGTTTGTCATAGGCGTCGCCGGCCGAGTTCGGCCACATCTCGGGCACGACATCGGGTTCGTTATTCTCCGAAAGCGAGGTGACGGCCGGTGTGGTGTCCGACGGAACAACGGTTACGTCGCAGGAATAGCCCTGTGTCAGCAGGAAGTCCGAGACCGCGACGACGATCTGCGCCGAGGCCCAGTTCATTTCAGCGATCGAGACCTCCCCGCAATCCTGTGCGGCTGCAGCCACGGGCGTGGCTACGGCGAACGCG
Source organism: Roseovarius sp. SK2 (assembly GCF_028807495.1). Classification (NCBI taxonomy): domain Bacteria; kingdom Pseudomonadati; phylum Pseudomonadota; class Alphaproteobacteria; order Rhodobacterales; family Roseobacteraceae; genus Roseovarius; species Roseovarius sp. SK2. The sequence continues at coordinate 2,189 of NZ_JARAMK010000007.1, forward strand.
GTTCCCAGCAAAAATCGTTTCATTCTGACATCTCCTTAGTTTTTTCTTCGCGAGCTTCGCCGTCAGGGCGTTGACCGCCAACGGGACGCCACCACGCAAAAAGGTCGGGCCTGCGGAAACCGATTGGTGGCCGCATTCCAGATGGCGCGTGTGGCAAGCGATGGCCGGAACGAAACAGGTTTGCGTATGGAGTGCAACCCGATCACCAAACCTCTGCGAATTGGGTCATGCGTGACGTCAGGGAAAGCTTACAGACCAAGCTTTAACCCGAAGCGCAAACATACGAACAAAGGCATGCTGTCGCCCGTTGACTATGAGATCAGACAGCAGAAACTGAACAAGGCAGCTGTCCAGGAAACTAGGGGCATCTCAAACAGACCTTGGAATAATAGCTTAAAGCTTTTGCTCGTGGCAGGGTGTTAAGCCACTTCTGGTGGCAATTCACAGACTGTTTTGTGGTGATCCTTACCATTTACGCGCAGGCAGCTTGAACTCCCCTTCCGGGGAGTTGTCGATGACGCCAGCGACAGATTATTAGCCAGCGTTGAGGTCATCAAGGCTGGCGCACAGCGCATTACAATCGATGTAACGGCAGAGGCGCAGCAAGTTTAAGCCGCTTCCAACGGTTGGATGTTGGAGACGTCTATTTCACTACGAGCTCTAATCAGTTCATAGTTCTTTTGCATATTCACCCAATACTCTGGGGTCGTACCAAAGAACTTCGCCAGGCGAAAAGCCGTATCAACGCTGAGAGCAACTTCACCCTTGCATACGCGTTCAATACGAGTGCGAGGCACTCCAAGTTTCTTGGCGAGGGCAGGAGCGCTCATATTCAGCGGCTCCAGGTAAAGCTCATTAAGCACGTCGCCGGGATGGACCGGCACTTGCAGCATGGTCATAGTCGGCTCCTTTCAGTGGTAATCAACTATCTCAACGTCAGCAGGACCAAGCTCGGTCCAGGTGAAACAGATGCGCCACTGGTCGTTTATGCGAACGGAGTACTGACCAGCGCGGTCACCCTTTAGCTCTTCGAGGTGATTACCCGGTGGGAACCGGAGATCCTCAAGAACCGAAGCAGCATCCATCGCGGCGAGCATAGCAATCGTTCGCTTTACAAGGTTGGCAGGGAATCCTTTGCCGTATTTCCCGGCAACGGCCCTATCCGCCAATTTGCCCTTGGTGCTCTGAATCATTGCGTAGTATGTATCATGACATGATACAGTGTCAATGGGTCGAAGTGAGTAAATGTAAGTACGAAACCTTCACTTTTGGGTAAGGGTGTCACTTCGAATCCGAGATTTTTTGGCTTCTGTCCCCATTACTCCTCAAATCGATAACGCTTTGCGTTGAAATTGGTAACGGAAATGTTGAGCGGGCATTTTCAATAAATCCGATACCGCTCCAAGTACTTTCAATACTAGCACCCAGCTTCGAGCGACCTTTGCCGGCATGTCAAACCGATTGCCGTCTCAGGCAGGAACATTCTTTTCCGACTGGGCGAATAGCCCCGGGCAGCGTGATACGATGTCCTTATCGTCCCAGAAGTTTTCGAGGTCTTTTGCGTAACGTCGGCTTTCTTTCTCGGCACTTTGATGCGCGGCTGACAGGGCATCTATTGCGCTGTCGCCACTTTTCCAAACCAAGCGTATGACATCGCCAGCAGACACTTTGACAGACATCGGCCTGCCGTCATTGAAATAGAGTCCTAGGGTGTGAATGGCTATATTCACCTTATCGGCCAGAGCTTCTGAACCCGGCTGCCATCCGTCCTCAACAATGCATACAAAAGTGCCGTTCCCAGCATACGATATTAAATGTGGATGTTCGCTGAGACCCAATGTGATGGCCTCGGCCACATCCGCCACGAGACATTCGTATTCGAAGCGCGAGGTTTGTCGGAACAGGCCTTCGATGTCGCGAATGCTGAACGCAAACACAGCTGAACCGAACAGCTTCTTGCGTGCCATTAAGGAAATGTAATTCTCAAGGGCCAGGTAATCGATCATCCCGTTTATATCGCGCACGTGGAACGGTTCGTGCAGTGCCAGCGGCGCGTCGGTTTCGCTCGCACCTGTGTTACTCAAATCTGGCTGTTGGTTTTGCTTCTTTCGACTGAAGACAATCTCTTCTATCAGTTTGATACGCCCGAGCAGATCATCGATGTCGATTGGTTTGGTGATGTAGTCAGTGGCCCCAGCCGAAAAAGCTCGGTCGATGTACGACTTGTCCGACATTGCCGTCAGCATAAGGACTGGCGTCTTCTTGTGATCATGCCGGCTTCGCAGGATCTTGCAAAGCTCAATACCGTCTGTTCCGGGCATCTGAATATCCACCAGGAAGCAGTCAATTGGCTCAGCGTCGGGCTGCGCTAGCACGTCAAGTGCATCAACTGCGCATTCTGCAGTGGTTACCGTGTGTTCTCCATTGAACTGGACCAACAGCTCGATGAGCTGGAGGATTGCCGGTTCGTCATCTACGGCCAGAAGGTGCATTTTCTCCTCCCACAAGCAGAAACTTTTTTCGCAGCGCGCGGTCGAATACATTTTACGTGCATCACGCCATCTCCAAACAACTATAAGGCGAAGTGGATAAAATTGCGACGGCTGGTTGGAAAGAAAGCAGCAAAAACTTCTGCCCGGACCTTATTCAGGAATGCCAGTGCTCTAGATTTTCTGCCTTCACATCTGAAGACGTGGCTCTGTCGCTGCAAACAAGGATTAATTCGCGCACTCCGCCAAGCATGCATTCGCACCCTCGATCCGGCCCGTGCTGTATCCAGCGTCTATTGCTGATAACGACGGCAACCTACCGCGAGGCGTGACATGCGATTGGAGCAAAGTTCGAAGACTTACATTGCCGTTCGTTTTTCGAAACGGGTTGTTTCGCAGAAAACCCTGAACGGCCAATTTTGGACACAATCGCGCCACATTTAACGCACGGACAGAACGCAATGATGGCTATCAGTAACGAGTGTTTAAAACTGATTTCTATGATGAAAGCGGCGACCGTCTGTGATTGGCGGTTGCCGCATTTTTCATTTTCTGGAGACTGTTTATGCCGAAATAATGGCTAACTCATCGCTCTATTCCAGCGCTTTCAAAGCCACGCCTGGCCCTGTGGCCACCTGACCGTCATCGAGAATTTGGATGCCCTGAGATGCTCCAATCAAACCCGGTATCGCGACAAAAAACGGCTGGCATCGATCCGCAATCCCCTTACCAGATGCGTTAAAGAACCACGCCTGACCCGGAGTGTAACACGGTTCTAACAGGCTATTGCCCTCGCAGAAATCAGAGGGGCAGTTTCAAGGTCTCGGGTGTCAGCTGTGCGGATCTTCCCGCCGTTCGCTCTATACGCAAGAGACTGCTTCTCGCACATGAAGCACCTGGCGGAGAGGGCGGTAAGCCGACCTTCGCTGCACATGACGTCAATGTACGTTAAGTGGACAAAGTTGCCTTAGCTGCGGCGAACCACGGCGACTCACTTAAGCGCTTTCGATAGTCATGCCGAGAAACCAGTCGCGGACGATCAATGACGCATCAGACGGGTTTTGTCGCGGCGTCAGCAGGTAGAAGTCCAGTCCACCTTCGAGAGCACCGTCGAGCGGTTGCACAAGGTGCCCAACCTTCAGGTCTCGCTGAACGAGGAAACGGCTTGCCAGCGCAATACCCTGCCCAGCCAGCGCCGCGTCGATAGTGAGTGTTGTCTGGTTAAACCGAAGTGCGCGCGACAGCTCAACTTCACCCCCAAAGGCGGCTTCGATGAATTTCGGCCAAAGATCGTGCGAGTCGTGCAGCAGCGTCATGCGCGACAAAGCCGCCGCGTCGAGCGGTAGATCCTGACGGGCGATCAGGTTGGGCGAGCAGACTGCAATCACCTCCTGCGGGAAGAGTAGATCGGCGCGCAGGCTCGCCCCGAAGGGCGGCCGTACCTGCCGCACCGCGAGGTCGATCCCGTCGGCATGGAAGCTCGCGACGCGCTCGGTGGCGGTAATGCGCAGGTCGATCCCGGGATGGGCTTCGGTGAGCTCCGCGAGCCGCGGGATGAGCCACTTCGACGCAAAGGTGGGGGTCACACTGATCGTCGCTCGCGACGGTGCCGACCGGAGTGCCACGGTTGCCTCCGAGAGCTGTAGGAAAGCCCGCGAAACCGCCGCGTGGTAAGCGCGCCCCTCCTCGGTGAAAGCCAGACCACGGGACACCCGCAGGAACAGGCGAAGGCCGAGATGTTCCTCGAGTCCGCGGACTTGCTGGGCTACCGCCCCTTGGGTCACGCCCAGATCATCGGCCGCCGCGCGGAAGCTCAGATGTCTGCCCGCCGCTGCGAATGCCCGGAGGCCGTTAAGGGGCGGCAAGCCGTTTTCCTTCGACACGATAGATTTCCTACACTCACGAAATAGCCCATCTGGCTGGTCATAGTATCCCATACCACTTACTTGATGGAAAACAGAAACAACCGGATTCTCCGGCCACTAAGGAGCATAGGACCATGACGATAGAAAAAGTAGCGCTCATCACAGCAGGCGGTAGCGGTATGGGAGCTGCTGCTGCGAAACGCCTGGCCTCCAACGGCTTCAAGGTCGGTGTTCTATCTTCTTCCGGCAAAGGAGAGGCGCTCGCCGAAAATCTCGGCGGCTTCGGCGTCACCGGATCGAACCAGTCGGTCGAGGATCTCACACGCCTCGTTGACGGCGCGGTTGACCGGTGGGGCCGCATCGATGTCCTGGTGAACTCAGCCGGGCATGGACCCAAGGGAGATATCATCGAGATCACCGACGAAGAGTGGCATGCGGGGCTTGATGTTTACCTTCTGAACGTGATCCGTCCCACCCGCCTCGTCACGCCGATCATGGCGGCACGAGGCGGTGGCGCGATCATCAACATTTCGACCTTCGCAGCCTTCGAGCCCGACCCGCTCTTTCCAACTTCGGGCATCTTCCGCGCCGGCCTCGCCAGTTTCGCCAAACTATACGCCGACAAGTATGCCGCACAGAACATCCGCATGAACAATGTTCTGCCTGGCTTCATCGACAGCCTGCCAGAGACCGAGGACCGCCGCGCACGTATCCCGATGGGACGCTACGGCAAAGAAGAAGAGATTTCCTCACTCATCGGCTGGCTCGCTTCGGAAGGCGGCAGCTATGTCACCGGGCAGAACTGGCGGATCGACGGAGGGCTGACCCGTGGCGTCTGAGGCAACAAATATCATCCAGCGCGGCCAAACGGCGTTCATCGTGAAGTGGATCGCCTCGGTCATCCAGATCCTGGGCTACGCGGGAACCGCTTTCGGCTGGACGCCCTGGAACCTCTACCTGTTCCTCATCGGCGTTCTGGGCTGGCTGATTGTCGGCGTGATATGGAACGACAAAGCGATCATGTTGATCCACTTTGTTGCTCTTGGCTCCATGCTGGCGGGGATGGCGAGTCAATGACGCAAAAGGGTTCGAAGCCGCCGTTCGCTACTACTTGCATGGATGGCCGCTGTGGGCCGTCCTTGTCGATGCGGACCTCGCTGCGCGCGCGACGTGGACAAGACACGCCCGGGTCAGTTTGGGCTTGAAGCGGACGAACGCGTTCTTGATAATCGCGACCTACCTGATCGCGATTATCAACACATCCCGTACGGGTCTTGGTTGACTCGAACGCCAGCTCTTTTAAGCCGCCTCAGAGCATCTTCGGCTGCTGTGTATCTGTGTCCTGAGTATGAGAAGCAGGTGATTCCTCATCTCCGCCGGGTTTCTTTCCAGTGGCGGTTCTTGTTGTCTGTTTAGCTTCACTTGGGGAGCGGCGTCGGATCTCCGGTACCAATTCGGTGGGTTTGCCGACCTCGGTCTGAGCTGGCATGCCGCAAGGCTTACCGACCTTGAGCGAGATATCAAATCGGCGTTTTCTCTATAGGACAATCCCCGGATATGGCCGTCCCTTAACTGCAATGGCGAGTGGCTTCCCTTTCCGCGCCAGCAAGAGGCTGCCGGAAACCATTTTGCGTGGCGATTTGTGGGGCAGTTTTCGGTCGCCATTCGCTCAGAACCCAACAAAACCAGAAAAATAAGGATTTCGGGGTTGACGAATGGTGCCCAGGAGAGGCATCGAAAACCTATATCATGTAGTGCCAATCCGCGTCATACATCACAGTTTTCCAATAAATTCGGTAGTTTCGTTGTTTCATGCTGTTTCATGCTGTCGCGTTCTATACTATATATAGGGGTGGATTCAGAAGGGGACAGAGATTTGCCCGCGCTACACAAGTTATCAGCCGCCAAGGTCAAGAACGCGAAACCCGGCAAGTATTCCGATGGTGCTGGTCTATGGCTGCACAAGCGCGAGGACGGCGGGGCTCAGTGGGTTCTTCGTGTCACTGTCCATGGCAGGCGCAGGGAAATGGGGCTCGGTGCCCTGAGCGATGTCAGCCTGAAAGAGGCCCGCGACACTGCCGAGCGCTGGCGTGCCGTAGTGCGGGAGGGGAAGGATCCGATCAAGGAAAGGGAACGCTTGCGCCGCAATGCTATGCGCGACGACCACACTCTATCCTCAGTGGCTGTGGAGGCATTCGAAGCCAAGAAGGCCGAGTTGAAAGGCGACGGTAAGGCAGGCCGGTGGTTCACTCCCCTCGAATTGCACGTCTTGCCGAAGATTGGAAAAGTCCCGGTCGAGGATATCGACCAGCGCGATATCAAAAATACCCTGGCACCTATCTGGCACACGAAGTCAGACACCGCGAGAAAGGCTCTAAACCGGCTGAATATCACCTTAAAGCATGCTGCTGCCATGGGACTCAATGTGGATGTTCAGGCAACGGAAAAGGCCAAGGCGCTTCTGGGCAAGTCCCGACATGAAGCACGCAATATCCCCGCGCTGCTGTGGCAGGAAGTGCCGAGCTTTTATGAAAGCCTTTCGGATGGAACGGTCACGCACCTGGCGCTTAGGCTTCTAATCCTGACAGCTCTGCGGTCCAAGCCGATCCGGTTCTGCCGCCTAGATGAGATTGAAGGCGACGTGTGGACAGTTCCCGCCGAAAACATGAAATCGCAGAAAGGCTACGAGCAGGAATTCCGGGTGCCGCTGTCTAAAGAGGCCTTGGCCGTCATCGAGCAGGCAAAGCCGCTGGCTCGGGACGGCTACCTGTTCCCAAGTGTGCGCAGGGGCGTTCTCTCCGACGCGACGATGAGTGCATTGATGAAAAGGCGAGGCATGGACGCCCGCCCGCATGGCTTCCGATCCAGCTTCAGAACCTGGTGCGCAGAGGCGACGAGTACGCCGGAAAACATAGCCGAGGTGGCTTTGGCGCACGTGACCGGAACGAAAGTTGCCCGTGCCTATCGCCGCACGGATTTCCTCGATCAGCGCCGTGTATTGATGGCCCGCTGGGCGGATCATGTCACCGGGGAGAACGCGAGCGAGGTGCTTCGACTTGCTTAATCTGGAAAATTTAACTGGGCTTAAACTATTCGATTGTAACCTTTTTTCATTTGGAAAGAGGAAACATTTAATGACCGATAGAATACTGAGTTGCATAGAAGTTCAGCAGGCCACAGGGCTTAGCAGATCCACGATATACCGCATGATCGAGCGCGGTGATTTCCCGCGACCCCAGAAGCTTGGCCTGCGCGCCATCGGCTGGCGGGAAAGTGCAATCAGCGATTGGATGGAGGGCAGCCGCAATGGCGGATGATCCAGTAAAAGCAAAAGGTCTTTTGGACGTCGCGATTGCGGAAGCCAACGGTTTAGCTTGGCAGCCTGATAAAGAAAATTTTGGACTGGGGCTCGGGGCCACGGAAGACGCCAGACGGTGGGTCGAACTAGGTCACTTTTTTGAAAGATACCTGCGCGCGCCGAGGCCTGCCAAGCGAGGACCAGGCCAACCGTCGAAAAATCCGACCCGGACTAACGACGCGAAGCGCGCGTTGGTCATCTACTTGACGCTCGAAAGGGTCCGGGAGGTAAAGGAAATAAAACGCGAGGCCAAATTCGAGACGCCTTTACGTACACTGATTGAGCTTGCCGAAGACACTTTCCCAACACACGGGCTTTTCAACAAACCCAAAGCGCAGAACAAGATGCTTGCGAGCGTCAAACGAGGGCGCGAAATTCTTGGTATCGATGAGCATTGGCGTGGACCACCGATAGACGAGCTGCGGGTTCTGGTCGCGAATGAGCCGTTGAAATAGCATGTTTCTTTCAAGGGGAGTCCCTTTTTAATTTTCTGATAAAAAGGGATATACTAGAGGCGTTTTCAATCACTTAGGTTCATCCTGTAGCAACCAGCCACAGGTGATGAACATGACTACCCAAGCCCACGAAAAGCTTCTCTCCGTTAGAGAAATAGCCGCCGCGTACGGATGCAGTGTCACCACTATCTGGCGTCGCGTGTCTGACGGAACCCTGCCGAAGCCAATAAAGATTGGCGGCATGTCCCGTTGGAAAAGCAGTGAAGTCGAAGAAGTCGTAGACCGAGCCGTTCAGGCAAGAGAAGCCGCTTAAACGAAACCCCCACCCAAAGGATCGGGCAGGGGCAGTATTCGTTTGTGCAGCAACAGAAACGTACCGCATCCGGCCCGTTCCTTCAAGAAGAAGGTAACGAGCATGAATAAGAAAACAGACACTAAACCGCCTCAAAACACGCAATGGATCATTTCGCGGCGTGATCTACCGTGCCGTCGAGGCGGGGCGCATTACGAGGTGCAACACGCGGACGGCAAGCGTGAAAGCATCACCTTGAGCAACCGCAAAAGGCAAGTGCTGGACGCGCTGGTCCGCAATCCGATTTACTGCGCCAGCCCGGTTCGTCTGTCCGATATCGTTCTGCTTCTGCGGAATGAAAACGGGCTCAATATCGAAACCGAATTCTTCCAGGAGAATGACGGAATCGAGAATACGCGCTTCGGCATCTACGTCCTTGTAGACGAGGTGCGTTACCTCGGCGAAGTCAGCAGTGTCGCCAGTCCCGCTGTGGAAAGCGAGGCGGCATGACCGAGTGTTCGCGAAAACCCGAGGATGACCTGAGGGGTTATGTGGAGGTCCGCGAAGGTTGGGGCGAGGAAATCGCCCCATACCGCTACCTGACGGTCTACTACGTCTATGACTGGTCCCGCCACCGGGACAGCGCGGCAATCGTTGGTAGTTTCGACACCCGCCCAAAAGCCATCGAGTTTGCCAGAGATTGGGCCGAAGCCCATGAACGGGATCTGGCGACGGCAGAGGTTATCCCTCTTCGTCGGGAAAGCGGGGCTGCATGATGAATTCCACCGCAGCCGTAATCGAAATGCAGGGCTACGCCGAGGGGGTGGTAGCAAGGGAGTTTTGCACCGGGTTCGGTCAAAGCGACACGCACGCCGAAATCCTGAGCGATGGGCGGCGCAACCCCCACAAGTCTGCTGGTCAGGCCTACGGCTCAGTAACTGGCAAGGAAATCGTGCGCTTGGTCGAGGCACCTGCCAGCGTGGCGAAGGACCAAGCGCAGTGGTTCATCCCGTCCAACTATTGCCAGTCGGATGCACGTTCTCATGAGGCACAGCGGGACCGAGGCTGCTTCTGGTGGCTGACGCTGGACATTGACGAGAACAACCTAGACCTGACCGACGTCGTATCGGCCATCAAGGGTGTTGTCGGCAACGCCCGCAGGGTGGTCTACAGCAGCAAATCCGCGACACCCGAAAATAAGAAGTGGCGGGCATTACTGCCTTTGTCAGAGCCTATATTTGGGAAGGACTTCTCGGATACGCAACGCGCTTTCTTCGACCTCCTGGAAGAAGCAAGTGAGGGCTCGTTGATACCGGATCGGGGTTTGGAACGTCCCGGACAGCTCGTCTACCTGCCGAACCGTGGTGAGCACTACCAGTTCGATATCTGCAGGGAAGCAAGGATTGCCCTGGATGCCGAGCACCCGATCATTCAGCGCCGCGAGGCAAACCGCACGGCGTTGGCAGAAGCCGAGGCGGAAGCTCAGGCCGAAAGGGGCCGGAGAGCCGCTCAGAGAGGCGCACAGGCTGCGGGAGGTGATGTTAGCCCCGTTGACCACTTCAACGGCGCTCACACGGTCGAGCAGCTTCTTGGACACTATGGCTACAAGCACCTCCCAGGCACCGACGACTGGCAAAGCCCGATGCAGTCGAGCGGGAGCCATGCAACCCGGTGTTACGGGGACTACTGGGTCAGTCTCTCAGGCAGCGATGCAGCGGCAAATATCGGACGCGGCACGCAGAGCGGTTACAGAACAGGCGATGCCTTTGATCTATTCGTTCATTTCGAGCATGACGGAGACTTTACCGAAGCCGTGCGCGCCTACGCGAAGAGTGAAAACCTTGGTCGCGCGCCCGGTGCCCCGACCGGATGGGATTTCGGCAGTAACCTGGCCAACACACCGCAGCCAGAATGTGGCGGCGAAACAGGCGACTTTGACCTGAGCCACGACGCGCTTGCGACGGACCTTGGTAGCCAGGATTTCGACAAGAACGGCAAATACGTCGCCATATGGAACAAGTGGCTGTTCTGGAGTGGTTCGCGATGGGAGGCCGACGACAAGTTGGGCCACCTCACCCGCACGCGCGCCTTTCTTCGGGATCGTGCCAGTGACCTTGTAGAGGCCTCAGACCACAAGGCTGCAAAGCTCGACCAGGACAAGGGCGAAGGTGAAGGCGACAAGCTGCGTCGTTGGGCCAAAGAGCAGGCCCGCGCGCTCCGCAGTAAAGTCACTGTTGCGGCGGTAGAGAGCCTTGCGAGGTCCAATCCGGCGAGTGTGGCGGGGGCGGAAGATTTCGACGGCGACAGGATGCTTCTGGGCACTCCCGGCGGTACGGTTGACCTGCGCACCGGCCAGCTTCGCGATGCACTCCGCTCGGACAACATCACCAAACTCACGGCATGCGCTCCTGCTCCAACAGGCGAGCAGCCCGAACTGTGGCTTCGCTTTCTCAATGATGTGTTCGCAGGCGACCAGGAGGTTATCTCCTTCATGCAGCGCGCGGCAGGATACGCCCTGACCGGCCAAACGACCGAGCATAAGCTGCTGTTCCTTTACGGCACGGGCCGGAACGGCAAGTCGGTCTTCCTGAACACGCTGTTCGACCTCTGGGGCGATTATGCGCGCAGAGCGGCGGCAGAAACCTTCCTCAACAGCGCGGTAGAAAAGCACTCCACCGGGCTTGCAGGCCTTCAGGGCGCGCGTCTGGTGGCGGGGTCGGAGCTACCGGTAGGAAAGACTTGGGACGAGTCGGTCATTAAGGACCTGACCGGCGGCGACCGGATGACCGCACGCTTCATGCGCGGCGACTTCTTCGACTTTGATCCCCAACTGACCCTGATGATTGCAGGAAACAACCAGCCATCGTTCCGGGGGGTCGATGAAGCAATCCGGGCACGCGTGGTCCTGGTCCCCTTCACAGTCACTATCCCAGCCGAAAAGCGGGATCCTGACCTTGCCGACAAGCTTCGGGCAGAAGGCCCGAAGATCCTTCGCTGGGCCATCGACGGTGCTGTTGAATGGCAGAAGCGCGGTCTAGATGTACCAGCCAGCGTGGCGGTGGCCTCGACCGAATACATGGATGACGAGGACACGTTGGGACAATTCCTGTCCGACGAGACCGTCTCAACGCCTGACGGCTTCGTCACAACCAGCGAATTGCACCAACGGTTCGGCTTTTGGTGCGAACGCCAGGGGCTGCACGCGTGGACGCAGAACACAATGCGTAAGGAATTGAAATCGCGCGGCTTTCAAGAGCACCGCAGGGCGCAGGGGCGCGGCTTTATGGGGGTGAAAATTGCCTAGGATGACACAAATGACACTTTTACCCTTATCCACCGTATACGCGCGTGCGCACACACACACACACACGCGCGCATACGGTCGATATGTAGCAAAGTGTCATTTTCGTCATTTCCGTCATCGCAGCCCCGCGCTGGCCAGCAGGGAGGCTCGAAGTGACACAGAAGAAAGACCGTAACAGCGGAGCGAAAACGGAAGGTCGCAATCCTGACGGCACTTTCGCCCCCGGCAACCCTGGCAAGCCCAAAGGTTCGCGGCACCGGGCGACACAAGCGGTGCAGGAACTTCTCGATGCAGATGGCGAGGCCCTGACCCGAAAGGCGGTGGAACTGGCCCTGGACGGCGACACCACGGCGTTGCGTCTCTGCATGGAGCGCATAGCGCCCGCCAGGAAGGACACGCCGGTCAATTTCGACCTCCCGGCCATGAAAACCGCACAGGACGCCTCACAGGCCGCTCAGGCGGTCCTGCAGGCCGTCTCCGAGGGTCAGCTAACCCCTCTGGAAGGTGCAAGCGTCATGGCGCTGGTGGAGGGCTACAGGAAGGCACTGGAAACGACCGAACTGGAACAACGGATAACTGCATTGGAGGCAGCAAAATGAGCAGGATCAAGCATCGTATCAAAGCGCTGGAAGGCAGCGCCCTTTGGGGTGACCGACAGCGAATAACTTTCATTGCCACCGGCGTGCCGCGAGGCGGTGACGATGGCAAAGGGATGAACATCGCTATCCGAGCCGATGGCGTCACGGAATGCCGTCAGAGCAACGAGAGTGAACAAGCTTTTATCAAACGAGTGGAAGAGGCCGTGTTTGCCCCGAAAGGGGGTCTTCAATGACTACCCTGCGAAAGCGCGTTGATGGGCTGGAAGCACGACTGCCCTCGGAGCCGGAGGCGCTTTTCATAGAGCGCATAATTGTGACGCCGGGCGCTCAGGCTGAGCGAGTGCATTCGTTGTGGGGCGATGGTGTGCTTGTCGTCCGCGACAGCGACGAGAACGAAAGCCAATTCAGGGCCAGATTCATGGAAGCACATCGCCCTGTCGCCGAGGCAAGGCGCACACCCAACAATTCTAGACAGGAGGAATTCTGAAATGATCCGCTACAGCAACCAAGGGGCAATTCGCAACCAGCCCCTTTCGGACAGGATGATGGGGGCGCTTTCCTTTCTGCCTGAATTAGGCGTGGAAATGGAAGTGTTCTCTGGCGGGCAGGCCGCAAAGGGGTCAGGCGGGCCGCGCACTGGATCAACGCGCCACGACCACGGCAACGCGGCTGACGTGTTTTTCTACAAGGACGGTCGCAGGCTCGACTGGGCAGATCCGAACGATCAACCGATTTTTTCGGAGATTGTGCGGCGCGGCAAGGCGGCGGGTCTCACAGGCTTCGGCGCGGGTCAGAACTATATGCAGCCGGGTTCGATGCATATAGGCTTCGGAACTCCCGCTGTCTGGGGCGCGGGCGGCAAGGGGTCGAACGCGGCAAATTGGCTGCGGCACGCGTACCACGGAACAGCAGGCCCGCAACCAAGCAATGCAACAGGTGGCATAATGAACCAGACGATCAGCACACGCGGTCAAGCATCGCAACAGAGCGCACAGAGCCGCCCACAGGGCCTTCTAGGCATGTTGGGCGGGGGTAGTAGCCAACCAGACCGCAGCGAGGCTCTGGACCGCATTGCAATGGGCCTCATGAGCATGTCAGCCTATCCCACGGCTGGTATGCGGGCGCAGATGGGAAGTATCCAGGACCGGATGCAGGATCGGCGGGATACCAAGCGTGACGCAACGCAGCGGAACAAGACGGCGGATTGGTTGGAAAGTCAGGGCATGGGGCCACTTGCGGAGGGCGTGCGTGCGGGCGCTATCACCGCGCCTCAGGCATTCAGCTATGCGCGGCAACAGCCGGAGCGAGATAAGGGCGTTGAAATCAACGGTCGCCTCGTAAACCCGTATACCGGCGAAGTCATGGGCGACTACTCAGGCGGCGGATCGGCAGCCGAAGAAACGATTGGCCGCATAATGGAGGTGAGGAACCCTCAGACAGGTCAGCCCTTCACCCGCCAGGAGGCCATTCAGATTGCTGAACTGTACACCGTCAGCCGCCACCCGCAGACCGGCGAGGCCCAGTTGATCAACAAGGCTACAGGTAGGCCTGTCGGCGCACCAGAGCAGCCAGAAACGAGTGATGATGTCACGGTCCCTGCACTAGAGCCTAAATCGCCTCAGAACGTTGGAGACGTACCTTCAGCGTTGGGCGCTCAGGGTATCGGCAAGACCTTCGTGAACCGGGTTGGCGATTTCTTCGGCGCAGGCCTTGCATTCCCGGAAGCGGAGGAAGCGCGAAGCGAACTGAACAATCTGTCGACCCAGACAATGCTGACCCTTTCGGGAGAATGGTCTGGCAGACCCTCGAACCTGACACGGGAAAGGATCGAGGCGCTCACGGTCAAACCGAATGAATTCTTCACCGGGAAAGACAGTGCGCTGATCAAGCTGCAAGACATGCGGGATCTGATCGGTGAAGCCATGATTTCTGCCGACCGCGTTGAACGCGGTCAGTTCTCCCCCACGCAGAAGACCGAAGCTCGTCAAAAGCAGCGCGCACTAGGCCAGCTCTATAGAGCCTATTCCGCGATAATTTCCAACCTCGAAGGCGGCTCTGGTTCCGGCACGACCTCGGGCGGCATCAAGTGGAGCATCGAACAATGACAGACCAAATCACACTCAACGTCGAAGGCCGCAAGGTGAAGGTCGATAAGGCCTTCCTGGACCTGTCACCGGAAGAACAGCAGGCAACCGTCGAAGAAATCGCAGGCAACCTTTCCATAAACCGGCGCGAAGATGGGTTCATGGGTCAGCTTAACCAAGGTATCGCCGAAAGCGTTGGTGGCTTGGTGGACTTCATCAATCCCTTTGACACGCCTGCTGTTGCAAACGCCGTGGGACTCGATTTCAGCACAGGATCGGCAACCTCTGGAATTGAGAATGTAATGGATGCAACCGGGGTTCGCCGTGCTCAAAACGATCCTGAGACGCTCTGGCAAAGCGTAGGCCGGGGTGCCGGGTCAGCGGCAGGTTCTGCAGTACCGGCGGGGGCAACCGCGCGTGCACTAAGCGGAGCCGGGGGCTTGCTTGGCAGTGTCGCGGACGACGCTGCTCAAACGCTTAACACTGTCCGGGGCACGGTTTCGGAACTCATGGCCGGGGGTGCTGCAAGGGCTGCTGAGAACGCTGCTGAAAGGGCGGGAGCGCCCGAGTGGGCGCAGAACACCGCTGCGATTGCAGGCGGGGTTGGCGTCGGAGCTCTGCCCTACGTGGCTTCAAAGACGCCCAGTGCCATCGGAGCGCGCAAACTTGGCGGTGCCCTCAAAAGTGCAATGATGCCCTATACCGAACAGGGCGCAAGGGAAGTGGCACGGCGGCGGGTTCAGGAACTTGCAGGCGGGCCGGAAAGGGCCGCAGAACTGGCTCGTAGCATCCAGGCCGGATCCGAAATCAACCTGACACCGGCACAACGCACACAAGATCCGAACATGCTGGCCCTGGAGCAAACTGCAGCCCGGCAGAACCCCCTGCTGCGCGAACGCCTCGAAGAACGCATGAGCGGAAGTGTTCAGAGTGCTGAGGGCGGAGTCCAGGACATGGGCGGCGATGTCACCGCAGCGCAGAGCTTCTTCCAGAAGCGCCGAGCGGATGCCCGCGCGGAGATTCAAGGGCACGTGGATCGTGCAACGGAAGGTGCCTTGCGACCTGAAGCGCGCAACCCGGAAAGCCTGAACAGCCAACGTGTCGCGGAACAAATCCGACAGGCCGAGACGCAAGCTGACATAGAAGAGGCAAGGCTGTGGGAGGCTGTTCCCAAGGGCGCACAGGTCGGCACGGTAACGGCAAGGCGAGTTTCCAATGAACTTATCCAATCCACGCCTCGGGCCCAGCAGGATGACATCCCCGCGAAGGTCAGGGAACTTCTTGGGGAGGGAAGCAATGCACCTTTCGATGAATTCGAAACCGTTTCGGAAATGCATGGTCTGTACTCGGAACTTCGCCGGGTCGCGCGGTCTGCGATGGCCGGAACGGATCAGAACCGCAACAAGGCAAGGATTGCGAACAGTGTTGCAGATGCCATCTTGGACGACCTCGGGGCCAATGCCGGTCAGACCCGTATTGGTCAGGCAATCGACGCAGCGCGCGCCTACAGTGCCGCGAAGCATGAAGTCTTTGACCAAGGCACGGTTGGCAAGCTGCTCAAGCGCACTCTGGACGGCGATGAACAGATTGACCCACGCATGACCCTTGATCGCTCGGTCGGTCGTGGCGGCACGGCAGGCAGCGTTGCACTGGACGACCTGGGTCGGGCGTCAAACACCAGCGACACTCAAGGCGCTATCGAGGATTTCTTGCGCTCCCGGTTTGACCGGACGGCCTTCAAGCCTGACGGGTCTTTCAACGATACGGCAGCGCGGAACTTCCTGCGGGACAACGCCGAAACACTTGAGCAAATGCCCGCGCTGCGGGATACTCTTGCCCAGGCTGTGCAAAGCCAGGCGCGGGCCTCTGCAACATCAACGCGCGCAACTCGCGCGTTCAAGGACATGGACAATCCGAACAAGTCTGCATCCGCTGCCTTTGCCCAGGCCGCACCGGAGAACGCAGTTGACCAGGTATTTAAGTCGAAAAGGCCCTCGCTATCGGCGCGACAACTCGCAGCCACGGCCCGCAAGGACAAGAGCGGGGCGGCTGTGGACGGCCTTAAAGGCGCTTTTGGCGATTATCTGATCCGTCGCAGCATGACTTCAGGCGGCTTGTCTGGCGACAGGATGCGGGACTTTCTGCGAACGCCAGAATACCGATCAGCCCTCACGGCTGCATTCGAGCCGCCCGAAATCAGGCGAATGGACATGATCGCGGCGGAACTCAGAAAGCTTGATACGGCCCGCAAGGCGGCTCCCGATATCGGTGCACTGTCAAATCGCTCGCCAAATCGGATCATCGAGATTGCCGCCCGAATTATCGCGGCGCGGCAGGGTGCTCAGGCTGGCGGCTCCGGTGGCGGATCGATCCAGACGGCGCAAATGGCGTCCGGGCGGGTCAAGGCGTTGCTGGGCAACCTGCAGAATGACAAGGCAGAACAGCTGCTGATGGATGCAGTAGAAGATCCAGAATTGTTCCGGCTGCTCCTGGTGGATCCGGGGAGTGTTCGTTTGAAACCACGGGAACTGAACAGGTTGGCTCCCTATTTTACCGGCGCGGTTTCGGGATCCGCCGAAGAACGGGAGCAGTAGCGTTGTACTCCGACGATGAAATCCCCAGCCTTCTTGCCATGGAAGATGAGCGCGTTTCGCTTGAACTCGCCCTCTTTCATTATGTCACCACGCCTCCAATCACCAATGATGCAGAGCATGCACTGTACACGGCGCAATTGACTGAAATGCTGGAGCGCCGGGACGTCAATGCGAGCCCCGAGGCGGAGGCAATGGTTTGGGCAGTGATGGACCGGATTATGGACTACGACCTTCAGGACCGGAGTTCTGCGGATGATCCGTTTGCCCCAAAACACGAGGAAGAAACGACTTGAGCATTATTTCGAAGCGTGTCTCTCGACTGACGTGCCCATCGTGTACGCCACAGACGACCTGTCCAGGTCGCTGAGAAGCGTGGCTGAGCAGCGAAGGCGTATTGGAGCTTCGGTGAGAATATTGATTTGTGACGTGCTTGCTTCTAACTATAGGGCCATGGGCGCCACAAGCCATCCCATTCAACCTTTCTGTATTGTTATTTACGGATAGATTAACAAGTTTGAATTCCTGTCTGGGCATGGCCTCGTTGGAATTCCTCGCCGTGGCGTCGTCAGCGAGTGCCTGTAGCAACCAATTGTTCAAAGCATTTTCATAAGTCGAGCAAATCATGACAGACAAGTGGTCGCCTCAAAACTGGTGGAAATTTTTTTGGGGATTCTGGTGGCTTCGTGGTGCTTTGTGCACGCTTTTTATCCTGGGCTTACTACTGACTTTTGTGCCGAATAGCGTTGACCCACTACTAAACTTTATTCACCACTTCATATTTGGATGGAACAGATTAATGGGAGGCTTAGGGCGGCTCATCGGGCTGTTGCCATTTGTGCCAGAACTAAGTGCCGTTTTTGTCAACACGATTGCCTTAGCGATATCTCTTGTCATTCCCGCGACTATATCGCTGTGCGCTTGGATTGATTTGCGTCAGGCTTTCGATGACCTGACAACTTTCGATCAAAACGCGCCCGATCCGGGGGCAGAGCTACTCAAGCCCATCCGTTTTTTGAGGTTCATTCAATTTTGTTTGGTTTTGGCGCTCTTGAGCATTTCAGTAGGTTTCTATGGGGCATTGACTGAGCTTGATGTCAATCCGGACATGCGCTTGGGTATGCGAGTTTTTATCGCCACCTTCTTTTTTCTGTATGTGGCGTTGATGATCTATTTGGTTGCTCGCAAGCACCCACCTTTCTTTAAAGGCATAGTCATGGTCTTGCTGGCATTATTTGTGCTTGAAGTCCTATTTCAAGCGAGACTCGGTTTAGGGGAGGCGCTGGATTCGCTAACGTGCTTAATGAACCCTTCTGCACTGCCAGAATGCTAAAGGACTCGATAATGTTTACGCATTCTTATTGAAGTTGATTGTGGGCATTGTGCTCGTTGCAGGGTGACCTGTCGCTTACACTGGCAATTTACAGGCAGTCTTGTGGCTATTTGTGCCCTTCAACGGTTTGCTCCGTGCCAATAGGCATCAGTTCTTTTGCCGTTCCCGACTTTGCGAAGTAGTCCCTGGCTTCATCTGTGGGGCCATACTTTGCTGCGTAATCCGCAAGGATCCGCTCTGCTTCTTCCAGTCGTTCTATGGCCATCGGCGGCTCCCCTATGAGGGGATTGTCGCATCAAAAGTTTAATGTACCGTTAACTCGACGCGCGGCACATGATTGCGATCATCTCTGCTTTGATCTCAACTTGTGCCCTTTTCGATGTTCGGTGCCACATCTAAGCTTGTCGCCCCGACAAGGTTAAGACCGGAAACGCGTTGCAGTTTTGCACGCAGGTCGGCATCCCGAAATGGTTTTTCGATCACGTCACAGTAACCCAAGCTGGGCGGAAGATTTCGGATGTCTTCCTTGAAGTTCGCGAGGAGTATGACGTGGCAATCTACCTGAATTAACCGTCCAGCAACCTCCGCACTTTGGGTTCCGCAATCCATAGATAAATCTACTATTGCGACCTTTGGTGCGCGTAGCGTGATTTCACGGTCAGCGTCCTCGATGCTCTTACATGTTCTCACGTCATCAAGACCGTATGCCTGAAACGCTAGCTCTAGGTCGAGCGCTACTACAGGATCGTCCTCGATAATGAGTACAGGTATTTGGTTCATGTAGTGATCTTGCTCCGAGATGCATGCTCCGATTACTCGCTCAAGTGTTGAACAGTCAAATCGAACTAAGCCATGTTCAATGATTCGCAGAATTAAAAAAGACATAGCAAAGAAACAGACGCATCGCGTGGGTAAGGAAAAGTCCGAACAATAACTCAAGCGGTCGCGTGAATAAGTTTCGACCCTTAACGGCAAGCGACTGAAAGGATATTGACCTTCCAGCCGCCCAGCCCCCAATTAAGGCTGTTAGTTAATCGCAGCTGCACATTCTCGAGACTGTTCCGCTGCGGTGGCGGGAGTAACCGCCACACGGATGCCTTGGGGAAAGACGACCGCTTTCATAGCGCAACACACGTCCGTTGTTTTCTCAACAACTCCGTCACGCGCATAGAGAGATTGGCAAGGTCGTGCCGACAACCCATTATGGTTGTCCATGTAGCCTTCCAAGCTTATTGATGATGGCGCTTAGGTTCTGTTAGGATCGACACAATCATATATACCACTCACAAACCTGATTGCGCTCACGCCTAGGAAGTGTGGGCGCAATTTTTTGGCTGAAAACTGTCTTGGATCAATAGAGCAATTCGGAGTTCTTCCGTGTAATCACAGAAACTTCGGAACTTTTACGTGTTGTTTGTCGTTAGAAACTTCTGTTTGCAAAAGTCGAGGCTTTCCCATTTTGAATTGGTTACACATGTATTTGGCTTACACCCTGTTGTTGACGGTCTTAATCGGCGTCGTTTTCCTTGTGCTTTAAGAGCGTCAACATAGTCTGAGCAGAGAAAAAGCGACCGAGGCACGCCCGGTCGCAGTTACAAGGAGACAGGCGAGGCTGATGGGGTTCAAATCCTCGCCTATAGATTTGCTCCTATAGAATTATGAAGTGATGCGCCACCCACTCTAGGTTGACCTCTGGTTGTCTTCGGCGGCGTGGTAAAGTCTCAATTTTGTTGAAATATTTTTGGCCCTTCTCCCCATTACTACTCAATTCGACAACGCTTTGCGTTGAAACTGGTAACGGAAATGTTGAGCGGGCATTTTCAACAAAAACTGTTACCGCTCCAGGTACTTTTAATACTAGCACCCAGCTTCGAGCGACGTTTGCCGACATGTGGAACGGCCTAGTGCCAGGCCGCTGACAAAGCGGCCTGGCGTAACTTCTTTCTCCACGCAGTTAGCCGTCATTCGCGCCGGTTGTCGCTTCTGCACCGGCCCGCGCCTCCAGTTGAGCCTGAATGCTCTCGCGGAAGTCTTGCGCAGCCATGCCGATGGAGACACCAGCCTCTGAATCGGTCTGCAGTCCAGCTGCGTCTACCGCAACCTGACCAACACCCAGGCCGAGGGCGGGATTTACGTCGATCACGGCTTGGGCAGTTCCTGTGGCGCTCGTGCGCGTGTCAGCAATGGTGCCGATGGACTGACCGTCTGCGGATGCAACTTCAGCACCGACGTTCACACCAGCAGCGGTGTCACCAGTTGAAACCTCTGGAGACGCGCTGGCGTTGGAATCGACACCGACATTCGCGCCGTCGGTGGTCGCGCCTGCGCCCACTCCAGCGTTTGCGCCAACTCCACCGACACCTGCATCAACGCCTGCACCGGCATCTGTGCCGACGCCAACTCCGCCGACGCCTTGTGCATACAGCGGCAGCGCGAGGGTCGAGGTAAGTGCGGTGGTCAATGCGACTGTCTTGAGTTTCATTGTGCTAACCTTTCGTACTTTTCCAAGTTGCAGGCCAATCAAACGACCTGCTTCAAAAGGGATAAGCACGCGCGCGAAAATTTCGAGAACCCACCTGATCCGGTCAGTCCAGACGGCAAAATCCAGCGTTTTTCGCGGGTAGACGACGGCAAACTACCGCAAGGCGTGACGTGCGATTGGAACAAAGTTCGAAGACTTACGTTTCTGGTCGTTTTTCGAAACGGGTTGTTTCGCCCTCGAGCTTGAAACGCGTATTTTCGACATAGTTTTGTCTCTTTTTGCACAGCAATAAAGCGGAGAACCGGCTACCAGTAATGAGTAAAACCAACTTATTCTAATGATGATCGCGGCAACCGTCGGTACCTGGCGGTTGCCGCAATTCGCGTTGTGTAAAGGTGTAAACGCCAGACTGATGACTGGACCATCGCTTTATTCCAGTGCTTTCAAAGCCACCCCTGGCCCTGTAGCCACTTGGCCGTCATCGAGAAGCCGAACAGCCTGGCAATCGATTGCAGGAGTTGTTTTAGCCGCAGGGAAAGGCTTCGGAGTATGCCGTCCAGATCAAGGTTCGGGCACTGGTATGGCGTGTTTCAGGGTTGTTGGTGAGGTACTTAATCGCCACGTCCTTCAGTTGTTCGTTTGAAGCCTCAGACGGAACGCAGCTGCCTGTAATGGCCCCGACTGCATCATTTACAGCATCTTCGCCCAATCCAGGGTTGGACTGAATTACAGCCAGAGTACCGCCCCAGGGAGCGCCCTCCGAATACCCGATGATGTAGCCAAGGCAAAACCCGGCCATGACCTGGTTGTCGCTTATGCAGGTATTCAACAGTTCATTACCGGAAATCTGCTGTGCGCTGGAACTCGTCGCTATTGCCGTCAGGCAACAAGCCATAGAGGCAAGCCTAATCCATTTCATGCTTTATCCTTCTTTAATCTCACACCTGCACCGCCGCCGTTCTCGGGGATGAATTCCACCCCGGCTGCTTCGAGGGCTTCTCGGATAGCATCGGCGGTTTCACTTCGACCGCCAATAGGCCCGGTAGAAGCTTCGAGCCTTTTGATCGTTGGAATGGACACTCCTGACTTTTCCGCAAGGTCATTTTGGGACCATTTCAGTAACGCTCGTGCAGCTTTCACCTGCTCAATTGATACTTTTAGTATTGACAAGCGTCCGCCCCCCATGTTGATACTTTTGGTATCATATCACGAGTGGAGGTTTCCGCAATGAAAGACTGCCCTGAAAACATAGATACCGCTGGCAAACGCATCGCTTGGTTCTGCGAGCATTTTGATGTTTCGCCCCCGGCGCTGGAGCACGACGATGATGAACCCGACGCGATCCTGCTCACTGATGAGCTTATGACGTGGATCAAAGTGCAAGGCGCATCCATGGATTGGGTGTTCTGTGGTGGCGTTGCAGGGATGGCATCGGTGTTTCGTGAGAAGCACAAAATGGACCCTGAAACCGCTCACTTCCTTGACTTGCTCCAGAAGCTCGATCCGCAAGAGCAGGAGGTCCTCGTTGGCGCGCTCAGAAAAATTGGATCAGGCGAGGTCGAATTTTCCAACGCCGTGGAAAACGCCCAAAAGAAGATAGACGACCTACGCAAAGCCTCAGCTGCGTAGGCCTGCACCAAAAACCCAGGAGGGAATACAAATGAATGAATTGAGCCTGCCAAAAAACGCCTCGCTCTCTGACTGTGAGCACTACTCGATCATCCTGTGCGGTGTGATGGAGGGCGCAAATCACCTCGACAGTGAGGGACACTGCAACGCCCGCGTGGCAGTCGCAGAGGTTGCGGAAGCAATGATGAACGAACTCAGCATGGCCCTCCAGACTCTTTCAAGCCAGAGCAAACCGAAGATCCAGGGCGTGAAAGGAGCCGGAAACTGAAAATCGCCCTTTTCCTTGTCGTCGGAGGCAGCCTGCAATCGTGGGCTGCCTTTCCCCATTAAGGCTATTTCAAACATGACATTTCAGTACGACATTAACCGCCAGTGGTCTGACCAGTTCATACCGCAGATCAAGAGCATCGTAGGCAGTCACCTGTTGCAGGCGGCTCCCGATATGCTCGACATGACCCAAGCAACGGATCTGGTGATGCTCGACGCCCGCGATATGCGGATTGCAGCACGGGTACGCAGGCCGGGATACGCGGACCGCTACCCCTATCAGTTCACGGTTCGCTCACGGCTTCCTTCAGGTGCTGAGACGGAGCTTTCCAAGATAGTGAATGGGAAAGGCGACTGGCTGTTCTACGGCCACGCCAACGCCTCTCAGACGGCTGTGGATCGGTGGTATCTGATCGACCTCAACGCTTTCCGAGCGGCACTGATCCGGCAAGGTGCAGAAGGGCTGTGTTGGGGCAACAAGTCCAACCCGGACGGAACGCGCTTCACCTGGTTCGATGTACGCAGCTTTCCGGCCGATCCGCCGTTGGTGGTGGCGAGGTCCGGCTGACGTGTGGGTGGTTCCTGTCGAACTGGCGCACCGTCTGGTCAGCAACGCGATGGACGCGCCGGTTAGCCGGAAGGGGATATCGGCAACGCCCTGCGTAACATTGTCGTATAGGGCACTTTCGGTAGAGAAAATCGTTACTAAATGATATAGAGACTACACAACAGCACAGCAAACCACGGGCGAAAATGGCATTCCGATTATCAGATTTGCTAAGGTTCTTTTCCCATCCGGATAAAGAACGATCCATTTTTGCGTCTGAGAAAGAGGCATACGATTTTTGCCGTAGTCTTTACAAAGACACAGGCGGTGTTACTCCTGAACTTCGCAGAGCCTTTGAATACTATCAACAAAATCTAAAAGATGACTGTAGGCCAGAAGCAGGATTTACCGCCGAACAAGATAGCGCCCATTCACTCTAGAAAGTGCTTGGACCGCTTTAACTGCGGTGAGCGCGAAATTGACAAATGGGCATCAGAGAAGGCGTGGAAGTTTCACGACAGAGACCGTGCTAGAGTTTTTGTCGCTAGACCCGACGGCGGTGGTTCGGCCCTTGGCTTTTATTCGCTGTCATTTTCAACTGAGAACAGCTCTAAAATTGCGAAGAAAGACCGGGACTCCTGGAAGGACGGAGCACCTCTGGTATACATCGACTACCTAGCCGTGCTGCGGTCAACTCAAAATAGTGGGCTTGGAACACTGCTATTGATTGATGCTCTCGCAAGAGCCAATCGTGTCTCTACAGAAGTCGCATTTTATGGTGTTGCGCTTCGCTCACTAAACGACAGAACTACTAAACTTTACAGTAAATATGGCTTCGGCATAGCGCCCAACGAAGACCGGCATCCGCTTATGATATTACCCATTTGGTCTGTGCGTGATTTGTTTTCTGAATAGATAATACCCACCCATCAGGGCGCACCTGCTGCTCCGCCTCAAGTCGATCAACGCCAATCCCGTGGGGCAATGTGCAACAATGCTCTCGTCGAAATTCTACAGCGGTACTCGTTACGGTTGACCAAGACTAATCGGAGATGATTTCCTCAGTTCATTCTTCAGAGGAATAGCTATGAGCGAAAAACAATTGCCGGATATATTGAAACAAGGTGAAGTGGCGCGGCTGTTTCCAGTCTTGGCAACCACATCGAAAGAAGGCCGTACCACCTCAATCGTTCTGGCTTGCCTCGATAAGGTCGAGGAGTTCGGTGCAGAGCTGCTGGCGTCGGTAGGTCAAAGGGTCGGCAAACGCGCAAGCATAGAAACCTTCACCGAAGTCGTTTTCCATAAGCAACCGGCCAATATCAAAGAACGACCTGACGGCCTGATTGCCGTCCGGGTCGGCAAGCGCACCTGGATGGCGCTCGTTGAGGCAAAGGTCGGCAACAACGAACTCAATGCGGACCAGATTGAACGCTACAGGGCCTTGGCCAAAGAGAACGGCATCGACTGCGTTATCACCTTATCCAATCAATTCGCCACATCTCCAGACAGTCACCCATTGGAAGATGTTCGAAAAAGCCGGTCCAAGATACCCGTCTATCACTGGTCATGGATGCACGTCCTGACGACCGCAGACCTATTGCTCACAGGTACGGAAATCGCAGATTCAGACCAGCAAGTTCTGTTGAACGAGCTTCGACGTTTTCTCACGCATGAGAGTGCCGGAGTTAAGGGCTTCGACCGTATGCCTCGCGAGTGGTCCGACCTCAACAAAATCGTCTCCAACGGCGGAGCAATCAGCACGAAGACGGCGGAGGCTCAGATTAGTCTTGAGGCGTGGCACCAGGAAACTCGCGACCTTTCCCTAATACTTTCCAGAATGACCGGCGCACAGGTTACAGAGAAGATACCGCGCAAGCACGCAGGCAATCCTGCGCAGCGCCAGAAAGACGAGCTTCAGCTTCTCAAGGACTCCTGCTGCCTCAAATGCACGCTGGTCGTTCCAGATGCGGCATCTCCAATTGAGGTGACGGCGGATCTGATGCGACGAACGATAGAAGTCGGAATGGAACTAAGAGCGCCAGAAGATAAGAAAAGCACCTCTGCAAGGGTCAACTGGCTGCTTCGCCAGATCAAGACCGAGAAAGCCTCGAACCTTCACATCCGTCTCAACTGGCCAGGCGCAAGCGAACCAACAGTTTATCCAGTTACAGACCTTCGAGAAGACGTCCAAATAGCAAGCGAAGGCAAAGAACACCTGACCGCACACAGCTTTCAGATTTTCCATTCGGAACGGCTGGGCGCAAAGTTTACTCAGCAGACCAATTTCATTTCGGAACTGGAGCGCATGGTGCCGGAGTTCTACGGCGAGGTCGGTTCGAATCTGGTGGCGTGGAAGAAGAAGGCTCCGCAAATCAAGTCGGATCGGAGTAGCGGGGAAGACGTTTCCACTGATGGCTTGGAGGAAGATGCTGAAAGCTTCGAAAGCTGACTACCGTAGGGCAATCAGTCTGAAGAATGTGTCCATAAGGGGGACACAGGGGTGGATTGAAAAAGCGCGATACGGCGCAAAGCATTGGTTTTATTGAGACTTTAGGGGGGTAATGGTGCCCAGGAGAGGACTCGAACCTCCACGTCCATACGGACACTAGCACCTGAAGCTAGCGCGTCTACCATTCCGCCACCTGGGCAGGTGTCGTGGAGGCGCATTTAGACATCACGCCGGGTCATGTCAACGTGGATTCGTGCGGATAGTTCGCATTGGTCAATTCGCCTTGTCGATTTCGGCCATCACGTCTAGTAGAAAGGAACCCAAAGGCGCAGACGGGAGCACCAATCATGTCCAGGCTTGTCACCATTTACGGCGGATCGGGGTTTGTCGGGCGGTATATCGCGCGGCGGATGGCGCAGAAGGGATGGCGTGTGCGGGTCGCGGTGCGCCGCCCGCACGAGGCGATCTTCGTCAAACCCTACGGCGTCGTGGGGCAGGTTGCGCCGGTAACGTGCAACCTGCGCGACGATGACAGCGTGCGCTCGGTGATGCACGGCGCGGATGCGGTGATCAACTGCGTCGGCACGTTCGACCGGCGCGGCAAGAACAATTTCGACGCCATCCAGGTCGAAGGCGCGCGCCGCGTGGCGCGTATGGCCGCCGAGACGGGCGTGGGCCGCATGGTGCAGATCTCGGCGATCGGCGCCGACACGGGCTCGCCCAGCATCTACGCCCAGACCAAGGCCAAGGGCGAAGAGGCCGTGCTGGAACATATGCCCGACGCCGTCATCCTGCGTCCCTCGGTGATTTTTGGCGCCGAGGACAGCTTCTTTAACCGTTTCGCCGGCATGGCCCGGATCTCGCCGATCCTGCCCGTCGTCGGCGCAAGCACGAAGTTCCAGCCGGTCTATGTCGACAACGTCGCCGAGGCCGCGGTGATGGGCGCCACGGGCGACGCCGCCCCCGGCATCTACGAGCTGGGCGGACCTGACGTGCACACCTTCCGCGAGCTGATGCACCAGATGCTGGAGGTGATCCGCCGTCGCCGTCTGATCATGAACATCCCCTTCGCCATCGCGCGGCCCCTTGGCGCCGCGATGGACGGGGTCCAGTTCCTCAGCGGCGGGTTGATCCCGGCGCAAATCACCCGCGACCAGGTCGCCAGCCTTAAACGGGACAACGTCGTCGCGGACGACGCAAAGGGATTTGCCGCGCTGGGCATCCGGCCCACGGCGATGGAGGCGGTTCTGTCCGATTACCTGTGGCGGTTCCGCCCGTCGGGCCAGTATTCGGATATCAAGGAATCGGCGCGCAACCTTCGCCAGGGATGATCCGGCGCGCGATATGTGCCGCGCTGTTGCTTGTCTCGTCGGCGCTTGCGGTCTGTGCCCAACCGATACCGGAAAAGCAGGCGCAGCTTTTCGTCGATTTTGCGCGGGACGTCTCGGGGAATGATCCCCAGGTCATGTCCACCGCGCGCGACCTGATTGAAACGCCGCCCACCACGCTGGAGACGATCGGGTATTACGGTCTCGAAGACGCCCCGGCAGCAGAGCGCACGCTGCGCGGGATCATCAGCCTGCTCGACGCCCGCGGTCACATCCTCGGGATCGAGGACAAGTACATCAACGAGATGCCGCTGGTGCTGGAACAGCAGGGTCTGGCCGATTTCGCAGGCGACCCGCAAAGGGATGTCATGACCCTGTTTCCGGGTGAAATAGACCCTGAAACCGGACCGAGCGACGATCAATGGCGCGCCTTCCGCAAGGGCTTTGGCGGGCATGTCCGCGCGATCGAGGCGGCGATGGCGCGCAGGGGGCACGTGCTCATGTCGCTGGATCTGCCGCTCGGCGACACGTTGCACCTGTGGTGCGCCTCGCCCGAGATGGCAGAGAAGTGGCGCGGCCAGGTTCTGTATTTCGGGAGGAACACGCTCGACCGGCGCTATTTCCCCACCGTGACCGTCGCCGTGACAGATGTGGCTTGGAACGACTACTGGGGCTTTCTGACCTATGCGCTGTTCATCCCCGAGCGCCATAGCGACCTGCCTGACTACGAATAAGCCACGACCAGCAGTACGATCCCGAGGACAATCCGGTAGATCACGTATGGCGTGAAGGACACGCTGCGCAATAGCCGCATCATCAGCGTCAGCGCCAGCAGCGCAGAGACGAAGGCAAACGCGGCGGCAATGGCGCTGTCCCGGATCAGCGCGACATTCGCGGTGTAGATCGCCTCGCCGCCAAGGAACACGCCGCTTTCGATGATCACCGGGATCGACATCAGCATCGACAGCCGCGCCGCGTCGGACCGGCTGTAGCCCATGAACCGCGCGCCGGTGATGGTTATCCCGGACCGCGACGTGCCCGGGATCAGCGCGATGGCCTGCCAGACGCCCATCACCATGGCATCGCGGAGCGACCAGTCCGCGGTGGTGCGCGTCGCCTCGCCCGCCTGGTCGGCCCAGTAGAGCACGATACCAAAGACCAGCATCGTCCAGCCGATCACCGCGATCGAGCGCATGGCGTCGTCCAGCCCGGTCAATTTCAACAGCACGCCGAAAGCCACCACCGGGATCGACGACACGATCAGCAGAAAGGCCAGTTTCGAGCCTTCCGTGTCGATCCGGCCCTTCAGGGCGCGGGGCAGGCCCGACAGCGCCAGTTTCACGTCCGACCAGAAATACAGGATTACCGCGAAAAGCGTACCGACATGCACCGCCACGTCGATCGCCTGACCTTGATCGTCGAGTCCGGTCAGGCCGGGCAGCAGGATCAGGTGGCCCGAGGACGACACCGGCAGGAACTCTGTGATCCCTTGGATCACGGCCACCAGTATAAGATGGAAAAGCGGCATGTACGCGGCCCTGCTCGTGTCTTTTTTTCCTAGCTATACCGCATTCGGAGTCCGAGGGAAGTGGACATTTATGTCCGGATCGGACCTAAGTTTTTGATCAAACTTGACGTTGCGCGGTGCCGAGGGTAGAAATATCGCAATATAGGTAAACTGTACTGACTTTATTTTTGCTTGGTCTTGCACTACACCTTCCGAACCTAGGCGATCTTTGGAGAGAATCGTGGCAAAAACACCGATGCTGAAATTCGTGTCCGTCGAGCGGGACATGCCCACCAAGCGCACCGCTGATGCGCGCCGGGAAGATTTCAACGAGATCTACGCGGAATACGCCGACGAAAAGGCCAAGGAGCAGTCCGGCCGGTGCAGCCAATGTGGCGTGCCCTACTGCCAGAACCACTGCCCGCTGCACAACAACATCCCCGACTGGCTGCGCCTGACCGCCGAGGGGCGCCTGCAGGAGGCCTACGAGGTCAGCCAGGCGACTAACACTTTCCCCGAGATCTGTGGCCGCATCTGCCCGCAGGACCGGCTGTGCGAAGGCAACTGCGTGATCGAGAAATCCGGGCACGGCACGGTCACCATCGGCGCGGTCGAGAAATACATCACCGACACCGCGTGGGAGGAAGGCTGGGTGCAGCCCATCGCGCCCGTTCAGGAGCGCGAGGAAAGCGTTGGCATCATCGGCGCTGGCCCCGGCGGGCTGGCGGCGGCGGACGTGCTGCGCAACGCCGGCGTGCAGGTCACGGTCTATGACCGCTATGACCGCGCGGGTGGATTGCTGACCTATGGCATCCCCGGGTTCAAGCTGGAAAAGCCGGTTGTCATGCGCCGTGTCGAACAGCTTGAAAAAGGCGGTGTCGAGTTCGTGCTGAACTGCGACGTGGGCAATGACATCACCTTTGACGAGATCCGGCAGAAACACACCGCGGTCCTGATCGCCACGGGCGTCTACAAAAGCCGCGAACTGCCCGGCCCCGGCGCGGGTGCCGCGGGCATCGTGTGGGCCATCGACTACCTGACGGCGTCGAACCGCAAGAGTTTCGGCGATGACGTGCCAGAGTTCGAAAACGGCGAGCTGAATGCCGAGGGCAAGCGCGTCATCGTGATCGGCGGCGGCGACACCGCGATGGACTGTGTGCGCACCGCCGTCCGGCAGGGCGCCACCAGCGTCAAATGTCTCTATCGCCGCGACCGGGCAAATATGCCGGGCTCGCAACGCGAGGTGATGAACGCCGAGGAAGAAGGCGTGGACTTCCAGTGGCTTTCCGCCCCCAAGGCGTTCCACGGCGACCCGGTGACCTCCGTGAAGGTGCAGCAGATGCGCCTCGGTTCGCCGGACGCCACGGGCCGGCAAAGCCCCGAGGAGATCGAAGGCGCGGATTACGACGAGCCCGCCGACCTGGTGATCAAGGCGCTGGGCTTCGAGGCCGAGGAACTGCCGACGCTGTGGGATCAGGATGAGCTGACCGTGACCCGTTGGGGCACCATCCGGGCCGAATTTACCAGCGGCAAGACCTCTCTGCCCGGCGTCTATGCCGTCGGCGACATCGTGCGCGGTGCCAGCCTTGTGGTCTGGGCCATTCGCGACGGACGCGACGCCGCTGCGGCAATTCTTGAAGAGATGGACGCCGGCGCAACGGCGGTGGCGGCGGAATAAGCGTTTTCCGCCACGTTAGAGACTGTTTTTCGGGCCATGCCCGCACCCATTGAAGGGGTATAGTGATGACGAAATTCGATGAAACCTGGGCCGCTGGCGAAGAGGCCAAGCGCAACTGGATGGCAGAAAACGGCATGTACGCCCACGAGGAAGAGCATTCTTCCTGTGGTGTCGGCCTTGTGGTGTCCGTCAACGGCAAGGAAAGCCGCAAGGTGGTCGAGGCCGGGATCGACGCGCTCAAGGCGATCTGGCACCGGGGCGCCGTCGATGCCGATGGCAAGACCGGCGACGGGGCCGGCATCCATATCCAGATTCCCGCGCCGTTTTTCTATGACCAGGTGCGCCGCACCGGACACGAGCCGCGCGAAGATCAACTTCTCGCCGTTGGTCAGGTCTTTCTGCCGCGCACCGATTTCGGGGCGCAGGAAACCTGCCGGACCATCGTGGAAACCGAAGTGCTGCGCATGGGGCACTATATCTACGGCTGGCGCCACGTGCCCGTGGATATCAGCGTGCTGGGCGAAAAGGCCAACGCGACCCGTCCCGAGATCGAGCAAATCCTGATTTCCAACGCCAAGGGCATCGATGTCGAAGATTTCGAGCGCGAGCTTTACGTCATCCGCCGCCGGATCGAGAAAGCCGCCGCCGCCGCCGGTGTCGGGCAGCTTTACATCGCGTCGCTCAGCTGCCGCAGCATCATCTACAAGGGCATGATGCTGGCCGAGCAGGTGGCCGAGTTCTATCCCGACCTCAAGGACGAGCGGTTCAAGTCGAACTTCGCCATCTACCACCAGCGTTATTCCACCAACACCTTCCCGCAATGGTGGCTGGCGCAGCCCTTCCGCATGCTGGCCCATAACGGCGAGATCAACACGCTGAAGGGCAACACCAACTGGATGAAAAGCCACGAGATCCGCATGGCCTCGCAGTCCTTTGGTGAAATGGCCGACGACATCAAGCCGATCATCGCGCAAGGATCTTCGGATTCCGCCGCATTAGACTCTGTTTTCGAGGTCCTGGTGCGCGCCGGACGCTCGGCGCCCATGGCGAAAACCATGCTGGTGCCCGAAAGCTGGTCCAAGCAGGCCGAGGAACTGCCGCAGGCGTGGCGCGACATGTACTCCTACTGCAACTCGGTGATGGAGCCGTGGGACGGACCCGCAGCCCTTGCCATGACCGATGGCCGCTGGGTCTGTGCCGGGCTCGACCGGAACGGGTTGCGCCCGATGCGGTATGTGGTGACGGGCGACGGCCTTGTGATCGCGGGGTCCGAGGCCGGGATGGTGCCGATCGACGAGGCCACCGTGCGCGAAAAAGGCGCGCTGGGCCCGGGCCAGATGCTGGCCGTCGACACGCAGAAGGGCGTTCTTTACCACGACACCGAGATCAAGGACAAAATGGCCCGCGCCCTGCCCTTTGATGAATGGGTGGGCAAGATCACCGACCTCGATGAGCGCCTTGCCGGGGTGACCGAGACGGCGACCTGCGAGGGCACGGAGCTGCGCCGCCGCCAGATTGCCGCGGGCTATTCCGTGGAAGAACTGGAACAGGTTCTCGCCCCCATGGCCGAGGACGGCAAGGAGGTCGTGGCCAGCATGGGTGACGACACGCCCAGCGCGGTCCTGTCCAAGAAATACCGCCCGCTCAGTCACTATTTCCGCCAGAACTTCAGCCAGGTGACCAACCCGCCGATCGACAGCCTGCGCGAATTCCGCGTCATGAGCCTGAAGACCCGGTTCGGCAACCTCAAGAACGTTTTGGACGAGTCCAGCAGCCAGACCGAGATCATGGTGCTGGAAAGCCCCTTTGTCGGCAACGCGCAGTGGCAGGCGATGCTGGAAAGCCTGAACGCCGACGTCTGCGAGATCGACTGTACCTTCGGATCCGGGAAAGGCGCGCTCAAGGCCGGGCTGGAACGGATTCGCGCCGAGGCCGAGGATGCCGTGCGCTCTGGCGCTGGGCATATCGTGCTGACCGACCAGGGCGTCAACGAGACGCGCATCGCCATGCCGATGATCCTGGCCACCAGCGCGGTGCACAGCCACCTGACCCGCAAGGGTCTGCGCACCTTCACCAGCCTCAACGTGCGGTCTGCGGAATGCATCGACCCGCATTACTTTGCCGTTCTGATCGGCGCTGGCGCGACCGTGGTCAACGCCTACCTCGCCGAGGACAGCCTCGCCGACCGGATCGAACGCGGCCTGCTGGATTGCTCGCTGACCGAGGCCGTGGCGCGCTATCGCCTCGCCATCGACCAGGGCCTTCTGAAGATCATGTCGAAGATGGGCATCAGTGTCATCTCGTCCTATCGCGGCGGTCTGAATTTCGAGGCTGTGGGCCTTTCGCGCGCCATGTGCGCCGAGTACTTCCCGGGCCTTGTCAGCCGCATCTCCGGCATCGGTGTCAGCGGCATCCAGGCCAAGCTGGAGGAAATCCACGCAACGGCCTTCCGCGGCGGCAAGCACGTGCTGCCGATCGGCGGCTTCTACAAGTCGCGCAAATCGGGCGAAACCCACGCCTGGGGCGCGCAGACGATGCACATGATGCAGATGGCCTGCAACAAGGCCAGCTTCGAGCTGTGGAAACGCTACAGCCAGGCGATGCAGGCCAACCCGCCGATTCACCTGCGCGACCTGATGGCGATCAAGCCCATGGGCGAGGCCGTGCCGCTGGAAGAGGTTGAAAGCGTCACCGCGATCCGCAAACGCTTCGTCACGCCCGGCATGTCGCTGGGGGCGCTCAGCCCCGAGGCGCACAAGACGCTGAACGTCGCCATGAACCGCATCGGCGCGCGCTCTGACAGTGGCGAGGGCGGCGAGGATCCGGCGCATTTCGTGCCAGAACCCAACGGCGACAACCCATCGGCCAAGATCAAGCAGGTCGCGTCGGGCCGCTTCGGCGTGACGGCGGAATACCTCAACCAATGCGAAGAGCTTGAAATCAAGGTCGCCCAGGGCGCCAAGCCCGGTGAGGGTGGCCAGCTTCCGGGCATGAAGGTGACCAAGCTGATCGCGCGTCTGCGGCACTCGACCGAAGGCGTGACCCTGATCTCACCGCCGCCGCACCACGACATCTACTCGATCGAGGATCTGGCGCAGCTGATCTATGACCTGAAACAGATCAACCCGACCGTGAAGGTCTGCGTCAAGCTGGTGTCGCAATCCGGTGTCGGCACCATCGCCGCCGGTGTGGCCAAGGCCAAGGCCGACGTGATCCTGATCTCGGGCCACAATGGCGGCACGGGCGCGTCCCCCGCCACGTCGATCAAATATGCCGGCCTGCCCTGGGAAATGGGCCTGACTGAGGCGCACCAGGTTCTGTCGATGAACAACCTGCGCAGCCGCATCACCCTGCGGACCGATGGCGGGCTGCGCACCGGGCGCGACATCGTCATGGCCGCGATGATGGGGGCCGAGGAATACGGCATCGGCACCGCCGCGCTGATCGCCATGGGCTGCATCATGGTGCGCCAGTGTCAGTCCAACACCTGCCCGGTGGGCGTGTGCACGCAGGACGAGTCGCTGCGCGAGAAGTTCACCGGCAATGCCGACAAGGTGGTGAACCTGATCACCTTCTACGCCCAGGAAGTGCGCGAGGTGCTGGCCAGCATCGGCGCGCGCAGCCTCGATGACGTAATCGGACGTGCCGATCTGCTGACCCAGGTCAGCCGTGGCTCGGCGCATCTCGATGACCTGGACCTCAACCCGATGCTGATCACCGTGGATGGGGCGCAGCACATCACCTACGACCGCAACAAGCCGCGCAACGAGGTGCCCGATACGCTGGACGCCGAAATCGTGCGGGATGCCGCGCGGTTCCTCAACGATGGCGAGAAGATGCAGCTTCACTATGCGGTCCAGAACACGCACCGCACCGTGGGCACCCGCGTCAGCAGCCATATCGTCCGCAACTTCGGCATGCGAAACGCGCTGCAACCCGATCACCTGACCGTCAAGCTGACGGGCAGCGCGGGTCAGTCCCTCGGCGCCTTCGCGGCACCGGGGCTCAAGATCGAGGTGTCGGGCGATGCCAACGACTATGTCGGCAAGGGCCTGTCGGGCGGCACTGTCGTGGTGCGCCCCCCCATGGTCAGCCCGCTTGAGGCCGCCGATAACACCATCATCGGCAACACGGTCCTTTACGGCGCGACCGAAGGGTTCCTCTTTGCCGCCGGTCGCGCGGGCGAACGCTTTGCCGTGCGCAACTCTGGCGCCAAGGTCGTGATCGAGGGCTGCGGCAGCAACGGCTGCGAATACATGACCGGCGGGATGGCCGTGATCCTTGGCTCCGTCGGTGCGAACTTTGCCGCGGGCATGACCGGCGGCATGGCCTTCCTCTATGATCCAGAGGGCGACACGGACAAGCTGATCAACCGCGAGTCGGTGGTGACCTGCCCGGTCACCGAGCTGCACTGGCTGACCCAGCTCAAGGACCTGATCGAGCGTCATGTCGAGGAAACCGGCAGCCGCCGCGCCGCCGAGATCCTGCAATACTGGGAGGCCGAGAAAGACAAGTTCGTGCAGGTCTGCCCCAAGGAAATGCTGGGCAAGCTGGAGCATCCCATCGGCATCGAGGACAGCGCCATTCCGGCGGAATAGGGTCTGAATCATACTTCGGCTGGGGGAATGCAAGCCATGCCCCCGGCCGGGATACCTTGGGCCGGAAGAAACTGTCGATTGACCATCGGACCCCGGTTTGCACTATTGCGGGCAGCGATGGCCAGGAAAACACGCAGCAGAAAATCCAAGCCCTCGGTGATGGATCGCATCGCCGCCCCCGTGGTGTGGGCGCGTGTCTGGATCGTGCGCGTGTTCCTGATCGTCGTGGTGATCGTCTGCGGCACGATCCTGGCACACCGCTGGTGGGCCCCACCCGACACGCTTTACATGAAGCAGGAAGCTTTTCGCCTGGGCGAGATCCGGCACCAGTGGGTGTCGCTGAGTGACGTTACCCCGGTGATGGCGCGGTCCCTGGTGGCAGCCGAAGACGCCAACTTCTGCCTGCACTGGGGTTTCGACATGAACGCCATCCGCGACGCGCTGGAAGACGGCAGCGGTCGGGGCGCCTCGACCCTGAGCCAACAGGTGGTCAAGAATGTCTATCTCTGGCACGGGCGCAGTTGGACCCGAAAGGCGCTCGAAGCGGTTCTGACCCCGGTGGTCGAGCTGTTCTGGTCCAAGCGTCGGATCATCGAAGTCTATCTGAACGTGGCCGAGTTCGACGAGGGCATCTTCGGCATCGACGCCGCCGCGCGGCATTATTTCGACGTGGCCCCGGACGCGCTGAGTGACGTGCAGGCGGCGCGGCTTGCCGCCATCCTGCCCAACCCCAAGGGCCGCTCTGCGTCCCAGCCCAGCAGCGCGACCCGCAAGCGCGCCGCCGGTATCATGGACGGGGCGGCCACGATTCGCCGTGACGGGCGCGCGGCGTGTTTCGAGGATTGAAATGGGCGCAGATTGCGGGCATTGAAGAACAGATTTTCGCCAGCCGCCCGGAGTAGACATGGCCAAGCTTTACCACGTTCCCCTCTCCCCCTTCTGCCGGAAGGTGCGGCTCTGCCTCGCGGAAAAGCGGATCGAATGCGAGTTGGTCGAGGAACGCTACTGGGAGGCCGATCCCGATTTCCTGCGCCGCAACCCGGCGGGCAAGGTGCCGGTGCTGCGTCTCGACGGCATGACCCTGGCGGAAAGCACGCCGATCTGCGAGTACCTCGAAGACAAGTACCCCGAGCCTGCCCTGCTGCCCAAGGCGCATGAAGGCCGCTACGAGGTGCGGCGCCTGGTGGGCTGGTTCGATGACAAGTTCCACAACGAGGTGTCGTCCAAGCTGCTGTACGAACGGGTAAACAAGAAGGTCATGGGCCAGGGCTTTCCCGACAGCAGCAACGTCAAGGCGGGCGCCAAGGCGATCAAGTTCCACCTCGATTACATGGCGTGGCTGCTGGACCGCCGCCGCTGGCTGGCTGGCGACGTGATGACGCTCGCCGATTTCGCCGCCGCCGCGCACCTTTCCAGCCTCGATTATATCTCGGACGTGGACTGGAACCGCTCCGAAGTGGTCAAGGACTGGTACGCCAAGATCAAGTCGCGCCCGGCCTTCCGCAGCATCCTGGCCGACCAGGTGCCGGGTTTCCCGCCGCCGGCGCATTATGCCGACCTTGATTTTTAAAGCGTGTCGCGCAAAAGTGGGGACCGGTTTTGCGCTCCCCGGATATGCGGCACCTAATGAGGGGCTTTGCCCCTCGGCCTGCGGCCTCACCCCAGAGTATTTGGGCCAAGAAAAAGCATGGATGGGCTGAAACAGAGACTGGTGGCGCAGGCCCTGGCCGAAGGCTTCGACCTTTGCCGTGTGTGCCGCCCGGGTGACGTGCCGCAGGTGCCCGAGCGGTTGGCGGCCTTTCTGGACAAGGGCTATCACGGACAGATGGCGTGGCTGGCCGACCGGGCGCAGTGGCGCGGCGCGCCTGATGTGCTGTGGCCCGAGGCGCGCTCCGTGATCATGCTGGGCGAAAGCTATACGCCCAAGAGTGACCCGATGGCGACGCTGGACGACCCGGAGGTTGGTACGGTCTCGGTCTATGCCCGCAACCGCGACTACCACGATGTGGTGAAGAAACGGCTGAAGCGGCTCGCGCGTTGGCTGATCGCGGAAGGCGGCGGCGAGGTGAAGGTGTTCGTCGATACCGCCCCGGTGCCGGAAAAGCCGCTGGGCGAGGCGGCAGGGCTGGGCTGGCAGGGCAAGCACACCAACCTGGTCAGCCGCGACATGGGCAGTTGGTTTTTCATCGGGTCGGTGTTCACCACGCTGGAAATAGACACTGATCCGGCGGAAGTTGACCATTGCGGCTCTTGCCGGGCCTGTCTTGACGTGTGCCCGACCGATGCCTTTCCCGCGCCCTACCAGCTGGATGCGCGGCGCTGCATTTCCTACCTGACGATCGAGCACAAGGGTCCGGTGGACGAGGACTTGCGCGAAAAGATGGGCAACCGGATTTATGGCTGTGACGATTGCCTTGCGGTCTGCCCTTGGAACAAGTTCGCGGTCGAGGCGACGGAACTTCGCTATCACGCGCGCGACGATCTTGTCGCGCCGCCGCTGGCAGAGCTGGCCCAACTGGATGATGCCGGATTTCGGGCGCGGTTTTCCGGCAGTCCGATCAAGCGCATCGGGCGCGATCGCTTCGTGCGCAACGTGCTGTACGCTATCGGCAATTCGGGCCGCCCCAACCTGCGACCGGTGGCGCAGGATCTGTGCGACGACCCGGACGCTACCGTGGCCGATGCGGCGCAATGGGCGGTAAAGCGTCTCGATCATGCCGCAAACGGGCGCGATTAGCCCTCGATTTCCCGTAAGCCAGAACCCAGACAAAGGGGACACTCATGGCAATTCTGTTGGGCGTGGATACTGGCGGCACCTATACCGACGCGGTTCTGGTGCGCGACGAGCGTGAGGTGATCGCAAGCGCCAAGGCGCTGACCACGCGCCAGGACCTGTCGATCGGCATCGGTGACGCAATCGAGGCGGTGCTGGCGCAAAGCGGTGTGACGTCCGATCAGATCGGGCTTGCCTCGCTGTCCACCACGCTGGCCACGAATGCGCTGGTCGAGGGGCAGGGCGGTCGCGTCGGGCTGGTCTATATCGGGTTTCGTGAGCGTGATCTTGACACGCATGGCCTGACAGAGGCGCTGGCCGGGGATCCCGCACTCGTGCTGAGCGGCGGGCACAACCACGCGGGCAGCGAGGCGGCACAATTAGATGAAAGCGCCCTTTCTGCTTGGTTAGTCACGGGATTGGGTGCCTCTGCCTTCGCCGTCGCCAGCCAGTTCGCCACCCGCAACCCCAGCCACGAGTTGCGCGTGGCCGAGATGATCCGCGCCGCGACCGGCAAGCCGGTCAGCTGCTCACATCACCTGTCGGCCAAGCTGAATGGCCCGAAGCGGGCGCTGACCGCGCTGCTGAATGCGCGGCTGATCGGGATGATCGCGCGGCTGATCGAAAAGGCCGAGGCGACGCTGAACCGGTTCGGCATCGACGCACCGCTGATGGTGGTGCGCGGCGATGGCGCGCTCATTTCCAGCGCCCAGGCGCGGGAACGCCCCATCGAGACCATTCTCAGCGGCCCGGCCGCCAGCATCGTCGGCGCGCGCTGGATGACCGGCGCCGATCACGCGCTGGTCTCGGATATCGGCGGCACCACCACCGATGTCGCCGTGCTGCGCGACGGCCGCCCGATGATCGACCCGGCGGGCGCGCAGGTGGGTCCGTGGCGCACCATGGTCGAGGCGGTTGCGATGTGCACCACCGGCCTCGGCGGCGACAGCGAGGTGCACGTGATCGACGAAGGGCTGGTTGGCGGCGTCACGCTGGGCCCGCGCCGGGTGGTGCCGGTCAGCCTGATCGCACTGGAAGATCCCGCCGCCCTGCACGCCGTGCTGGACGACCAGTTGCGCACCGACACGCCGGGCGAACATGATGGCCGGTTCGTGCGCATCGTGCCGGGCGTGGACGCGGACGGACTGGGGCCGAAAGACACTGCGCTGCTGGAGCGGATCGGCACTGGCGTTCAGCCGCTGGGCACGGTGCTGCGCAACCGGATGGACGGCGCGGCGTTGCGGCGGTTGGTGGCGCGAGGCCTCGCGCAGGTCGCCGGCGTCACGCCGTCCGATGCCAGCCACGTGCTGGGGCGGCTCGATGCCTGGGATGCCGGGGCCGCGCGCAAGGCCGTGCAACTGGTCGGCCGCAAGCGCACCGGCAATGGCAACCGCCTGTGCCCCGACCCCGAGGCGATGGCGCAGATGATCGTCGATCAACTGACCCACCAGACGAGTCTGGCCTTGTTAGAGACTGCTTTTGCCGAGGACGACCACGACTTCGGCCTGCCTGCCGCACAGCTGGCGCGGCATGTCCTGATGCAGAAAGGGCTGGACCGGCATCGCGGATTGGTGCGGCTCGATACCGGGCTGAACGTGCCAGTGATCGGGCTGGGCGCCTCGGCCAGCAGCTATTATCCGGCGGTCGGCGCGCGGCTTGGCTGCGACATGATCCTGCCCGAACATGCCGGGGTCGCCAATGCCATCGGCGCGGTGGTCGGGCGCGTCACGATCCGGCGGCAGGGCACCATCACCAGCCCCGCCGAGGGTCGCTTTCGCGTGCATCTGGAAACCGGGCCGGAGGATTTCGTCGAGTCCGACGAAGCCATGGAACGACTCGAAGATGTCTTGAAGGCGGAAGCACGTCAGACAGCCCTCGCCGCTGGCGCGGAGGATCTTCAGACGGACATTTCCCGGGACATCAAGACCGCGCAGGCCGAGGCGCGCGAGGTTTTCCTCGAGGCCACAATCACCGTCGAGGTCAGCGGCCGGCCGCGCATCGCCGCGTGACCGGGTCACCCATCTGATGGCTGCGCTTGTGATCGGCAGCTGTTACATTGAGTATTCGAGGAACGATGAACGCCAGAGGGAGCGCACCATGCGGGCGGCCGAGAAATTTGACGCGGATATTGTCGGTCGCCTCGACGGGCTGCGCGATGACGGGCTTTACAAGACCGAACGGGTAATCACCTCGATGCAGGCGGGCGAGGTCACGCTGGAAGGCGGGCACGAGGTCGTGAACCTTTGTGCCAACAATTACCTTGGCCTTGCCGACGATCCGGAGGTGATTGCCGCCGCGCACGCCGCGCTCGACCGCTACGGGTTCGGCATGGCCAGCGTGCGCTTTATCTGCGGCACGCAGGAAGAGCACAAGGCGTTGGAAGTCCGGATTGCAGACTTCCTGGGGACCGATGACAGCATCCTGTACGCCGCCGCCTTCGACGCGAATGCAGGTTTGTTCGAGACGATTCTGGGTCCTGAGGACGCCATCATATCCGACGCCCTGAACCACGCCAGCATCATCGACGGTGTGCGCCTGTGCAAGGCGCAGCGCTATCGCTATGCCAACAGTGACATGGCGGATCTGGAACGCTGCCTGAAAGAGGCGGAGGGCGCGCGCCACCGCCTGATCGCCACCGACGGGGTGTTCAGCATGGATGGCTATATCGCCAAGCTGGACCAGATCTGCGACCTGGCCGAGCGCTATGACGCGATGGTCATGGTCGATGACTGCCACGCCACCGGGTTCCTGGGCGACACCGGGCGCGGTAGCCATGAACATTGCGGCGTCATGGGCCGCGTCGATATCCTGACCGGCACGCTGGGCAAGGCGATGGGCGGTGCCTCGGGCGGCTATACCGCGGCCAGCGCGCCGGTTGTGGACTGGCTGCGCCAGCGCTCGCGGCCTTACCTGTTTTCCAACACGCTGGCCCCGGTCATCGCCGCCGCGTCCTTGCGCGTATTTGACCTTTTGGAGGAACGGGGCGACGCCTTGCGCAGCCAGCTTTGGGACAACGCCGCGTATTTCCGCGAGCGGATGGGCAAGTTGGGCTTCGAACTGCTGCCCGGGCAGCATGCGATCATCCCCGTCATGCTGCGCGACCCCAAGCTGGCGCAGGAGATGGCCAAACGGCTGAACGACCGCGGCGTCTATGTCACCGCCTTCAGCTTTCCTGTCGTGCCACGCGAACAGGACCGCATCCGCACCCAGATGAGCGCGGCCCTGACGCGGCCCATGCTGGACCGCGCCATCGACGCGTTCGAGGCGGTGGGCCGCGAACTGGAGGTCATCGCGTGACCGTCCTGCCCTCCGTCATCGAGGCCATGGGAGAGACGCCCTTGGTCGAATTGAGCCGGATCAGAGACGCATTGAACCTCGACGGCTGCATCCTCGCCAAGCTCGATTACCTGATGCCGGGCTTTTCCAAGAAGGACCGCGCGGCGCGGGCGATCATCGAAGGCGCGCGTGCCACGGGCGAGCTTGCGCCGGGCCAGACGGTGGTGGAACTTACCTCGGGCAACATGGGCACGGGTCTCGCCATCGTCTGTGGCGTCTTGGGGCATCCGTTCGTCGCGGTGATGAGCGAAGGCAATTCCGAGGAGCGCGCCCGGATGATGCGGGCGTTGGGGGCAGAGGTGATCCTCGTCCCGCAGGCCAATGGCAGCCGCAAGGGCGAGGTATCGGGCGCGGACCTCGCGCTGGTCGAGGCCGCCGCGCAGGACATCACCGCGGAGAGAGGCGCCTACCGCGCCGACCAGTTCGAGCGGGCGGGCAATCCCATGGCGCACGAGATGGGCACCGGGCCAGAGATCTGGGCGCAGTCGGGCGGCGCAGTCACCGCCTTTTGCGACTTCGTCGGCTCCGGCGGCACGCTGGCCGGGGTAGCGGCCTATCTTGGCCCAAAAGGCGTGCGCTGTTACGGCATCGACCCTGACAAACCCGGCCATCCGATCCAGGGCGGCGGCTATTCCATGCCGGACCTCACGCATCTGAAAAACGCCAATCTGGCCGGAACAGTCACTGTTTCCGGCCGAGACGCCGCCGAGGCCGCCCGCCTGCTGGCCCGCACCGAGGGCATATTCGCCGGCTATTCCGCCGGGGCCAACCTTGCCGGCGCGATCCAGCTTCTGGGCGGCGTGGAACAGGGCGGCACAATCGCTATCGTGATGTGCGACAGCGGCCTCAAGTATCTCAGCACCGATTTGTGGGACTAGACCATGCAGAACCAGATGAAAGCCCTCGTGAAGTCCAAACCCGAACCGGGCCTGTGGATGGAACACGTGCCGGTCCCCGAACCGGGGCCGAGCGACGTGCTGATCAAGGTCAAGAAATCGGCCATTTGCGGCACTGACGTGCATATCTGGAAATGGGACGAATTCAGCGCCAAGACCGTGCCCGTGCCCATGGTCGTCGGCCACGAATTCGTGGGCGAGATCGTCGATATGGGCCCCGCCGCGCTGAAATACCGGATCGGCCAGCGAGTCAGCGGCGAGGGGCACATCGTCTGTGGCGCCTGCCGCAACTGCCGCGCCGGGCGTGGGCACCTCTGCCGCAACACCAAGGGCGTCGGCGTCAACCGCCCCGGCAGCTTTGCCGAGTATCTCTGCATCCCCGAATCCAACGTGGTGCCGATCCCCGAGGATATCCCCGACGAGATCGCCGCCATCTTCGACCCGTTCGGCAACGCGGTGCACACCGCGCTCAGCTTTGACCTGGTGGGCGAGGATGTGCTGGTCACCGGCGCCGGCCCCATCGGCATCATGGGCGCTCTCGTGGCGCAGAAGGTCGGCGCGCGAAAGACCGTGATCACCGACATCAACCCCTATCGCCTAGACCTCGCCCAAAAGATGGGCGTGCAACACGTGGTCGATACCAGCCGCGAACAGCTGCGCGACGTGATGGATCAGATCGGCATGACCGAAGGCTTCGACGTTGGCCTTGAAATGTCCGGCGCCTCGGCGGCCATGCAACAGATGATCGCGCGCATGAACAACGGCGGCAAGGTCGCCCTGCTGGGCATCGCTCCCACCGAATTCCCGGTCGACTGGAACACCGTCATTTTCAAGATGCTGCATATCAAGGGTATCTACGGCCGCGAAATGTACGAGACGTGGTACAAGATGATCGCGCTGGTGCAGTCGGGGCTGGACGTGTCCGGCCTGATTACGCACCGGATCGGCATCGACGCGTTCGAGGAGGGCTTCGCCGCGATGATCTCGGGCAATTCCGGCAAGGTGGTGATGGACTGGGGCGTGTCCTGAGGCGATGCACCGGTGCAGGCCGAATTTGGCGGATCGGGTCGAGTCATGTCGCCTGCGGACATCTTCGTGCCGAAATCAAACGCGACGGGCAGGGCCGGTCAGGATGAAGAGTACACGATCATGCCTCCCGCCGGGGAGCCTTTCGTGACCCACAGCCAGGGACCTCTCGATGCGCGACAGCACCCAACCGCCGAAACGGTATGTCTTCCTGCTGATCCCCGGCTTTTCCATGCTGGGCTTCACCTGTGCGCTGGAAACCCTCAGTCTCGCGAACCGGCAATCCAGCACCCGCGACTACTATGAATGGCGCCTTCTCAGTGCCGATGGCGCCGTCGCGCGGGCCTGGAATGGTGTCACCGTGGCCGTCGACGGCGCGCTGGAGGAGTTGCGCCGCGACGATACGCTGGTGGTCTGTGCCGGACATGCGGCTGCGGCGGGCAGCACCAAGGACGTACTTGCCTGGCTGCGCCGCGAGACGCGCAAGGGTATCAGTTTCGGCTCGCTCAGCAGCGGCGCCTATACCCTCGCGCTGGCGGGGCTGATCGCGGGGCGGCGGGTCAGCACCCATTGGGAATATGTCGATGCCCTGACCGAGGCGCTGCCGCAGGTCACCGTGCAGGACACGATCTATTCGGTGGACGGCCGCGTGTTTTCCTGTGCCGGTGGTGCCTCCTCGATGGACCTCATGCTGCACCTCATCGGCGAGGATTACGGGCCCAAACTGGTGGAATACGTGGCCGAGCAGATGGTCTATACCGCGCCGCGCGACCACAGCCAGTCGCAGCGCCTGTCGCTGCCCGCCCGCGTCGGGCGTGGCAACCGCCGTCTGACGCAGGCGATCGAGATCATGCGCGGCAATATCGAAGACCCACTGAAGCTCAGTGAACTGGCGGCGATGGTCGGCGTCTCGGTGCGGCAGTTGGAGCGACTTTTCATGGCCTTCCTCAATATCTCGCCCAGCCGCTATTACCTCGAAATTCGGCTGGAAAAGGCTCGAAATCTGCTGCGTCAGACCGAGATGAGCATCACCGACATCA
Organism: Roseovarius sp. SK2; assembly: GCF_028807495.1. Taxonomy (NCBI): domain Bacteria; kingdom Pseudomonadati; phylum Pseudomonadota; class Alphaproteobacteria; order Rhodobacterales; family Roseobacteraceae; genus Roseovarius; species Roseovarius sp. SK2. The sequence continues at coordinate 46,115 of NZ_JARAMK010000007.1, forward strand.
GCGTTCTCTGCGGTTTCACAAGCCCCACGCATTTCTCGCGGGCATATCGCAAGCTGTACAGCATCGCCCCCAGCAAGGAGGCCGACGCGACCACGCCGATCAGCCGCCCGTCCGGGCCAGCATCTTCTCGATCTCGCCGGTGATCGTGGACGACATCGGCTTGACGGGCGAACCGTAGGTGCCCACGACCTTGCCCTCGGGGCTCAGCAGGATCTTGTTGAAGTTCCAGCGCGGCGTGAACCCGGCTTCCTGTGCGACCGAGCGATAGAAAGGATGCGCGTCCGCGCCCCGTACCTTGGTGATGCCGGTCATCGGCAAGGTCAGGTCATAGTTCACCTCGCAGAAATCCTTGACCTCGTCCTCGCTCGCCAACTCTTGGTTGAAATCGTCCGACGGCACGGCCAGCACCACCAGTCCCCGGTCGCGGTAGGTGTCGTAAAGCGCCTGCAAATCCGAATATTGCCCGGTGAACCCGCACATCGACGCGGTGTTCACCACCAGCACCGGCTGACCTTGCCAATGCGACAATCGGTGCGTGCCGCCGTCAATATTGGTGAAGGTGGATTGCAGGTCCAGCGCAAGCGCGGGAAGGGCGAAAACAGCGGCCACGAGGCCGAGAAGAAAGCGCATCATCATACTCCGTAATGATAGAGCATTACGTGCCGTGGCCCAGCCTGGATCATTCGCGTCATAGCGGCCTTGCACGCTTGTAGATTGATTTTGCCACTACTTTCGGTCAGGTCAATGGGACGGAGACGCTCCATGAAACCTCTCAAGGGTATTGCCCTCAAGCTTGTCGCGGTGACGCTGTTCATCGTCATGTCGGCCCTGATCAAGGCCGCATCAGACACTGTTCCACCAGGACAGGCGGTTTTCTTCCGCTCGTTCTTCGCAATCCCGGTGATCCTCGCCTGGCTCGCGATCCGCGGGGAAATGTCCACGGGCCTGAAAGTGGCGTCGCGCATGGGCCATTTCTGGCGCGGCTTCGTCGGCACCACGGCAATGGGCCTGACGTTTGCCGGTCTCGGCCTGTTGCCCCTGCCCGAAGTCACGGCGCTCAGCTATGCCGCCCCGCTGCTGGTGGTGGTCTTCGCGGCGATGTTTCTCGATGAAAAGGTCGGCGTCTTTCGACTTGCCGCCGTGGCGTTGGGCCTCGTCGGCGTTCTGGTGGTGCTGACGCCGCGCCTGACCACGCTGGGCGGGCCGACGGTGGAAACCGCGCAGGCGGTCGGCGCGGTGCTGGTCCTTCTGGGCGCGGTCTGTGCCGCGCTGGCGCAGATCTACATTCGCAAGCTGGTCCAGACCGAACAGACCAGTGCGATCGTGTTTTATTTCTCGCTTACCTCGACGCTGCTGTCGTTGCTGACCCTGCCCTTCGGATGGGTCATTCCGGGCGGAACGGAGACTGTTTATCTCGTGCTCGCCGGTCTCTTCGGCGGGCTCGCCCAGATCTTCCTGACCTCCGCCTACCGCTTTGCCGATGCCAGCGTCATCGCGCCCTTCGACTACGCCTCGATGCTGTTCGCCATCGCCATCGGGTACTTCATCTTCGACGAGGTGCCGACATCGCAAATGCTGATCGGCGCCGCGCTGATCGTGCTGGCCGGGATCATCATTATCCTGCGCGAACGTCAGCTTGGCCTTCAACGCGGAAAGGCCAAGGCGGCAAAGACCCCGCAGGGCTAGCGATCGAGCCAAGCGTAATGCAGGTAGGCCGGCCGCATCAGCATCCGGCGAAACCGGCCCAGCGGGAACTTGCGCGGCGTATGTCGCAACGGTGCGGGATAGGGCGTCTCGGGCGTCTGGCCACGAACCAGATCTGCCAACAGACGCCCGGCGTAACTGCCCATCGACACCCCGTTCCCGTGATAGGCGAACGCCGCGAACCCGCCCGGCATCTCGGGAATCGGCCCTGCATAAGGCATCAGGTCGCGCGACAAGCACACGAAGCCGGACCAATAATGTGGCGTTTCCACATGCGTCCAGGCGGGAAACATCTTTTCGAAATCGGCGCGGATCATCGCCCTGATCTGCGCCTCGGTGCCGGGCGAATGCCGCAGCCCGCCGCGCATCCCCATCAGCATCCGGTTGTCCGGCATCAGGCGGAAATAGTGCAGCAGGTGCCGTGAATCGTAGCACATCTGCCGGCTGGTCCAGCCCTGCGCGGCCAGCTCGTCATCGCTCATGGGCCGCGTGACGATCACGCTCGATTGTGTCGGCAGGTACCGCCCGCCCATCCAGTCGGGCAGGTTGTCCGAGCTATAGCCGTTCGTGGCGATAATGAATTTTTCGGCTGTAACAGAGCCTTTATCGGTGTGCAGCCGATAGCGCCCATCGGCCAAACTCTCGATCCGGGTGACCGGGCTGTGCCCATGCACCACGGCCCCCGCCGCCTCGGCCGCCTGGCACAGGCCAAGCGCGTATTTCCGCGGGTTGAGGGCAAAGCCGATCGGCATGGTCGACGCGCCATGAAACGGCCCCCGAAGCCCCACCTGCGCCAGCTCGTCTGGCGGGGTAATGGTCGGCGTGACACCATAAAGAGCCCGCGTCGCCTCGACATCCTCGCGCATCGCGTCGAAATCGCGTGGGCGGTGCGCCAGCTGCGTCTCGCCTTCCGAATGGCGGTCGACATCCAGCCCCAGCCGGTCAATCAGGCCGCCCACATGCGCCACCGCCGCCAGTTCCGCCTGCGCAAATCCACGCGCCCCGGCCTCGCCGAACTTCGCCTTCATGGTGTCGTGACTGGCCTTGGCCCCGCCCAGACAACAGAACCCGCCATTGCGCCCCGACGCGCCCCAGAACGGATGCTGCGCCTCCAGCACGGTCACGCCGACGCCCGACTCGGCCAGCGCCAGCGCCGCGTTCAGCCCGGTGAACCCTGCGCCGATGACCGCGACCTCGGTCGTCGTGTCGCCCTGCAACGCCGGCCAATCGCCCGGCTGCACGGTATCGGCCCACCAGCAATCGGCCACCGGCGCGGCGCCGTAAGCGCCGTCTTCCCAGATTCGTTTGAGCATGCTCACGCCTCGGCCCGCACCGCGGCCTTTTCATCGGCGTCCTGCCGCAACAGCTGGCGCTTGGAAATCAGCGACGCGCCGATGACCCCCACCGCCACGATCGCGATCAGGATCGTCGACAGCGCATTGATCTCGGGGCTGACGCCCAGTCTAATCGATGACCAGATCTTGATCGGCAGCGTCGTGGCCGACGGCCCGGCGGTAAAGCTGGCGATCACAAGATCGTCCAGCGACAGCGTAAAGGCCAGCAACCAGCCGGAAATCACCGCCGGCGCAATGATCGGCAGGGTGACCAGCCGAAACGCTTGGAACGGGGAACAGCCCAGGTCCAGCGCCGCCTCTTCCAGCGACCTGTCGAAACTGATCAGCCGCGAGGATACCACGACCGACACGAAGCACATCGAAAAGGTCGTGTGCGCCAGGATGATCGTCAGCACCCCCCGGTCCAGCCCGATCCCGATGAAGAGCAGCAAGAGCGACAAGCCCGTGATCACCTCGGGCATCACCAGCGGCGCATAGATCATGCCCGAAAACAGCGTCCGGCCCCAGAATCGCCCGGCCCGCACCAGCACATAGGCCGCCATCGTGCCCAGCACCGTCGCGATGGTGGAGCTGACGACCGCCACCTGCAACGTGACCCAGGCCGCATCGAGGAACGCCTCGTTCTGCAACAGCTCGCCATACCACCTGGTCGAGAATCCCGCCCAGACAGTCACAAGCTGCGACGCGTTGAAGCTGTAGATCACCAGAATGACCATCGGCAGGTACAGGAACGCAAAGCCCAGCGTCAGGGACGTCGTGTTGAACCATGACAGGCGTCTCATCGCACAGCCCTCCACGCCGGAGCGCCAAAAGCTTTGAGAAAGCTTTTGGCAAAACTCTTCTCAAGAGTTTTGCGGCCCCTCATCCTTCCGCCTCCCGTTGCTTCTGCTCGTTGCGCTGGAACAGCACGATGGGAATGATCAGGATCAACAGCAGGATCACCGCCACCGCGCTCGCCACCGGCCAGTCGCGGTTGTTGAAGAATTCCTCGAACAGCACCTTGCCGATCATCAGAGTCTGCGACCCGCCCAGCAGCGACGGGATCACGAATTCGCCCATCACCGGGATGAAGACAAGGAAGCACCCCGCGATGATCCCGTTCTTCGACAGTGGCAGCGTCACCAGCCAGAAGGCCGTCAGCCGCGAACACCCAAGGTCTTCGGCCGCTTCCAACAGGCTGTCATCCATTCGCTCCAGCGTCGAATAGATCGGCAGGATCATGAACGGCAGATAGGTATAGATGATCCCGATATAGACCGCGACATTGGTGTTCAGAATCATCAGAGGTTCCGAAATCAGACCCAAACCCAGCAGAAGCTGGTTCAGATACCCCTCGGTCGACAGGATGCCCATCCACGAATAGACCCGGATCAGAAAGCTGGTCCAGAACGGCAGGATCACCAGCATCAGCAGCGTCGGCCGCCAGTGGTTCGGCGCGCGCGCCATGGCATAGGCGATCGGGTAGCCCACCAGCAGCGTCAGGATGGTCGAGATCACCGCGATCTGCAGCGAGGACAGGTAGGATTTCCAGTATAGGTCGTCCTCTGTCAGGAACACGAAATTTTCGAAATCGAGCGCGGCGAAGAACGCCTTCACGCCCTCCCACCCTTCGGACAGGTCCAGCTGCGGCGTGTAGGGCGGGATCGACAGCTCGATACCCGAAAGGCTGATCTTCAGCACGATGGCAAACGGCACCAGGAACAGCGCCAGAAGCCACAGGTAGGGCACGATGATGAGGGCCACGCGCCTCATGACGTCAACACCACGCCCGCCGTGCCGGTCCAGCTGACCCAGACCTCGTCTTCCCAGGTGATGTCCCGGCGCGAGATGCGGCGGGTGTTGGCCAGCTGCGCCTTGATCATCGTGCCGTTTTCCAACTCGACGTGATAGGTCGACAGATTGCCGAGATAGGCGATGTCGATCACCTTGCCCTTCAGCGCATTGACCGCGTCGGGCCTGGTCTTGGAAATGCCGACCTTCTCGGGGCGCAGCGCCAGCTTCACTTCCGTGCCATCCTCCAGATCCGGCGCATCCAGCGCGATCAGAGGTGGCTGCCCCTCGGCCCAGTCGATGGTGATACCGCCTTCCGGAATATCGTTGGATTCGGCGGGAACAGTCTCTGGTTCTTCACGCTTCGCCGTGCGTTCCGCGTCGCTTGGCGGCGGCAGTTGCCGCACGATATCGGTGCGTGGCCCAAAGACCCTGGCCCAGACCTTGTCATGCAGCCAGAGACCCAAATTGTTGGGTTGCGGCCCTTGCCCAGGTGTCGCCTTTGCCGCTTTCGGCTCGGCGGGCGCGGGGTCATCGGACGCGACAGGCGCCTCCGGCTCTGCCGGTACGCCGATCTCGGTCACCGCCTCGGGCGTCTCGACAGTCTCTGTTTCAGGCGTTTCGGCCTCTTGCGGTGCAGGTTCGGCCTCGGTCTCGGACGCGTCGGCAGCCGCAGGCTTCGCCCCCGGCGTCCGATTCATCGCCGTGCCGGAAAACAGCGTCACGTCGCCGATGAAATCCGCCACATAGGCCGAAATCGGCGCCTCGTAAATCTCGTCCGGCGTGGCGATCTGCACGATCCGACCGTCATCCATCACCGCGACGCGGCTGGCCACGGTCATCGCCTCTTCCTGGTCGTGGGTGACGATCACGAACGTCGTGCCGGTCTTTTCCTGGATATCCATCAGCTCGAACTGCGTGTCCTGCCGCAGCTTGGCATCCAGCGCCCCCAGCGGTTCATCGAGCAAAAGCAGCTTCGGCCCCTTTGCCAGGCTGCGCGCCAGCGCCACGCGCTGCCGTTGCCCGCCGGAAATCTGGTGCGGCTTGCGGCCCGCGAACTTCTCCAGCCGGGTCAGCTTCAGCATCTCGTCCACCCGCGCCGCGATCTTGTCGGCGGGCAACTTGTCGCGCTTCAGGCCAAACGCGATGTTGTCGCGCACCGACAGGTGCGGAAACAGCGCGTAGGACTGGAACATCATGTTCACTTCCCGCTTGTTCGGCGGGATCGGCGCGATGTCGCGCCCGCCCAGCAGGATCGTGCCCTCGGTCGGCGTCTCGAACCCCGCCAGCATCCGCATCATCGTCGTCTTGCCACAGCCCGACGGGCCCAGCAGGGCAAAGAATTCCTGCGCGTAGATGTCGAACGACTGGTCGTCGATGGCGGTGAACGTGCCGAACCGCTTGGTCACGTTCTTGAACTGGATCAGCGGCTTTTCATTCGGATCGTTCCACGGCGCGAACTTGCATTCCGGCATTGCTGTCCCCTTGAAGGAATGAACCCGCGCAACCGTGCTGCGCGGGTCCTGACGTCTGGTGTCTTACGTGCCGGACTTGATCTTGGTCCAGAGACGGGTCACCGTCCTTTGCACCTTCGCTGGATAGGGCTTCTTGATATAGGTGTTCTCAAGAGCGGCCTCCGACGGATAGATTGCCGGATCGTTGATCACGTCTTCCTCCAGATACTCCTGCGACGCCTTGTTGCCATTGGCGTAGTAGACATAGTTCGAGGCCGCCGCCATGTTCTCGGCATCCATGATGAAGTTCAGGAACTTGTGCGCACCCTCCGGGTTCGGCGCGTCGGCGGGGATCGCCATCATGTCGAACCACATCACCGCGCCTTCGCTCGGCGCGTTATAGGCGATCTCGACACCGTTATCCGCCTCGGCGGCACGGTCCCGCGCCTGCAGCACGTCCCCGGACCAGCCGATCGCCACGCAGATATCGCCATTGGCCAGCCCGTTGATGTACTCGCTGCTGTGGAACTTCTGAACATGGGGTCTCACGGACATCAGCAGTTCGCCGGCCTGTTCAAGCTCGTCCTCGTCATGGCTGTTCGGGTCGAGGCCAAGATAGGTCAACGCCGCCGGGATAACCTCGTCCGGAGCATCAAGGAAATGCACGCCGCATTCGGCCAGCTTTTCCATGTTCTCGGGCTCGAAGATCAGCGACAGGCTGTCGATCGGCGCATCCTCGCCCAGGACTTCCTGCACCTTGCCGGTGTTCACACCGATGCCCGTCGTGCCCCACATGTAGTTGATCGCGTATTCGCTGATCGGAATGTCGGAATCATAGCCCGTCAGGCGGTCCTTGATCACGTCCCACAGGTTGTCCGAGTTGGGCAGCTGGTCATAATCCAGCTTCTGGAACGCGCCGGCCTGGATCTGGCGCAGCAGGAAGCTGCCCGTGGGCACCACCACGTCATAGCCCGAGCCACCGGCCAGCATCTTGGTTTCCAGCACTTCGTTGCTGTCGAACACGTCATAGACCAGCTCCAGCCCGGTCTCTTCCTCGAACTGGGTCAGCAGGTCTTCGTCGATATAGTCGGACCAGTTGTAGACGCGCACTTCCTGCGCCATGGCGCTCGTCGCGCCCAGCGCCAGAACGGCGGTCATGGTCAGAAACTTCTGTGTCATTCGGTATCTCCCCTTGGTTAGGCGCTTGTTGCGCCTTGGCCCGGGATTTGATCAAACAAAACCGGACATGGCAATATGGTAATGCTTTCACGCAGCCGCTAAACTCGCAAGGCGATTGCATGGATCGCCGCGACGGAAAGCAGATCGAATGACCAGACACGCCCAGAAATTCGGCACCGATGGCGCGCCGGAGACGCGCGTTCCGGCGCATGAGCTGATCTATCGCGAATTGCGCGCGCTGGTGCTGTTCGGCGACCTGGCGCCAGGGCAGGCGGTGACGATACAGGGCCTGACCGACCGCCTTGGCGCCGGCATGACCCCGGTGCGCGAGGCGATCCGCCGGCTGACCGCCGAGGGCGCGCTGGAGTTTCGCGGCAACCGCCGCGTGGTGGTCCCGACCCTGACCGCCGACAATATCTCCGAGCTGATCCTGGCCCGCCAATGGCTCGATCCGCACCTTACTTTAAGGGCGACCGAGCGTGCGGGACTGGAAGACCTCGACCACCTGACCGCGCTCGACAGTGACCTCGATGCGGCCATCGACGGCGGCGACCTGCGGTCCTATCTCGAGCTGAACTACGCCTTTCACGCGCATATCTACACCATCGCGGACGCCCCCATACTCGCCGATCTGGCCGATGGGTTGTGGCTGCGGTTCGGCCCGTCCCTGCGGGTCGTCTGCGGGCGCATGGGCACCCAGAACCTGCCGGACAAGCACAAGGACATGCTGGACGCCATGCACGCCCGCGATGCCGAAGCCGCGGCCCGCGCCATCCGCGAGGACGTGATCCAGGGAATGGAGCAGGTCCGCGTTTCGCTGGAGCAGTCCGCCGGTTTGACGTGATTCGATTGACTCAGAATAATTTGATCATATTCTGGCGCAAACGGACCGGCCCGCCCTGTCCGGTCCCCCGATCATGAAAGGTACCGCCATGACCGCCATCACCAATCATATGCCCACCGCCGAGCTTCAGGCGCTGGATGCCGCGCATCACCTGCACCCCTTCACCCATGGCGACGCGCTCAACAAGAAGGGCGCGCGTGTCATCACCCGCGCCAGGGGCGTGACCCTGACCGACAGCGAAGGGCATGATTATCTCGACGCCATGGCGGGCCTGTGGTGCGTCAATATCGGCTATGGCCGCGAGGAACTGGCCGAGGCCGCCGCCCGCCAGATGAAGGAACTGCCCTATTACAACACCTTCTTCCAGACGACCCACGTGCCCGCCATCGCGCTGGCCGACAAGCTGGCGCAGCTGACGCCGCACGACCTGAATCACGTCTTTTTCGCCTCCTCGGGGTCCGAGGCGAACGACACCAATATCCGCCTCGTGCGCACCTATTGGGAGCAGAAGGGCCACCCCGAGAAAAAGGCCATCATCAGCCGTAAGAACGCCTACCATGGCTCGTCCATGGGCAGTGCCAGCTTGGGCGGGATGGCCGCGATGCACGCCCAGGGCGGCATGCCGATCCCCGACATCCATCACATCGACCAGCCCTACTGGTACGGCGAGGGAAAAGACACTGATCCAGCCGAATTCGGGCTTGAGCGCGCCCGCCAGCTCGAGGAAAAGATCCTCGAACTGGGCGAAGACAAGGTCGCCGCCTTTATCGGCGAGCCGGTGCAGGGCGCGGGCGGCGTGATCGTTCCGCCCGAAACCTACTGGCCCGAAATCCAGCGCATCTGCCGCAAGTACAACATCCTGTTGATCGCCGACGAGGTGATCTGCGGCTTCGGGCGCACCGGCAACTGGTTCGGCTCGGAAACCTTCGACATCAAGCCCGACGTCATGACCATCGCCAAGGGTGTCAGCTCGGGCTATGCCCCTGTCGGCGGCTCACTGGTCAGCGACGAGGTGGCCGAGGTGCTGAACGGCTGCGAGTTCGCCCACGGCTACACCTATTCCGGCCACCCGGTGACCTGCGCCGTGGCGCTGGAAAACCTGCGCATCCTCGACGAGGAAGGCATCGTCACCCGCGTCGGGTCTGAAACCGCGCCTTACCTGAAGGAAAAATGGGAAACCCTGGCCGATCACCCGCTGGTAGGCGAGGCCGCGATCTGCGGCCTGATGGGCTCCATCGCGCTCAGCCCCGACAAGGCCAACCGCGCCAAGTTCGCCGCCGATGCCGGCACCGCCGGCCTGATCTGTCGCGAGCATTGCTTTTCCAACGGCCTGATCATGCGTCACGTGGGCGACCGCATGGTGATCTCGCCGCCGCTGGTCATCACCAAGTCTGAGATCGACACGCTGGTCGAACGGGCAAACATCGCCCTCGACCTCGCGCACAAGCAATTGAAAGACGAAGGCCTGATGAAAGCGGCCAGCTAGGCCGCGCCTTTGAAATTGACCAAGGACGCCCATCTTTCGTCCCAATGAAGAAAGAGACTGCCGCGCAAAGCAATTGCGTGGCAGTTTCATTTCAGGGGCAGAACAGTGTCTAAATACATTGCATTTATCGGGCTGATCCTCGGTGTCATTCTTATCGTGGGCGCGGGGCTCGTGACGTGGTCTCAGGCCATCGGCCCCAAGGCCACGGCTGAACCCAGCCATGACGAAAAGCTGCTGGCCAAGATCGAGGAGATGGCGAAGGACCCGGTCGTCAAAGCGCGGGCGCCACGAACCTCGGAATTCATCCTCGAAAAAGCCCGCACCACCGTCGCCGAACAGAACGGTCCCCCGATCCCTTGTGACGCGGACGGCTTGCCGGGTATCCGTTTCGGATCGCAATGCGTGACGTCCCAATCCGAGAGCATCGTTTCGATGCGCGGCCCGCAATTCGGCTGGCTGTCGGAGTTTCAGGGCAATACCTCGATCCGCACGATCATGAGCACGGGGGCCGAGGCTGATGATCTGAGCCTGCTGACCGGCCTGCCGAACCTGACCCGCCTGAGCCTTTTCGGGGCGAAGGTGAACGATTTCAGCACCTTGTCGAAATTGAACGATCTGACCGTGCTGAACATCGGGTCCAGCAACATCTCCGTTATTTCCTTCGTCGCGGATATGCCCAACCTTCGCGTTTTGCAGATCTTCGCGACCGACATCTCGGACCTGTCCCCGCTCGCCGGGCATCCCGCGCTGCAGGAACTGGACATTTCCCAGACCGCCGTGACCGACCTGTTGCCCCTCGCCGACGTGTCGACATTGGTCAAACTGGTGGTGGAACAGACGGAGGTGGCTGACCTGTCGCCGCTGGCAGGCTTGACGCGGTTGAACACCCTGTCGCTTCGGGACATGCCGGTGTCCGACCTGTCGCCGCTGTCGGATCTGACCGAGCTGCGCTCGCTTTACCTCGGCGGCGCCGCCGTCACCGATATCAAGCCGCTCGCCGGGATGACCCAACTTACGACCCTCGACATGGATCGAACGGCGGTGTCGGATCTCTCGTCCCTTTCGGGCATGAAGTCCCTGAACAGGCTCTATCTCAGCGAAACGCAGGTGAGCGACCTTGTGCCCTTGTCAGGCTTGCCCGAGCTCTCCCGCCTCGATCTAAGCGCGACGCCGGTGCGCGACCTGACCCCGATTGCTGACCTGCCCAAGCTCAGGACGTTGGAGCTCAAGGATGCGGATCGGGCCGATATCGGTCCGCTTCTGGGCCGCGATTGGATCACGGTACGGCAGTAAACGTAAACGCCGGCTCGATGCGCCGTACGCTCTGCAAACCCGCCAGGATGCCGAACATGGCACCGTCGCCATACCACCCGGATACCGACGCGATACCGACGTGCCATTTCGGCGTCTCAGCCAGCGTTTACCGTGGTTCCCGCCGGCTGATTCGCGTCAGTCCTTGACGAACATCTGCCGGGGCATGTTGCACAGGCATTCCGCCGGTCCGTCCTCGTTGATCAGGATCGTCTCGGTCGTCTCCAGACCCCAGGTATCCATCCAGAGGGCCGGCATGAAGTGGAACACCATGCCGGGTTCCAGCACCGTGTCATCCTCCAACCTGATCGACGCCGTCCGCTCGCCCCAGTCGGGTGGATAGCTGACGCCGACAGGGTAGCCCATGCGCCCTTCGCGCTTGATTTCGTACTTGGCCAGAACATCCAGAAGGGCCTGCGCGATATCGCAGGTGCGGTTGCCGGGGCGCGCCGCTTCCAGCCCCGCCTCGATGCCTTCCAGCTGCGCTCTCTCGGCGTCGCGAATGTCCTGCGGCGGCTCGCCGCCAAGGAAAACCGTCCGGCACAGCGGCGCATGATAACGGCGGTAACACCCTGAAAGTTCGAAAAAAGTCGCCTCGCCGGCCTGCATCGGATTGCCGTTCCACGTCAGGTGCGCGGCGGTGGCATCAAGGCCCGAAGGGGTCAGTGGCATGATCGCCGGATAGTCGCCCCAGTCGTCGTCCACGCCCTCGATCCCGGTCTTCAGGATGTTGGCCACAAGGTCGTTCTTGCGCAGCCCGGGCTCCGCCATGTCGATGGCGGTGCGCATCACCTTTTCCGAGATGCGGGCGGCCTTGCGGATCAACACCAGCTCCTCTTCGGATTTGACGATCCGCTGCCAGTTCACAAGCGTCGTGGCGTCGACGATCTTGGCTTTCGGCATTTCCTCGCACAGCACGGCATGGGCCTTGGCGGAGTAGTAATAGTTCTCCATTTCCACGCCGATCGTCGCGGTTTCCAGCCCGTACCGCTTGAGCACTTCCGCCAGATCCTGCATCGGATGGCGTTCGGTCGACTGCACGAAATGGTCGCCATATCCAAGGATGAAATCGTGCTCCATCCAACAGGTCCTGCGCCCCCCCAGCATGTCCATGTGCCGGCCCCACCAAAGCGGCGGGCCGTCCATCGTCAGGATCGCCCCCTGGTGCACGTAGAAGGACCATCCGTCATAGCCGGTCAGCCAGTTCTGGTTGGACGGATCGGTGATGAAAACGGCGTCGAGGCCGCGCTCTTCCATCGCGGCACGGGCCCGTTTCAAGCGGCGGTCGTACTCGACAGGGGTAAAGGGCAGGTCTTTCATTGTGATGGTGCTCCTCATCATCGTCGGGCGGGATGGAACATCCGCAGCGTGTCGAGCCTGCATCCCAATTCAGGGGATTGCACGCAAAAAATTCGCTTCAGAACGTTGTGACCGACCGACGAAGTAATCTTGCGCGCGGGTGCGGCTCCGGCCCTTTGTATCGGCCGAATGACGCGTCGAACCCCTGCGAAACCGGGCGTTCCAGACCGCGACAAGCCGCGGATTTCGATGAATTTTTGAGCGTCGTTCGACGCGATACAGCGTGAAACACGGGAAAAGTGACTTTTTACTGGGCAGATGCAGGCGATTTGCCTTCAAGCGTATATCGAGCCGGATGAGTTTATGAGTCTGCTTGCATCAGCGGCGGAAACTAGCTTTATTCCAAGCAAAGCGCGGGGAAACCGCGGACAAAAACGATGGGGAGACACTCTTGACCGAAGCGCAAGCGAGCGATGCGTTCGTCGCATTTGATCGCGTTCAGAAAAGCTACGACGGCGAGACGCTTGTCGTGAAGGATCTGAACCTTTCCATGCCCAAGGGCGAGTTCCTGACCATGCTCGGGCCGTCCGGGTCGGGCAAGACCACCTGCCTGATGATGCTGGCGGGGTTTGAAACCGCCACCCACGGCCGCATTCTGCTTGATGGCGTTTCCATCAACGATATCCCGCCGCACAAGCGTGGCATCGGCATGGTGTTCCAGAACTACGCCCTATTTCCTCACATGACCGTGGCCGAGAACCTGTCTTTCCCGCTGGAAGTGCGCAAGATCGGCAAGTCCGACCGCGAGGCCAAGGTCAAGCGGGCGCTGGACATGGTGCAGATGGGCGACTTCGGTGGCCGACGTCCGGCCCAGCTTTCGGGCGGTCAGCAACAGCGGATCGCGCTGGCCCGCGCTCTGGTGTTCGAGCCCGAGCTGGTGCTTATGGACGAACCACTGGGCGCACTCGACAAGCAATTGCGTGAGCACATGCAGTTCGAGATCACCAATCTGGCGCATGATCTTGGCATCACCACGGTCTACGTGACCCACGACCAGACCGAGGCACTGACAATGTCGGACCGCGTCGCGGTGTTCGACGATGGCCGCATCCAGCAGCTTGCGCCACCGGACGAGCTGTACGAAAGCCCGCAGAACAGCTTCGTCGCGCAGTTCATCGGCGAGAACAACACGCTGGAAGGCACCGTCAAGGAGATCCAGGGCGGTCTCGCTCAGGTGCAGCTGGACGATGGTGGAATCATCGATTGCAAGCCGGTCAACGTCAGCGAAGTAGGCGAACGTACCCGCGTCTCGATCCGGCCTGAACGTGTCGAATTCGACAAGAAGCGCCTCAAGGAAGGCACTCATACGATCAAGGCCGAAGTGCTGGAATTCATCTATATGGGTGACATCTTCCGCACGCGTCTCAGCGTGGCGGGCAACGACAATTTCGTGATCAAGTCGCGGAACGCGCCGGACCAGACGCGGCTCAAGCCGGGTGAGACGATCGAGATCGGCTGGCTGCCCGAAGATTGCCGCGCACTGGATGCGAACTAGGAGTTTAAGGCATTCGGGCGGGCCTCTGAGCTAGCCCGGATAGAACGAGGTCCGCATGTTGTTCCCGTGACATGGGGCCCGAAAGGTAAACGGGAGTACTTTTGGGAGTATGACATGAAACTGACGAAAACACTCATGGCCACAACCGCACTGACGGTTGCAGCCGCGTCGGCTCACGCACAGGAAATGGCCGACTCGATGACCGTCGTGTCCTGGGGCGGCGCCTATCAGGCGAGCCAGAAGAACGCGTATACCGACCCCTACCAGGAAATGAACGAAGGCCTGGAAGTGATCTGGGACGAAAGCTCGAACGAGGCCGTGGCCAAGCTGCGCGCGATGGACGAGGCCGGGAACATCACCTGGGACGTCGTCGACGTCGTGGCCGCTGACGCGCTGCGCCTGTGCGACGAAGGCCTGGCGATGGAAATCGACCCCGAAGAAGACCTGGCCGCGGCACCCGACGGAACCTCGGCCGAGGAAGACTTCGGTGAACTGCTGGTCGGTGACTGCTTCATCCCGCAGATCGTCTATTCGACCACCTTCGGCTATCGCACCGACATGGTGCCGGAAGGCGTGGAAGCGCCGAACGACATCTGCGACGTGTTCGACCTGGAAACCTATCCGGGCAAGCGCGCGCTTGAAAAGCGCCCGATCAACAACGTCGAATGGGCGCTGCTGTGTGACGGCGTCCCGAAAGAAGAAGTCTACGACGTTCTGGCCACCGCTGAAGGTCAGCAACAGGCGTTGGACAAGCTGGCAACCATCAAGGACGACGTGATCTGGTGGTCCGCCGGTGCCGACACGCCGCAGCTTCTGGCCGATGGCGAAGTCTTCATGGGCTCGACCTACAACGGTCGTCTCTTTGCCGCGATCGAAGAGCAGGATCAGCCGATCGGCATGATGTGGGACGCGCAGGTCTTTGACCTGGACGGCTGGATCATCCCCGAGGGCCTGCCCGAGGATCGCCTGGCCCGCGCCAAGGATTTCATCATGTTCGCGACCGACACACAGCGTCTGGCCGACCAGGCCAAGTACATCTCGTACGGTCCGGCCCGTGCCTCCTCGGCACCGCTGGTGGGTCAGCACGCGGAACTGGGCATCGACATGGCTCCGCACATGCCGACCGACCCGGACAACGCCGAGAACACGTTCCTCTACAACTACGAGTTCTGGGCTGACTACCGCGATGACATCGACGCCAAATTCCAGGCGTGGCTGGCGCAATAAGCGGTCCGCTTGAAGCTACCTGGAAGGGCCGCGCGCGGCCCTTCCACACCGATAAGAAAAACAAATCAACAATCTGCCGACGGGGACTTTATGAGCGATGTGACTGACGCCACGACCGGCAAGGCGGCGCCCACGCCAGATGATGGGCTACGCATTGCGGACAGCAACGACAGCGGCCCGGTTCTGGCCGCAGACGGCACACCGCTCAAGAAAAGTCTTTCGCGCACCTTGCGCCGACAGAAGATGCGGGCGCTGCTGCTGATCGCCCCGCTTCTGATCTTCGTTCTGGTTACCTTTATCGTTCCCATCGTTTCAATGCTGTTGCGTTCGGTCGACAACACGATTGTACCGGACACACTGCCGCAGACGGTCAGCGTGATTTCCGAGTGGGATCCGAATGCAAGCGACCTGCCGGACGAGCCCGTCTACGAGGCGCTTTATTATGACCTGTTCCTCGCCTCCGAGGCGAAGGAACACACCAAGCTGGGCACGCGCCTGAACTACGAACAAACCGGCCTGTCCTCGCAGTTCCGCTCCGTCGGGCGCGACCTTGATGAGATTGGCGAAGACCAGATCGACGCGCTCGAGGATCTGGCCGAGGACACTTGGGATAATGAGGCGTTCTGGTTCGACCTGATGCGCGGCGGTGAGAATGCCGAGAACACCGACCAGGACGTGCTGGACCGTGCCCGTGCCCGGTTGCGAGCCCTGACGGGCGACGCGTTCACAGGCGGCACCGGCTTCCTGCCCGGCGCGGAAATTTCCGCGCTTCTCCCGCGAACGGCCTACGAATACGCCAGCTTCGCGGTTTTTACGGCCATCGCCGAAGAAGACGTGGTGGCCGAGGAAGAGCCATGGGAATCTGTGAAGATTGCCCTGATCGAAGAACTGCAGGCCGGTGCCGACGTGTCCTCCTACAATGGCTTTGGCGCCGAGGAACTTCGCGCGGCGCAGGAGATGCTGGCCGATCAGCCGCAACAGAATTTCAAGGAATCGTTCCTCGAGATCGATGAGGGCTGGGGCAACCCGCAGACTTGGAAAACGATCAACGTGTACAAGTCGCCCTACACATCGGGCTACTTCCTGAACGCCGCAGACTACCAGCTGGGCTTCGACGGGGTCGAGGCACGGCCCGAGAACCAGCAGATCTACATCAAGCTGTTCATGCGCACGCTTTACATGTCGCTGGTCATCACCGGCAGCTGTATCCTGCTGGGCTATCCGGTGGCGTGGATCCTCGCCAATTTGCCGCTGCGCACGGCGAACGTGCTGATGATCCTTGTTCTGCTGCCCTTCTGGACCTCACTGCTGGTACGGACCTCCGCGTGGAAGGTGCTGTTGCAGCAACAGGGCGTGATCAACGAGATCCTCGTCTGGCTGGGCTTCGTGGATGACGCGAACCGATTAATCTTGATGAACAACGCGACGGGCACGATCATCGCCATGACGCATATCCTGTTGCCGTTCATGATCCTGCCGCTCTACTCGGTGATGAAGACAATCCCGCCGTCCTACCTTCGGGCGGCGAAATCGCTAGGCGCGACGAACGTGACCGCTTTCTGGAGAGTCTATTTCCCGCAATCGGTGCCGGGCATTGGCGCGGGCTCGATCCTCGTGTTCATCCTGTCGATCGGGTACTACATCACGCCCGAGATCGTGGGCGGAACCGACGGTGTCTTCATCTCGAACCGGATCGCTTACCACATTTCCAGCTCGCTGAACTGGGGTCTGGCGGCCGCGCTGGGAACGATCCTGCTGGTCGTCGTGCTGGTGCTCTACTGGTGCTACGACAGGATCGTGGGCATCGATAACGTCAAGTTGGGGGGCTAGGTCATGACCGATCAAGACGATGGCTACACAGTCACCATTCCGCGCCCGCCGCTGACCGGGTTCACCTTGCCGCTGACGGCAGTTCTGGGCGCCATGTTCGGCTTTGTCGCGGGTAATGTTTACGGCCAGCCGTGGCTTGGCGCGCTGGTCGGCGCGGTGATCGGGGCGGGTATCGCGGCGCTGGCGCATCAGATGTCGGGCCAGCGCACTCAAACCCGTTGGGGTATAATCGCAGCTTTCGCTGTCGCGGGCTTTCTTGCCGGCGGTCTTGGCGCGGCGATTTCCGGTGTCATCATCGGCGCGGTGCTCAGTTGGTTCGCCTACTGGCTCGACACCGGCGATTACCGCAAGAACGTACCGATCTATTACACACCAGGACAGGTACTGTGGCACAACACGTTCCTTTTCATCTGTGGCTTCGTGTTCTTCTTCCTGATAGCGCCGCTAATCCCCGTGATGTGGCTCAGCTTCAATGCCGAGAACTTCTTTACCTTCACGCCCGAGATGTTGAATTTCCAGGCCCAGGGCTATTCGCTGAAGCACTACCGCGACTTCCTGGGGACCGACGAGTGGATGACGCCGCTGAAAAACTCGCTGATCATCGCGCCTTTCGCCACGTTCATTTCGGTAAGCCTCGGCACACTGGCTGCCATCGGCCTTTCCCAAAGCCACGTTCCCGGGCGACAGGCGATCATGGCAATCCTGATCTCGCCGATGATCGTGCCGCTGATCATCTCGGCCACCGGCATGTTCTTTTTCTACGCGCCGCTGGGCAACTGGCTGGAGGCGAATCTTAACCTCGACCAAGCGTTCGTGGGCTATGTGAAGGTTATCCTGGCGCACGCGGCACTGGGCGTGCCGTTCGTAATCATCACGGTGACGGCAACACTTGTTGGCTTTGACCGCTCGCTGACACGGGCCTCGGCCAACATGGGCGCGAACCCGGTGACGACGTTCTTCAGGGTTCAAATGCCGCTGATATTGCCGGGGGTGATCTCTGGCGGGCTCTTTGCCTTCATCACGTCCTTTGACGAGGTGGTCGTGGTGCTGTTCGTCGGCTCGGCGCAGCAGCAGACGCTGCCGTGGCAGATGTTTACCGGCCTGCGCGAACAGATCTCGCCCACCATTCTTGCGGCGGCGACGATCCTCGTGACGATCTCGATCCTGCTGCTGACGACGGTGGAGCTGTTGCGCCGCCGGTCCGAGCGTCTGCGCGGGCTGAGTCCGGGCTGAACCTGACGATAACTTTAGGAGAAGCCGGGCCTGCTTGCCCGGCTTTTCTTTTGCTCAAGGTACAAGCGCGCGCACGTGATCTATAAGTTTGCCGTCCGGCGCTTCGCATTCGGCAATAACCCGGTCCGCAAATTTCGGCGCTGCACGTTGCGTGGCCTGCGCTTCGGCCTTGTGGCGCAGCTCGTCGAGCGATGACAGCGGCAACCCGGCGCTCTTCGCGGCCCGCGCCAGTTCCGGGGCCGCAGAGGAAATGGCGATGCCTTCTTCCGTAACCACGGCGCCGATGGTACTGCCCGGAGTGGTGAGACAGGTCAGGCGTTCGACCAGCTTGGGAAATCCGCCGGCGCAAAGCGGGGTTGTCACGATGGCCAGCTTCGCGCCCGCAGCGGTGTCGGCATGGCCGCCCGATCCGCCGATGATGCGCCCGTCGCTGGTGCAGGTCACGTTCACGTTGAAATTCATGTCGACCTCTGCCGCGCCGAGGATCATCACGTCAAGCCGGGAGGCCGCGCTGTCGGGATTGGCAGGGCTCGCGTAGTCCCACGCGGACATCGCGTGATGCGCGGTGTCATTGGCATAGGAGGTCACGGCGGCTCCGTCGAAGGCCTGAACGTCAAGCAGACGGCGGAAGAGTCCGGAATGCAGCATTTGCACCAGTGGCCCGGTGATGCCGCCCGCCGCGAAAGCGCCAACCACGCCGCGTTCGGCCATGACGGGCGCCAAGCTGCGTGCGACTGCAAGAGATGTCGCGCCAGCGCCGGTCTGGAAACTGAACCCATCTTTCAGAAGGCCGCTGCATGCAATGAGGCGGGCAGCCAGGTCGGCGATGGCCTGACCCTTGGCAGACGGCGCACGGGCGGTCGTACCAGACGCCACCTGCTGCGCATCACCAATGCTGTCGACGGTGACCACGAGATCGACCTGCTCGGCCGGGATGCAAACCCGTGGCAGGTCATGGACATAATGATCGGTGACCGCCGTGACAAAGCGGGCATGGGCGGCATCGACCATGGCGTATCCCAGCGGGCCGCACGCGTTCGGGCCGGCGGCGCCGCCGAGGTTGCGTTTGGCGTCCACCGCCGGAGTGGCGATGAACGCCGCGTCGATTTTCAGTCGGCCTGAGGCAATGGCCTCAGCCCGCCCGCCATGGGTTTGCAGACGGACCGGATGAAGCAGAAGGCCGCGCTGTACCGCCTCGGCGAGAGGCCCGTTCATGTAGGATGTGGTGATCCGTGTAACGGTGCCGTCTTTCACGAAAGGGATCAGTGCCGCATGGCAGGGAAAGAGCGAAGAGGGCGCGATGTGCAGGTTGCGCAGGCCCTCTTCGGCGCAGATCTGCAGGACCTCGCGCATCAGGTCGTCGCCGTTCCGCAGGTGATGGTGAAACGACAGCGTCGCACCGTCAGCCAGGCCTGCGGCCGAAATTGCGGTGCGTACGCTCATGCGGTCGTCTGCGACGCGAAGGCCAAGACCTAAGCGCGCACCAGTTTTTCGTAGCTTTCCGCGATGTCGCGAGTCAGCGCGCCGACCTCGAAATTGTAATCACCGATCTGGCCCACGGGCGTGACCTCGGCGGCGGTGCCGGTCAGCCAGCATTGCTCGAAACCTTCCAGTTCCTCGGGCATGATGTGCCGCTCGTGCACCTTGACCTGGCGGTCCTTCAGCATCCCGATGACCGTCTGGCGCGTGATCCCGTTCAAAAAGCAATCGGGATCGGGCGTATGCACCTCGCCGTCCTTGACGAAGAACATGTTGGCGCCCGTCGCCTCGGCCACGTAGCCGCGATAATCGAACATCATGGCGTCCGAACAGCCCTTCGCCTCGGCGGCGTGTTTCGAAAGGGTGCAGATCATGTAAAGACCGGCCGCCTTGGCGTGGCTGGGGATAGTTTCGGGGCTGGGCCGCTTCCACTTGGAGATATCGAGCTTGGCACCCTTCATCTTGGCGTCACCGTAATAGGCGCCCCATTCCCAGGCGGCGATGGCCAGGCGAACGGGATTACGAGCCGATGCGACGCCCATATCCTCGCCCGCGCCGCGCCACGCGACCGCGCGGACATAGGCGTTCTCGAACCCGTTGGCTTGCAGTACTTCCATTTTGGCGGCTTCGATCTCGTCCACTGTATAGGGGATCTCGAAATCCAGTTGCCCGGCAGAATAATGCAGACGTTCCGAGTGCTTGCGGCTCTCAAAGATCTTGCCGTTGTAGCACCGCTCGCCTTCGAACACGGAACTGGCATAGTGCAGGCCGTGGGTCAGGATATGCACATTCGCGTCCCGCCATTCGACCAGTTTGCCATCCATCCAGATCTTGCCGTCGCGATCGTCATACGCTGCCATTTTCGCCTCCTCAGCCCAGACTCTTTTCATTTGTTGCGCTAGAAACGTCCGAAGTGGACATAAAATTGCGCATAAACTGCGATTCGCTACCAGTTTGATCTTGGAATGTCAACAAGGCTGACGTATCTTGGCAGCCAAGGCGACGGGAGGACGAACATGGCCGAGGTGCATAGCGGCGAAAACCTGCTGTTTCTGACGGATGAACAGCTGCGCCAGGGGATCGAGGCAATGTTCTTTGCCTATCGCGGGTTCACCGCCGACCCGGACCGTATTCTTGCCACGATGGCCTATGGCCGAGCACATCACCGCGCGCTGCACTTCATCGCGCGTCGTCCCGGCACGACCGTGAACAACCTTTTGGGGATACTGGGCGTCACGAAGCAATCCTTGAACCGGGTGCTGCGGACGTTGATCGAGGATGGACTTGTCGAAAGCCAGCAAGGCAAGACGGACCGGCGGGAACGGCACCTGACCCTCACGGACAAGGGGCGCGGACTGGAACAGACCTTGTCCGATGCGCAAAGGGCCCGGATGCGGGCGGCCTATCGCAAGGCGGGCCCCGAGGCCGTGGCGGGATTCCGGCAGGTGCTGGAAGCAATGATGGACCCGGATATGCGGCGGAAGTACCATGCGATCCGGGAGGCAGATACATGAACGATCCGGCGCCGCATCTGCTGATCGTCGATGACGACGAGCGCATCCGCGATCTTCTGCGCAAGTTCCTTGCGCGCAATGGGTTTCTGGTCTCGGTCGCGCGGGACGCAAGCCATGCGCGCCGCGTGTTGTCGGGGCTTGAATTCGACCTGATCGTGATGGACGTGATGATGCCGGGCGAAGATGGCGTGACGCTGACGCGGGCGCTGCGTGAGACGATAGAGACTCCCATCCTTTTGCTGACCGCCAAGGGCGAGACCGACGAGCGCATCGCGGGGCTGGAGGCCGGAGCGGACGACTATCTTGCCAAGCCGTTCGAGCCCAAGGAATTGCTGTTGCGGATCAACGCGATCTTGCGCCGGATGCCTGAACCCCTGCCGGAGCATACCGCACCGAAGGTGCTGAGCATGGGACCGGTGCGATTCGATATCGAACGGTCGGAACTGATGCGCGGAGAAGACCTTGTCCGGCTGACCGCAACCGAGGTTCAGCTGATGCGCATCTTCGCCGAGAACCTGCGCGAGCCGGTCAGCCGCACCAAGCTGGTCGAGGATCTGGGGCGCGACAAGGGGCAGGCGCAGGAACGCGCGGTGGATGTTCAGATCACCCGGTTGCGGCGCAAGATCGAGGCCGACCCGAAACAGCCGCGCTATTTGCAGACGGTGCGCGGCGAAGGGTACATGCTGGCCCCGGACTGAGGCGCGATCGGAAGGAGCGGCTGCGCCGCGCAGGTTTGGTGAATTGGGGCCAGCCCCCAGGGTTGAAGCGCGGCTTCAACCGAATCCCCGGGAAATTTACGGCCAGAAGAAGGGACGGTTCGGACCACTGTTTCGTTGTGCCCTTGATAGACTCGGAGC
The DNA here is from genome assembly GCF_028807495.1 of Roseovarius sp. SK2. NCBI lineage: Bacteria > Pseudomonadati > Pseudomonadota > Alphaproteobacteria > Rhodobacterales > Roseobacteraceae > Roseovarius > Roseovarius sp. SK2. The sequence goes on from NZ_JARAMK010000007.1 coordinate 68,212, forward strand.
GGGGTTGTATCTGACATTCATGATACGGATTTTCGACATAGACGATCGTGCGCGCCTGCCCTGGCGTTTTTTCGGTGCGGCCTGCACGGTTCTGGCGCGCCTATAGGGCGGTGCCGATACCTGCCATTTTGAGATTTCACTGACACGACGGGAGAGGACCAATGTCCCCCAAGACACTCTATGACAAGATCTGGGATGCCCACCTGGCACATGAGGCCGAGGATGGCACCAGCCTGCTTTATATCGACCGGCACCTGGTACACGAAGTGACCAGTCCGCAGGCCTTTGAAGGGCTGCGTATGGCGAACCGAAAGGTGCGTGCGCCGGACAAGACAATTGCCGTGCCGGACCACAACGTGCCGACCACCGAGGGCCGCGACAATCCCGAAGCCATGCCGGAGGACAGCCGCATCCAGGTGGCCGCGCTCGACAAGAACGCCAAGGATTTCGGCATCCATTATTACCCGGTCAGCGACGTGCGGCAGGGGATCGTTCACATTGTCGGCCCGGAACAAGGCTGGACCTTGCCGGGCATGACCGTGGTTTGCGGCGACAGCCACACGGCGACCCATGGCGCGTTCGGTGCGCTGGCGCACGGGATCGGCACGTCGGAGGTCGAGCACGTTCTGGCGACCCAGACACTGATCCAGACCAAGTCGAAGAACATGAAGGTGGAGATCACGGGCAAGTTGCCTGCCGGTGTGACCGCCAAGGACATTACGCTGTCGGTGATCGGCCTGACCGGAACGGCGGGCGGCACAGGGTACGTGATCGAGTATTGCGGCGAAGCGATTCGCGACCTCTCGATGGAAGGACGAATGACCGTCTGCAACATGGCGATCGAGGGCGGCGCCCGCGCTGGCCTTATCGCGCCGGACGAAAAGACCTTTGAATACATCAAGGGCCGTCCTCACGCGCCGAAAGGCGCGCAGTGGGAGGCGGCGCTGGCCTGGTGGAAGACTTTGTATTCCGATGACGACGCGCATTGGGACAAGGTGATCACCATCAAGGGCGAGGATATCGCGCCGGTCGTGACTTGGGGTACCAGCCCCGAGGACGTACTGCCGATCGACGCCGAGGTGCCCACGCCCGAGAGCTTCAGTGGCGGCAAAACCGAGGCAGCCAAGCGCGCGCTGGAATACATGGGTCTCAAAGCGGGTCAGAAGCTGAAGGATATCGAGATCGACACGGTCTTCATCGGCTCCTGCACCAACGGTCGGATCGAAGACCTGCGCGCTGCCGCCGAGATACTGAAAGGCAAGAAGATCAAGGTGAAGCGGGCGATGGTCGTGCCGGGCTCGGGCCTTGTACGGGCGCAGGCAGAGGAGGAAGGTCTGGCCGAGATCTTTACAGATGCGGGCTTTGAATGGCGGCTTGCGGGCTGTTCCATGTGCCTGGCGATGAACCCGGACCAGTTGCAGCCCGGGGAACGGTGCGCCGCGACGTCCAACCGTAACTTCGAGGGCCGGCAGGGCCGCGGCGGGCGTACGCACCTGATGAGCCCGGCGATGGCCGCGGCGGCGGCGGTGACCGGCAAGCTGACCGACATCCGGGAGATGAACTGATGGAAAAATTCGTGAAACTGACAGGCGTCGCGGCGCCGATGCCGCTGGTCAACATCGACACCGACATGATCATTCCCAAGCAGTTCCTGAAGACGATCAAGCGGTCGGGGCTGGGGGTGAACCTGTTCGACGAGATGCGGTATGACGACAATGGCAACGAGATCCCGGATTTCGTTCTCAACCAGCCCGCGTATCGCGAGGCCAAGATCATCGTGGCCGGCGATAATTTCGGCTGTGGCTCGAGCCGGGAGCACGCGCCTTGGGCGCTGCTCGATTTCGGTATTCGTTGCGTGATCTCCACCAGCTTCGCCGACATCTTCTATAACAACTGCTTTAAGAACGGCATCCTGCCCATCGTCCTGCCGCAGGAAGAGGTGGACAAGCTGATGGATGACGCGGAGCGTGGGTCGAACGCGGTGCTGACCGTGGATTTGGAAAATCAGGAAATCACCGGCCCGGATGGTGGCACGATCGGATTCGAAGTGGACCCCTGGCGCAAGCACTGTCTGCTGAATGGGCTCGATGATATCGGTCTGACAATGGAAAAGGCCGCGTCGATCGATGCGTTCGAATCGAAGGCTGCGACGGAACGCCCTTGGGTCTGATCCCGAACTGACAGCAGTGCGCCGGCGGCATTGAGTGGCCGGCGCAATCCAGTTCTTAAAACATTAATTAAAACCACAACTTATATTAATCAATTATTGTGGGGGGTTAGCGAGATACCCCTACATGTAGGGTGTGAACACCACAGTGCCTCAAACCGGGCAGCAAATTGATGCAATCTGGCACCACAATTACCATCAAATCGCCGGAAATTCTAACTCTAAAGACTTGGTATCTTGAGCCGGATGGTGAAAGAAGGCAAAAATTGGGCAAGAATGAGGCAAGCCGTCATAATCGACGGACCCAAGTTGGAACAATGGCACGGCATCGAACCGGGTCAGGCCAGTTGGAAGGGAACCGGGCAGTGGTTTCGCAGATCATCAGCGCGCTGACGCGTGCAATACTCGTGGCTTTGCTGGTGGCAACACCGGCACTTGTGCTGCCGTCGGTCGCGACGGACACGGCACAGATCGTCGTGGTGATCGCGCTGCTCTTCTCGTTTCTGACGTTCATCGAGTATTTTGGCCGTTACCCGAGCATTGTCGAGTTCCGGTTCGCCCCACCGTTCAACCGGTTGAAGTTCCTGGCGCTGGTCTTGGTGGTTGTCATGCTGTCGCTGATCGCGCGCGGCAAGATCGAGCCGAGCCCGATCACGCTGATCATCACCTATTTCGCCCAGGCAATCGGCAATGCGATGGATTTTCCGTTCTCGCCGGTGCGTCTTGTCGTGCTGATGTTGCCGCCAGATGCGACGTTGGAGCTTGCCAATAGCGTGCGGATCGCGGCAGACGTCGCCTACAGCGTGTCGCTGGTCATGATACTGGTCTTCGTCACGCTGGTGCGGCTCCTGGGGTGGCCGATGCGCAACGGCGCGTTCAACGTATGGGTGAACCTGCCGCTTTTCGATCCCACGCGCGGGGGCGACATCGTGGACCGGCTGCGGCGCGATTCAGGTCTTAACATTGTGTTAGGAGCTTTGCTGCCATTCTTGATTCCAGCGATCGTGAAGGCGGCATCGCTGGTGATCGAGCCGGTGTCGTTCCAGAGCGAGCAAACATTGATCTGGATGATGACCGTATGGGCCCTTCTTCCTGCAAGCATCTTGATGCGTGGCATCGCCCTTATGCGCGTGGCCGAGTTGATCGAGGAAAAGCGCCGGCGCGTCTACGCCAAGGCCGAGGCCGAGGAATTGCAGAACGCCTGATCGCCGGCATTCTGATCGGGTCCCTTGGCGCTTGGCCCGCGATGGCAGAAACGTTGGTTCGCATCGCAACATTCAACACCGAGCTGGCCCGGAATGGTCCGGGACTTTTGCTGCGCGATATCCTGTCCGAGGAAGATCCGCAGGCGGAGGCTGTCGCACGGGTCATCGCGCAGGCGCAGCCGGATATCATCGCGCTTCAAGACATCGACTATGACCATGACTTGGCCGCCTTGCAGGCGCTGAGTGACAGAATTGCCCATCACGGTCTCAATCTGCGTTATATCTTTGCCCTGCGCCCAAACGCTGGAATGGTGACGGGGCTGGACCTTGACGGAGGCGGACGGCTGGGCCGTGCCAGGGACGCACAAGGCTACGGAGAGTTCGCAGGACAGGGCGGTATGGCGGTGCTGTCGCGGTTCCCCATCCTTACCGGCAAGGTGCGGGACTTCAGTGGCTACCTTTGGCGTGACACGCCTGATGCGCAGTTGACATTGAAGGATGGGACACCGCTTTTGCCTAAAGATGTCGCCGCGATTCAGCGCCTTTCAACCGTGGCGCATTGGGACGTCCCGATCCAGGTGGACGACGCGACCCTGCGCGTTCTGACCTTTCACGCCAGCCCGCCGGTGTTTGACGGGCCGGAAGATCGGAACGGACGCAGGAACCATGACGAGATTATCTTTTGGCTTCACTATCTCGATGGCAGGCTGGATCAGGCACCCGACGCGCCCTTCGTTCTAGCCGGCGACGCCAACCTCAACCCGATTGACGGCGAAGGGCGGAAAGAGGCAATCCGGCGCCTTCTTTCGGATGACCGGCTCCGGGATCCGACGCCGATGCGTAGCGGCGGCTTGAGACAGGGCGAGGCCCATACAGGCGACCCGCGCCTTGACACGGTGGACTGGCCTGCGCCCGTGCCTGGATCGCTTCGGGTCAGCTATGTCCTGCCATCCGCCGAGCTGGAAATCCTGGACAGCGGGATAGTGGCTCACGACACCGAGACGGACATCGCGGAAGCAAGCCGTCACAGGTTGGTTTGGGTCGACCTTTTGGTGAAGTGACAGAACTGAGCGCAGCGCGCGTGTCGGACGCGGCTCAACCATGGCGCGGCAGCCTGGCGGAGCGCATCTTCCACATCAGTATCGCGATAGGTTGGGCAAAGCTCCGACAGGCGCTTGGACCGCAAGCTGTGGGGAGTGTCCCAAAGATAGCGCATCTCCAGCAAGCCCTTTGCCATGGGCCAGACCGGCGCAACCAGCCGAAGCGGTATCCATGACATCCGTCGCACCATGATCTTGCGGCGTGAAACCTGCGACAGAAGATCGGCAATTTGCCTGCTCGTCACGCTGTATCCCGGAAATATGACTTCCTCGTAACTTCCCAGGCGGAGCTTCTGCCGCGCAAGGTGTTCGGCCGCTCGCGCAAGGTCGGGTAGAAAGGCCCAGGCATGCAGCGCATCGGGATCACCGGGGTAAAGAATCTGTCCCCGGTCAAAGCGCGACATCAGAACCCTGTCGAACCAGCCGCCTGTCGGTTCAGTGTCAATGAAATCACCCGCGCGCAGAAGGATCGTCTGCACGCCGCTGTCACGGTAGCCCTGTTCCACTTCCTGTCGGATGCGCCCCAACGGCGCGGGCGCGGCGTGGTTTGTCCCTTCGCTCCACGGTGCCTTGGCGTCGGGCGGGTAGACATAGACATTTCCCGGCAAGACCACCGCAGCGCCAGAAGCCCGCGCGGCAGCCTGCACCTTGGCGTGAAGCAGGGGGACTTGACCTTTCCAGAGGTGATACGGCGGGTTCCACGCGACCATGATGATATCGGCACCCCGTGCCGCGGTCGTCAGGTCGTCTTGCGCGCGGTCGAATAAACGCACCGTCCAGCCGGCATTCCAGAACGCGTCGGTGGCGTGGCGCCCAAATCGCCCCGTGGCACCCAAAATAAGAACGGTTTTCTGCATCTGTTCATCCCTCGCGCGACGATGATTTACGCCACGTTAGATAATTGAGCGGGAATAGGAATTGCCAAATGTTGCTCATAAGGTATTCATTCATGAATGGTAAGCCGCATGTCAGATCTGGATTGGTCGCTCGTCCGCGCGTTCCTTGCGGTGGCGGAAAAGGGATCGCTTTCCGCCGCGGCCCGGCTGTTGGGGGCCAGCCAACCGACGCTTGGACGCCAAGTCCGACAGCTGGAAGAGCAGCTTGGCCAAGTTCTGTTCCACCGCAAAGCAAAGGGCCTGGACCTGACCGAAAGCGGCCAATCCTTGCTGGAACCCGCACGCGCAATGCATCGCGCCATGGTCGAGATCGAGCTTACCGCTGCCGGGCAACAGACACAGGCCGCCGGCGCGGTGCGAATTACCGCAAGCGAGACGGTGTCGGTCTATATTCTGCCGCCGATCCTGGCGCGGCTGAGGGCCGAGCATCCCGGAATCAGCATTGACCTCATGCCTTCGGACAGCACCGAAAACCTTTTGTTCCGCGAGGCCGATATCGCGGTGCGCATGTATCGCCCGGAACAGCTCGAGCTGGTGGCGCGCCACCTTGGGGATTTCCCGCTTGGCCTGTTTGCATCCCGCGCCTACCTGCACAGCGCAGGACGACCGCGCACCTTCAAGGACCTCTATGACCATCCTCTGATCGGCTATGACCGGAACGAGGAGATCATTCGCGGCATGCAGGAACGTGACATGCCCGCCTCGCGCGAGATGTTTGCCTTTCGATGCGACAGCCACACGGTGGGTTGGGAACTGGTCCGCGCGGGATGCGGTATCGGATTTGGCATGAAGGCGCTGGGCAAGCTTCACGATGATGTCGAAGATCTCGATTTCGATATCGATCTGCCAAGCCTTCCGGTCTGGCTCGCCACCCATCAGGCGCTGCGACACACACCAAGGATTGCCGTGGTTTGGCAGGCTCTTGCAACGGGATTGAAGCCTTACCTTTCTTGACCCTCCCCGCGGCTCAGGCTAGGCGATGGAAAAGAGAGTTTCGAAAGGATCGCGCATGAGTACCCCCTCGCTTCTTATTCTGCCCGGCGACGGGATCGGCCCCGAGGTCATGGTCGAAGTCCGTAAGGTGATCGACTGGTTCGGATCCAACCGCGGCATGGCGTTTGACGTAAGCGAGGATCTTGTCGGCGGCGCGGCCTATGACAAGCACGGCACGCCGCTGCATGACGACACGATGGAAAAGGCGCAATCTGTTGATGCGGTGCTTTTGGGCGCGGTCGGCGGACCGACATACGACAACTTGGATTTCTCGGTCAAGCCGGAGCGCGGCCTGTTGCGGCTGCGCAAGGAGATGGATCTTTATTCCAACCTGCGCCCGGCACAGTGCTTTGACGCCTTGGCGGATTTTTCCAGCCTGAAGAAAGATGTCGTTGCAGGGCTCGACATTGTCATCGTGCGCGAGCTGACAAGCGGCATCTATTTTGGTGAGCCGCGCGGCATCATTCAGGAAGGCAACGAGCGGGTCGGTATCAACACCCAACGCTACACCGAATCCGAGATCGACCGCGTCGCGCGGTCGGCCTTCGAACTTGCGCGGCGGCGGTCGAACAAGGTCTGTTCGATGGAGAAGGCCAACGTCATGGAGTCGGGCATCCTGTGGCGCGAAGTGGTCCAGAAGGTGCATGACGAGGATTATCCGGATGTCGAGCTGAGCCATATGTACGCTGATGCGGGCGCGATGCAGCTTTGCCGCTGGCCCAAGCAGTTCGATGTGATCGTCACCGACAATCTCTTTGGCGACATGCTGTCGGATGCCGCCGCGATGCTGACGGGCAGCCTTGGGATGCTGCCTTCGGCCAGCCTCGGGGCGCCGATGGCCAATGGTCGGCCCAAGGCGCTTTACGAGCCCGTGCACGGTTCGGCGCCCGATATCGCGGGGCAGGGCAAGGCGAACCCGATTGCCTGTATCCTCAGCTTTGCGATGGCGCTGCGGTACAGCTTCGATCAAGGCGACGAGGCTACACGCCTTGAAGCCGCGGTCGAGAAAGTTCTGGCCGATGGCCTGCGCACGGCGGACCTTCTGGGTGAGGAAGGCGTACAGCCGGTGACGACCAGCGAAATGGGCGATGCAATCGTCGCCGCGCTGTCCGACGGTCTTTGATCGATACGCGGGAGTATCGCCCGGAATTGGAGCCGGATATCCTGCTTCTTTGACGGGCGTGCTTGTCGCATTACAGGGTCTACGCGGCGACGCAAAAGCAAGAACGGCACGTAATCGACCTGCTGAATGCTTCGCGGCATGTTTCCTGCCTTATGGTGTTCTAAGGCGATAGGCCCATAAAAGCGGAAGGTTGTGAGCGCTCTTGCAAACGGCTCCGGCAAGCCGATGAGAGCCCACCACGCGATTCCGCCCTTGCAAAGGAAATGCGGCTTCTGTAATCGGCTGTCTCACGGTCGGAGTGTAGCTCAGCCTGGTAGAGCACTGTCTTCGGGAGGCAGGGGCCGGAGGTTCGAATCCTCTCACTCCGACCAATAAAATAAGGGCCTCGAGGGGCCCTTAAGTTTTTCAGGATATGTTTTTATCTGGGACGCGTCCCAGAAATGCGACACTGACCTCGTCTTATGGTGGCGTCTGCCGCTTCTCGATAGGAGGCAGGCTGGCGTGACGCGCAGCGTTGACCTGCCCGTAGGAGACGCATGATTTGCCCATGTTGTTGGCCACGTTGACAGCTGTCTTAACGTAGTCCGGATGGTGGTGCGCGTAATACTTCTCGAGCGTGTCCATCGTTACGCCGAAGAAGCCTGATACGTGCCAGGCATTCGCACCGCCCTGCATGGCCCAGGTGATCGCGGTGTGTCGCAATGTGTGAGGCGTGACCTCCGGCGTCCCATGGTTTCCCAATCGTTCTTTATGCCTGCAACGCGATGTCCTTCGATCTCGACAACCCATTTCGCACCATTCTTTTGCCACCACTAGAAATGGCGGAGCAGCCGATCCGGAATCGGAATGGTCGGCGCATTCTTCTTGGTCTGCTTTTGGGCATTCCCCTTGCGGTGAAGCTTTGCGGTTCGGAAACCCACATAGCCACCATAAAAGTGAAGAATGAAACCGAGGCCGAGGATCATAGATTTTCGGGATCCAGTGTACAGGGCCGTTAGAATGAACTTCGCGAGGTATCGCGTCCTTGGTGATTTGCGTGCCGCACGAATGAGCTGGGCTACCTCGTCGCGGGTCCCCCGACGGCTTGAAGAACCTCCTTCCAAGGTATCCAAGCAGGTCAATTAGCAGTTGGTTCATGCCGCTGAAGGGGAATTGGCTGGAAGGTTGGAAATTCAGACTGGTAGCCAAGTTACGCTGGTTGCCTGCGAGAGAACGTGTCGGCGGCGTCGATCATACAGAACAAAACGCTTGAATGTTGGAATACTTCTTCTTCCAGTTGAAATCGGTCGCCTGGCTGATGCCTGTCTTGCGGCAGATCTCAGACGCCAGCGTGCCTTCCTCGCCGTACTTGATGATGAATGCTTTCTGCGCGACCGAAAACTTCGATGCCTTCATGCGATTCCGCTCCTCTCCCAGCCAGGGAATCATAGCGGAAAACTCCAGCTTCAGACGGTCCAGTTTGCGGGGATCAGATCAGTAAGCAAAAACCGTTACGCGGAAATTTTTATGTGCTGATCGTGAGCAATATAGGCGCTGAAAAGCCAACATTCACAAGATCTAATCCGCACGAGGCAGATATTCCAGAATGTACTGACGAACTCGAAAAACGCAAGATGAGCATGTCTAAACATGAAACACGCATCCGTACGCAGCAGATATCAATCGGTATATATACCGTTGAAGAGCGGAGCCCGCTCGGCCTTTGGAGGTGTCAGGATCCGATTAGCTTCGAGCCGCAGCAAAATATGTGAAGTTAGGAAGCCGTATGTCGTATTCAGAGCATCACCGAATACGGAGCTCAACCCGTCTGTGCGATACGTCGCAATCACAAGGTGAGGCTCGGCACGGAGTAATGCGCCGTAGAGCGTGGAATTCCGCCCTTTTTCGTTCGTTTCACGAACGGCTTGGGCATCGAGCCACAGGCGGGGCTCCATACGGCGGCTCGGGATCATGCCGATGCCGTCGAAATATGTCTCGTCCTGCGCAAGCTGCGCTTCGGCCTGTTGCACGAGTGCGAGTTGAGCGAGATTGTCGTGGCCCAGGTACTGCACATTGCGCACGATGCTCTGTACGGCGATCACCGACAGGATGACCAGCGCCATTGCGGACCGGCTTGCCCCCTGCCGCAGCAGGACTGTCACGGCAACAGCACCAAAGACCGCCAGGAATGGCAGCGCCATTGAGAACACGTAGGGCCATGTCTGGTTGTGAAAGAAGACAAGCCCGGTCAGCAGGACCGCGTGGACAAGAAATATCCGCGCTGCACTGTCGCATTTGAGAATACGCGCAGCTGACAGGACAAGGCCAAGGCACACCAGCGCGTACGGCACAGCGTTGCGCAAAAGCGTCTGCCAGACAAAGGCATCCAGCCCTTCATAGTAGCTGCCACCATGGAGGGCGAGTTCGACCGGCCCGAGGAAAAGCATCTTCAGGACCTGCGGCATCGCGGTGCCGCCGAGCAGGGCGCCGTAGAAGAGTATGGCACCGGCCCAGCCGAGAATGAGCAGCCCTCCGCGAAAGAACGCGCGCGAGGCAGAGCGCATGCAGAGGGCATCGACCACCAAAGCGGCCCCCAGGGCAAAGTTGAAATAGACCGATTTCTGCGTCGTCACGAAGGCCAACCCGCTGAGCAACCCCGCGATCAGAAGGGTCTTGGCACGGTCGGTTTCATATCGGATGACGACCAGCACGGCCAAAGCCGCAAACAGCGTGGCGAGCGGCTCGGACCGAAGTCGGAATCCGCGCTCGATATAGCTGCTGAAACTGAGCAGGAGCGCCACTGCCAGGATCGCTGTGATACGCTCGTGGCCCAAGGCGCGGGCGCATTTGTAGATGCACACGATCAACGCCAGCGAAAGGCAGGCTGTGGTCAACCGGCCCGTGATCAGCATAGATGTCGCATCCCAGCCGATCAGGTGGGACAGTTCGTAGAAGACCGCGTAGCCAACCGCTTTCTTGGGCCATATCGTGTCGAAGGTGCCGTCGAACAGATATACAGGCTGGGTGAAGTGCCAAAACTCATCCATCACAAAGCGTGTGTTGATCGCCAGCACAAACAAGGCGGCGATTTTCACCAGGATGAACAGCCTTATCGCAAACGTAAGCCTTTGTTCGTGACTGAGCCCCGGAGGTTGGATGCACGTGATTGCCGTCATCCCCAATGGCCTATCTGACAACCTTGAAGGCGTGGTTCTGAGACCAGGGTCTGATCGATTGCTCCGCCGCGACCGCTTCGGGCCCGAACACCGAAGCGATCAGCTCCCGTTGCTCTTCCATGGCCATGTAGGCGACGTTCTTGTCGCCACCGATATAGACGTCGGCCACATAGCAGGCCGCGTGAATGGGCGTGCTGCGTCTGAGCCAGTCCTTGAACACCAGAACACCGCCGGGCACCAAAAGCTTTTTCGCGGCTTGCAGGATGTCCGCGCGGATACCGACCGGCACATGGTGCATGACATCGTTGAGGACAACCAGATCAAACTGTCCGCTGCGTTCTTCGGCCAGGTCCTGTGCGTCGATCTGGCGGAATTCGGCACGATCGCCGTCATACATGCGTCCAAGTTGCGGGGCGATGTCGATGCCCAGGTAGGACGCATCAGGAAAGTCCCGGCAAAGGCGTTCGGCCAATGCTCCCTCGCCACAGCCGATTTCACAGATGGCGGTCGGATCTGCCCAGTCCTGGATACAGTCCGCCAGATTCTCCAGGTCGATGAAAACACGGCGGTAGAGTTCCGAAACCTGCCTCTCATAGGGACCAAAGGCACGTCTTACGCTTGCTCCGATAGATCCCATGTCATGTTCCTTTTTTCATTGCCAGCTTCATCCGGGGCGCCAACCTGTTCACGATCTGTGTTGTCATGAGAAAATCACTCCATTCGTTAGGGCCAAGCATGAAGGCCTTTCGAAGGGCTGAACCAACACCGCGAAGACTGCGGTGATGCAGGCCCGCCAAACAGACGTTGAGCGCGTTGGCTGCCTCCGCGCGTCTGCGGGCGCGCCGCCTGAGCCGGTCCGGCAGATGCACGAGATGCCGGTCGAGCGGTATCTCCAACTGGCGTTTGAAGGACTGCAAGTTCCGCGAACCGGTCATGGTCAGGGAGTTCGCGTGAATCCTGAACGCCGAGGCGTGTCCGGGATCCCAGGCCAAACCGTTTCGCGCAAGGCTCAGCCAAAGATCCCAATCCGCAGTGTACCAAAGTGCCTCATCAAGACCGCCCTTGTGTAGCGCGGCATCGCGCCGGAACATGACAGCGGGCAGCGCCAGGGTGTTTTGCACGATCAGGTGCGACATCGCCTCTTCGGACGTCAGAACACGGCGCGCCGTCCCGAATGGTGGGCACATCTGACCGACGGTTGCCCCGTGTTCGTCAATGAGGTCAGCGCCATGCGCCCAAATGTCGACCTCTTCATGCCGGCCGGCCATGTCTTTGAGAAGCGCGGCGCGCCCAGGCGACCAGACATCGTCCTGATGCAGCATGGTGATAAGCGGTGCGCGGGCCTCATGCAGGCCGATGTTGGTGTTCTCGGTCCACGAACTGCCGTCGGGATTGTCGATGATCCGGATCGGAAGACGGATTTGCGCCGCCTGTAGCAGATCGCGACTGCCATCGGTTGACGCTTGATCGACGGCGATGATCTCGAGCCCATCGCATTGCCCTGCAAGCGATGACAGCGCTGTGTCCAGAGTCGCATGGCCGTTGAAGATCGGCATGATCACAGAAAGCCAGGGCCGGGTCATGGCGCGCTCCGCCTGCGTGGCTGGAGGTCGGCGAGGAGCAGCGGCGCGATTAGGAAGAAGCCCAGGGTCGAGACCACCCGCAACGCCAGAGCGGCTTCGACCGCCTGATCAAAGGGCAGGCCTTCGCGCGCGAGGACGCCCGCCCATGTCGCTTCGACCACGCCAAGCCCGCCGGGGAACACGGGCAGCGACATAAGGAACAGAACCAACGGATAAGCGATCAGAAGTGGCAGGATGTCCACGCCCGCGATGGTGCTGAGCAGCAGGACATTCAGCGCGGCAAGGACAGCATACCCAAGAAGACTCAGTGCGGTGACCGATGTCAGGATGTGGTCGGGCAGCTGCGCGGCCCTTTCGACGCCCAGGCGCAGACGATCGGCGGAACGCGTCAGAAGTAGCGCCCCACGATCCGCGATATGTGTAAGCAGTTTCGACGCCAGCTGAATTGATAATCGGACGAAGAAGACCAGGGCGGTCATGAACAGGATCGCGGCACTCGCATCGAAAACCCAGCCGGGTGTTGGCAGCAGTAACAAGACGCTCAGGCCTGCTGCGCTGACCAGCACGAGAAGCTGAAAGGTTTGCTCCAATGCCGACGTGCCCAGGGATCTCAGGACAGGGATATCGAAACGCGCCGCGAACCATGCGCGAATTACCGGGGTGCAAAGCTGGATCGGCAAAAACTGTCCTGCAATGGCGGCCGATGTCGTCGCCGCGGTTGCATGTCGGAGGGCCAAGGTTTCGCCCCGGGGCGAAACGGCTTTCAGCAACACGCGCCAGCGGACAGCCGCCAGCAATACGATGGTCGCCTGGCCAAGGGCAACGACGCCATAGGTCCAAAGGGGGACGCGGGCGCACAGGGCCGCAAGACTGGGGAAGGACGCTTCGCTGGCAAAGAAGAGGGCCACGATCCCCAGTACCGCGCCGACCGTGACGGCCAGCGCGATCCACAGCTGGCTTTGTCTTGTTTCGGCTCCGTCGATGATATTTGCCTGCTTCATCATCGCATCTGCCAGCTTTGGTCAGACACTTGCTGCATACAGATGCTGCGAGCGGTTGCCGGAGACCACCGACATCAGGAAACCGGCAAAGAATACCTGCGCACCGATCACGCACATCGTTCCTGCTGCGATCATCGACCGCATCGCGCTGAGGCCAGCATAGTCGGATGCAATCCAGCCGAGCGTGATGGTGCTGATCCACGCAAGGCCGCCCGCGATCAACAACAAGCCGGCCAGAAGCCAGTATTCGAGCCGTGACGCAGTGAGAAAGGCTATGGCCCGTTTGCTGGGCCGCCGGATCAGTGCCTTGTAATTGTAGAGCTGGGCGAACAACCCCATGATGATCGTTTGCACGGAGATGACCATTGCGGCGCTGGCCATGACGGCCCAGTGGCTGCCAAAGAAGAAGAAGCCGATTTGCACCAAGTCATCGCCCCCGACGGACAGCAGGGCGGTCATCAATACAAGCCCGAGCACTCCGAGCGCGAGGCCAGGCACCATGAAGAGCCAGCTTGGGCTGAGCAAAAGCATGTAGATGAGGTGCCGCATCCCGTCGCGCCAAGGATTCAGATGCGGATCGCGGCCGCGCTGATCCGGCGACAGGGTGACCGGCACTTCCGCGATCCGGTAATCCAGCAAGACGGATTTCAGGAGCATTTCGGAGGCGAACTCCATTCCGGATGACGACAGGTTAAGGCCCTCCAAAGCGGGTGCAGTCAGCGCGCGCAGGCCGCAATGGGCGTCGCCGATGTCGGTCTTGAAGAGAAACCTTAGGAGACCCGAAAGGGCCGGATTTCCGATGTAGCGGTTTTTCCACGGCATTGCGCCGGGTTTGATGCCGCCGCGAAACCGGTTGCCCATGCACAAGTCGGCACCGTTCAAAAGCTCTTCGATCATCGGGACGGCCTCGACGAAGTCATAGGAGCAATCGCTATCGCCCATGACGAGATATTGCGATTTCGCCGCGCCGAACCCGGCGAGCAGCGCCGCGCCGTAGCCGCGTTCCGGCACATCCACGACCCTTGCGCCCGCGCGTCGGGCAATGTCCTGGCTGCCATCGGTGCTGCCGTTGTCAGCAACGATCACTTCGCCGGAAAGGCCAAACTTCTCACGAATTTCTGCCAGAGCGACCTGCGCTCTGAGAATGCACTTCTCCAGCGTCGCAACCTCGTTGAGACATGGCAGGACAAATGCAACAGAGATTGTTTCGTTCTTCATTAGCCCCTCACAAGCTGAAATTTAAACCGCGAAACGGTTCGTTTCTTTTTAATGGATCTTGTGTCAAGATTTGGGCTGAACCTGTACTGATTTTGGGTTTTCAGAGCGAGATTGCGTGAGGCATGCAAAAAATGCTGACGTGGAATAGCGGCTCAAAGATGCTAAGCATGCAGGTCCGATGTTTCTGGTACCGTCCCAGATATCTGACGGATTTCTGGGGTAATACGAAGTTATGAGCAATTAAAATGTCTTGTTTTTCTATAACTTTGGTTTCCGAACTGTCTTCGGGAGGCAGGGGCCGGAGGTTCGAATCCTCTCACTCCGATCAGAATTCCTTTAGAATTCGGTAATGACGGTCGCACCAATGCCGGCGAAGTTGTCCATTCCCGTCAAGGCGTCGATGGATGCCTCGAGCGAAATGCGGTCGCCTATAAGTTTATCGGGAGACAGCAAGCCGGATTGGATCATCGCCAGCATGGCATCGTAGCGATGCGCTTGCATCCCGTGGCTGCCGAGGATTTCAAGCTCGTCGCCGATCACTTTCGCCATCGGGGCGGCCGGCGTGGCCTGTTCCGCCAAAAGCAGGCCAATCTGCACGTGACGCCCACGCTTGCGCAAGTTCGAGACCGAGTTGAAGAATGTCGTCGGGTGACCAAGCGCATCGAGCGACACATGCGCGCCACCGTCGGTGATGTCGCGCACTGCTTGGACCACGTCGCCAGCCGCGGTGGCGTCAATCGTATGCGTCGCGCCGCAGCTTCGGGCGAGGGTCAGCTTGTTTTCTGATATGTCGATGGCGACCGTTTGCGCCCCGATTGCCCGCGCGATCATAAGAGCCGAAAGTCCCACACCTCCGCAGCCATGCACGGCGACCCACTCGCCCGCCCGGACACGTCCCTGGTCGACCACCGCGCGGAAGGCGGTTGCGAACCGGCAGCCAAGGCTTGCCGCGGTTTCGAAAGACATCGTGTCGGGAAGGGCCACCAAGTTCAGGTCGGCTTGCCCGATAGCGACATACTGCGCGAAGGACCCCCAGTGCGTGAACCCGGGCTGAAACTGGTTGTGGCAGACCTGCTGATGGCCCGCGTGACATTCCGGGCAGGTGCCGCAGCCGCCGACGAACGGCACCGTCACACGGTCTCCCACTTTCCACCGCCGCACCTCGCGCCCGACCGCCGCAACCCGACCGGCCAGTTCGTGACCGGGAACATGGGGAAGCGTGATGTCTGGATCGTGGCCCATCCAGCCGTGCCAATCGCTGCGGCACACTCCCGTCGCGCCGACCTCGATGACAACGCCCTTGCCATCCGGTGTCGGGTCCCGAACATTTGCGATCTTCGGCGTGACGCCGAACTGGTCGAACAACACGGCCTTCATGGTGTTTTCCCTTGGGTCAATGCGTCATCTATGGTTGTGATTTAGCAGGGTCGTCCTCTATGCAAAAGCGGGTCAAGCAGGTCTCATGCCGAGGTTTTCCGCCAATCTGGGTTTCCTTTGGTCGCGGCTGGATTTGCCGCAGGCCGTACGTGCGGCCGCGCGGGCCGGTTTCGATGCGGTGGAATGTCATTGGCCCTACGACACGCCGCCCGAGGCTCTGCGTGACGCGTTGAACGAGACGGGACTGCCCCTTCTTGGCCTGAACACCGCTCGGGGCAACGTATCCGCCGGGGATTTCGGCCTGACCGCCCTGCCGGGACGCGCGGCGGACGCGCGCGCCGCCATCGATGCAGCTGTAGACTACGCTCGCGCTGCAGACGCCGAGGCGATCCATGTCATGGCAGGCCGGGCGGAGGGGGCAAAGGCCGGATCGGTTTTCAGGGACAACCTTGCCTATGCGTGTGACATCGCATCCGACAGGACCATCCTGATCGAGCCGATCAACCCGTTCGACGCTCCCGGCTATTTTCTGCAATCCACCGACCATGCGCAGCAGGTGATTGCGGACGTGAACGCGCCGAACCTGAAGCTCATGTTCGATTGCTACCACGTGGCGCGGGTCGAGGGCGATATGATCGCGCGCCTGCGCGCGGTCCTGTCTGATATCGGGCATATTCAGTTCGCTGCCGTGCCTGACCGGGGTGGGCCGGATCACGGCGATCTCGACTATGACATGGTGTTCCGCGAAATCGACGCGCTTGGCTGGAACCGCCCACTGGGCGCGGAGTACAGGCCCCAAGGTGACACCGAGACATCGCTTGGCTGGCTTGCCCGTGCACGCGAACGTGTTGTGCGACGAGGCGGCGGACCATGACAGGTGCACAGTGGCGAGATATGTTTAGTGCGGACGCTTCAGGACGAAAAAGATGACAGGAAAAGCCGCCTCGCGCCTCTCTCGCCGTGCCCTGCTGGGGGCAGGCTTGGGGGTTGGCACGGCGGCGGCTCTCGGCTGGGCGGTCTGGCCGAGGCCGCAATTCGACGGTGCTGCGCTCTCGGTCCGTGACGCTTTTGATGCGGCGAAGGCCGGCGAGATCATCCTTGTTGATATTCGCCGGCCCGACGAATGGACGCGCACCGGTATTGGCCAGGGTGCCCATCCGATCGACATGCGGGATGCCGGGTTCATTGCCCATCTGGATGCATTGACGGGCGCACGCAAGGATGTGCCGATCGCCTTGATCTGCGCGAGTGGCGTCCGTTCCGCACGGCTGAGCATTGCCCTGACCGAGGCAGGATATACCCGGGTCATCAACGTACCCGAAGGCATGTTGGGTTCGTCCGTCGGGCCGGGCTGGATCGAAACGGGTTTGCCGGTAACAGCCTACGACAGCTGAGCCTCGGTTATTCCGCAGCCTGCCGCGAGGGTGGCTTGCCTTCCAGAGCCTGCTTCAGTTCGGCGCGGTAATGCCGCGCGGCCTGGGTGATCGGGGGTTCGCGCCATAGTTCCTTTGTTCCCATCCACTTGGACACCAGGCCCTTCAGCGACACGCCGCTGAGGGCCGACAGGGGAACCGCCAGAACAAGACTGACCGCGATCGGAAGCAGCCAAAGCGACACCAGCCCCGCCGCCATGCCGGCGACCAGCAGGACACCGCTTGCCGTTTCCAGCGCATGGCAGATCAGCAAGGTGCCCAAGCCGTAGCGGCCACCATCGCGTTGTTGCGGGCTCCAGCCGCTTTGCAGGCCGAACACGGTGCGGAAGACCGCGATCATCTGCTGCACCATCAGGATAGGCGCATAGGCGACGGATAGCGCGAGTTCGGACAGGAATGACAACGCGAAACGCCATGGCCCACCGTATTCGGCAAAGCGCGACCGTGTCAGCGGGACCACCAGGATGCCCAGTAGTTTCGGCAGCAAGAGCAGAGAATACATAAGGGCAATGATCAGGACGTGTTTCGCCTCGGTCATCTCGGGCCAGACCGGCATCAGCGGGTTGTCGGGACGGAAGTAGGTCAGCACGGACTTTTCGCCGCCCTGGCCCATCAGCGCCCACATCACCAGGAGCGCGAACCAGATCGGCGACGCGAGATAGCTCATCGCGCCGTGGAACATGTGAAAGCGCGATGCGGTCCGCAGGCCGCGCGTCGAGAGAAGGCGCAGGTGCTGCAAGTTGCCCTGGCACCAGCGGCGGTCTCGTTGAATGTGGTCGATCAGCGTCGGCGGCGTTTCCTCGTAAGAGCCGCGGATGCGCGGAAGGACCCGCACGCCCCACCCGGCCCGGCGCAACAGACCGGCCTCGACAAAATCGTGGCTCATGATCAACTGATCGCGGCCCGTCAGCGAACGCAGGTGCGGCAGGCCGGCGCTGGCCGCAAAGGCCTCGGTGCGGATGATCGCGTTGTGACCCCAGTAATTGCCTTCCTGCCCGGTCCAGCGGGCCAGCCCCTCGGCGAGGGCGGTGCCATAGACGCCGTTGGCGAACTGCTGCATCCGGGAAAAAACGGTGTTGGCACCGATCAGTTGCGGACAGCTTTGAATGAGGCCCGCGCCCGGATCCTGTGCCAGCGCATCGGTCAGGCGGCCTATCGCGCGGCCGGACATCAGGCTGTCAGCATCCAGCACCAGCATGGCGGGCCAGTCGGCGCCCCAGTTCTGCACCCAGTCCGTGATGTTGCCGACCTTGCGGTCGGTATTCTCGGCGCGTCTGCGATAGTAGATGCGCAGCCCCGGAGACAGCGTGGCCTGAAGCGAGCGGATGGAATCTTGTTCCGCACGGGCGATAGCGTCGTCCCTCGTATCACTAAGGATGAACATGGCGTATTCATGCGGACCGCCGCGCGCCCTCAGTTCTTCCAGCATGGAACGGGCGTTGCCGAGAACATACCACGGCACCTCGTTGTAGATCGGCATCAACAGCGCCACCTTCAGAGGTCGTGGATGACCGGGCCGCTTCAGCGCCTGTGTCAGAGAGCCGATCCCCAGCAAGACCGTGGTGACCGTCAAGCAGAGCCAGAACACGTTGAAAGACATCAGGCCCAGCAGAGTGCCCTCGACCCAGGTGATGCCATCGACACCGAACCAGTCCCACATGAACCAGATGAAGCCGATGGTCGCCAGAATCGCCGGGATGAAGACCACGCAACGCCAAAGCGTGACGCGTTCTTCCGGCCGGGCAGGGGGCGCCTTGGGATCTGCGTAACAAACGTCGAGATCCTGCTCGGGCATGTCGAGCGGGGCCAGTGGCGGCATTACGCGAAGGTCGTTCATACTCATGCTGTCCACCTGTAAAGCCACACCTCGGATGCGTTCTGTCCGTCCTTGCGCAATTGTGCGCGGAGTTCGACATGTCCGCGTTCGCCGGGGTCGAAATTGAACGCCAGTCTCAGCCCGCCCGTGGCCGGGTTGCGCTGCAGGACGCCGTCGCTGACCTCGACTTGCGGCGAATGGATATGCACGTCGATCTCGTCCGGCCCGTCATCGAAGAGCGGGTTATCTTCGAAATCGATCACGACGACCCGGCCTTCGCCAAAGGCGCGTTTGCCCATGGCGGTGTTCAGCACGCGGGGCATGTCGCCTTGCACGGGTGCCTCCGCCGCCCATGTCAGCCGATAGGACAGATCCACCTGCTGGCCCGCTGGCATGGGGTCGGCCGGTCGCCAATAGGCGACGATGTTATCGTAGATCTCTTCCTGTGTCGGAATTTCCGCCAGCGTCACCGTTCCCCGACCCCAGTCGCCTTTCGGTTCGACCCAAAGGCCGGGCCGGTTGTGATAAAGGGCCTCGAGATCAGCAAAATCAGACAGTTTGCGGGCGCGCTGCATCAGCCCGAATCCACGCGGGTTGGTATCGACGAAGCTGGAAACCTGAAGCTGTGTCGGGTTGGCCAGTGGCCGCCAGATCATCTCGCCATTGCCGTTCATCATCTGCAACCCGTCGGTGTCATGCACCGCGGGGCGGAAATCGTCAAAGCGGCTGCGATTGGTCTGATCGTAGAGAAACATGGATGTTAACGGCCCAACGCCGACATTGTTCAATTCGACACGCGGAAAAAGCGTTGCCTCGACCTCCATCACGCTGGCTGCGCCGGGCGTTATGTCGAAACGATAGGCCCCGGACACGCTGGGACTGTCCATGAGGGCATGCACGACCATGTTTTCCTGATCTGACCCGGGCGCTTCCAGCCAGAACTGGATGAACTCGGGAAACTCCTCGCCCTCGGGACCGGCGGTGTTCAGCGCCAGACCCCGCCCGGACAACCCGTAGGTCTGCCCTATGCCGATGGCGCGGAAGTAACTGGCGCCCTGAAATACGCAGAACTCGGTTTTGTATTCCGGGTGACCAAGGTCGGTGCGTAGGCGGATCCCGGAAAACCCTAGGCTTTCAGCGGTTTTGGTCAGGTCCGGCACGAGGTCGCCCTTGTCGAACATCGCAAGGTCGAACGTCACCGGGCGAGCCATGCCGTCTTCGACCGAAAAGACCTTGACGGCGCGCGGAAAATAGAGGCCCGGCGCGAAGAAATCGATATTATAGGAGCGGTCCGTGTCGGCCCAGAGCGCATGGTCCCGAGGAAAACGAATGTCGCGATACTGGTCGTAGGTCAGCGCTCGCCAATCTTCGGGTATGGTGTCGCGTGGCGCGTAGTCCTGCTGCGACCTTTGCCGCGCCAACTCGATCACCATCTCACGGCTGAAAGGCACGGGCCCGTCGGTGGCGGCTGCGTGCCGCGTCGCAATGGGCCAAAGTGCCGAAGCCGCGACCCCACCCAGAAGTTGGCGGCGCGAAAGCGAGAAAGCACGGTTCATATTGGTGACCTTGTCGGTTTGCGCGGTTTCCAAGGAGTCGACTTGAACCAGGCTGCTGTGTAGGCGCAGGCAACGAGCAGACCGAAACCGACCAGATTGATGAACGCGTTGGTCCATGGGTTGCGGACGAGGTCGTCACCATCCAGCGTCGACGTTTCGTCAAGCCAGACACCCAGCAGCCGCGCGAGCAACATCGAGAACACGAAGACAGCGAGCGATTGCTGGCCGACCTTCATGATGATGTTGTTTACCACCCAGGACCAAACCTGTCCGACCCGGAGGTGTTTGCCCCCTTCGCCCACAGCGACCCAGCCGAGATAGCCAAGTGCGAGCAGGTGAAGATAGCGAAACAGCCCGAATTCTGTTTTGCTGCGCAGCGCGCCAAAGTCGCGATATGTCTCCCACTGCCAACTGCGGATGCTGTCCCACCAAGCCGGTTGCCAGTCATAGGCACGCATGCCGACAGAGGAAAAGACGAAGGAAAAGAGCACGTAAGCCGTGGCGGCACCGATCAACAGGCGGTTGACCGGTGGGCGGGGCAACCAGCCGATCATCAGCGCGAAACCGGTGAAGAAGCACAGCTGCCAGCCGAACGGGTTAAAGAACCAGGGGCGCTCATCCTTGCCTTCGGGGAACCAGAGTTGCGCGGGCAGTTGCAGCGGCGTGACGTCGGTATCGCTGACAAGTTCGAGCATCTCGACATTGGCTGTGCACCAGATGAGGACGCTGGCGCCCAGTACTGCGAGGGGATGAAGCCGCGACAGGGCCATCATGAACGGGATCATCGCGAGGATCACCAGGTACATGGGCAGGATATCGAAATAGTTGGGCACATAGGTCAGCGTCATGAGGCCGATCATGTTGCCTTCGATATTATCGAGAAACGGCGGCAGATTCAGCTGGCTGACGTAGTCCCGCAAGGTGAAACCCAGGTAGGGCAGGGCAAGCATGCAGGCCAGCACGACGAAAAAGAGGCCGATATGCGCCCAGTAGACCTGCCAGACCCGAAAGGCGATTCTGGCAGTGCCCATGGCGAGGCCCTTGCTCTGGAACAGTTTGCCGAAGGCGATGGCCGACGCCATGCCGGAGCAGAAGACGAACATCTCGGTGGCGTCGGAAAACCCCCAGCGCGCGGGAAGCCACTTTGTCCAGAGATTTCCGGGCGTGTGGGCCAGAAGGATGATGAACATCGCGATGCCGCGGAAGAAATCCAGCCTGGGATCGCGCAGTGTAGCCACGGGCGCTGCGCTGACGGCAGGAGCCTCGACCGTTTCTTGGTAATCGGATGATGGCGAAATGGTCGCCATGGCATTGGTCTTTCTTGTTATAAACCGGGAGTCGATCGTGATCTATTAGGCCGGCAATGAGGTTGTTTCATACCCGCCACGACCCGACGCGATCAGCGCACGGCGGGCTGCGGTATATCCGTCTTCGCGCCCCGCACGCTTGGACTGTCGATCATCTAGTATTGCTTCGGCCTGATCCAAGTACCCGGCGCGAATTCCGGCATCGATCGTCATGCGCTCGAACACGTCGCGCTGCGCGTGGCTGCCGCCGGCGCGCTGCATCCCGTCTCGTGCCTGTGCTAGGTTGAGAAACGCAGCGTCGTATCGCGCATCGCCAAACGCCTCCAGCCCCTGTGCAGCGGCGACGCCGGGGTCGCTCATACGGTTGCCCATCTCGCAGTTGGACTTGGCATCCTGTGCGATTCTTTGCAGCAACCGCGACGTCGCGCCGGGCCGCTTGTCGCCGGTCAATGCCATCAGGTAGTGCAGGTCAGCGAAGATCAGGCAACCATCCTCGGTGCGGTTGGCGCAAAGCTCGGACAGCTCCTCCCACCGGTTGCCGACATTCACGCCTTCCAGCTCCAGCCGCATCAGCAGAGAGGTTGCGTTCGAGATGTCGCGGTAGTCATCTGTCCGGTCGCTGCGGATCCGGGTGTCATAGAGGTTCAGAACAGCGTCCACTTGGCCAAGGTCGAGATGCATCAGCGCCTTGTGCCACCAAACGTGGTACCTGAAATTGTTGCAGTGCGCCCAGGCAGCTTCTCGGCCTGTCAGCCAGTCGAGACCTTTCGCGGCATTCGCCGTCATGTCATGCACATGTGCCACGGCATGAAGCCCCCACGCGTCATCCGGCGCCATCCAGAGCGCCTGCCGCCCCGCGATTTCCGCCTTCTCGTAGTCGCCGGTCTCTTCGAGCGCGAAGGCATGGCAGCCAAGAAGATAGCCTCTTGCGGCATGATCGTGGCCATAGGCCGGAAGCACCCGCTCAATGGACCGACGCATTCCGCTGGAATCTCCAAGAAGAAAGCGCAGGGCGTGACTGAGCTTCATCGCAAGCGCATCTTGCGGCTGAGCCGTCAAGACCTCTTCCAGAAGTGCTATGGCATGACTTGGCCGGCCATCTAGCCAAACGCCAAGCGCGTGGACGTATTTGCGCTCCCGCGTCGTCGCCCCGACGGTTTCCAGCGCTTCGAGCGCTGCTGCGCGAGCCTCGTGCGCGGTTTGGAGAAGTTCATGGCGGCCAAGCAGGATGTAGAACATGCCCTTGACCGCATGGCCGAGCGCAAAATCAGGCTCGATCTCCAGCACCTTGCCAAGATGCTTGGGCGTGACAGCCGCATGGGCGAGAAAACCCAGCATCGTATTGTTCCAAGCCTCAACGGCGTTTTCCTTTGTCAGGCAGACGGGCTGATCGAAAACATCGGACTTCATAAATTCTTCCGTAATTGACGCGGGACCGCCCCGCTGAACCTGCTTAACAAACAGATAAGTCAGGCACACAACGGTATCGTTCGCGCTAACGTATTGGTGAAGCTTCGTGTATCGAGATTGGGGTGCGATTGCGAAAAGTCGCCTAAAAATCGTACCTCTCGGCGGAAATACCCCGATATGGGTGTAAATTCGCCGGTTTTTTGGGCGAATGTTACAAAATTATGAGCTAACAGGGTCAGGTACGTCCGTCATACCCGCCCGGTTCGATCTCGGCTGCGATCACGGTGAACGTCTTGCAGGACTGCGCCTCCTGCAGCGCCGCGCGCAATTCGGCTCGGTTACGCACAGTGTGACCCGCGCCGCCGAAAGAGCGGCCCATGGCGGCGAAATCGTGCCGAGCGAAGTCGACGCCCTGGTTCTGCATCTGTCGCTGTCGCTGTTTCAGCTCGATCAGCGCAAGGCTGGCATCGACGAAGACAAGGAAGATCGGTGTCAGCCCCAGCTCCGACGCGGTCGCGAGCTCCCCCGCGACCATCAGAAAGCCCGCATCGCCGGAAAAGCTGATGATGGGCCTGTCCGGCTCGGCGATCCTGAGGCCAATGGCCATCGGCACGGCGCACCCCATCGTGCAAAGACCCGAGGATTGGATCAGACCGCGGGGCTCGCTGCAGCGCCACATCTGGCTGAGGAGAATCCGATGCGCCCCGCTATCGGCAGTGGCAAGCGTGGTATCGGGCATCACTGCACGGGTTTCGGCGATGACAGCGGCGGGGCCCCAGTCATCGCCATGCGGAAAGGCGTCGGCCAAGGCCGCCCGCGACTTGTCTGGCGCGCCGTCCGCCCAAGTCTCGCGGACCGCCGTATTCTGGGCCAGCATCTCGAGCGTTTCTCCGGTATGGCCGACGAAGTTCAGCGTTGCCTGATGCATGTAGTGGGTGTTGGGTACAGCGGCGATGTCGATAACCGTCTGCCGCGCCGGGTCGACGGCGTTACGCCAGCCGGTGCGCATCTCGATCGGGTCATACCCGATGCATAAGACAAGGTCCGCCCGGGCAACCAGCGGAAGCAGGTGCGTGTCGGCCAATGGCGACAGGCCCGCAGCGCCGAGACAGAGCGGGTGGTCTTCCGGCAGGACTCCCTTGGCCTTGTAGGTGGTGACGAAAGGAATGCCGAACTGTTCCAGAAAGGCTCGCAACACAGTATGTGAGCTGTCTTGGAGTACATCCAGGCCGACAATGGCGACAGGGCGCTCCGCCTCGGCCAGGGCCTTGCGCGCACGCGCGGCGTCGGCGCCACTGGGGGCAACGGGCGATGCGGCGGGTCGAACGGGGCGCGGGATATCGGACGAAACGCGCGTATCTGCCACGCTGATCGGCACGTCGATCAGGACCGGCCCGCATCGCGGCTCGGTTGCGATCGACACGGCCTTGTCGGCCACGATGCCGGCCCCGGCGGCCGTCAGTTGAAATGTTGCCTTGGTGATCGGGGCAAAGACGGCGCGGTGGTCAAGGACCTGATGCGTGTAGGTCAGCGCCTCGTCCGCGTCGACGCATCCGGTCAGCACGATCATCGGAACCCGGTCCTGCTCGGCGTTGGCGACGACGTTGACGCCGTTCATGGCGCCGGGCCCGACGGTGGCGACGAGGATCGCAGGTGCGCCGTCGCGGTGATGTACCGCCTCGGCCATGAACCCGCCGGCGTTTTCGTGTTTGACCAGCGTGAACCGGATGCCTGCCTTTTCGAGCGCGTCAACGACGGTCAGGACTTCGCCCCCTGGCATACCGAACGCGTGGCGACACCCCGCCTGGTAAAGTCGCTGAGCAAGAATGTCGGCGGCACGAAGCGGGGGAGTCGTCATCGTCTGTCCTTGAAGCGGTTGGTCCTGTGGCGGAGCCTAGCCGCAGTCGCAATGGGATGTCCCGTGACATTTGTAAAACTGTAATCACGCATGCGTCAGAAAGCGGGATCTTCAAAATAAAACGGCCCACGAAATTCCGGGGGCCGTCCTGTCCAGCGCGATAGCAGGTCAGTCTTCGATCATTTCTGCCGATTTGACGATGACCTCGGCCTGCTTGATCGAGGCGATGTCGATCAGGCGACCCTTGTAGGTGGTCGCGCCTAGCCCCTTCTTCTTGGCTTCTTCCATTGCCTCAAGGATCTCGCGCGCTTCGGTGACGGCTTCCTCGGTCGGGGTGAAGATCTCGTTGCACGCCTCGACCTGGCTGGGGTGGATCGCCCATTTCCCGACCATACCTTGCGTCAGCACACGCAATGCCTGCGCGCGGAAGCCTTCGGGGTCGGAGAAGTCGCCGAACGGGCCATCGACCGGCAGAAGGCCATGGGTGCGGCAGCAGGCGACGATCTTGGCGGTCGCCCAATGCCACGGGTCGACCCAGTAGTTCTCGCCTTTGCGGTGCATGTAGTAATTTTCCTGCGTGCCGCCGATGCCGGTGGTCTGCATGCCCATGTAGGCGGCGAAGTCGGCGGCGCCGAGGCTCATCGCCTCCATCCGGGGGCTGCCTTGCGCGATATCCTCGACATGGCAGATGCCCATCGCGGTTTCGATGATGCATTCGAAGGCGATACGCTTCTTGTGGCCCATGGCCATCTCGATCGAGCTGACCAGCGCGTCGACGGCGTAGATATCATCGCCCGATCCCGCCTTGGGGATCATGATCATGTCCAGCCGGCCATTGGTCTGCTCCAGCAGATCGACGACGTCTTTGTACCAATACTGGGTATCAAGGCCGTTGATGCGCACGCTAAGGGTCTTCTTGCCCCAGTCGATGTCGTTGATGGCCTCGATGGCGTTCTTGCGGGCCTGGTCCTTGTCCGATGGCGCCACGGCATCTTCGAGGTCGAGGTTGATGACGTCGGCCTTCGACGCGGCCATCTTCTCGAACAGGCTGGGGTTGGAGGCCGGGCCGAAGAGTTGGCAGCGGTTGGGGCGCGCGGGTGCGGGAGGTTGCGGGCGGAAACTCATATTGTGATCCTTTGGTCAGATTGTTGCGAAACCACGTCGCAGACCAGCTATAAAATTGCGCGGGCATTGGCAAGCAGATGACAACGACCTTCTCGCGTCGCAAACGCGCGGTCGCGGCATCGCTCACCGATTAGCATGGCTGCATGAGACGCGCCTTGCTGGAAAACTGGGCCCTGTTCCTGGGCATGACGATGCTGATGGTGGCCAACGGGCTGCTGGTGACGTTGCTGACGATTCGCGGCGCGGGGATCGGGTTTTCGGACTTTTCCATCGCGATGATGCAGGCATGCTATCCACTTGGGGCGTTGGCCGGTACGGTCATCACGCCGCGACTGATCGAGAAAGTGGGGCATATCCGCGTCTTCTCGGCGCTGGCTTCGATGGTGTCGGTGGCCGCGATCGCGCATCTTCTGACCAGCGATCCCATCAGCTGGAGCGTTATGCGCCTGTTGGCGGGGTTCTGTTTTCCGGGCCTCTACGTGATCACCGAAAGCTGGCTGAACGCCAAGGCCGAAAACCGTCTTCGGGCGCAGATACTTTCGGTTTATTTCATTATCCAGACGGCCGGGCCGGCGCTGGGGACAGCGATGGTGGGCTTGCCGGACCCGACGGGAAACATGCTCTTCGGGCTTGCCTCGATCCTGCTGTCGGTGGGGTTCGTGCCGCTGCTTTTGTCCAATAATCGGGCCCCGGATTATACCGCTCCGGAACGGATGCCGGTCGCCAGGCTCTACCGCGTGTCGCCGATGGCCGTGCTGGGGATCGTGATCATGGGCGCGGGGGTGGTTTCGTGGTTCATCGCCTTGCCGCTTTATGCCCTGCGCAGCGGGTTTTCCGAGGCGCAGGCCTCGGGCGCGCTAGTGGTCGCGATGATCGTGGCGGCGGTGGTGCAATATCCCGTTGGCTGGATTGCGGACCACGTGGACCGGCGGTTCGTCGTCATGGGGCTGGCCCTGATCACCGCGGCTGCGGCGCTCTGGATGGCGGTGGATACGGCGCCGTCGCGGATCGTTCTGGGCTTTTCGGTCATCGCGGCGGTGTCCTTGCCGGTGTATTCCGTGCTGGCGGCGCATGCCAATGACCACCTGAGCCCCGGACAGATCGTGGCGGCAAGCGGAACGATGGCGTTCCTGCTGCAACTGGGACAGTTCGGCGGCATGTTGCTGGGGCCGAACCTGATTTCCATGATGGATGGGCGGGGCCTGCAATTGTTCATCTTCACGACAAGCGTCGTGGTGGCTGGAATCGCCATTGCCCGGCGGGTTTCGTCCGAGCCGCCAGAAGAAACCGGCTCCGTCCAGGCGATGGGCGTTCTCGGCGTGCCGCAACCCGGGCTGCTGCAGGCCGAGACCTTGTCGGATGAGTTGGAGGGGCGGGTAGATGCATCCGACCCCGGGACGCAAGAATCTGCTGAAAAATTCGCAAGATGACAAGAAATCTTGTCGCGCTACGGTCATCGGCGGCCAAATTGGTACCAAATACAACGGGATTCATCGCACCATTGTGCAAACCTGATTCCGGAAAGGACTGCGAGATGATCGAGACCCCGTACCTGCTTTTTCTCGGCGATGCGCCTGACATGCTGGCGGCCAAGGTCGCTATTGGCATTCGGGACTGGCGACCGGAATACGCGACGGGTCAGATCCGGTTGCCGGGATGCGGGGCTGACCTAGGCCTTACGGACATGTCGCTGGCCGAGGCGCGGGAAGCGGGCGCCAAGACGTTGGTGATCGGTGTGGCGAACCGCGGTGGCGTGATATCGGACAAATGGAAGGAAGTGCTGCTGGAGGCGCTTGCAATGGGCTATGACATCGCGTCGGGCCTGCACAACCTGCTGAAGCACGAGGCGGACCTTGTGGCAGCGGCACAGAAGCATGGCCGCACGCTGCATGACGTGCGCGTGCCGTCGGTGCGCTATCCGATCGCGGATGGCAAGAAACGCAGCGGCAAGCGTTGCCTTGCGGTCGGCACCGATTGTTCGGTCGGCAAGATGTACACGGCGATGGCGATGGAGCGGGACATGCATGAACGCGGCATGAAGGCCGCGTTTCGCGCCACGGGACAGACGGGTATCCTGATTACGGGCGACGGCGTGCCACTGGATGCTGTGATCGCCGATTTCATGGCCGGGTCGGTCGAGTACCTGACGCCGGACAATGACGACGATCACTGGGATCTGATCGAGGGGCAGGGCAGCCTGTTTCACGTGTCCTATTCCGGGGTGACCATGGCGCTGATCCATGGCGGCCAGCCCGATGCGCTGATTCTGTGCCACGAGCCGACGCGCACGCACATGCGCGGTCTGCCGGATTATAGCCTGCCCAGCCTTCAGACGCTGCGGGACACCGCGTTGCCGCTGGCACAGATTGCGAATGCGGACTGTCGCGTCGTCGGTGTTTCGGTGAACACCCAGCACATGAGCGAGGACGACGCGAAGGCTTACCTCGCAAAGGTCGAGGACGAGATGGGGCTGCCCGCGACGGACCCGTATCGCTTTGGATCGGCCAAGCTGGTGGACGCGCTGGAGGCTTTCTGATCCAACCGCTGATGCCGGTTGCGTGTGATGGATGCCTCCGGCGGGGATATTTCTGGCCAGGAGAAGGGGCCGTTTTTGATGCAGATTTCCGTGACGCGCGATGTGTTCAAACTGGCGCAGGTGTTCACCATCAGCCGGGGCTCGCGCACCGAGGCAAAGGTCCTGACCGTGCGCGTGACCGAAGGCGGCATCACCGGGTGGGGCGAATGCGTGCCCTATGCGCGGTATGATGAGACGCTGGACAGCGTGACGGCGCAAATCGAGAGCCTGCCCGAGGAAGTTTCCCGCGAAAAGCTTTACGAACTGTTACCGGCGGGTGCGGCGCGGAACGCGGTGGATTGCGCGCTGTGGGATTTGCAGGCGAAACAGGCCGGAAAGCGGGTGTGGGACGTGGCCGGATTGCCCGCGCCGGGGCCTGAGATCACGGCCTATACGCTATCGTTGGATGCCCCCGAAAAGATGCGGGAGCAGGCGGCGAAGAACGCGCATCGGCCCCTTCTGAAGATCAAGTTGGGTACGCCCGATGACATGCCGCGGCTGGAGGCCGTACGTGCCGGCGCGCCCGATGCGAAAATCATCGTGGATGCCAACGAGGGCTGGAGTGCCGAAGTCTATGCCGACCTTGCCCCACACCTTGTGCGGTTGGGCGTGGCGCTGGTGGAACAGCCTTTGCCGGCGGGGGAAGACGACGCGTTGCTGGGCGTGGAGCGGCCTGTGCCGGTCTGCGCGGATGAGAGCTGTCACGACCGCGCTAGCCTGCCCAGGCTGAGGGGCAAATACGACATGGTGAACATCAAGCTGGACAAGACCGGTGGGCTGACTGAGGCGCTGGCGCTGCGCGAGGCGGCGCTGGCCGAAGGGTATGACGTGATGGTGGGCTGCATGATCGGGTCGAGCCTTGCGATGGCGCCCGCGGTGCTGGTGGCGCAGGGTGCGACGGTGACCGACCTTGACGGCCCGCTTCTGTTGGCCGAAGACCGGGACGAACCTTTGATTTTCGACGCGGCCGGGGTGCATCCGCCCACCGCAAAGCTATGGGGATGACGATGCGGACCGTGTATGTGAATGGCGATTACCTGCCCGAGAACGAAGCGAAAATCTCGATTTTCGACCGGGCGTTCCTGATGGGGGACGGGGTGTACGAGGTGACCAGCGTGCTGGGCGGCAAGCTGATCGATTTCGAGGGTCATAATCGCCGTCTACAACGGTCGCTGGACGAGCTGGACATGCCGCACCCGGCGGTGCTGGATGATCTGCTGGACATCCACCGCGAGCTGGTGCGGGTGAACGAGATCGATGACGGTCTTGTCTACCTGCAGATCACGCGGGGTGCGCCTCGCGACCGGGACTTTGCCTATCCCGATCCCGACACGCCGCCGACCGTGGTTCTGTTCACCCAGTCGAAGCCCGGTCTGGCGGATAACCCCGTGGCGAAAAAAGGTATCAAGATCATCACTGTAGAGGACATGCGCTGGGGCCGTCGGGACATCAAGACGACGCAGCTTCTGTACCCGTCGATGGGCAAGATGATGGCCAAGAAAGCCGGTTGCGATGACGCGTGGATGGTGCAGGACGGGTTCGTGACCGAGGGCACCTCGAACAACGCCTATATCGTCAAGGACGGCAAGATCATCACCCGCGCGCTGTCGAACGACATCCTGCACGGGATCACCCGGGCCGCCGTGCTGCGCTTTGCCGAAGAGGCGCAAATGCAGGTGGAGGAACGGAATTTCAGCGTCGACGAGGCCAAGGCGGCCGACGAGGCGTTCGTCACCTCGGCCAGTGCCTTCGTCATGCCGGTGGTGGAAGTCGACGGTGTGGCCCTTGGCGACGGGACGCCCGGCACGGTGGCGACGCGGTTGCGGGAAATCTACATCGAGGAAAGCCGGAAAGTCGCGGTCTGAGCGAATCGAAGGTTAACGCTGGAAACCCACGTCGGTATCGCGTCGGTATCTGGGTGGTATCGCGACGGTATAATCCGCAAATCGCGTTCGTTGACCGACCGTCCGGTGCTCTGGGGCCGATCTGACCGATGAAGCAGCGTTCCCGTCCTTCGAAGCGCTTGGCACCGGGGTCGATCTGGCCCGCAGACAAGACCGCTCTTCGTGGGGACATGGGTGAGGCCGATATGGCCCGCGCCGGCGTTGTTGAAGTGCGACAGCATCTCGCGGGCGGGCCTCATGACCTCAGGTCTTGGAGCCCACGTTTTCGGCAAAGGACTTGTCGAACGCCGCTTTCTTGTCGTCCGAGGCGTCGGTCTGATAGTTGGCTTTCCACTCGTCCATCGTCATACCGTAGAAGATTTCGCGCGCCTCGTCCTTGGTCATGTCGATGCCGCGCTCGTTCGCGGCTTCCTGGTACCAGCGGCTGAGGCAATTGCGGCAGAAGCCGGCGAGGTTCATCATGTCGATGTTCTGCACGTCGGTGCGTTTTTCCATCAGGTGTTCACGCAGGGTGCGGAACGCGGCGGCCTCAAGTTCGATGCGGGTTTGATCGTCCATTTCCGGGGTCTCCTTTTTGAGTCAGAGCATACGCTTCATATAGGGCTGTTGGATATCATCCAACCGGACGGTCAGGCTGCCGACGTCCGGCAGGTGGGCCTGAAGCGTGTCGAGCGTCAGTTGCGCCAGTTCGGCACGGACAGCGTCACTGCGGCCGGGCAGGAGGAGGAGCGTGGCGTGGGCGAAGGTTTGTGGCTCGACCCCGATGCGCGAGGCGGTGGCGGCGATGGTGCGGGTGCGCACGGTGTCGGGTGCGCTGACGCTATGGTGACCCGCGAATTTTTCCCAAAGGTCGCCGCAAAGCGCTTGAAGGTCGTGGCTGTCTTCCAATCCGCCGGAATGTTCGATGATGATGTGCGGCACGGGGCGTCTCCTGACGTGAGGGATGAGCGTGAGGGCGGTTGAAGTGAATCAGCCCGGTTGAGGTGATACAGTCTCTAATTCGGCACCGGCATGACCAGCCGCTTCAATCAGCATGGGAGCAAGGCGATTGGCCCAGGCGGTTTGCTGGTCTTCGCTGATGATGAGGTCGTTGCGCAGTTCTATCAGGGCATTGAGACGCTGATAGGCGATGCCGTGACGGGCGATGGCGTCGCCGGGCAGGTGGCCGCCATAGGGCTCGTTCTCGCCTACGCAGATGTCTGTTTCTTGCGCCATTCGGTTGATCAGCGGACGGGTCAGGCGCTCGTCCGTGGCATAGAGCACGCCGATGTGCCAGGGCCGCGGCGGGCGGCCCTGAAGCTGGCGGGTGAAGGAGTGGATCGAGACGATGATCGTGTCGTCCTGCCGTGCCGCCATGCGGGCCAATTCGCTGTGATAGGGTCTATACAAGGCGTTTAGCCGCTGTTCGATATCGGCCGGGCCGACATGGCGGTTGGCGGGAATGATGGTCCCGTCATAGAGTTTCATCACGAGGGTCGGGTCATCCTCGCCCCGGTTGGGGTCGATCACGAGCCGGGAGAAGTTGGTCATGATGCACGGTGCGCCGAGCGCACGGGCCAACGCACGCGCAACCCCGGCGGCGCCCGGATCATAGGCGATATGGCGCGCCATGTCCGCCGGATCGAGCCCGAGCGAGCCGCCGTTCACGAAGGGCGGAACGGTGTTGGCGGCATGATCGCAGGTCACGAGCCAGCGGGAGGGACGATTTGCCCCTTCTGTAAAAAACGGTCGATATGTCATGGTGATGTCATCTCTTGACCACCACTTTTATGTCAGTTGTCAGGAAATGGGAATTGGGTAATAAACCCTCTGTAAGTTTAGCGCTAACGCAAGCTGAACATAAAGGTAAGGACAGACATGAGACGCCATCGCAACGTGAAGATCGTGGCCACCCTGGGCCCGGCATCGGAGACCTATGAAACCATCCGCGCGCTGCACGAAGCGGGGGCGGACGTGTTCCGGCTGAACATGAGCCACGGCACGCAGGACGATATTCGCGCCAAGCACGAGATCATCCGCCGTGTCGAAGAGGAGATGGACAGCCCGATCGCAATCCTGGCCGACCTTCAGGGGCCGAAGCTGCGCGTGGGGCCGTTCGAGAACGGGTCGGAAGAGCTTGAGGAAGGCGCGTCTTTCCGGCTGGACCTGGACGAGGCGAAAGGGACGATCGACCGGGTGAACCTGCCGCATCCCGAGATTTTCCAGGCGCTGAAGCCCGGTGCGCGGCTGTTGGTGAACGATGGCAAGATTCGCCTGAAGGTGACGAAATGCGGCACTGACTTTGCCGAAACCGAGGTGATTACCGGCGGCACGATTTCCGACCGCAAGGGTGTGAACGTGCCGGACGTGGTGCTGCCGCTGGCGGCGCTGACAGAGAAAGACCGCGACGACCTGGAATTCGCCTGCGAGCTGGGGGTGGACTGGCTGGCGCTGAGTTTCGTGCAACGGGCACGGGACGTGATCGAGGCCAGCGCGCTGGTGCGCGGACGGGCGGCGATCATGGTGAAGGTGGAAAAACCCTCTGCGGTGACCGATTTCGACGAGATCCTGGACGAGGTGGACGGCATCATGGTGGCGCGGGGCGATCTGGGCGTGGAACTGCCCGTGCAGAACGTGCCGCCGTTGCAAAAGCGCATGGTGCGCAAGTGCCGGGCCGCGGCCAAGCCGGTGATCATCGCCACGCAGATGCTGGAATCGATGATCGCAAGCCCGATGCCGACGCGGGCCGAGGTCAGCGACGTGGCGACCGCGATCTACGAAGGGGCGGACGCGATCATGCTGTCGGCGGAATCGGCGGCGGGCGACTATCCCGTAGAGGCAGTGCAGACGATGGACAACGTGGCACAAGAGGTCGAGGACGACCCGACCTATACCGAGATCATCGAAGCCTCGCGCAAGGCGGACCGGACCACGGTGGCCGATGGCATCGTCGCCGCCGCGCGGGAAATTGCGGAGACAACGCAGGTCGCGGCGATCTGTTGTTACACGCAAAGCGGGACAACCGCGCTGTTGACCGCGCGGGAGCGGCCGCGCGTGCCGATCATCGCGATGACGAACGTGCGCGAAACCGCGCGGCGCCTAACCCTGAACTGGGGGACGGATTGCGTGATGACGCCCGAACTGACGCGGTTCAAGATGGCGGTGCAGAACGCCACGCGCGCGGCGCTGAAACAAGGCTATGCCACCGAGGACGACCTTGTGATCGTGACTGCGGGCGTGCCGTTCAACGTGCCGGGGACCACCAATATCCTGCGGGTAGCGCCTTGTAACCAAAAGGAACTTTCTTCGACCGACCAGGACTGAACTGCGCTATACTATTGCGCAGAGCAGTTCATGGAGGATCTTTGAAATGGATCCCGATCTTATTTTCATCATCGGCCTGGTTCTGGGCGTTTTTTCAATCCCGTCGATCCTGTCGGCACTGTCTGACGGGCATGCGCCGCGGGTTGCGGCGATTACGATCATCTCGTCGGGGCTGATGGTGTTCTGGGCGGTTGGGAACAAGCCGGGCGGATACGAAATCAACGAGATCCCCAACGTCTTTGTCCAGGTGGTGGCGCGGTACCTGACCTGACATGGAACAAGGGGCGACACGCTGTGCCGCCCCGAACCCTGCCCTAAAAGAAACCCAGCTTGTTGGGGTTGTAGCTGACCAGCATGTTCTTGGTTTGCTGGTAGTGGTCGAGCATCATCTTGTGGTTCTCGCGCCCGATGCCGGATTGCTTGTAGCCGCCAAAGGCCGCGTGGGCCGGGTAGGCGTGGTAGTTGTTGACCCAGACGCGCCCGGCCTGGATGCCGCGCCCGAAACGGTAGCAGGTGTTCGCGTCGCGCGACCAGACACCGGCGCCAAGACCGTAGATGGTGTCATTGGCCAGCGCCAGCGCCTCGGCCTCGTCCTTGAAGGTTGTGACAGAGACGACCGGGCCGAAGATCTCTTCCTGGAAGACGCGCATCTTGTTGTGGCCCTTCAGGATGGTCGGCTGGATGTAGTAGCCTTCGGACAGTTCGCCGTCCATCTGCGCCGCCGCACCGCCGGCGAGCACCTCGGCGCCTTCCTCGACACCGATTTGAAGGTAGCTGAGGATCTTGTCCTGTTGTTCGCGGCTGGCCTGGGCGCCGACCATCGTGTCCATCAGGCGAGGATCGCCCTGCTTGATGGCTTTCACCCGTTCGATGGCGCGGGCGATGAACTCTTCATAGATGTCTTCCTGGATCAGGGCGCGGCTGGGGCAGGTGCAGACCTCGCCCTGGTTGAAGGCGAAGAGCACGAAGCCCTCGATTGCCTTGTCGAGAAAGGCGTCGTCCTTGGCCATGACATCGGAGAAGAAGATATTGGGGGACTTGCCGCCCAGTTCCAGCGTGACCGGGATGAGGTTCTCGGTCGCGTATTGCATGATCGTGCGGCCGGTCTGGGTGGAGCCGGTGAAGGCGATCTTGGCGATGCGGTTGGATTTCGCGAGCGCCGCGCCCACCTCGGCGCCGTAGCCGTTGACGATGTTCAGCACGCCATCGGGCAGAAGATCGGCGATGACCTCCATCAGCACCATGATCGCGGCGGGGGTCTGTTCCGCCGGTTTCAGGACGATGCAGTTGCCGGCAGCCAGCGCCGGGGCGAGCTTCCATGCCGCCATAAGAACCGAGAAGTTCCACGGGATGATCTGGCCCACGA
Organism: Roseovarius sp. SK2; assembly: GCF_028807495.1. NCBI lineage: Bacteria > Pseudomonadati > Pseudomonadota > Alphaproteobacteria > Rhodobacterales > Roseobacteraceae > Roseovarius > Roseovarius sp. SK2. Next base: position 103,683 of record NZ_JARAMK010000007.1, read on the forward strand.
CGCCCAGCGGCTCGTGATAGTGATAGGCGACGGTGTCGGCGTCGATCTCGGACATCGCGCCTTCCTGCCCACGCAGGACGCTGGCGAAATAGCGGAAGTGGTCGACGGCGAGCGGGATGTCGGCATTGACGGTCTCGCGGATCGGCTTGCCGTTGTCCCAAGTCTCGGCCACGGCGATCAGGTCGAGGTTTTCCTCGATCCGATCGGCGACCTTGAGCAGGATGTTGGCGCGTTCGGTGGCCGAAGTGCGGCCCCAGGCGTCTTTCGCGGCATGGGCGGCGTCGAGCGCCAGGTCCACGTCGGCGGCGTCGGACCGGGCGATTTCACAGACCGCCTGGCCGGTGATCGGGGTCACGTTGTCGAAATACTTGCCGTTCACGGGTGGGGTGAATTTGCCGCCGATGAAGTTGTCGTAGCGGGATTTGAACGGCGATTGGAATTCCGCCGAGAGTTGCGTGAGTTCGTTCATGTTGGTTCCTCCTGGTCGCCTCGGGTCCTCCGCCCGAAGTCGTGAGGACAGGGGTGCCGTGCGCGAGGCGATTCGTCAGGAGGGGGTCAAACGGTGATAGGGCGCTTGTGTCTCAGAACTGAGACAGGTGCGGTCAGGTGTCGTCCAGACCCAGCCGTTTCATGCGGCGATAGAGGGTGGCGCGGCCTATTCCCAGAGCGCGGGCGGCCTCGGACACGTTGCCATTGGCACGGGTCAGGGCGCGGACGACGGCGGCGCGCTCGGCCTTCTCGAAGCCGCGGGGGCCGTCCTCGCACCCGAAGATGTCCGATGCCGGACGCGGCGTGAAGGTGCCGCTGGGCGAGAGGCCAAGCGCCTTGCGGGCCTCGCGGGTGGCACCCACCACGATGTCGTCGCCATCCACGGCCAAGAGGGTCGCCGCCCCGCCGTCGGCCGAATCGGCGACGACGATGCGGGCCTTGGGATAGGAGGCGCGGAAGAAATCCGCCTCGATCGCGTGGGCAGTCTGGTCGACCATGGCGGCGATCAAACGGTTATAGGCCTCGGTCTGGTCGACGCGCGCCGAGGAGACATCGAGCGCGGCCAGAAGTCCGCCGTCGGGGCCGAAGATCGGCGCGTCCATGCAGCTCATGCCGATGTTGCGGGCAAGGAAGTGATCGTCGCGGTGTATGGTGATGCGGCGCTTCTCGGTCAGGCAGGTGCCGATCCCGTTGGTGCCCTCGGCGGCCTCGCTCCAGTCGGCGCCGACGGTCAGGCCCCAGTCCTCGAAGGTCGTACGGTCGCCGTCGGAACAGCGCTGGTCGAGGATGATGCCGCTTTCATCGGTCAGGAGCACGCCGCAGCCGGAAAGGCCGACAAGGCCGAAGAGCTGATCGAGCTTGGGGGCGGCGATGGTCATGAAGCGGTCGAGCCGTGCGCGGCTTTCGTCCACGACGCTGTGATCGACGCGCTGGCCCTGCGCGGGGGCAGCGGGATCCAGTCCGTGCCGCTCCATCGAGCGGTGCCACGAGGCCGCCAGCGCCGAGCGCGCGGCGGCAGAGGGCGAATTGACCGCGCTCACGACCTTGTCGATATGGGTTTTCTTGTCCAGCGTGCCTGTCCTCCCGTTCCGCGATGTTAGGGGCAACGGGGATTTCGCGCAAATGGCACGTCTGGCGTGCCTGCCCCAGTCAGTCCAGAACGACGATGCCGGAATGCTTCTGCTTGTGCTCGGGTTCGACATGGATCGTGATCCGCGCACCCTCGACCGCCTCTTTCAGCGCGGCCTCGACCCGGTCGCAGATCTCGTGCGCGTCGAAGACGGTGGTCTCTCCGGGCACAACGAGGTGAAAGTCGATGAAGGTCGCCTGCCCGGCATGGCGGGTGCGCAGGTCGTGGGCCTCGACCGCGCCGCCGGCCTGGGTCGCGATGATCTCGCGCACGGTGTCCAGGGTTTCCTGCGAGACGGCCTCGTCCATCAGGCCGCTGAGCGATTCGCGCACCACCTTGGAGCCGGACCACAGGATGTTGACCGCGACGATGGCCGCCATGATCGGATCGAGCACCCACCAACCCGTGACCAGGGCCATGAGGACGCCGAGCGCGACGCCGGCGGAGGTGACGACGTCGGTCAGCAGGTGCTTGCCATCGGCCACCAGCGCCGGCGAGCGGTTGAGGCGCCCGCGGCTGATCAGCACCCAGGCCCAGAGCGCGTTGATCATGGTGGCGGCGCCGTTGATCAGAAGCCCCTCGATCGGCAGGTCCAGCGCCACGGGGTTGAGAAAGCCGTGGTAGGCTTCGCGCAGGATCACCAGCGCGGCGATGATGATCATGACGCCTTCGAGCACGGCGCTGAAGAACTCGGCCTTGTGATGGCCGTAAGGGTGCGAGGAATCGGCCGGGCGCGCCGCGACGCGAATGGCGATGAGCGCCGCGATGGCCGTGGCCACGTTGACGGTGCTTTCCAGGGCGTCGGACAGAAGGGCGATGGAGCCTGTCAGCCACCAGGCAAGGGTTTTGATCGCGAGGACGAGCGCGCCGACGAAAATGCTTCCGATGGCGAGCCGGAGAGTGGTGGACACGGGGCGTCTCCCTAGGCTGGGAAAATCCGGTCTAGCCCTGCCCGTGACGGTTGGCAAGCGCCCGTCATGCGGCAGGGGTCCCTGACGACTGATCCGGCGGCAAACGCCCCTTGCTTTATGTACGCTGTCGTCCTATACGGCGCTCTCATTCGCGCGGCCGGCCGAAGTGGCATGCCGAGTCGCGCATAAGACCGACCATCAAGAGGAGCCGGAAATGCCCAAGATGAAGACGAAATCGAGCTGCAAGAAGCGGTTCAAGGTGACGGCCAAGGGCCGCGTGGTGGCTGGCCAGGCCGGCAAGCGCCACGGCATGATCAAACGCACCAACAAGTTCATCCGCAACGCGCGTGGCACCACGACGCTTTGCAAGGCTGATGAAGGTATCATCAAGCCGATGATGCCTTACGCACGCTGAGGAGTTTGAGACATGGCAAGAGTCAAAGGTGGGACAGTCACCCACGCCCGTCACAAGAAAGTCACCACAGCCGCGAAAGGCTATTACGGTCGCCGCAAGAACACCTTCAAGGTGGCGGCGCAGGCCGTGGACAAGGCCAACCAGTACGCGACGCGCGACCGCAAGAACCGCAAGCGGAATTTCCGCGCGCTGTGGATCCAGCGGATCAACGCCGCCGTGCGCGCCCATGACGAATCGCTGACCTATTCGCGTTTCATCAACGGCCTGTCGCTGGCCGGTGTCGAAGTGGACCGCAAAGTCCTGGCCGATCTGGCCGTGCACGAACCCGCCGCATTCGGCGCCATCGTGGAACAGGCAAAAGGCGCGCTGACCGCGTAAGCCTGCCGTTCGAGGGACAAGAAAATGAGCGCCGTCGGGAACGCCCGGCGGCGTTTTTCTTTGTGCCGTATCCGTTAACAATTTCCTAAAATTTGCCATACTCTCCCCGCAAAGATGTGCGATGCCTTTTGACACAACGGTTCGAAAAGGACGGAAAACCAAGAGGCAGAAACATGGTACGCACCATCGTGCAGACCCGCGACGGGCAATCCGAATTGAGTGAAAAGGCCAAGCGGCTGCTGGCGGCGCATGACCGCGAAGTGCGCGCATTGCGCAGCAAGTCAGCGGCCTGATTTCCACTGGCCCGGTATAGGGCGGGCGCGTAGTTGCGGCTCAGGTGGCGGCAGACCGTTCGAACCTGGCGGTGTTGGCCGGCGCCAGAAAGATCGACGTGGTCAGCAGGCTGAAGACGAATTCGTACACCTCCCATTGGCGGGGGATCTCGACCACCAGCATTACCACGCTGGCGATAACGCCCATGATTCCGTGACGCCATGACGGCACCGGCCATGCCAGACGGTCCGCAATGCGCGTGACAAGGCGGGATTTGCCATAAAGTGCCGGCAATGCCAGCAGGTAGAGCAGGATCGCGATGGTCAGCCCGCTGCCGAACACCGTCTTGGTCAGCTGCTTGCCGCCCACCACGATGTTGTGCAGCGTGATCTCATCCTGGAAGTTGACCTCGCGGAGGGAGTCGGGCGTCTCCAGCCCCAGGATGCGTTGACCCCAGGATATCTCTTCGCCCGTGCCGAAAACGAAAATCAGCGCGTAGATCGACAGGCAGACCCCGGCAAGCGCCTGGCCTTTCCGGAACTGGCGCGCGGATTGCCACGCCAGCTCCAGCGCCGACACGAACAGCATGACGGCAGTGCCGTACTCGACGGGGCCGTCCTCGATGGCGAAGCCAGTGGCGAACTGAATGTCGAAGCCCAGTATCCAGTAGACCAACGTAAAGAGAAGGCTGGCGTTCATGAGCCCGAAAAGGAACTGGTCCACGGGGGAAAGATTGTTCATGGGGATCTGCTAGTGTTAAGTAAAAAGCTTGCCCGCCTGCGCTATGGTTCGTCGTTGGGGGTGTCAAGTAACCCGTGCGTGAGCGGGCGCCGGCGCTCTCCCCTTGCCGGAGCGCGACGGGCTGCCCAAAGCGTTCCGCTCTTAACCCGAGGCATCAGCAAAAGGCGGAACGCGTGCAACGACTGAGCGAAGCACTGCGTTTCGTGAAAATCTGTGATTCAGGTTTTTCGCGAAACGCTTTAGGCTTTTCGCATGGATCACCGGGAGTTCATCGCCGCCTTGCCGCGAGACAAATTGGCCGGGCTGGCCGAGGCCGAGAATGCGCCCGGCCTGTTCCGATTGGCGCTGCATTTCGGGCTGATCGTGCTGTTCGGTGTCTGGATCGGGCTGGGCGGGCCGCTGTGGTGGGCGCTGCTGATCCCGCAGGGAATCGCGATCTGTTTCCTGTTCACGCTGGAGCATGAGGCGACGCACAAGACGCCGTTTCGAACGCTATGGCTGAATGAATGGGTCGGGCGGGTTTGTGGCCTGCTGATCGTGCAGCCATTCGAGTGGTTCCGGTATTTTCACCTGGCGCACCACCGGCACACCAACATCCCCGGCAAGGACCCCGAGCTTTTGGCCGGGGCGAAGCCCGAGAGTTGGCGCGCGTATGTGTGGCATGTGACCGGTCTGCCGTTCTGGTGGGCCATGATCGGGCAGACCCTGCGCAATGCGGTGGGCGGTGATCCGGGCGATTACGTGCCAGAGCGCGCGCGGCCGCGCGTGGTGAGGGAGGCACGGGTGATGCTGACGATCTATGCGCTGGCGTTTTCAAGCCTGCCGGTGACGCCGGTGCTGTTCTGGGCCTGGATCTTCCCCGCGTTGCTTGGTCAACCTTTCCTGCGGCTCTACCTGCTGGCGGAACACGGGCGCTGCGCCTTCGTCGCGGACATGTTCCGGAACACCCGGACGACCTACACAAATCGCCTCGTGCGGTTCCTGGCGTGGAACATGCCCTATCACACAGAGCATCATGCCCTGCCGCAGGTGCCGTTTCACCGGCTGCCGGAATTGCACGGGATGATGCAGGGCCATCACGGTGTCACGTCAGAGGGCTATGCTGCCTTCAACAGAGACTACACAAGCGGTTTTCGTAAGAGCTGATGGAACGGATGCCCGAGGAAATGGCCCGCCAGATCAGGCCGGGGCAGGAGCCGGACCCGGACCTGATGCGGCGGATGTAGGAGCTGTAACGGCCCTGAGGCGCGGGCAGGCAGGCGCGGCTTGCGCAATCGCGTCAGGCGGGGTAACCCCGGCCCGATGGATTTGGCCGGACAGACGACATGGATGACCTGAGAGACAAGTACCTGAAAGCCATTGCCGAGGCCGGTGACGAGGCCGCGCTGGAGGATTTGCGCGTGCAGGCCGTCGGCAAGAAGGGCGAGGTCGCGCTGAAGATGCGCGAGCTGGGCAAGATGACGCCCGAAGAGCGGCAGGAGATGGGGCCCAAGCTGAACGCGCTAAAGGACGAGATCAACAGCGCGCTGGCGGCCAAGAAGGTGGCGCTGGCGGATTCCGCGCTGGACGAACGGCTGCGCGGCGAATGGCTGGACGTGACCTTGCCGGGGCGGCCACGGCGCGAGGGCACCATTCACCCGATCAGCCAGGTGACCGAGGAAGTCACGGCGATCTTCGCGGACATGGGCTTTGCCGTGGCAGAGGGGCCGCAGATCGAAAGCGACTGGTACAATTTCGACGCGCTGAACATCCCCAGCCACCACCCGGCGCGGGCCGAGATGGACACGTTCTATACCCACCGCGCGGAAGGCGACGACCGCCCGCCGCATGTGCTGCGCACGCATACCAGCCCGGTGCAGATCCGCGCGATGCAGGCGCAGGGCGCGCCGATCCGGGTGATCGCGCCGGGGCGGGTGTATCGCGCCGACTATGACCAGACGCACACGCCGATGTTCCACCAGGTCGAGGGCTTGGCCATCGACAAGGACATCAGCATGGCGAACCTGAAATGGGTTCTGGAAGAGTTCGTGAAGGCGTTCTTCGAGGTCGACGAGGTCGAACTGCGGTTCCGCGCGTCGCATTTCCCGTTCACCGAGCCGTCGGCGGAAGTCGATATCCGGTGTTCGTGGGAGGGCGGCACGCTGAAGATCGGGGAAGGCGACGACTGGCTGGAAATCCTCGGGTCCGGCATGGTGCATCCGCATGTGTTGCGTTCGGGCGGGATCGACCCGGACGAGTGGCAGGGCTTTGCATTCGGCATGGGGATCGACCGGATCGCGATGCTGAAATATGGCATTCCGGACCTGCGGGCGTTCTTCGACAGTGATCTGCGGTGGCTGCGGCACTATGGCTTTGCGGCGCTGGATGTGCCGACGCTGCATGGGGGCTTGAGCCGCTGAGCGTCGGGCAGGGCATTCTTGCGCTTCTTTGCGTGATTGCGGCGCTTGTGGCCTATATCGCGGTCAAGGTCACGCGGGCGTTTCGGCGGCTGACTGAGGCGCGGATCAGGCTCTATTCCGAGCATTTGACCCAATTGCATAAGATGGCGCACGCCCTGTATCATGGGCAGGATCTGCCGGAGCGTGCGCCGGGGGAGGGCAAGGCGATTGACGTGATCGCGTCGGTCGCGGTGATGCGGGCCAGCACGGAGGCCTTTGAGGCGGTGCTGGCGTATCACCATGCCAGGAGCGAAGGCCAAGGCGCGGCGCGGATCGAGGCGGCGAAACAGGCGCTGGAGGCAAAGCTGGTCGAGCTGAACGTGAAGATGCGCGACGACCTGAAGCTGAATCGTGGCGCGGGGCAGTTTCCCAATGCCGAGGTGTTTCGGGCAAAGCGCGGCGCGTGAGGCGCGTGGACAGTTGTGATGCTGTCGCCTAGGCTGTGCGGGAAAGGAGCCCCGCCATGGCGCTCACCCAGTTGATCTATGCCTCCCGCCCCTTCGGATATGACGACGCGATGCTGGCCGGTATCCTGCTGGATGCGCGGCGGTGCAATGAACGCGATGATATCACCGGGGCGCTGATCTGTCGGGCGGATCTGTACCTGCAATTGCTGGAAGGGCCGGACAAGGCCGTTCGAGACTGTTACGCCCGGATAAGACAGGATGACCGCCACGTGGAGCCGCGCAAGCTGATGGAGCGGACGATCCGGACACGGCTGTTTCCGGCTTGGGCGATGCGGGATGACCCGGCGCAATCCTGGGTCTGGAGTCGCGAGGCGGTGCGCGCGGGCGCGGTCGAGCGGGCGACCGAGGACGAGGTGCTGGGCTTTTTCAATCGGCTGGCGGCGGATGGCGTTGTGCCTTTTCCGCAGGATTAGGGTCTGAGTCTTGCCAAACGTGCGAGCTTGCTTTTTCTAGGGCGCGACTGTCGAACCCCGGAGGCACCCCATGCAGATGTTCAAGGACAAGCGCCACGTCAGCGCTGAGACACAGCGGCTTTACGCGGTATTCGAGCTGTTGCACACGCTGGCGGATTTCGTCGCGGCGTTCTCGTTCCTGATCGGGTCGATCCTGTTTCTGTGGAAAGAGACGGAGACCGCGGCGATCTGGCTTTTTATCGTGGGCTCGGTGTTCTTCTGCCTGAAACCGACGCTGAAGCTGATCCGGGAGGTGAAGCTGGCGTCGATCGGGGATACCGAGGACCTGGCGGAGCGGTACGAGCCTTAGGGTTTTGTCCCTGCGATGGCTTCATTTTGCGCAATGGACAATGGCCACGGCGGCGGTGGCGCGGTCGCGCTTGACTTGGGCGCGGCATCGGCTCAGCCTTTCGCGCAAAGGAGAGTCCACATGAAAGATCAACCGGCAGACAATTTCACTCTGCGCGCGCGGCGCGAGGGCGGTGGCACGCCCAGGCTGAACGACTGGGGTGCGGATAGCGATTATGGCACGTTGCGATCGGTCCTGCTGGGGCCGATCGAGAATTACCGATGGCTGAAGACATCCTCGGTGAGCAAGAAGACGCTGCGGCGGGGGATCGAATTCGACCCTAACATTGCGAAAAAACAGCATGCCGAGATGGTGAGCGCCTATGAAAGTGCGGGCGTCGCGGTGCACACGCACGTGCCGGACCCGGAGCTGCCCTACCAGGTCTATGCTCGGGACAGTTCGGTCATGACGCCCTATGGCGCGATCATCACGCATATGTCGCAATACTGGCGCCGGGGCGAGAATTTCCGGGCGATCGAGACCTACCAGGGTCTTGGGGTTCCGATTTACGATTTCGTCACGGCGGGCACCTTCGAGGGGGGCGATTTCAACGTGATCGAGCCGGGCTGCGTCCTGATCGGTTGGGAAGGCGAGGAAGGCCGGACCATGGAGCAGGGCGCACGCCAGGTGGCGTCGTGGATGGAGGCCGAGGGCTGGGAAGTGAAGCTGGCCGATATCGACCCGTTTTATGTGCATATCGACCTGATGGTGGTGATGCTGGCGCCGAAGTTGGCTGCTGTCTGCACTGACTGCACCGATCCCGAGATCGTGGACTGGCTGCGGGCGAAGAATATCGAGATCGTCGAGGTGCCGTTCCAGGAAACGATCGCGCTGGGCTGCAACGTGGTGGCGCTGGGGCAGGACCGGGTGCTGTTGCCGGAAGGGTCGAAAACGCTGAAAGAGAAGCTGAGGGCGCTGGGATTCGAGATTTTTGACCCGGACCTGAGCATGATCACCCAAGGGGGCGGCGGCGTGCATTGCATGTGCCAGAGCCTGATCCGCGACCCGGGGTGACCTGAATGAGTGGCTGCGCCACGCTCGATTCGTGGGAGGAGGGGCCAGCCCCTCACGTTGAAACTGCGTTTCAACGCTCACCCCGGGGTATTTTGGGCCAGAAGAAGAGATCGTGATGCGCGGATTGCTGGTTTGCCTCGTCCTGTTCTGGGGCGGGATGGCATCGGCGCATGCGTCGGAGCAGAGCTTTGTGTTGTTGCTGCCGACGGATGTCTACATCTCGGCGGGGGTGGCGAGTGTTGTCCTGACGGTGCTGCTGCTGGCGGTGTTGCCGGCGCGGGCGGGGGAGGCGGTGTTTTCGCCGGTGCCGTTGGTGCGGCGGCCGCGCTGGGCATGGCGGCATGCGACAAGTCTGCTGGCGACCGGGGTGCTGACCTTTGCTGTTTGGCAGGGCTTTGCAGGGCCGCGCACGCCTATGGAAAACCCGATGCCGCTTTTGCTGTGGACGGTGTGGTGGGTGGCGTTGGTGAGTCTGCAAGGGCTTTTCGGCAATCACTGGCGCTGGACGAACCCCTGGACGGGGGTGGTCGCGGTTTTGGCGCGGTGGACCGGGATCAGGCCCTTGATGCGGTACCCGCGCAGGTGGGGATACTGGCCTGCTGTGGGACTTTTCCTGGCCTTTGCGGCGTTCCTCTTGTGCGATCCGGCGCCGGCCGATCCGGCGCGACTGGCCAGTGTCGTGGGGCTTTACTGGTACGCGGTGCTGTTCGGGGTGTTGCTGTTCGGGCCGGCGTTCCTGCTGCGGGGCGAGATGGTGACGGTGATGATGCGGGCCTATGGGCGCATGGGGGTGCTTGCCCCGGTGCGCGGGAGCCTGGCGCTGGGCTTGTGGGGGTGGCAGGGCGTGATGCGGCGGGCGCCGCCCTTGGCCTTGGCCGTTTTGATGGTGCTGCTGCTCGGGACGGGCAGTTTCGACGGGCTGAACGAGACCTTCTGGTGGATGGGTGTGATCGGGGTCAACCCGCTGGAGTTTCCGGGGCGGTCGGCGGTGGTGGTCCCGAACCTGATCGGGCTGGTGGTGGCGAATCTTGGGCTGTTGACGGTTTTCGCGGCTTGCCTGTGGCTGGGGGAGCGGATCGCCGGGACGGGGCGGCGCCTGCGTGCGGCGTTTTGCCTTTTCGCGCCGTCGATCCTGCCGATCGCGTTGGGTTATCACGTGGCGCATTACTTGCCGACGTTCCTTGTGGAGGTTCAGTACGTGGTGCAGATGCTGGACGATCCTCTGTCCAGTGGCGCCCATTTTCTGGGCATGGACGGGTTTTACGTGACCACCGGGTTCTTCAATACGCAGGATACCGTGCGGCGGATCTGGCTGAGCCAGGCCGGGGCCGTGGTGGTGGGGCATGTCGTTGCGATCCTGATGGCGCATGCACTGGCCATGCGGGACCGGGCCGATCGGCGGCGGGCCGTGCTGGGGCAGGCGCCGCTGGCGGTGTTCATGGTGGCCTACACGTTCTTCGGGTTGTGGCTTCTGGCGTCGCCACGGGGGTAAGGCGCTGGTTTAAAACGCTGGACAAACCGGGGCAGGCTTCGCAGGATCGGGCCAATCCATATCGAGAAACAGGGAGAGGTCGTGATGACCAATCAGAAAAAGGCCACGTCGCGCCGTGGCGCGCTGAAGACATTGGCCGGGGCCGCCGCCGGAGCCGCGAGCCTTCCGCTTTGGGCGCGGTATGCGCAGGCGCAAAGCTCGGAGCCGATCAAGATCGGGTTTCAGCAGCACAGCACCGGCATCGGCGCCGCCTATGGGCGCTGGTACGGGCGCACCACCGAGGCGGCGGTCAAGCTGATCAACGATGGCGGCGGGATCAATGGCCGGATGATCGAGCTGATTGCAGAGGATGACGGCACGGACCCCAAGCGCGGCGCCGAGGTGGTGGAGAAATTCGCCAACCAGCATGGCTGTGACGTGGGTTTCGGCACGCTGTTTTCGCATGTTGTGATCGGGTCCGCGCCACGGGCTGGCGAGTTGAAGCTGCCCTATTTCGTGGTATCGGAAGGGCACCACGTGGCGAGCGGAATGCTGAACCGCTATACGCTGCAACCCGGCATCACCGATGTGAAGAGCCAGGTGCAGGCAATGGCGCCCTACGTGTCGGAGAACCTTGGCAAGAAGGTCACGATGATTTTCCCCGATTTCGCATTCGGCCACGATCACCGGGATTTCTTTTCCGCCGCGATCAAGGAGCAGGGGGGCGAGGTGCTGGAGCAGATCGCGATTCCGCCGAGCGAGACGAGCTTTACCAAGTATTTCCCGCAGATTCCGCGCGATACCGAGGTGCTGTATCATGTGATGGTCGGCCCTGCGGTGCTGACATTCGTGAAGGAGCTGGGCGAATTCTTCGGCGACCAGGGGCCGGAGATCTTTGGCTTTATCGACAGCCTGGAGGCGGTGGATATTTCCAGCCCGGGCCTGGAGTTTCTGGAAGGGACGTATTTCTGGGAAGGGATGCCGCGTTACGCGCAGGAGGACCAGAGCGAGCACGAGAAGTTCTATCGCGAGGCGGTGGGCGTGGACGAGAACGGCGCGTCGGTCAACGACCCGAGCGACGTGTCGACCTATGCGCATATGTTCGGCTGCTGGGAGACGCTGCACGTCATCAAGGCCGGGATGGAGGCGTCGGGCTATGCCGGGCCGCTGGACCGCGCCAAGCTGATCGAGGCGGTCGAGGCGATGGGCGAGATGCCCGAAAGCCAGGCGCATCCGCAGGGGGCCAAGCGGTTCAACGGCAAGACGCACCAGGTGTTCGGGCATCAGCATATCAGCCGGGTCGAGAACGGGCGGCTGGTGCGCGTGCACACGACGTCGATCGACGACACGCTGTATCCGGACGAGGTGGATTACACCACGCAGCCGCTTTGACGCCCTGCGCGGCGGGCCGGGGCGTGTGACCTGACCTGATGGAATTCGGACCTCATCTTATCCTCGCCACGCTGGAAGGCGCGGTGACGGCGGCGGTGCTGGCGCTGACCGCCGTCGGCCTGAGCCTTGTCTTTGGCGTGATGCGGGTGGTGAACATCGCGCATGGCGAATTCTACATGCTGGGTGCGGTGATCGCCTGGTACGTGGCGCAGATGGTGGGCGGGCATCCGGCGCTGGGGTTTGTTGCAGCACTTGTGATCGCGCCGCTGGTCGTGGGGGTGCTGGCCGCGGCGGCGGATGTGACCATACTTAAGCGTATTGAGTATGATCCCGAGCGGACGATCGTGGCGACGATCGGCTTGCTTTATATCATCCAGCAACTGACGTTGATGACCTATGGCCCCGAAGCGAGGCCTGTGGAGGCGCCGTTTAATACAAGGGTCGAGCTGCCGTGGTTCGACTGGTTCGAGACGCTGTTCGGCATGGCGCAGCCGTGGGGGTGGAGCATCACGTCCTACAAGCTGTTCGTGATCTTCGCCGCGGGCGCGGTGCTGTGCGGGGTCTGGGCGATGATGGCGCGCACGAAGATCGGCCTGTTGATGCGCGCCACGCAGGCGGATCGGGACATGGCGCTGGCCTTTGGCATCCCGGTGGAGCGGGTTTATGCGCTTGTTTTCGGGATCGGCGCGGCGCTGGCAGCTTTGGGCGCGGTACTGATCGTGCCGATCCAGCAGGCGCATTACCTGATGGGGGTCGAGCCGTTGCTGCTGGCCTTTATCGTGGTGATCATCGGGGGGCTGGGGAGCCTTCCGGGCACGGTATTGGCCGCCTTGTTCATTGGGTTGAGCGACGGGATCATCTCGGTCTTCTTCTCGCCAACGCTGGCGAAAATTCTCGCGACGTTGCTGGTGGGGCTGGTTCTGGTATTCCGGCCGCAGGGCCTGTTCGGGACCAGAACGGCATGAACATGGGCGGGCGTGTTCTAGGTCTTCATCTGGGCCTGTTGGTGGTGCTGTTCGCGTTGCAGTTCGTGCTGCCGGCGTACCATCACGGGAATATTGCGCGGATCATGGTGCTGGCCAGTTATGCGGTGGGGTATAATATTCTGTTTGGCTACACGGGGCTGTTGAGCCTTGGGCACGCCTTGTTCTTTGCGGCTGGCATGTACGGGATGGGGCTGACCATTCAGCACGCTGGGTTCACGCCTGCGCCCGCGTTGATCGTGGGGATCGTGGCGGGGTCGCTGGTGGCTGGCGGGCTGGCGCTGTTGGCGCTGCGCACGGCGGGCGTGGCGTTCATGATCGTGACGCTGATGTTCGCGCAGGCGGGGTACCTGACGATCCTGTATTTCGGGGACTATACGCGGGGCGATGAAGGCTTCGTGATACAGCAGGCGCAGAGGGTGCTGTGGGGGATCGACCTGAGCGACCCGACGGCGCGGTATTTCGCGGCATGGGGGCTGTTTTCGGTCTGCTTCCTGCTGTCGCTGTGGTTGGTGCAGAGCCGGTTCGGGCGGACGCTGATTGCCATCCGCGAGAACGAGGAGCGGGTGCGGATGTTGGGCTACGATACCTACGCGCACAAGCTGGGGGCGATGGTGGTGTCGGGGACGATCTCGGCGGCGGCGGGAGCGTTCTATGGGCTGCTGTTCGGCTATGCCGGGGCGACATTCGGCTCGGTGCAGTATTCGATCTTTCCGCTCTTGTGGGTTCTGTTGGGCGGTGCGGGCACGGTGCTGGGGCCGTTCGTGGGCACGCTCTTCATGTTCTACCTGATCGACCTCAGTTCCGGCGTGACCTCGGCCTACATGCTGATCGCGGGCGTGGCGCTGGTGGCGCTGACGCTGTTCGCGCCGCAGGGCCTGACCGGGGAAGTGCGGCGGCGGCTGTGGAAAGGGTTGCCGTGATGCTGCTCAAGGTGCGGGGATTGTCCAAGTCGTTCGACGGGTTGCAGGCGGTCACGGATGTGGATTTTGACCTGCCACAAGGCGAGGTGAGGGCGCTCATTGGCCCCAACGGGGCGGGCAAGACGACGCTGGTGGGGATGATCTGTGGACGTATCTCGCCGACATCGGGGACGGTGACGTTCGATGGCGAAGACATCACCCGGTTGCCCGCGCACAAGCGCATTATGAAGGGGATGGCCTATACGTTCCAGATCACCTCGATCTTTCCGCGTCTGCCGGTGCAGGAGAACGTGGCGCTGGCGGCGCGGCGGCGGTTGCAGGGCCGCGCGGTGGGCGATGCTACGAGAGGAGCGCTGCGCCGCGTTGGTCTGGAGCGGCAGGCGGACGAGGAGGCGGGGAACCTCAGCTATGGGCACCAGCGGCTGCTGGAGATCGCGATGGGGCTGGTGCAGGCGCCGCGCCTGCTGATCCTCGACGAGCCGACGCAGGGCCTGTCCGAGGGCGAGATCGACGCGTTCAAGGCGTTGATCCGCGCGTTGGCAGGGGAGACGACGATCCTGCTTATCGAGCACAACATGAAAGTGGTGATGGAGACCGCCGACACGGTCAGTGTGTTGAACTTCGGAGAGATGCTGGCCGAGGGCACGCCGCAGCAGATCCACGAGAATGCCGACGTGCAGGCGGCCTATCTGGGGACCGGATGATGCTGGAACTGCAAGGGGTCAATTCGGGGTATGGCGCGGCGCAGGTGCTGCGCGACCTGTCGCTGCGCGTCGAGGCGGGGGAGATCCTTTGCCTGCTAGGCCGCAATGGTGCCGGCAAGACCACCACGATGCAGACGATCATGGGGCTGTTGCCGCTGATGTCCGGGCGGATCACATTGGATGGGCAGGATATCGGCAGCCTGCCCGCGCACGAGGTGCCGCGCGCGGGCATCGGATATATCCCACAGGGGCGTCGGCTGTTTGCGGGCCTCAGCGTGGCGCAGAACCTTGAGATCGGCTTGCAGGTGCGCGGCGCGGGCAAGGATGTTCTGGACGAGGTGCTGGACCTCTTTCCCCGGTTGCGGGAGCGGATGGACCAGCCGGCGCAGACCCTGTCGGGCGGAGAGCAGCAGATGCTGGCCACGGCGCGGGCGTTGTGCATTCAACCCAAGGCGCTGCTACTGGACGAGCCGACCGAGGGGTTGCAGCCCTCGATGATCGAGGCGATCCGGCAGGTGATCGTCAAGATGCGCGCGCAGGGCGTGGCAATTCTGTTGGTGGAGCAGCGGGTGGATGCGGTTCTGTCGGTGGCCGACCGCGTGGCGTTCATCGAGAACGGACGGAACGGCGAGGTGCTGAGCGCGGAGGCCCTGCGGCAGGATCATTCGATCGTGGACCGCTATGTAGGGGTCTGAAAGGCGGCGCAACATTCCATCGTTGCACGGGTTCGCCTTTCGCTGATGCCTCGGGTCAAAGGCAAAACGCTTTGAGTTGACAGGACGAAACACCGCGTCGCACGATATCTGCACCCCGACATGGAGAGCGGCGTGACTGGATACACACGGCCCGAAACCCTGGACGACGCGCTGGCGCTGCTGGCGCAGAGCGGCGGGCGCGTGGCGGCGGGGTGTACCGACCTTTTCCCGGCGACGGGCGCGCGGGCGCTGCAGGGGCCTATGGTGGATATCACCGGGCTGGCCGGTTTGCGCGGGGTCGCCGTGACCGATGAGGGTTTGCGCATCGGGGCGGCGACGACATGGGCGGATATCCTGAAAGCGGAGCTGCCACCGGCCTGCGACATGCTGAAACAGGCGGCGCGGGAGGTCGGCTCGGTCCAGATTCAGAACGCGGCGACGATCGCGGGCAATCTTTGCAACGCTTCGCCCGCGGCGGACGGGGTGCCGTGCCTGCTGGCGCTCGACGCAGAGGTGGAACTGGTCTCGGGCGAGGACGTGCGGAGATTGCCATTGAAGGATTTCATTGTCGGGCCGCGCCGCACGGCGCTGAACCCCGGCGAGATCGTTACAAGTGTTCACGTGCCGCGATCGGCGCTGAACGGACGGTCGCGGTTTCTCAAGCTTGGCGCGCGGCGCTACCTGGTGATTTCCATCGCTATGGTCGCGGTGCGGTTGGTCGTGGAAGGTGGGCGCATCAGCGACGCGGCGCTGGCCGTGGGGGCGTGTAGTGCCGTGGCCACGCGGTTGCCGCAGGTAGAGGCTGCGGTGAGGGGGTGTTCGGCAGACCATACGCTTCCAGATGTCATTTCCGAGGATGCCGTTTGCGCGGCCTTGTCGCCGCTGGACGACATCCGGGCGACGGCTGGCTATCGCGGGCACGCGGCGACGGAACTTTTGCGCCGGGCGGTGGCGGATGCTGTCGGCGCAGAGGGTGTGTCGTGAACCGTCCGATGGACACGTGCACGCTGACGGTAAACGGGCAACGCCACGTACTGCCCGCCGATCCGGCGCGGCGATTGTCGGAGGTCCTGCGCGACGGCCTTCGCCTGCGCGGCACGAAGGTGGGCTGTGACGCAGGCGATTGCGGGGCCTGCACCGTGTTGCTGGACGGTGCCCCGGTCTGTGCCTGTCTGACGCCGCTGGGTCAGGCGGCGGGGCGAAAGATCGAGACGATCGAGGGGCAGACGCACACGCCTTTGCAACAAGCCTTTCTGCGGCACGGGGCGGCGCAATGCGGGATCTGCACACCCGGCATGGTGATGACGGCGGAAGCGTTCCTGCGCGACTTGCCGGAGCCCACGCGCGCCGAGGTCGAGGAGGCCCTGGGGGGCGTGCTGTGCCGGTGCACCGGGTACACCAAGATCATCGATGCGGTGCTGGATGCCGCTCCCGGCGACGTGGCGCCGATGCCCGACGCCGGAGAGGCCGTTGGCGCGGCCGTCGCAAGACTGGACGGCGCCGCAAAGGTGGACGGGACCGAGGCCTATGGCGCGGATCACGTGCCGGACGGTGCTTTGCTGGTGCGGGCGGTGCGCGCACCATACGCACCTGTATCCTTTCAGTTCGGAGAGGTCGCGGACTGGGCTGCGGCGCGAGGCGTGCAGGTGTTCACGGCGCAGGACATCGCCGGGACCAACCGCTTTGGCGTGATCCCGGTGTTTCGGGACCAGCCGGCGCTGGCGGAGGACCGCGCGCGGCTGGCGGGCGAAGCGGTGGCGCTGATCGCCGGTCAGCCTTCGGTGGTCGAGGCGTTGGACCTGTCGGACTTTCCGATCACGTGGCGCGAGGACCCGGCGGACCGGCTCGTGCACGATGCGCATCCCGACAACCTGTTGATCGCCGGCAAGGTCCGGCGGGGCGCGGCACGGCAAGCGGTGCAGGACGCCGCCTTTACCGTCAGCGGCGCGATGCAGACGGGATATGTCGAGCACGCCTATATCGAACCCGAGGCAGGCGTCGCATGGATGGAGGGTGAGACGCTGGTGATCCGGGCCTGCACGCAGGCGCCCATCATGGATCGCGACGATACCGCCGCGGTGCTGGGCCTGCCGCCGGAGGCCGTGCGGATCATACCGGCGGCCACGGGTGGCGGGTTCGGTTCCAAGCTGGACGTATCGTTGCAGCCGCTGGTGGGTCTGGTGGCGCTGAAGACCAGGCAACCGGCGCGGATGATCTATAGCCGCGCCGAAAGCATGGCTGCGACCACCAAGCGGCATCCGTCGGACATGCGCTGCACCCTTGGCGCCGATGCCGACGGGCGGATCGTGGCGATGGACTTCGACGGAGATTTCAATACGGGGGCGTATGCCAGCTGGGGGCCGACCGTGGCGGGCCGCGTGCCGGTCCACGCCTCGGGGCCCTATTTCATCCCGAATTACCGCGCCGAGGCGCGGGCGAATTACAGCTATCAGCCGATCTCCGGCGCGTTCCGGGGGTTCGGCGTGCCGCAGGCGGCGATCATGCAGGAGACGCTGTTCGACGACCTGGCAGGCAAGCTGGGGATGGACCGGCTGGCCTTTCGCAAGCTGAACGCGCTGCGCGACGGGCAGGCGACGGTGTTCGGCCAGACTCTTAATGGCGTGGGAATCGCGGCTTGCCTGGAAGCGCTGGAAGGGCGTTGGACAGATGCGCTGGAAAGGGCCGAGCGGGCCAATGCGAGGGGCGGGAGCGTCCGGCATGGGGTTGGCATCGCCTCCTGCTGGTATGGCTGCGGGAATACGGCGATCGCGAATCCGTCGACTATTCGGATCGGGTTGACGCGCGATGGACGGCTGTGCCTGCACCAGGGGGCGGTGGATATCGGGCAGGGATCGAACACGGTAATCCCGCAGATCGCGGCGGATGCGCTGGGGTTGCCGCTGGCGCAGATGCAGATCATCGGAGCGGATACCGCGCTGACGCCGGATTGCGGGAAAACATCCGGGTCGCGCCAAACCTACGTGACCGGAAGCGCGGCATTGAGGGCCGGGCAGGCATTGCGGGCGCTGATCCTGAAGCAGACGAATATGGGGCCGGAGGCGGTTCTGCACCTTGAGGGCGCCATTCTGCGCGTGAGCGACGGCGCGCGGGAGCAAGTGATTGATCTGGCCACGCTTTCCGAGCAGGCGCATGGCTATGTCCTGTGCGCCGAGGAAAGCTATGATCCGCCGACCCAGCCCTTGGACGAGGACGGGCAGGGGGTTCCATATGCCGTTTATGGCTATGGCGCACAGTTGGTGGAACTGTCGGTGGACATGGGCCTTGGCACGGTGAAGGTGCACAAGGTCACGGCGGCGCATGATCTGGGCCGGGTGATCAACCCGCAGCTGGCCGAAGGGCAGGTCGAGGGCGGTATCGCGCAGGGGCTGGGACTGGCGCTGATGGAGGAATTCATTCCGGGGCGGACGGAGAACCTGCACGATTACCTGATCCCCACGACGGGCGATATGCCGGAGATAGAGACGATTTTCCTGGAGGTGCCGGACCCCGAGGGGCCGATGGGGGCGAAGGGGCTGGGGGAGCATGTGCTGATCCCGACCGCCCCCGCGATATTGAACGCGATCCGGGACGCGACCGGGGCGCTGGTGACGCGCCTGCCCGCGTTGCCGCATCGCGTGCTGGCGGCGATCCGCGAGGCCGGAGATGGCTGAGCGCGGGCGCGAGGAGAAGATCCGCTGCGATGCGTGTCCGGTCATGTGCTACATCGCGCCGGGCAAGATCGGGGCGTGCGATCGCTATGCCAACGAGGATGGCCGGATTGTGCGCTGTGATCCGCTGACCATACTTGACCGTAGGGTTGCCAAGGGGGACGCGGTGAAGCCGTTCCTTGGGCCGGAATGGGATGGTGAGGTTCTGGGCGGCGAGGAGGTGTTCGTTAGTGGTGTGGGGGCGGGCACGACCTATCCCGATTACAAGCCCGCGCCGTTCATCGTCAGCCGCGAGGTGGAGGGGGCCGATTTCGTCACCGTGGTGACCGAGGCGATCTATTCCTATTGCGGGGTGAAGGTGAAGATCGACACGGACCGCCACCTCGGGCATGAGGCCGCCACCGTGCGCGCGGGCGGCGAGGCGGTGGGGCATGTGACCACGTCGGAATATGGCTCGCAGATGTTGTCTTTGGGCGGGGTGGATCATCTGACCGGGGGCGGCAAACCCGAGGGACGTGCGACCTGTGATGCGCTTCTGCGGCTGTGCAACCGCGAGGCGGTGGAGCTGGAGATCGACGACGGCGCGACCGTGGTGGTGCAGGCGGGGCAGGCACCCGTGGTCAACGGTCAGCGCGAGGAACGGATGCGTGTCGGCTGTGGCTCGGCCACCATCGGCATGTTCGCCAGCCAGTGGCGCGGGCTGGTGGATGAGGTGGTTGTGGTGGACGACCATATCACCGGAGTGGTCAGCGAGCACCAGGCGGGCAAGGTGCTGGGCTGGCCGGATACGGGGATACGGATCAAGGGGCGCCGGTCGACGCCGGGGCGGTATTTCAAAGTGGCCGAGCCGGGGCAGGGCTGGGGCGGGACGGACCTGGACGATCCGTTGGCGATCTTGAGCCCGTGGCTGGAGAAGAAGGGCGCCCGGCCTGGGCTGACCCTGTTGATGGTCAGCACGACGGGCGAGCATCACGGGTATTACGTGCTGGACGATGATTTGCGGCCGCAAGAGGCGGCTTTGCCAGAGGTTTTGAAGCCGTCGGTGGAGTTGATTGCCGAGAATTGCGAACCGGCGCTTTGCACGGTGATGTTCCAGGCGGGTGCGGGCGGGTCGCTGCGGTCGGGCGTGACGCAGAACCCGGTGAAGCTGACCCGATCTGTGCAAGCGCTGAAGACGCGTGTGACCTGTGGCGGCGCGCCGGCCTTTGTCTGGCCCGGGGGCGGGATCACGTTGATGGTCGACGTGTTGACGATGCCGGAAGGATCGTTTGGGCATGTGCCGACGCCCGCCTTGGTGGCGCCGCTGGAATTCACGCTGAGCCGCGCGGATTACCGGGCGCTGGGCGGGCATGACGCGGCTGTGCGGACGGTGAGCGATATCCTGAAGCATGGCGGCGAATACGGCAGTGCGGTGCGTTTAGTGGAGCGCGATTGATGTCGGGGCCGCAGGCGAACTGGCTGCCGGATGGGCGGCGGCTGCACCTGCATCACGGGCCGATCGACATGATCGTGGGTGTCGAGGGCGCGGGACGCGACGCGGCGTTTCAAAGAGCGGTGGCGAGATTCGGGGCGTTGCTGGACGAATTGGTGGCGGAGTTGCCGCGCTTGCGCCGTCCCTGTGGCGGGCCGGTCGAGGCCGAGACGGCGCAGCGCATGGTCGAGGCAGTCCGGCCCTTCGCGCCTGACTTCGTCACGCCGATGGCGGCAGTGGCGGGCGCGGGGGCGGAAACGATCCTGGCCGCCGTGCTGGCAGGGCCGGGGGTGTCCAAGGGGTATGTAAACAACGGCGGGGACGTGGCGTTTCACATCGCACCGGGCGAGACGATGACGGCGGCCATCGCAAGCCCGGTGCCGGGCACTGTCACCTTGCGGGCGGGGGATCCGGTGCGTGGCGTTGCAACCTCGGGCGCGGGTGGGCGGAGCCATTCGCTGGGGATTGCTGACGCGGTGACGGTGCTGGCGCAAGGTGCGGCAACGGCGGACGCCGCCGCGACGATGATCGCCAATGCCGTGGACCTGCCGGGGCATCCGGCGATCGTCCGCGTTCCGGCCTGTGACCTGTCGCCCGACAGTGATCTTGGCGCGCGCGCGGTGACGCAGGAGGTCGGCACGCTGGATGTTTGCGAGATCGCGACGGCGTTGGAGGCCGGGCGCAGCTATGCCGCGAGACTGGTCGCGCGCGGGATCATTCAGGCCGCCTGCCTGAGCCTGCGGGGCGCTTGCGTGACCGTTGGCGAGACTGTCATGATCGAAGAAAGGGACCCTGAACATGCCTGATTTCACCCTGCGCAAGACCGCGTTGTTCGTCGAGGAGATCCACCATGACGGTGGGCCGGTCGCGGACCTGCCGCGTCGCCGCGCCGCGATGGCGGCTCTGGTGAAAAACCCGTTTGCCGGGACCTATGCCGAGCATCTGCAGTCGGCCATGGAGGACCTGAAGCCGCTGGGCCTGATGATGACCGACCGGCTGATCGAGGCGATGGGCGGTATCGGGGGCATCGACGGCTATGGCAAGGCTGCCATGGCGGGTGAGGCCGGCGAGCTGGAGCATACGGCGCTCTGGCACGTGCCGGGCGGTTACGCGATGCGCGCGCGGCTGGGCGAGGCGAAGGCGATCGTGCCTTCGTCGATGAAGCAGGGCGGGCCGGGCAGCCGGATCGACGTGCCGCTCGGTCATATCAATGCAGCCTATGTGCGTAGTCATTTCGACGGCATGGAAGTGGGCCTGCCGGACGGGCCGCGGGCCGATGAACTGTTGTTCGTGCTGGCCATGAGCCGTGGCGGGCGTATCCATGACCGAATGGGCGGGTTGACGGTGGATGAGGTGAAGGGCGAGGACGGGTTGCGCTGAAGGTATTGGGGGCTTTGCCCCCGTCCCGGGCAGGCCCGGGACTCCCCCAGGATATTTTTGGCCAGAGGAAAAGGGGGCGTCGACGCGGGGGGCTGACCTTTGGGATTGAACCCTCTATAGGCCTCGGTTGAGAAGCGATCGGATTGCAGCCCAAATGAGCGATACCCCAGCGAAGAAACGCCAGCCGCTTTACAGCGCGGCGGACAAGCGGAACATGCGGTGGTTCTGGCACGGTTACCTGCGCAAGCATTCCGGCAAGCTGTTGCTGGTGCTGTTGCTGATCCTCGTGCAGGGCTTGGTCTATCAGCAGTTTCTGGCGATGACCGAAGACGGCCTGCGGGTGATTTTCGAGTCCGGCGCGATGCGGGACCTGATCGAGGTCTGTGTCGTGGTTTTTGTCCTGTTCGCGACGCGAGGCCTGGTGTCTTTCCTGGCGCCGATGATAACGATCAAGATATCAAACCAGGCAATCTACGAGATGCGGCGGGATCTGATCGGGCACCTGATGTCGCTGGACCTGGCCTATTTCGAGCGGACGAAATCAGGCGAGATCATCCAGAAGCTGGTGACGCAGACGCAGCAGATCGGGTTGTTCGTGGGCCTTGGCGTGGCCGGTGCCCTTAGGGACGCGGTGACCGTGATCGTGGTGTCAGGATATCTCATCTGGAAGAACCCGACCCTGTTCGTGTCAGCCATCGTGGTGCTGCCGTTCATCATCATGGTGATGAACTTCGTATCCGACCGGGTAAAACAAGCCCAGGGCGAGGCCGAAGAGGCGCTGGGCGGCTACATGAACGGCATCGAGGAGACGGTGAACGGGATGCGCACCGTGAAGATCGCCCGGCAGGAAGAGGTCGAGAAAGACCGGTTGATGCGTGGCACCGACGCGATCCGGCGGCTGATGAACCGGGTGCAGGTGACCCAGGCCCTGATTTTGCCTTCGATCGACCTGAGCTCGGCCTTCGTTTACGTGCTGGTGATCGGGGGTGGCGGATACATGGTGTTGTCGCCGGACTACGACGTGGACGGTGCGGGGATCATTACCTTCCTTCTGGGGATGGTGATGGTCTTCGACCCGGCACGCCTGCTGGCGCAGTTCTTTGGCGGATTGCAGTCGAACCTCGTGCTGCTGGACCGGGTGCGGAACCTTTACGACCAGGAGTCCAGCATCCGGGACGCGGACGATGCGAAGACGTCGTTCGACACGGGTGGCGATATCGTTCTGGAGAATGTGAGCTTTTCCTATTCCGCCGATCAACCGCTCTTTGAAGGGCTGAGCATGGGATTCGAGGGTGGAAAGGTCTCGGCCATCGTGGGGTCCACGGGGTCGGGCAAAACCACGATCCTGTCGCTCTTGTCGCGGCTTTACGATGTGAAGGGCGGCGACATCACGTTCGGTGGCACGCCCATACGGGAGTTGCAGGTGGCGGCCCTGCGCGGCGCGTTTTCCGTGGTGGCGCAGGATATCGTGATCTTCAATGCATCTATCTGGGACAATATCCGCTACGTGAACCCCGACGCGAGCGACGCGCAGGTCTGGCAGGCGGCCGAGGATGCGGAAATCGCCGACCTGATCCGCGCGCGGGGCGAGACACCGGTGGGTCCAAAGGGGGCACAACTGTCTGGCGGGCAGAAGCAGCGAATCGCGATTGCGCGGGCCTTCCTGCGGGATGCGCCGATATTGCTGCTGGACGAGGCGACCTCGGCGCTGGACCAGGCGACGGAAGAACGCATCAAGTCGGCGCTGGCGCGGCTGACCAAGGGAAAGACGACGATCGTGGTGGCGCACCGGCTGAGTTCCATCTCCGAGGCTGACCGGATTTTCGTGCTGGAATCGGGGCAGTTGGTGGAGATGGGCCGGCACGAAGAACTGCTGGCCGAGAACGGGCTTTATGCGCGGCTCTACCAGGCGCAGAAAAAAGGCTATGACGGCAGGTAATCGGTGCGGCGGTGCCGCGCAGATTTGTCTCGGCGTCGGCGCTGGGCCTCCGCCTCGGACGACTTGCAGATGTGACGCCTTATCGTGGGATGGATGCGCGCGTGGATGGTTCCGGATGCCTCCGGAGCTTGTCGCCCGCTATACGAGTTGGCGTTTTCCCAAGGCCATGCCGTCGATTGGCACAACAAGGCGTATGCATTAAGCCTGCTCCGGAATTGCCACCATAATACGGCGCGATCCGTAACCTTGACCTGCCGGTAGCCAGTCAGAATCCGCGCCCTGTCGGGGTCATTCGCCATGAAGTCGGGCCATGAAAAACCAGGTGCCGCAAAATACCCGGACCGCCGATCAAACACCGTCAGGTCTGGTGCATCAAGCTCGATTTCCTCGGTTTTGTCCCGGCGATTGCGGTCTGCGTATGCCTGCCAAATAAATCCTCGGAATGATCGGTGCGGCCGGCCCCAGCCAAATCGCCAGCCCGAGGGAGGGGCTGACGATGGTCAAGCCGCTTCGCGGCTGTTAATCGGCTGGGTGCTCGACATAGATGTCTCATAAGGGCTCATAGCGTTCAGCTAGATCCGAACCCTGACAGCACCTAAACTGCACCACGAAATGCAAATGGCAGAGCCCAAGTTCCGCCCTCCGCATGCATCAAGGCTTTGCAGTCTCGATCATCGCCCCCGGCCGCGTATCGCAGCCGGGGGTATTCCGATTACATCGTGCCGCCGTAGACCGGGAACACGCTCGCGTCGCCGTAATCCTCGATGGGCTTCGCGTTCTTTAGGGTTTCCATGTCGGCGTCCGAAATCTCGAAGTCGACATCGGCGTTGTTGCGCATGTGATCGGGGTTTGCCGTTTTCGGCAGCGGCAGCAGGCCCAGTTGCAGCAGGTAACGGATGCAGAGCTGAGGGACGCTGACACTGTACTTGCCGGCCATTTCGGCGATCTCGGCGTTGTCGAGAATCTGGCCGTGGCCGACGGGTGAGTAGGCTTCTACCACGAGCCCCTTGGACCTGGTGTAGTCGATCAGGTCGAAGGGCGTGTTGCTGACATGCGCGAGGATCTGGTTCAGCATCGGCTTCACCGTGGCGTTGTCGAGCAGGTTGTCGAGGTCCTCCTTCTGGAAGTTCGACACGCCGATCGCGCGCAGCTTGCCCGCCTCATACGCCTCTTCCAGCGCCTTCCACGCCGCCAGGTTGCCTTCGAAATAGCGGTCGGACCCGCCGAAATCTTCCCAGGGCTGGGGGCTGTGGATGATCATCATGTCGATATAGTCGAGGCCCATCGTCTTCAGGGAGCTGTCGATCGAGGCCCTGGCCGTCTCGTAGTCCTTGATGCCGGCATCCAGCTTGGTCACCACGAAGAGTTCCTCGCGGGGCACGGAGGCGTTGCGGACGCCGTCGCCCACGCCGCGTTCGTTGCCATAGGCCTGGGCGGTGTCAATGTGGCGGTAGCCGATCTCGACGGCAGCCTTCACCGCATCGGCAGCCTTGTCGTCGTCGATGAACCAAGTGCCAAGGCCCAGCTTTGGGATCTCGACGCCGTTGGACAGGGTGTAGGTGCTTTGCAGGATCATGGTGGGTTTCCTTTCTTCATGGTGTCGGTCGGCTCGCTCGATCCGGACGGGACCGCCTGTCTGGCTGTCGAGCGGAGGGACCGCCGTTTCTCAGTCGGTCGAGTTGGCGACGGCGCCCCGCGCCGTGGCGGTTGCGGAAAGAAGGGCGAGGCCGGTAAGCAGCGTGGCGGTCGGTGCATCTCTCATGCAGAATCTCCTCGACAGAAGGGAGCGGAACTTCGCTCCGTTACGAGACAGGACATCATGCGCCTCGGGGCGGAATGTAATAGGCTTCTGATGCACGTCACACATGAGCGGGTTTCATCAATGACGCGACTGCGCTGTCGACAATCAACGGCGCTCGAACGGTGGCGGCCCGGAGGAAGTCTGCGTTCTCCTTTGCCGCATGGATAAATGGTCAAAAGAGCCGCTTGAATTCTTTGCATTTCCAGTCAGTGTCCAGATTTTGGGGGTGGCTCAGGGCCCGTCTATCTTTAGGGTGCCGTGCCGGGACTGAAGGTCGGCCAAGGGACGTGCCTACAAGTCAATCTTTAGACCGCCCCTATTGAGACCGGGCCACATTCGACGGCCCTGGAGTGTTCTTTGGTGACTCGCAGCGACCAGTCTTGCGCCGGTCGAATATACCCCGGACTTGCTCTTGGGCTTGAAGTTGTGGCTGACGGGCTCCATAACGCGGGATCACTCAGCGGACACGGGAAACCTCCATGCGAATGCTCGATACATTTATCAAACCGATGCATCCGGAAGGTAGAAAGTTCGTTGCGATTTTTGCCGCGGCGACCCTCCTGTTGTTTCTCGTAGCCGACATCCTTGGGTGGATCGGTGTTGGGCTTACGGTCTGGTGCTATTATTTCTTCCGCGACCCCGAGCGCGTGCCGCCGTCGCGAAGCGGTATCATCGTCAGCCCCGCGGATGGCATCGTCTCGTTGATCGAGAAAGCGGTCCCGCCCGAGGAGTTGGGGATGCCTGGCGAGGCCCTGACCCGCATCAGCGTCTTCATGAGCGTGTTCAACTGCCATGTGAACCGTATGCCCGTCGGTGGCCGGGTCGAAGCGGTCGCCTATCGGCCCGGCAAGTTCTTCAATGCCTCGCTGGACAAGGCCAGCGCGGACAACGAACGCAACAGCCTGCGCATCCGCATGCCGGATGAACGAGACGTTGCCGTCGTACAGATTGCGGGGCTGGTGGCGCGGCGGATCGTGTGTTTTGTCCAGCCGGGTGATACCCTGTCGACCTCGGAAAGATTCGGACTGATCCGGTTTGGCTCCAGGCTGGACGTCTATCTGCCCGAAGGTGTTATGCCCTCGGTTCGCGTGGGGCAGACCATGATCGCCGGAGAAACCGTTTTGGCGGACCTCAAAGTGCCTGATGCCACGAGATAACCAGACCCCACGGAACAACGCCGGCAGGAAAAGAAACGACGCCGCGCTTGTCCAGCTGCTGCCGAACCTGATCACGCTTGCCGCGATCTGTGCCGGGATGACGTCCATCAGGTTCGCGGTGCAGGCGGATTACATCTTTGCGGTGCAGCTTGTGCTGCTGGCCTGCGTGCTGGATGGCGTCGATGGCCGGGTCGCGCGCTTGATGCGTAGCGACAGCAAGATCGGCGCGGAGCTCGATTCGCTGGCGGATTTCCTCAATTTCGGTGTCGCGCCGCCACTGATCCTGTATTTCTGGGGCCTGCAGGAGATCCGCAGTGCGGCCTGGATTTTCGTTCTTTTCTTCACGGTCTGCTGCGTCATCCGGCTGGCCCGTTTCAATGTCGATCACAAGGTCGAGGAGGCGCCGGGGCCGAGCGCCCACTTCTCGGGGGTGCCGTCGCCGGCCGGTGCGGTGCTTGTCATGGTACCGCTCTTCTTGTCGTTCGCATTCGAGACCGTGCAACTGCCCGGCTTCGCAATCTGCATCTACATGGTGCTTGTCGGCCTTTTGATGATCAGCACCGTGCCGACACTGTCGCTCAAGGGCGTGTCGATTTCGCGGGCAAGGGTGAAGTTTTTCCTGGTCGGCGTCGTCCTGGCCGGGGCCGCCTTCTTTACATTCACCTGGATTGCATTGTCTGTGCTGTCCGCGTGCTATCTGATCATGGTGGCATGGTCCGCCGTGACAAAGGCGCGAGAGTTCGGCAAGTAAGGAGAACGCATGGATATCAACGCCGTCAGTACGTCCTACGCCCGGTGGGCCCCAATCTACGACAGGACATTCGGAGCGGTGACGAACGTCGGCCGGAAGCGTGCGGTAGAGTATATCAACACCCGCCCCGGCACCGTTCTCGAGGTGGGCGTGGGCACGGGGCTTGCGCTCGAGCATTATGACCCGGCGATGCAAGTCAGCGGGATCGACTTCAGCGAAGAGATGCTTGCCAAGGCCCGCGACAAGGTGCAGCGCCTGAATCTGGGGCATGTCAGGGAATTGCGGCAGATGGATGCCCGCACCCTTGATTTCCCGGACAATCACTTCGACACGGTCGCAGCGATGCATGTCCTGTCGGTCGTTCCCGAGCCCGAGCGCGTGATGCGCGAAATAGGCCGGGTCTGCAAACCGGGCGGTAAAGTGGTGATCACGAACCATTTCGTGCGGCAGACAGGCGTGCTTTCCGTTCTGGAGAAAATGCTGGCGCCAGTGGCCAATGTTATCGGGTGGCATTCCGATTTCGAGATCGAAACCGTGCTTGGCCAGGAATGTCTCAAGATCGACGTGCAAAAGCCATTGCCACCCCTTGGAATGATGACTTTCCTCGTGTTGGAGAAAGCGTCAGACCAGTAGTACATGGCTGCTTCGGGCGAACCTGCGGAGCAGAGGCTGCAGGTTTCTGGACCATCCGGTTTGGCCCCAAAACAGGCTTGCGCCACGGGTCGGGTCAAGATCCGCTCAGTGGAAAAAGCTGGCGAAGGGGATGTAGGTGACCGGATCGCCGGTACTGATCGTGACGGCGTGGTCGGGAAGTTCGACCAGCCCGTCGGCCCAGCTCAGGCCGCTTATGCGCCCGGAGCCTTCGGATTTGAATATTTCGGCCTGTCCGTCTGTTACACGGGCGCGCAGGTATTCGCGGCGGCCGGGTTTCTTGGATTTCGAGAAGGCGGCGGGCAGGGAAAAGCCCTGTGGACGGTGCCAGCCCTGGCCCGAGAGGAGGCCCATCGCGGGACGGGCGAAGACGAGCGTGCAGACGAGTGCGGCGACCGGATTGCCGGGGAGGCCGAAGACGGGTGTGCCGTTCCAGAGCCCGAGCGCGAGCGGGCGGCCCGGTTTGACGGCGATGCGCCACTGAGACATGGCGCCGGTCTCGTTCAGCAGGGCCGAGACGTGGTCTTCGTCGCCCGAGGAGGCACCGCCGGATGTCAGGATGACGTCGGCCTGTGCCGCGCCCCTGTCGAGCGCGGTGCGGAGGGTCTCGCGGTCGTCGGGAACGCGGCCGAGGTCTACGGGCGTGAAGCCGAAGCGTTCGGTCAGGCCGAGAAGCATGGGGCGGTTGGCGTCGAAAATCTGGCCGGGTGCCGCGGACGCACCCGGCTCGACCAGTTCATCGCCGGTGGACAGGACCGCGACGCGCAGGGGGGCGTGGACGGCGAGGTCGGTGTTGCCAGTCGCGGAAAGGAGCGCGAGGTCGGCGGGGGTGAGCTTGCGGCCCTTCGGCAGGATCGTGTCGCCGGCCAAGACGTCTTCGCCCGCCTTGCGGGTGTTCGCGCCGGGTTTGACGCCTGGGCGAAAGGCGATGGCGGTTTCGCTGGCGGTGACGTCCTCTTGCAGGATCACGGTGTCGACGCCCTGTGGCAGGGCGGCGCCGGTTAGGATGCGGATGGCATGGCCGGGGGGCACGGTCCCCTCGAACGCCTTGCCAGCGGCGGCGCGGCCGGGCGTGAGTGGCAGGGTCTGGTCGCCTTCCGTCAGGCTGGCATGGGCAAAGCCGTAGCCGTCGACGGCGGTGTTTGCATGGGGGGGATTGGCCCGTTTGGCCGTCACATCGGCGGCAAGGATGCGGCCAAGTGCATCGGTGAGCGGTAGGGTTTGGGTCGCAACGACCGGGTGCAGCCTGTCCTGCAGCATGGCGAGGGCATCGTCCACCGGGGTCCAGTCCACGCCGGCAGGCAGCGCGAAACAGTCGTCGCGCAGGGGTGGGGGGCGCAGGGTATCGTCGGCGGTGGCCATCAGTTTGTCCTCGTGTTCCAGCCCCATGATCCAGCCTTCGACCGGGGCGTTAACGTCCAGCATGGCGGCCAGCGCGTCGGGGTGCAAGCGGGCGACGGCACGGGCCAGCAGACGCACCTGGTGGGCGTCGCGGATGCCGCCGCTTGCCTCGGCCTCTTTGACGATCCGATTGATGAGGCCGGGCCAGATCTCGACGAGGGCGACGGGTTTGTCGAGAGGCTCGAAGGGCCATGTGGCGATCAGGCCGGGGAAGCGTTGGCGCAGACGGTGCAGGATGGGCAGGCCGGTAAGGACTTGGCCGCCAACGGCGCCCGCGCCGGAGAGTTGCCAGCACGTGAAGCTGCCCTCCGCCTGCTTTTCGACCGCGCGGCGGTCGGGGAAGGGGTTGTGGTAGGTCCGTTTGGTCCTTGGCAAGCCGGGAACATCGTGATTGGGGCGACCATTGCCCCAGAACGGGCCGATGCCATCGCCGAGCGTTCGATTGACAAGGCCGGCGACGTCGAAACGGTTGTTGGTCTTGGGGCTGTCTTCGATATGTCTGTCCAGCCAGCTCCAGACGGCGAACGGGTCATCGGTGCCGGCAAGTGCGCGGGCGAAGCCATCGGGATAGGCGAAGGGGAAGTCGAGGCCGATGAAGAGGCGACGGTTGGCGGCGGTCTCGGTTTCGATGAGGTTGGCGAGTAGGGCTTCAGCTTCAATACGGTTTCGTGTGTATTGTGGTGCGGTATCGTTTCCGTCGCGGGTGAGGCCGAGCCATATCGCGTCTTTGCGCGGACGGGCGCCGGTGTCGTTGCCACCGGACCAGTCGATGATTGCGACCGTGTCGTACGGGGTCACAAGCCGACCTGTGTCAAGATGAAATCTGCGATAGCTTTCGTGTCGTCGAGGTCGAAGACGGGGCGATCGAGGTCGAGGGGCGTGTCGCTGGCCACGGCGTGGATCGTCGGATCGTCCGGTGCGATCAGCGGGTTGCCGGTGACGGAGCGGTGTGCCTCGACCTTGGGATGCGCGTCGCGCTTGTAGCCTTCGATCAGCACGAGATCGACCGGGGAGAGCTTGGAAAGAAGCGTGTCGAGCGAGGGTTCGTCCTCGTCGCGCAGCTCGTGCATCAGGGCAAAACGAGCGCGGGAGGCGAGCAGCACCTCGGTCGCGCCGGCAACGCGGTGGCGGTGGCTGTCCTTGCCGGGGTGGTCGACGTCAAAGCGGTGGTGCGCGTGCTTGACGGTGGAAACGGTCAAGCCGCGACCCGAGATTTCGGTCACGAGGCGTTCCATCAGGCCGGTCTTGCCGGCGTTCTTCCACCCTACGACACCGTATAGTTTCATCTGCGGTCTTTCATCATGTCCTGCGCGCGGGCGAGATCCTCGGGCGTGTTCACGTTGAAGAACGGATCGCCCGGGATGTCAAACAGCGCCTCGCGGCCGCCATGCTTTTCGGTCCAGAGGACGACCTTGCGCAGCCCGTCCAGCAGGGCCGCGCGCAGGTCGTCGCGCAGGGCTGTGGGCCAGAGGCCAAAGGTGGGATGGCGGATCAGGCCGGAGCGGGACATGGACTTGGTTTTCTCGTCCGCGCCACGCGGCGTGGCGGCGAGAACGAGCGGGTGAGTCATGTCTGCCGCGGTTTCGGTCAGGTGAGATACGAGATTTTCGGGAAAAAACGGCGTGTCTGCTGCGACGGTAACAATGGTGTCGGCGCCTTGCGTCGCGGCCCAGTCGAGACCGGCCAGCACGCCCACCAGTGGCCCGGGGAAATCGGGCAGGGGGTCGGGCAGGACCGGTAGACCGAGATGCGCGAAGCGGTCGGGGTCGCCGTTGGCGTTCAGGGCCATGCCCGCCACCTGTGGGTCGAGGTGGGCGATGACCTGATCCAGGATCGTGCCCTCGCTCAGGGGCAGCAGGCCCTTGTCGCCACCGCCCATGCGCGTGGCGAGGCCGCCCGCGAGGATCACGCCCAAAGGCTTGGTCATGCGTCGGCGCTTTTGCGGCGGTGTTTCTTGTCCTCATCGGGGATTGAGGACGGGTCTGCGTCGCGTACCAGACGTTCCTCGCCCGCAAGGCAGACAAAACGCCGGCCACGCATCCGGCCGATAAGGGTGAGGCCCACCTCGCGGGCGATCTCGACCCCCCAGGCAGTGAAGCCGGAGCGGGAGGCGAGGGCGGGGATGCCCATCAGCGCGGTCTTTATGACCATTTCCGAGGTCAGGCGCCCGGTGGTGTAGAGCAGCTTGTCGTCGGGTGACACGCCTTCCGACAGCATCCAGCCGGCGATCTTGTCGACGGCGTTGTGGCGGCCGACATCCTCCATGTAAACCAGCGGGCGGTCGCCCTGGCAGAGCACGGTGCCGTGGATCGCCCCGGCCTCCAGGTACAGGGACGGCGTGCGGTTGATCGTGCTGGCGAGCGCGTAAAGGTCGGAGGTCTTGACCCGCAGGTCTGGCAAGGTGGTGTCCTCCAGCCCCTCCATCATGTCGCCGAAGACGGTGCCCACGGCACAGCCCGAGGTGCGGGTCTTTTTCTTGAGCTTTTCTTCGTAGGTGGTTTCGCCATCGGTGCGCACGACGACGGTTTCGAGATCCTCGTCATAGTCGACGCCCTTGATCGTCTCGTCGTCCTTGAGCATCCCCTGGTTTCTCAGGAAGCCGAGAGCGAGGTAGTCGGGGTAGTCGCCGATGGTCATGGCGGTCACGATTTCCTGACCGTTGAGGAAAATCGTCAGAGGCCGTTCCTCGACCACCGCGATATTCGTCGGATTGCCGTCATGGTCCACGCCTTCCACGGACCGTGTCAGGCGCGGTGCCTTGGGGTCGGGAGCGATGATATACGCGTTCGGAGTGTCGGTCTTCGCCAATTGCGGTCCCTCTAATTGCAGGATAGGCATCCTAGGGTAAGTGGTAACGTAAGATGTTCGGATGACAACGGAAACCGACAAGTCGATTTTCTTCAAAGGGGTACGCGATGCGGCCCCCTTTGTTTTGGTCGTGTCACCCTTTGCCACGCTCTTTGGCGTGGTGGCGACCGAGGCCGGGCTGAACGTGCTGGAGGCGCTGACCTTTTCCTTTGCGGTCATCGCGGGGGCGGCGCAGTTCACGGCACTGGCGTTGATGGTGGACAATGCGCCGGTCATCCTGGTGCTGGCCTCGGCGCTGGCGGTGAACCTGCGGATGGCGATGTATTCCGCCGCGCTGACACCCTATCTGGGGGCCGCGCCGCTGTGGCACCGGGCGCTGGCCGCGTATTTCATCGTCGACCAGAGCTATGCGTTGGCGCATATGCGGTTCGAAGAGAACCGGGATTGGGCCTTGCGCCAGAAGCTGTTGTATTTCTGGGGGACGGTCGTACCGGTCTGCCCGTTCTGGTACCTGTTCACGGGCATCGGCGCGGTGCTGGGCAGTTCGATCCCCGATTGGATGGCACTGGATTTCGCGGTGCCGATCACGTTCATCGCGATCATCATGCCGATGTTGCGCACGCGGGCGCACCTGGCGGCGGCGCTGGTCTCGGTCGTGGGGGCGCTGATCTTCGCCTTTTTGCCCTATAACCTCGGCCTCTTCGTGGCGGGGATTGCCGCGATGATGACGGGCGCCGAGATCGAGCGGCGCACACACCCGGACGGGGGCGCGTGATGGATACCGCAACCGTCTGGACCGTGATCGTCCTTCTTGGGCTGGGCAGTTACCTGCTCCGGTTCTTTTTCATCGGCATCGTCGGGGACAGGCCGCTGCCGCCATGGCTGCTCAGGCATCTGCGCTATACCGCGGTTGCGATCCTGCCCGGGCTGGTGGCGCCGCTGGTCTTGTGGCCCGCGGCCACGAACGGAGAGCCGGACCCGGCGCGGCTGGTGGCGGCTGCGGTCACTGTCGTGGTGGGGGGATGGACCCGCAACATCATCGCGGCGATTCTATCGGGCGGTGTCGCGCTTTACCTGATGCTGTACCTGGTGGGGTGACGTGGCGCGCTTTTGCGGGGCAGGCGTCACATAACAAAACGCCCCCTCAGTGTCCTGCGGGGGCGTCGCATTCCTGTCGGTTCGCCGACGCGCGGCCTAGATGTTTATCATCGCCAGCAGAATAAGAAAGATAATGGAGCCGGCCGCGACGTAGGTCGATGCCTTCAGGAAGCCCTCGAAGGTCTTTTCCTGAACCCTGATATCCATTTCGCCGTGCTTGTGTTCGTTGGCCATGATCCCGATCCTCGTGTGCGGTTGTCACTGTTCGCGACTGGATAACGGATTTCAAAGCGGCTGTCACGGCCCGGAACGTCGCAGTCAGGCAGACGTTTCCAGATCCTGCGCAAGGCGGAAGCCGATACGCGCCGGCTCAGATGTTTCGGGCGGTTTGGGCAGGGCACGGAGCATCACGCCAAGCTGGCTGACATGCTGGATCAGCTGAGTCTTGGCGCCCGACGGATCTGAGCCGTAGAAGGTGACGATGTCGGGATCGAAATAGCCCATGCCCTCGATGCGCAGGGTGCCGGGGCCGCCGCCAGCAAATCCCATGGCGACCTCGTGCTCGTTGTCGAGCGTCTTCTCGAAGTTCTGGATGTAGAGAATCAGCCGCTCGTAGGCCCATTGTGCGGGGCTCTTGGCGCTTCCGGCGTTCTCATTGATCAGGTTGTCGGGAATCTCTGTACAGGGTGTGTTCGGATCGACATGTACCTCGTGGCATCGGGCGAGAACGGCGCTCTCGGCATACTCTGCCGTCGTTTCGATCACTTCGTCCATTTTGGCGTACCCCTTAAACCTTCCAGAGCCACGCACCTTCCGGGTTCAGATGACGCGTGATGCGGCCAGCCTGATACAGATGATTCAGGTGTGCAACCGCCTCGACCAGTGCAAGGCCGTAGGTGCCGCTGTCGATCCTGCGCTTGAAGAGCGGGGGGAAGCATTCGGCGGCCGTGCGCGGCGTTTCGAGATGGGCTTCCAGTCGTTCCAGGGCGTGGTGATGATTGTGGGCCAGTTGGCGCATCCGCGTGGGCAGACCGGTGAAGGGCAGCTTGTGACCCGACAGGACCAGCTGATCGGGTCTGGCAAGCGCAGACAGGCGTTCGCAGCTGTCCAGCCATTCACCCAAAGGGTCGGCGTCGGGCTCGGTCGGGTAGACGCCGATATTGGGGCTGATCGACGAGATGATCTGGTCGCCCGCGATCACAAGCGCGTCGTCGCGGGACCAGAGCGTCAGATGCTCGGGCGCGTGGCCGTGGCCGACATGGATGTCCCAGGTTCGGCCGCCGGCGGTGAGCGTGCCGCCCTGTTGCAGGCGGGTGTAGCCAACCGGGATGGGCGCGCAGCTGTCCGCAAAGTTGAACGGTCGGTCGTTCTTGCGGGCCTCATAGATCTCGGGGTCCATGCCCGCGCGTTGCCAGAATTCAAGCGCCTGTGGCGTGGGGCGATCCTCGACATCGAGGATCAGCATCCGGGCCATCAGGTAGGCGGTGCGGGTCATCAGGAGGTCCGCGCCGAAGCGGTCCATCAGCCAGCCCGCCATGCCGATATGGTCGGGGTGGTGGTGGGTGAGGATCACGCGGGAGACCGGTTTGCCTTTCAGCGGCCCGGTCAGCACGTCCTCCCACAGCGCGATGGAGCGTTTGGTGCGCACGCCGGTATCCACTATGGTCCAACTGTCGCCCTCGTCCAGCGCGTAGATGTTGACGTGGTCAAGCGCCATTGGCAGGGGCAGGCGGATCCAGAGGATGCCGGGGGCCACTTCGACCGCCGCGCCGTGCTCCGGTGCGCTCTCCCAGGGGGTGGTGATCTTGCTTCCGTCGGCCATCAGGCGGCAAAGTCCTCGGGGGCGAGGGCGTAGAGGTCGTCGGCCCCGGCGGTGGCGTGGGCAATATGCGCCTGCGCCTCGGGCAGGATGCGGGTGATGTAGAACCGCGCCAGCCGGGCACGGGTGCCATCGGTGTCGTGCATCGCGGCCAGCAGGTGCGCGTGACCACCAAGGACGCGCGCGAAGGCCCGCAGGAAGGGCACAGCGCCGGCGAAGCGGTTGTTCATGTCGTTCTGGGCGACCATCCACTCCGTCGCCTCGCGCAGGGATTCGGTGGCTTGCCAGACGGGCTCGGCCAGCTCGGGGTGCTTGGCGCGGGCGGCTTCGGCGGTGCTTTCGATCTCGTCGAGGATGGCATAGGCGGCCTCGCCCCCGTCCATCAGCTTGCGGCCCACGAGGTCCATCGCCTGGATGCCGTTGGTGCCTTCGTAGATTGCGGTGACGCGGACGTCGCGCAGGTATTGCGCGGCGCCGGTTTCCTCGATGAAGCCCATGCCGCCATGCAGCTGGATGCCCATGTTGGCCACCGCGATGCCGGTATAGGTGCCGAACGCCTTGGCGATGGGGGTGAGGAAGGCGGCGCGTGCGGCCCAGTCGGGCGCGGCGGTGGCGGTTTCCATGTCGATGGCGGCCGCACAGGTGAGCGCGATGGCGCGGGCGGCGAAGGTCTCGGCCTTCATCGTGGCCAGCATCCGGCGCACGTTGGCGTGGTCGATGATGGTGCCGGTGCCGTTCTCTATCGTGCTGCGGCCCTGCTTGCGGTCTTGCGCATATGCCAGCGCGTGCTGGTAGGCGCCGTCGGCCACGCCGACGCCTTGCGTTCCGACGCCGAGGCGGGCGTTGTTCATCATGGTGAACATGGCGCGCATCCCGTCATGTTCCTCGCCCACCAGCCAGCCGGTCGCGCCGTCATACTGCATCACCGCGGTGGGGCTGCCATGCAGGCCCATCTTGTGTTCCAGGCTGACGACCTTGAGGTCATTGGCGCGGCCCGGCTCGCCGTTCTCGTCCGGGATGAATTTCGGCACGAGGAAAAGGCTGATTCCCTTGGTGCCGGGTTTGGCGTCGGGCAGGCGGGCCAGCACGAGGTGACAGACATTCGGGGTGAAATCATTGTCGCCCCAGCTGATATAGATTTTCTGGCCGGTGATGGCGTAGGTGCCATCGTCGTTGGGCACGGCCTTGGTGGAAAGCGCTCCGACGTCGCTGCCGGCCTGCGCCTCGGTCAGGTTCATGGTTCCGGTCCATTCGCCGCTGACCAGCTTGGGCAGGTAGGTCTGCTTGAGCGCGTCGCTGGCATGGTGCTCCAGCGCCTCGATCTGGCCCTGGGTCATCAAGGGGCTGAGTTGCAGGGACAGGCAGGCGGCCGACATCATGTCATTCACGGCCGTGGTCACGGTCATGGGCAGGCCCATGCCGCCATGCTCGGGGTCGGCGGCGATGGCGACCCAGCCGCCCTCGGCAATGGCCTTGTAACCCTCGGCATAGCCGGGGCTGGTGCGCACAACGCCGTTTTCCAGTTTCGCGGGATGCAGGTCGCCGGGGCGTTGCAGCGGGGCCAGCACCTCTTCGCACAGCTTGCCGGCCTCGGACAGGATGGCAGCCGTCACATCCGGCGTCGCCTCGGCAAAGCGGTCGGTGGCGGTGACGCGGTCAAGGCCGACCACGTGATCGAACAGGAACTGGAAATCCTCGACAGGGGCGCGGTAGGGCATCGGTATCTCCCGAATGGCGATAGGCGGCGCGGCTTGGAATCCGGCACGCGCATCTGTAACTGTGTCGTGGGTCTTGGGGCAACTCTATTGCAACGGCCCTTCACGGCAACCGAAACGCGGCGTCAGACCGACCATGACACTTGAGACAAGACACCTGTCCCCTGATGCGGACGGCTACGCGCAGGCGGCAGAGGTCTGGCGCGAGGGCGGGCTTGTCGCCTTTCCGACCGAGACGGTCTACGGGCTGGGTGCGGATGCGCGGAACGACATGGCCGTCGCGCGGATCTTCGAGGCCAAGGGGCGGCCCCGGTTCAACCCGCTGATCGTGCATGTGCCGGATATCGCGGCGGCGAAGACGCTGGTGGCGTGGTCCGATGCGGCGGAAATCGTCGCCTCGGCTTTCTGGCCCGGGGCGATTACGCTGGTGTTGCCGATCCGAGGCGATGCGGGCCTGTCGCCGCTGGTGACGGCGGAGCTGCCGACGCTGGCGGTACGGGTGCCGGCGCATCCGGTGGCGCAGGCCCTGTTGCGGACGTTCGGCGGGCCGGTGGCGGCCCCCTCGGCCAACCCGTCGGGCCGGATCAGCCCGACCGAGGCCGCGCATGTAGCGGCGGGCCTGTCGGGCCGGATCGAGGCGATCGTCGAGGGCGGGGCCTGTGACGTGGGGCTGGAATCGACGATTCTGGGGCTGGAGGGCGCGCCGACCCTGTTGCGACCCGGGGGCATACCGGCCGAGGCGATCGAGGCCGCGCTGGGCACGTCGCTGGAGCGGCACGCCGAGGGCGGCACGCTGACCGCGCCGGGGCAGATGACCTCGCATTACGCGCCGGGGGCGGCAGTCCGTCTGAACGCGACGGAGGCGGCGGCGGGCGAGGTGATGCTGGGCTTCGGGCCGATGGAAAGCGATCTGAACCTGTCACCCACTGGCGACTTGGTGGAAGCGGCGGCGAGCCTGTTCGCGGCGCTTCACGCGCTGGATGCGAAAGGTGCGACAGGCATTGCGGTGGCGCCGGTTCCCGACACGGGCCTGGGCCGCGCGATCAACGACCGCTTGCGCCGCGCGGCGGCGCCGCGCGACGTTATCGGTTAACGCAGCGCAGCGTTTACTGGCAGCGTTTCTCGGCTTCTTCGAGAGCGGCGGTGTAGCCCAAGAGCGAGAACGTGTCCTTGGTGACCGTCCCGCGCGAGGAGCGGGCGGTCAGGACAGCATCGGCGCCACGTTTCATCGCCGCGATGATCTTGGCGTCGTCCGACGCGCTGGCGGGCCAGGCCCATTCGCCTTCGGTGAACATCTCGAACTCGGACCCGCCGATATTGATGTTCACTGTCGAGCCGCCCGCAAAGGGGTAGCCGCCGGTAAAGGTGATCTGGCCATTCACGCCGGCATCGGGCCGGAAGAACGTCATCATCAGAATGTCGCCACGGCGAACGGCGACAACACGCCCATCCTTCGTATTGACCGTTTCGGTTGGCGAACTGACGGCCCAGCATTCTTTCGGATCGGAATCCTCGAACACGCTCCACGCGGTTTTCGCGGCGACCTGATTGGTGCTTTCGTCTTGTGCGCTTGCGCCCGACGCGACCATGGCCATAAGGGCCCCGGCGATGCCGAATGCTTTCAGTGATCCCATTTGTCCAGCCTCCAAGCTGTCCTTAACCTCAATTGTCCTTAGGCCGCCCCATCCCCTGACGGAATTTTCTGCACGTGCAGCCATTTCTTTCTCGACATTGCAATACTAGCCTGAAACACGCGAGACATGAAAGGTGCAATTGGCGAATTTTCGCCGCAGGAATGACGCGCCGAGACGACCTGCCTGACGACCGGAGGCCCCAAGTGACCAATGCTGTTCCCCTGACCGAAATCTGGCGCGGAGACATCGTGGAAAGCCTGCATCTGGGCCATGCCGTGATCTGTAACGGGCAGGGCGAGGTGATCGAGGCGTGGGGGGACCCGGATGCGGTGATCTATCCGCGCAGCTCGGCCAAGATGATCCAGGCGATGCCGCTGGTGGACAGTGGCGCGGCGGATGCGTTTGGCCTTACCCAGCAGCAGCTGGCGCTGGCCTGTGCGTCACACCAGGCCGCGGCGGTGCATACGGAGGCGGTGAACGAGTGGATTCACGGGCTGGGCCTGAGCGACGACGACTTCCGCTGCGGGCCGCAGATGCCGCAGGACCGGGAGGCGTTCAACCACCTGATCAAGACCGACGGATCGCCCTGCCAGGTGCACAACAACTGTTCGGGCAAACACGCCGGTTTCATGACCCTGTCAAAGCATCTGAACGGCGGGCCTGACTATGTCGACCCCGACCACCCGGTGCAGCGGGCCTGTTTCGAGGCGTTCGAAGAACTGACCGGAGAGCGCAGCCCGGGCTTTGCCCCCGATGGCTGCAACGCGCCGAATTCGATCACCACGATGCGGGGAATCGGCCGGGCGATGGGCTGGTTCGCCAACGCCACGACAGGCGGCGGTGCGCGGCAGGATGCGGCGGTGCGGCTGCGCGAGGCGATGATTGCCAACCCGCTGCTTGTGGCGGGCGAGAAGCGCGCCTGTACCGAGCTGATGAAGGCCTGCCACGAGCCCGTGGCGCTGAAGACCGGGGCCGAGGGCTTTTTCGTGGCGATTGCGCCCACGAAGAAGCTGGGGATCGCGTTGAAGGCCGCTGATGGCAGCACGCGGGCGGCCAATTGCACGATCGCCGCCCTGCTGGTGCGGATCGGGGTACTGGAGGCCGAGCATCCGGCGACCCTGAAATTCATGAACGCGCCGATCCTCAACCGTCGCAAGGTCCGGACGGGAATCGTGAAGCCGGTGGACGGGCTGCTGGTCTGAGTCTTCAAGGTACCGCTGCGCTTTTGACGACATCCTGCCGATTGCCGCATCTGCGATGCGCTGCTTTCCGCGCCGTGGCGTGACCCTGCCTATTGCCGGCAGCACAGTGCCGAGAAAACCCGGCGCTTTGGGCCTGTTTTCGCGCGATCACCGCCTGTCGGATAACGGATCTTCCGGGGATGGAATGGTGCGCCCATGTTGAGGGTCCGCGGGCAGCAACGCCCCGGACAACCTAAACCCAGAAAAGGGAAACCAAAGATGACCAAGACACTTTCTGCAGCGACGTTCGCGCTTGCCCTGACCGTTCCGGCGATGGCCTTCGCCCTGGATGCGGATACCGACGGCGACGGCATGGTCTCGATGGAAGAATTCCAGGCCGCGATGCCCGAAGCACCGGCCGGCACGTTCGAGCAGCTGGATTCGGACGCCGATGGCATGCTGAGCGAAGACGAGATCGCCGCTGGGCAAGAGGCGGGCATCCTCCCGGCATAAGCCGCCACTCGGCCGGGGCGTGCGCGTTTTTCCCATCCTGAGCGCACGCCCCATTTGATACCCCGGAACCTTTTAAAAATCCCGGGGCGCGGCACGGGCCGCCAGGCGGGCACATTCCCCAGATGATCGTATCTGTGCCCGACCTCTCTGAGGCCCGCGCCGCTTTTTCCTTTGAATTGAAGGCTCAGGAGCCGAGATAGTCGCGCAGGACCGGCGGCGGATCGTCGAGAAGATCGGCGGTCGGTTGCAGTGCATGTGCGGTGCCGTTGGCGACGAGGATGGCTTGCGTCGTGATGCGGCGGGCGTCCTCTGGTGCGTGGGAAATCATCAGGAGGGTCGCGCCGGTTTCTCCCGCGATCTCGGCCATGAGGTCGAGCATTTCCATCCGCAGGGCGGGCCCGAGCGCGGCGAAGGGTTCATCCAGCAATAACAGCGGCTTGTCCTGAAGCATGACGCGGGCAAGGGCGGCACGGCTGCGCTGGCCACCGGACAGCTCGCCGGGTTTGCGGGTGTCCATGCCGGCAAGGCCGACACGCTCCAGCGCCGCGGTGACGCGGGTCTTGTCGCCCTGCGACAGGCGCAGGTTGGGCGACAGGCCAAGGCCCACGTTCTGCGCGAGCGTCAGGTGGGGAAAGAGGTTGCCCTCTTGAAAGAGCATGGCGACGGGGCGGGCGCCCGGGGGGTGACCCGTGATGTCGGTGCCGTCCCACGTGATGCGGCCCTGCGTGACGGGCAGGAAGCCCGCGATCCCCTCGATCAACGTGGACTTGCCCGCGCCAGAGGGACCGATCACCGCGACGGTTGCGCTGTCTGGCACGGTGAGGTCGGAGGTCAGGGTGAAGCTGCCGTTGCGGATGGTGGCGGACTCAAGTTTCAGCATGACGATGCCCTCCGCGATCAAGCAGCCAGAAGACCCCGAAGGACAGGATCAACAGAAGGAAGGAAGCGGCGGCGGCGGCCTCCATCTGGTAGGAGCCCATCAGGCGGTAGATCTGTAACGGCAAGGTGGCCACGTCGGGGTCGGCAAAGAGCGTGATGACGCCGAGATCGCCCATCGAGAGGGCTGCGGCGAGACCGGCGGCAAAGCCGATCTGCGGGCGCAAGCGGGGCAGCAGGACATGGCGCAGGAAGGGCAGTCCGGCCATGCCGAGCGAGAGGCCAAGGCAGCCTTGGCGCGCCACGATATCGCGGGCGCGGGGAACAAGGATGCGCAGGGCGAAGGGCAGGACGGTGATGGCGTTGACGAGCGCCGTGACGGGTAGGGCGAAGGCCTGCGGATTAGCGTAGGGACGGATGGCGATGAATAGCCCCGTGCCGATTACCAGAGGCGAGGCGGCGAGGCCAAGGAGACCCGCGATTTCCACCATACGGCCGCGTTCGGTCGCGATGGCGGTGGTCATCGGCAGCGCCATGCAGAGCAGCAGGACGGTACTGAGCGCCGCGACCCAGAGCGAGGTGAGCGCGGCGGTCCAGACCTGGCCTGGCATGTCGGCGAAGCCGGGCAGGCCGGACAGAGCGATGGCCATGAGCGGCACGAGCAGGAAGACTGCCGCGACACCTATGAACAGCGCGTCAATGCACCGTGCGGTGGTCGTTTTTCCGTCGAACCGGCGCAAGCCGCGGTCGAGACCGGAGCCGAACCCTTCGCCGCGCGCCAGCCAGAGGGCGATGCCACCGGCGAAAACCGTCAGGCCAAGCTGCACGGCGGACAGGAGTGCGGCCCGCCCAAGATCGAAGTCAAACCTGAACGCCTGGTAAATGGCGAGTTCTATCGTGGTGGCCCGCGGCCCGCCGCCGAGGGTGAGCGCGACGGCAAAGCTGGTGAGACAGATGGCGAAGATCACGGTGAAGGCGCCGGGGACAAGGCGCAGGAGCATGGGCAGTTCGATCACCCGGAACATCGACCAGCCGTCGATGCCCAGGAGGGCGGCGAGACGGAAACGCTCGGCGGGAATTTCCTGCCAGCCCTGCAGGACAAGGCGGGTGGCCAAGGGCAGGTTGAAGAACACGTGGGCGAGGACGACGCCGTGCAACCCGTAGATCTGCACCGGGGGCAGGCCGAGCGTGCCCAGGGCCGCGCTGACCCAGCCGCCACGGCCGAAGACCTCGATCAGGCCCAGAACGGCGACGATCACCGGCAGGATGAACGGCGCGCCCAGAAGGGCGATCAGCAGGCTGCGGCCCCGGAACCGGCGGCGGGCGAGGGCGCGGGCGACGGGGATGGCCAGCAGCACGGAAAACAAGGCCGAGAGGGTGGCCTGTACCAGCGTGAAGCGCAGGGCGGCCCAGTCGGCGGCGTTGAAGCCGCGCCCGGTTTCGGCGCGCAGGGCGACGGCCAGCAGCGCCCCGAAGATGAGCGCCGCCACGAGGGCGGCGGCGCTCCATCCCGGTCTGGCGCTTAGCGGCTGAGCGCGTTCAGCCATTCATCGAGCGCGGCATCGCGGGTGGCGGCGGCTTCTTCGGCGCTGAGAAGCAGGGATTTCTCCGGTTGGATCAGGGTGTCGAATCCTTGGGGCAGGCCGTCCTCGAGCTCCTTGGCGGGGTACATCCAGTTGGTCGTCGGGATAACGGACTGGAAGTCCTGGGTCAGCATGAACGCGAGGAACTGGTCGGCCAGTTCGGGTTGGTCGGTGGAGGCCAGTTTTCCGGCCACTTCCACCTGCATGTAATGGCCCTCGTCGAAGGCGGCGGCGGTCTTGCTGTCGTCCTCTTCGGCGATCAGGTGGTATGCGGGCGATGTGGTGTAGGAGAGCACCATGTCGGCCTCGCCTTCGAGGAAGAGACCGTAGGCTTCGGTCCAGCCCTTGGTGACGGTGACGATGTTGTCCGAAAGCCCCTCCCAGATTTGCGGGGCCTCGTCGCCATAGGCGGTCTTGACCCACATCAGCAGACCGAGACCGGGGGTGGAAGAGCGCGGATCCTGGATGACGATGGAGGTGTCGCTGTCGGCCAGAGCCTTGAAATTGCTGGGCGCGTCCATGTCCTTGTCGTGGACGAAGGCGAAATAGCCCCAGTCGTAGGGCAGGAAAACCGGGTCGTCCCAGGTAATCGGCAGATCGAGGTCCGGGGACTGGCCGTGCTCGGCGAAAAGGCCGGTGTCCTTGGCCGCGGCGATCAGGTTTGTGTCGAGGCCGAGGACGATGTCGGCATCGGTATTCTGTCCCTCCAGCCGGACGCGGGCGAGAAGGGCCGCGCCGTCCTCGACGCCGACGAGGTTGAGGTCGCAGTTGCAGTTGGCCTCGAACGCCTCTTCGATCTGCGGGCCGGGGCCCCAGTCTGCGACGAAGCTGTCATAGGTATAGACGGTCAGTTCGGGCGTCCCGCTTGAGTCCTGCGCCATCGCGGACGTGGCGGTGAGCAGACATCCCGCAGTGAAAACAAGGCGTTTCATGGCATCCTCCCTTTCGGCAGGGGGCGGCGCGATGCGGGTGCATGACCTTCCCTCCGCCGGTGTCAGCCGGTTCAGGTTCAACGGGTTTGCTATGTGCATCTCAGTCGCCGTGTCTGGGCCGGTCGACACCCCGAGGTTTCAACAGGAACGTAGGGGCAAGCCGGGGAAGGGACAAGGTGAATTGGCGAATCGGAAGGTTAATGCTGCCGGAAGGCCCGAAATGACGTCGGTATCGCGTCGGTATTCGGGTGGTATGGCAACGGTGCCGGTGAAGTGGAGGGCCGGGTAAACGTGCCGCGCGGGGATGCGGCGGATGAGGAACAGGTCAGCGACTGGTGAGAGGCGGCGAGGTCCCGGGGCGAGCCCGGGACGGGGTGCGCCAGGTTTCGTCGCCGAGACGTGCGCGTGGGCTTTCGCCCACTCTACAGGATCTGGAAATCGTTGCGGTCGTAGCCTTGCAGGTAGAGCAGCGCGGTGAGGTCGCCGTGGTTGATGCGCAGATCGCATTCGGCGGCGACGGAGGGCTTGGCGTGGAGCGCGACGCCGCTGCCGGCGCGGGCGAGCATGCCGAGGTCGTTGGCCCCGTCGCCCACCGCCAGCACGTCGATGTCCGAGATGTTGAGGCGGGTGGTGATATCGGCGAGCGCCTGCACCTTGGCCTCGCGCCCGAGGATGGGGCGGGCGACGTCGCCGGTGAGCTTGCCGTTCTCGACAAGCAGCGTGTTGGCGCGGTTCTCGTCGAAGCCGAGAAGCGTGGC
This sequence comes from Roseovarius sp. SK2, assembly GCF_028807495.1. Classification (NCBI taxonomy): domain Bacteria; kingdom Pseudomonadati; phylum Pseudomonadota; class Alphaproteobacteria; order Rhodobacterales; family Roseobacteraceae; genus Roseovarius; species Roseovarius sp. SK2. Next base: position 148,043 of record NZ_JARAMK010000007.1, read on the forward strand.
GATATGCGAGGTGAAGGCGGTGAAGCCGCCCGAGACGAGGGCGGTATAGGCCCCGTGGGCCTTCATCGTGGCCAGCAGGGTGGCGCCGCCGGGCATGAGGGTGATGCGGGTGTCGAGGACCTCTTCAATGACGTCTTCGGCGAGGTCTTTGAGCAGCGCGACGCGTTCCAGAAGGGCGCCTTCGAAGTCGAGCTCGCCGTTCATGGCGCGGGCGGTGATGTCTTTCACATGAGCGCCGACGCCGGCCTCGTCGGCCAGCTCGTCGATGCATTCCTGGCAGATCATGGTGCTGTCCATGTCGGCCAGAAGCATGCGCTTGCGGCGGTTTTCTGACGGTTGGACGACAAGGTCGGTGCGCAGGGTTTGCAGGTTGTCCCAGACCTCCCACTGGTTGTCGGGGAGCGCGGCCATGTCGAACTCCGCCGCCTCGTCGGGCGCGAGCCAGCGGGCGTCGAACCCGCCCCAGGCGTTGCGCAAGTTTTCGACCAGTGCCGGGTCGAGCGTGCCCGGAGGGGCGATGAGGGTTGTGGTGAACATGGGGCGTCTCCGCTTTGCGCTTGGGATGCGGCATAGCGCAGGTTGGTGCGGGGTTCTAGGTGGGGGCCGCGCGACTCCATCGCGATCTCTACTGCGTTGGTCGAGTGTCGTCAGCGTATGTCGACGGATTCGTTGGGCAGTGGACCGCTTGCGAAGTAACGCCCTAGTAAGCGGCCATATTGTTGTGTATCGCCATATACGTTGCCAACCCGCAGAGGATCAACGATAGCCCGATCACGGTCCATACAAGGATTCTCGACGACAAACTGGTCCCGGCGCGTTTCTGCACGAAGGTTATCAATTGCCCCAGAATGATCTCCACTGTGGCGTCCTCATTCAGCCGATGTTTTGATGCCCATTTAGCTTCATTTTAGTAAGCAGGCTGCGGTGCGATTCAACCATTAAGCGCAATTCGTGGGTCACTCGCGCAGTATGAAAGCCTCTCTTGACGAAGTTTCCGATGATAGCCGCCGGGGTCGCTTTCGGACCGCAAACCGCCGCGCCTTGGCGATTTTCCCTCTTGCGGGGCCGGTGCGGCCAGCGTAATCCAAAAGGTGGGACACCCCTCCCCAACGAGGGGCGCTTATCTGGAAGGATAGCAGCAATGGCTATTGAGACACCCGGCACGCGGCCGGACACGAAACCTGTCGCCGTTCCGGCGAATCCGCGTTTTTCCTCCGGCCCCTGTGCCAAACCCCCCGTTTTCGACCTGAGCAAGCTTGCCGATGCCCCGCTGGGCCGGTCGCACCGCGCCGCCGTGGGCAAGGCCAAGCTGAAGGCCGCGATTGACGGCACGCGCGAAGTGCTGGGGATTCCCGACGATTACAAGGTCGGCATCGTCCCGGCGTCAGACACAGGCGCGGTCGAGATGGCGATGTGGAGCCTTCTGGGCGAACGCAAGGTCGAGATGCTGGCCTGGGAAAGCTTTGGTGCGGGCTGGGTCACGGATGCGGTCAAGCAGCTGAAGCTGGAGGCCGAGGTCAAGACCGCCGAGTATGGCGAGATTGTCAATCTGGACGGCGTGGACACGGACAATGACGTGGTCTTCACCTGGAACGGCACGACCAGCGGCGTGCGGGTGCCGGATGGCGACTGGATCAAGGCAGACCGTCAGGGTCTGACGATCTGTGACGCGACCTCGGCCGCGTTTGCGCAGGACCTGCCGTGGGACAAGCTGGATGTGGTGACGTTCAGCTGGCAGAAGGTTCTGGGCGGCGAGGCGGCGCATGGGACGCTGGTGCTGAGCCCGCGGGCAGTGGAGCGGCTGGAAAGCTATACGCCGCCCTGGCCCATGCCGAAGATTTTCCGCCTGACCAAGGGTGGCAAGCTGAACGCGGGCATCTTCGAGGGGGCGACGATCAACACGCCGTCGATGCTGGCGGTCGAGGATTACCTGCTGGCGCTCGACTGGGCACGCTCGGTCGGCGGGCTGAGTGGCCTGATGGCGCGGGCGGATGCCAATACCAAGGCGGTGGCGGATTTCGTCGGCACGCATGACTGGGTCGAATTCCTGGCCAAGGATCCGGCGACGGCGTCGAACACGAGCGTCTGCCTGAAGTTCACCGACGATAGGATCAGCGACGGGGCGGCGTTCGCCAAGGCCGTGGCCAAGCGGCTGGAGGCCGAGGACGTGGCGTTTGACATTGGTGCCTATCGCGATGCGCCTCCGGGCCTGCGGATCTGGTGCGGGGGCACGGTGGAGACCGCCGATGTGGCCGCGCTGATGCCGTGGATCGAATGGGCGTTCAACGCCGAGATCGCGGCGCTGTCCGAGACCGTTTGAGGTGGGGTGAAACCCCACCCTACGCGGGATGTGTAGGGTGGGTTTCAAACCCACCATTCCCAGAATTCAAAGATGAAGGACCAGACAGATGGCTCCCAAAGTACTCGTATCCGACAAGCTGAGTGAAACCGCCGTGCAGATCTTCCGCGACCGGGGGATCGAGGTGGATTTCATGCCCGAGCTGGGCAAGGACAAGGACAAGCTGGCCGAGGTGATCGGCGATTATGACGGCCTGGCGATCCGCTCGGCCACCAAGGTCACGCCGACGATCCTGGACGCGGCGAAGAACCTCAAGGTCATCGGCCGCGCCGGGATCGGCACCGACAATGTGGACAAGGCGGCGGCCAGCAAGAAAGGCGTGATCGTGATGAACACGCCCTTCGGCAACATGGTGACGACCGCCGAGCACGCCATTGCGATGATGTTCGCCGTGGCGCGGCAGATCCCCGAGGCGAGCGCCAGCACCCATGCGGGCAAGTGGGAAAAGTCCAAGTTCATGGGGGTCGAGCTGACCAACAAGACGTTGGGCATCATTGGCATCGGCAATATCGGCGGTGTCGTGGCCGAGCGGGCGCGGGGGCTGAAGATGAAGGTGGTCGCCTATGACCCCACCCTGAGCGAAGAGAAGATCGCGCAGAAGGGGGCCGAGAAGGTGGACCTCGATACGCTGCTGGCGCGGTCGGATTTCATCACGCTGCACACGCCGCTGATCGACGCGACGCGCAACATCCTGAGCCGTGAGAACCTTGGCAAGACTAAGAAGGGCGTGCGGATCGTCAACTGTGCCCGTGGCGGGCTGGTGGACGAGGCGGCCTTGGCCGATCTTCTGAAGTCGGGGCATGTGGCGGGCGCGGCGCTGGACGTATTTGCCGAGGAGCCCGCGACGGAGAACCCGCTGTTTGGTCTGCCCAACGTCGTTTGCACGCCGCACCTGGGGGCTGCGACCAGCGAGGCGCAGGAGAACGTTGCGTTGCAGGTGGCCGAGCAGATGTCGGATTACCTGCTGACCGGGGCCGTGACGAACGCGCTCAACATGCCGTCGGTGACCGCCGAGGAAGCCAAGGTGATGGGGCCGTGGATCAAGCTGGCCGATCACCTGGGCAATTTCATCGGCCAGATGACGGACGAGCCGATCAAGGCGATCAACCTGCTTTACGATGGTGTCGTGAGCCAGATGAACCTGGAGGCGCTGACCTCTGCCGCCGTGGCGGGAATCATTAAATCGGTGAACCCGGAGGTGAACATGGTCTCGGCGCCGCTCATCGCCAAGGAGCGGGGGATCAAGATCTCGACCACCAAGCAGGACAAGTCGGGCGCGTTCGAGGGCTATATCAAGCTGACCGTCGTGACGGCGGAGCGTGAGCGGTCCATCGGCGGTACGGTGTTCAGCGACGGCAAGCCACGCTTCATCCAGATCAAGGGGATCAACATCGACGCCGAGATCGGACAGCATATGTTGTATACGACGAACCGTGACGAGCCGGGCATCATCGGCGCGCTTGGCCAGACGCTGGGCGGCAATGGTGTGAACATTGCCAACTTTACGCTGGGCCGGTCGAAGGCGGGAGAGGAGGCGATTGCGCTCTTGTACGTGGATGCGCCGGTGCCGGATGACGTGATCGCGAAGCTGCATCAGACGGGGCTGTTCCAGCAGATCCGTGCGCTGGAGTTCGATGTGGGGTGAAGGGTCTTGTCGCCGCGAGATTGCCAGCCCGGGGGGCGGTCTGGCGATCGCGCGGCTGCGCGGCAAAGCCGCGCCTAGATTCCGCGCGACGGTGCTCCGACCTGCAGCGTACGGCGCTAATATAGTTCGATCAGAAGTAGGCGGCATCCACAAAAACGACCATATCCGGGTCGCTGCGGCGAAAGCCGTCGCGGCCCGTTCGCGATACGTCAGGTGCATTAGACCGAGGAGGTTCCGATGCGCGATCCGTTCCAGCTTTTCCTGTCCGAGATGGCGGCGGTGTTCCGCGCCGAGGGGCGGGCCTGTGCTACCGAGACCGCCGCGGCGCTGATGTCGGCGACCGAAGTCGCGCCGCTGACCAACAATTCGCCGGGGGACTCCGGCGCGATCTGCGGATTGCTCGCGGGATCGACCTTGGCCGTGGCACGGGCGGCCTTGGCGGCGCATGACACGCTGCCCTGGGGCCACAACCCGGTGTCCAGCCAGATGAAACCCGAGGACGAGGCTCTGTTCTCGGTCGTGGACCTGATGGGACCGGACGCGCCGCTTTATTGTCCGACCCTGCGGGCGGGCCTCTATTACCAGCGGCCCAACACGCGCTACGGGCTGCATTCCCATGCCGCGGTGGAAACCTACGTGATCATCGCGGGCCGGGCCATGTGGACGGCGGGCGACGCGCAGCGCGAGATGGTGGCGGGGCATTCGGTGCATCATTCGACCTATCTGCCCCATGCCTGCCAGACCGGCGACGAGGGCGTGGTGGCCCTGTGGCGCTGGTCGGGGGATATCGGCATCGACAGCTACCGCGTACATCACGGGGCAGAGGCGTTCGGGGCCTTCGCCGCCTGAGACGGGTTTGCAGCCGGGGCGTGGTGCATTAAGTCATGTGCCATGACCGAACCGATTTACGTGATCCCCGACATCCATGGCTATCGCTCTGAACTGGACCGCGCGCTGGCGCGGATCGACGCACAGGCGGGCCGCGATGCCAAGGTGGTGTTCCTTGGCGATTACAGCGACCGCGGGCCGGACAGCCGGGGCGTGTTGCAGACGCTGATCGACGGGATCGCGGAGGGACGGAACTGGACCGCGCTGCGGGGCAATCACGACCAGCTGTTTCTTGATGCGCTGGAAGGCCGGATGGAGCCTCGGCGCTTCCAGTGGTGGATGCAGGGCAACCTTGGCGGACGCGAAACGCTGGCCTCTTACGGGGTGGATACACCGGCGTATGGCGGTGACTGGCGTGAGCAGGTGCCGGGGCTGCATAGGCAATTCCTGAGCACGTTGCCCTACACCCATGAAACGGACGACCTGTTCCTTTGCCATGCCGGGATTTCGCCGGGCACGCCGCTGGAGCGCCAGGTGCCGGAGGACCTGATGTGGATCCGCGAGCCGTTCCTTTACGACACCCGCGACCACGGCAAGCTGGTGGTGCACGGCCACACGCCGGTCAATGCGCCCGAGCATCACGGCAACCGCGTGGCGCTGGATTGTGGCACGGGCTGGGGGCGACCCTTGCAACTGGCCGTGTTCGAGGGGCGGGATGCGTGGATCCTGGATGAAGATGGCCCGGTGCCCCTGGTGCCGTACTAGGGAAGCTGCATGGACCGCGCATTCAACCAGTTGATCGAGCGGCAGATACGCAAGGCGATCGCCGAGGGGCAACTGGATTCGCCGGAGGGCGCGGGCAAGCCGCTGCCGGATCGGTCCGGGATGGCACATGTGGACATGGCCACGCAGGTCGCGGCTCGGATCATGGCCGAGGCCGGCGCCTTGCCGGAAGAATTCAAGCTGAAGAAGCTGCTGGAGGCGGCGAAGGCCACATGGCGCGCCGCAGAGTCGGAAGAGGCGCGGCACGTGGCAATGGCTTTGATAGAAGACCTCGAGCAGCGTTACGCCATCGCCGTGGAGGCGCGGCGCAAGTTCATGGCGCCCTGAGAGCGTGCGCTGACGGGACGTTTCGCTTGCAGGGTGCAGGCGCAGGCGCGATGCTGAGGCGAACATTTCGAGGGAGGCTCTCATGACGGATATCGTACTTCTGGATGGTGCGCGCACGGCCATCGGCACCTTTGGCGGATCGCTGGCGGGCACGCCGCCGTCGCAGCTGGGGGCCATCGCCACCAGGGCCGCGCTGGAGCGGTCGGGCGTGGAGCCGGGGCAGGTCGGCCACGTGGTGTTCGGCCACGTCATCAACACCGAGCCGCGCGATATGTACCTGAGCCGGGTCGCCGCGATGGAGGCGGACATTCCCGAGACCACGCCGGCGATGAACGTGAACCGCCTGTGCGGGTCGGGCGCGCAGGCGGTCGTCTCGGTGGTGCAATCGCTGATGCTGGGCGATGCGGAGTTCGGCGTCGCGGGCGGGGCCGAGAACATGAGCCGTTCGCCTTTCATCGTGCCGGACCAGCGCTGGGGCGCCAAGATGGGCGACGTGCGCACGCTGGACATGATGCTGGGGGCTTTGAACTGTCCCTTTGGCACGGGGCATATGGGCGTCACCGCCGAGAACGTGGCGTCCGAGCATGATGTCAGCCGCGAAGATCAGGATGCCTTTGCGCTGGAAAGTCAGAACCGGGCGGCGAAGGCCATCGAGGAAGGTCGCTTCGCCAGCCAGATCGTGCCGGTGGAGGTTCGGGTGAAGCGCGACATGGTGGCGTTTGAGACCGACGAGCATCCCAAGCCGACGACCGCCGAGGGGCTGGCCGGGTTGCGTGCGGCGTTTCAGAAGGACGGCACGGTGACGGCCGGAAACGCCAGCGGCATCAATGACGGCGCCGCGGCGCTGGTCTTTGCCCGGGCGGAGGCGGCCGAGAAGGCCGGGCTGAAGCCCAAGGCGCGCGTGCTTGGGTATGCTCATGCGGGTGTGCGCCCCGAGGTGATGGGGATCGGACCGGTGCCGGCGGTGGAACGACTGCTGGAAAAGACCGGGCTGAGCGCCGGGGTTTTCGACGTGATCGAATCGAACGAGGCGTTTGCGGCGCAAGCGATTGCGGTGAACCGGGGGCTGGGGCTGGATACCGCCAAGGTGAACCCCAATGGCGGCGCGATTGCGCTGGGGCATCCGGTGGGCGCGACGGGAGCGATCCTTGTGGTAAAGGCGCTTTACGAGCTGGAGCGGATCGGCGGGACAAAAGCGCTGATCACGATGTGTATTGGTGGCGGGCAGGGGATTGCCGTAGCCATCGAGCGGATGTGACATCGGCCGCGGAATTTTGCAAAATTCCGCGGCGAAAAATTGCAATTTTCGGGACGATTTCTTGCAAGAAATCGGGCAAGGATTTTCGAAAATTCTTGGTGCGGATTGGGCCGTCAGTCGATCCAGACGGTGACGCTACTGGAGCGGCCCGTCGCGTCGATCACAGACAGCTTGGAATAGCCTTGGGCGAGGCCGGTCAATTCGGCCTCGCGGCGGCGGGTGCCGGTTTTCTGCGGCGTGCCGTTGGCGAGCCAGGTGAAGGGCGGCTTGCCATCGCGGAGTTTGACCGTGAGGCGGCTATCCTGGATGGGCAGGCGGGCGCCGGCGGGGGGGAAGATCAACTTGGGCGCATCCTCGGACGGTTGAAACACCGCGTCGCGGCTGGCGAAACGGCGCAGCGGTTGCGGCAGGCGGGCGGTGGGCAGGAGAAGCGCCTCGGGCGGGGGCGGCGGCAGGGCGTCGGGTTTGGGTTTCAGGCGCTGGAACGCCTCGAAAAGGACGGGCGCGGCGAGGTCCCCGCCAAACGCCCCGGGGACGGGCGTGCCGTCGGGGCGGCCGATCCAGACGGCGGCGACGTGGCGGCCGTCGAACCCCACGGCCCAGGCGTCGCGGTGGCCGTAGGAGGTGCCGGTCTTGTAGGCGAGGCGGCGCTTGGGCGCCCCGGGGGGCGGTGCGAGACCCGCGAGGATATCGGTGACGTGCCACGAGGCGGCGCGGTTTAGAACATTCGATGGCGTATGTTGTGGCGCGTCCTGGCGCCAGTTCAGAGGGCGGGTCTGGCCGCCATTTGCCAGCATGGCATAGGCGGTGGTCAGGCCTTCCAGCGTCACGCCGAGCCCGCCGAGGCCAACGGCTAGGCCGGGCTGGTCGCCGGGCAGGTCGGTGGGCACGCCGGCGCGGCGCAGGGTGTCGAGCAGGTGGGCGGGGCCGATCTCGTCCAGCAGCAGGACCACGGGGATGTTGAGCGACTGGCGCAGGGCGTCGGCCACGGTCAGTTCGCCCCGGAACGCGCCGTCGAAATTCTGCGGCGCGTAGGTGCCGAAGGCGACGGGGCGGTCGTGAATGAGCGTCTGTGGATGGGCGAGGCCGCGGTCGAAGGCCATGGCATATATGAACGGCTTGAGCGTGGAGCCGGGGGAGCGCATGGCGCGGGTCATGTCGACGAAGCCGGAGCGCGCGTCGCCGATGCCATAGGTGGCGGAGCCGACAGAGGCGAGGATGTCGCCGGTCTGGTGGTCGGCGATCATCATGGCGATGGAAACATCGGCGGGCAGGTCGCGCAGGCTGTGTGTGGCGAGGCGTTCCAGCGCTTCTTGCAAGGGCGCGTCGAGCGTCAGGTCGTGACGCAGGCGGGCGGGATCGTCAGAGAGCGCGCGGTCGGCCATGTGCGGCGCGAGGGAGGGGAAGGCGCGGCGGGCGTGGGGGACCGGCTCGGTCAGCGCGGCCTGGACCGCGCCGGGGGTGAGCAGGCCATCGCGTTCGGCGCGGGCGAGGACGCGGGCGCGGGCCTCGGCCGCCTGGAAATGGTGGCGGTCCGGGCGGCGGGATTCGGGAGATTGGGGCAGGGCCACCAAGAGGGCGGATTCGGCGGGGGTCAGGCGGCGCGGGTCCTTGCCGAACCACGCGTAGCTGGCGGCGCGGACGCCTTCGATATTGCCGCCGAAAGGGGCGCGTTCGAGGTAGAGTTGCAGGATCTGGCGCTTGGTGAGACGACGCTCCAACGCCAGCGCGACGCGGGCCTGGCGGAGCTTGCCGCTGAGCTGTCCGGTGCCGCTGTCCTCGAGCAGGCGGGCGACCTGCATGGTGAGGGTGGAGGCGCCCGATACGATTTCGCCGTTCCAGAGGGCCTGCGCGGTGGCGCGGAGGATGGCGCGGGGATCGACGCCGGAATGGGTGTAGAAGCGCTTGTCCTCGTAGGCGATGAGCATGTCGAGATAGCCCGCATCCACGGCGTCGGGCGTGGCGCCGAGACGCCAGCGGCCATCCTCGACCGTGTAGACCCGCAGGAGCGTGCCGGTGCGGTCGCGGACCTCTGTGGAGAGCGGTGTCAGGAGGGGCGGCAGGTCGGTGGCGGCGATCCACTGGTCGAGCTTGTCACGGCCGAGGCCGGCGGCGAAGAGCGTGAGCGCCAGAAGGAGGAGAAGGCGGTCAAAGCGGAACATGCTGGTCTTCCGCGTGCCAGAGGCCGGGGTAGTCGGTGACGAAGCCCGCGTCGTTGACCTCGAGCGTGGTGCTGTAATCCGTTTGTTCGGCGCGGTACTCCATGACGCCATACGTATGCGTACGTTGATAGGTCTGATCCAGCGGCGCGAGGGTCGCGGCGGGGTAGTAAAGCCACGCGGCGCGGGTGGTCAGGGTGTCGTCCTGCTGTTTCGCAAGGCGGCGCAGGGGCATGAGGTTGGTGGCGGGCGTGAAGCTGAGGTCGATGTCGGTGGCGTCCTCAAGCCCGGGTTGCGGTGTCTCGTTCAGCAGCCATTCCCCGTTGCGGTGGTCGATATGCAGGCGGACCTCGCTTTCGCCATGGGTGCCGGCGATATCGGCGTCGAGGGTCTGCCAGTCCTCGGTGCAGCGCACGACGTAATCCAGCGCGGCGAAACCGTCATCGTCGTGAAAACGGGCGTGGCCGACCAGTAACCAGCCATGATCGGCACGGGCGAGGCGGCAGGTGTCCTGCCCCTCGCAATGCAGGGCGCGCCACGTGATGGTGGCGACGGTCTTGCCCGTCATGTTACTTGGCCTGTCATTCCGCGGTGACCGTCATCCGCCCTGTGGCCGAGCGCGCGCGGTATTGCGGGCGGTACATGTCCTCGACCGAGGCCGCCGGGTGGTGATAGCTGCCCGGGCTGATAGCTCGGACGATATAGGCAAGGCGGAACGCCTTGTCCGAGCGCCAGTCGACGGCGGCGATGAAGCGGTCGGCGCGGAACTCGGAATGCTCAGTAGTGGCCGGGTCGAGCCAGTCGAGCGCGGTCACCTGGCCCGAGCGCAGGAGGTTCGGGTTGTCGATTTCCAGCCCGGCGGGCAGGGGATCGTCGATGATCAGCCGCGCCTCGCCCTTCTCGAACGGGCGGACCGTCAGCACGGTGACGAGGCGGGTGCCGGTGGGCACTGTCGACAGGTCCACCGGCGTGCCGTCCATGTCGAAATAGCTGCGCTCGATGGCGTAGCCGTAGCCGCCGGCCTCGGGCGGCGTCCGCGGCACGCCGAGGGTGGTGAGCGTGATGTCGGTGGCGTTCGCGCCGGTGTTGGTGAGGGTCTGCGGCGTGAGCGACGTGGCGGAGATGTTGCGCACGAAGGGGCCCGAGACAGGTTCGCCGTCGAGCGAGAGGCCCGAGACGGACGGGTCGCTGAGCAGGGCGCGGGCGGCCAGAAGGGACCACGCCTGTTCCTGTGTCGACATGTGCGGGCCCTCGGCGGTGATGGCGCTGGCCAAGGCGTCGGCGTTGACGGCAGTGCTGCCCGCCTCGGTCGCAAGGGTCAGCACGCCGGCGCGGTCGCGCAGGCGGGTACCATAGTCCGCCCGCCAGACCTGGCCTTCGTCGCCGGAGGTCTGGTTGATGCTTTGTTGCGCGGCGGCGAACATGCGGTCGGCGCGGGTCTGGTCGCCGTAGAAGGCAAGGGCGGCGCCGAGTTGTGCTTGTGCGAGGGGCGTGGCGAACGCCTGTGCCTTGACGTCCGAGTAATAGCGCAGGTCGCCCATGCGGGCCGCGCCTTCGCGGGCGAGGACCATGAGGGCGTAGGCGATGTCTTCGCCCCCCTGATCGAAGTCGGGGGCGTAGTTGATGCGGTTGCGCAGGTTGTCCATCGCCATGGTGTAGGCGGTATCGGGGACGTCGAAGCCTTCGGATTTGGCGCGGGACAGGAAGTCGGCGACATAGGCGTCGAGCCAGAAATCGCCGGAACTTGCCCGCCAGAGGCCGAAGCTGCCGCCGGAGGATTGGCGGGTCAGGATGCGGGCGATGGATTGGTCGATCCGTTCCTGTGCCTGCGCCTCGGAGGCGAGGCCCATCGCGGCTGCGACCTGGTTGAAATAAAGCAGCGGCATGGCGCGGCTGACCACCTGTTCGGTGCAGCCATAGGGGTAGCGGTCGAGCGCGGCCAGAAGGCGGGGCGCGTCGAGTTTCGCAAGCGGCCCGGCGGCGAGGATGGCGCTGGCCGTGTCGCGGCGCAGGTCGGTGAAGACGTCCGGACCCAGCGTGAAGCTGTCGCCCGCGCCGAGTGAGAAGCGGCGGGTGGTCGCGATGACCGGATCGTTGGCGCGGATGCCGAGCGGCATCTCCTTGGTCAGTTGCTTGCCATCGGGCGTGGTGAGGGCGATGCGCACGGTGGCGTCGCCCACGTCTCCCGCGGTGATGGGCAGACTGAGCGTGGATTTCTCCTGTTCGTCCAGTTCGAGCCCCGAGGGGATGGTGCCGCCGAGGGTGAGCCCGGTGCTGCTGACGTCGAGGCCCATGCGGCCGGTCGGCCCTTCGGTGTGCTGGATTTCCAGCAGCAGGCGGCTTTCGTCGCCTGGGGCGAGGAAGCGCGGCAGCGAGGCGGTGACGACCACGGGGTCGCGGACGATGGTCTCGTCCTCGGCCTGGCCCACGGCGGTGGGGGACCATGCGACGGCCATGAAGCGGACGGTGCCGTTGAAATCGGGCATGTTGAAGCTGGCCCGGGCGGTGCCGTCGGGGCCGATTTCCAGCGGGCCGGTGAAATAGGCGACGAGGTCCTCGGTGAGTGGCGGCTGGGTGCCGGAAAGGGGGTTGCCCGCGTCACCGCCGGAGCGGACTTGGCCTTCGGCGCCGTTCATGCCGTCGATAAGGCGGCCATAGAGGTCGCGGATTTCCACGCCGAGGCGGCGCTGGCCGAAGTAGTGCCCGGACGGGTCGGGCGACTGGAAGCCGGTGATGTTGAGCACGCCCACGTCGACGGCGGCGAGTGTGACATAGCCGGTCTGACCCTCGGCCAGCCCATCGACGTTGACGGTGACGTCCAGCGGCCCGCGTGGGGCGGCGGTGTCGGGGGCGTCGATGGAGACGGAGAGCTGTTTGTCGCCCGGGGCGATCTTGGCGTAGCTGAGGCCGAGCGAGCGGGCCGGGTTCTGGCCTGCGCTGACGTTCATCGGGCGGATCACTTGCGCGGTGACATAAGCGCCTGCGCCCCAGTCCTCGGTCACGGAAAGCGGGATGGTGTTCTCGCCCTCGGTGACCTCGACCGCCTGCCGTTCGATGACGTGGTTGGACATGACGGTGATCAGCGCGGTACCGGCGTAGCGGGGCACGACGCGCAGTTGCGCGGTGTCGCCGGGGGTGTATTCGGGTTGGTCCAGTGACAGCTCCAGCGTGTCGGGCGTGTCGCTGGCGTCGGCGGGGGCGTACCAGCCGGCGTAGAAATCGGTGGAGGACGACACGTAATCGCCGCCGGTGCGTTCGACGACCAGTTCATAGTGGCCCCATTCGACGGGGGCGGAGACGGTCACGGGATCGGACCCCAGCGTGGCGTCGCCGGTGGCGACCTGTTCGCGCGTCGTGATCGGCTCCCAGTTCCACGAGCCGTAATCCTGATACCATTGGTAACGCGTGGTGATGCGGTTGACCGTCCATTTCACGTCCATCGGGACGGGCGTGAGGCCTGGTGAGATGCCGATGATCTGAAAACTTGCCTCGGTGCCCTCGGCGACGACGCCGTCGGCCATGGGCTTGATGCCGATCATGGGGCCGGCGGGGGCGAGCATGCGGTTGAGCCTGCGTTCGACCGGGCGGCCGGAGCCTTCTTGCAGGGTGACGGTGATGTCGGCCTCGAACGGGCGATCGGTGACATCGAATTCGGGCATTTCGGCGGCCATCTGAAGCTGGCCATCCGCGCCGGTCTTGCCTCCGGGCAGGTAGGTGATGCGCGCGCCGACCCGTTCGTCGTGACGGCCGAAATTGTAGCCGGGGAAGTCGTCGAGCGTGGTGCGGGCCGTGAGGCGCACGTTGCCGTCCGCCACCAGCCCGGCACCGGGCGCGCCGAAGAGGTAGCGTGCGTCGATGGTCAGCGGCGGCGTGTCGCCGGGGCGGATGGGGCCATCGGGCAGTGACAGGTCGAAGTCGATGCGCTCGGGCAGGAAATCCTCGACCAGCAGGGTACGGCTGACCAGCGGTTCGTCCTCGGGGTCCGAGAAGATGTCGAGTGTCCAGCTGCCGGTGGGGACGGTGGTGCCGACGGGCAGGGTGAAGACATGGCCACCCGCATCGTCGTCGCCGGATAGCTGGCGGGAATATTCCACGCCGTCGGGGCGGCGCAGGATGGCCGTGAGGGGCAGGCCGGGGATCGCCTCGGCCACGTTGTCGCGCGCCAGCGCGGTGGCGTGGATCACCTCGCCCGGGCGGTAAGCACCGCGATCGGTGGCGAGGAAAACGTCGATGGGCGGCGCGGGGCGGCGGCCCTCGACGCCGCGGTCCGAGAGGTCAAAGGCGGGGTCGGTGAGCGACAGGAAGGCCATGTCGTCGTCGCCCGCCTTGGCCAGCACCAGAGCCGGGGCGGCGCCGGAGGTGCCACGGGTCAGCCCGGGGGCAAAGAGCGCGTGGCCCTGGGCGTCGGTCGTGGCCGTACCCAGAACGCGGTTGGAGCGCGACAGCAGGGACAGTTCGACGCCGGATTCCGCCTGGGCATCGGCCAGCCCGCGCACGAAAACATGCAGGCCGTCATTACCCTTGAACGTGGTCAGGCCAAGGTCGGTCAGAACGAACCATTGCGTGGCGCCGGGGTTGTCGTAGCTGTCGGCGCCTTCGATGCTGGCGGTCAGGGCGTAGATGCCCGGAGGCTGGTCGGCCAGCACCTCGCCCAGCGGCAGGCGGGTGGTCATGTTGCGGTTGAGCGTGTTCTGCACCTCGCCGGTGCCGGTCCAGACCTCCTCGGCGATCTCGGCGTTGAACTGGCGTTCCTGGTACTGACTGAGAGGGCGGCCGAAATACTCTTCCTGCATGGTGCGCAAAAGGTTTCGGTCGGAGACGCGGCGCAGGAGCAATTCGACCTCGTCGAGGTTGACGGTCTCGATCGGCAGGGCGGTGTCGGCGGCCTTGGGCAGGATGTACGCCCGGCCCGGAAAGCTGACGCGCGGGGAGCGGTCGCGCACGTAAAGCGTGATCTCGGTGTCGCGCTGAAGTGTCTCGCCGCTGGCGGCGGGCAGGCCTTCGCGGAAGGTGACGCGGTAGCGCTCGCCATGCTGGACGCCGGCGATGCAGATCTGGTTCCCGTCGGGCTGCACCACGAGGCCGGGATCGGGCAGGCGGACGAAGGGCGTGTAATCGGTGCCCGCCTCGACTAGCGGTTCGGAGAACTCGGCGCAGAGGCGCGGCTGGGCGCTGTCGCTGTCGGCGCGGTGATCGGTGATGCGAAAGCCGTACTTGGCGATGGCGGCATCGAGCGCGGTCATGACGTCGTCGCGCGGCTGGATCGATTCGGCCAGGCGCAGGGTGGGCACGATATCGCGTTCGCGTCCCAGTGCTTCCAAGGACTCGCTCATGATCAGAAGGGAGTTGATGCGCACCGGATCGCTGGGCGCGCGGAGGTAGGCGTTGGTCGCGGCCTGGAAGGCGCGGGCGGCGTAATTGCGTTTCTCGGAATTGTTCTGCGTCGGGATCAGCAGCGACAGGCGGGCATATTCCGCCCATTGGTCGGCGGCGTCCGAGCGGGCCACGGCGGCACCCATCCAGCGCATGGCATTCAGGTAATCCTGCTGCGCGATGCGGTCCTGCGCGGCGTTGACCATGGCGGGGACGTCCCATTGCCCGCCGGGATGGCGCGCGCCGATTCCGGTCGCTTGGTCGCGCGCCTGGTTCAGATCGCCGGGGCTGAGGAAATCCAGATCGGCGGTGCGGGCGGGCGCGTCGTTCAGGACGCGGGCGTCCGTGTTGAAGACCTCGGCGGAAATCGCACCCTCGTAGGGTCTGGTCTCGGTCAGGGCGCTCTTGGGGAAACAGGAATTGGAGCGGGTGTTGAAAGTATAGGCGCGGCAGGCGTTGTTCGAAAAGCAGAGGTTGCGGCAGGCCTCGAGCGTGGTGTCGAAGAGCGGGTCGAGATCGGAGCCGAAGAAGTCGACATCCTTGGTCACGACCTCGCGCCGGTCGGGGACGGCATCCTGTGCCGCGGCGTGCCCGGCGGCGAGACTGGCGGTGAGGGTGATGAAAATGGCGGTGAGAAAGCGATGGAGCATGATGCCCTCCCTAAATGTATGGCGACATGCTGCCACGCCCCCCGCGCCAAGACAACGATTCCCGCGCCTGAGCCGGGTCAGGATTTAAGTACTTGTTCACCATAATAAGGGAGATTGGCCCCCAAGAGTGACCTGCAGCGGCGGAGGTTGGGGCATGAGCCTTGCCAACAAACTGGCGGAGGAACGGCGCGCCCGGTTGGCCGCTGAACGTCTGCTGGAACAGAAACAGGCGGAGCTTCAGGCCGCGAACCGCAAGCTGGGCCGCCACGCCCGTGCGCTGAGCGAGGAGATCGTCGAGACCCGCGCCGAGGTGCAGACCGTGCGGGACGAGAACGCGCGGGTGAAATCCGACCTGAACGTCGCCAATGAAAAGGTTGCCATCGCCGAGAGGCGCTTGTGGCATTCGATCCAGACGATCCAGGACGGGTTCGCCTTTTTCGACGCCGACAGCCGGATGATCGCCGCGAACCACGCCTGGCTGGGTGTTTTCGAAGGGCTGGAGGACGTCAAGCCGGGCATCAGCTATGTCGAGATCCTGCAATGCGTGACCGAGGAGGGTGTTATCGACATCGGAGACGCGGACCCCGCCGCGTGGCGCGAAAAGATGCTGGACCGCTGGCAGACCGTCGCGCCGGAGCCCGAGATCATCCGGCTGTGGAACGGGGCCTATATCAAGCTGATCGACCAGCGCGGACAGACCGGCGACGTGGTGAGCCTGGCGCTGAACATCACCGACACGATCCGCTATGAGGAACGGCTGAAGGAGGCGCGGCGCAGGGCCGAGATGGCGAGCCGGGCGAAATCGTCCTTCCTGGCCAACATGAGCCACGAGATCCGCACGCCGATGAATGGCGTGGTGGGGATGGCGGAGTTGTTGAAGGATACCGAGCTGGACGAGGAACAGCTGCTTTACGCCAACACGATCAAGAATTCGGGCGAGGCGCTGCTCGTTATCATCAACGATGTGCTGGACTATTCCAAGATCGAGGCGGAAAAGTTGGTGCTGCATGACGAGCCGTTCGACCTGGAACGCTGCATTCACGAGTTGATCATGCTGATGCAGGCCAATGCGCGGGACAAGGGGATCGACCTTCTGGTGGATTACGACCTGTTCCTGCCGACGCGGTTCGTGGGTGATCCGGGGCGGCTGCGGCAGATCATGACGAACCTGCTGGGCAACGCGGTGAAGTTTACCGAGCAGGGGCATGTCATGGTGCGCGTCGTGGGCGTGGAGGCCGGCACCGAGGGCGCGGCGCACCTGCACGTGACGATAGAGGACAGCGGGATCGGGATTCACGACGACAAGGTCCGGCACATCTTTGGCGAGTTCAACCAGGTGGACGACGAGAGCAACCGCAAGTTCGAAGGCACCGGGCTGGGCCTCGCGATCTCGGAAAAGCTGGTGAAGTTGATGGGCGGCGAGATCTGGGTCGACTCGGTCGAGGGGCAGGGCTCGACCTTTGGATTTGCCGTGGAACTGCCGCTGGCCGAGCCGGACGCGGAACAGGATTTCAGTGTGCCCGACGGGTTGCGCAAGGTGCTGATCGTCGAGACGAACGCGCTGAACCGCGCGATCCTGGAGCGGCTGTTCGCGGCGCTGGGAGTCGAGGTCGTTTGCTGCGACAGCGGGGTGCGCGCGCTGGAGGTGATGGGCGACGATGTCAGCCTGGTGATCACCGACCACGTGATGCCGCAGATGGACGGGATCGAACTGGCCGAGGCGCTGAAAGGCGCCGGACACGCGGCGCCGGTCCTGCTGTTGAGCGGGAACACCGGCAGCGTGGATCAGGACCCGGGCCGGATTTACGTTGACGCGCTGTTGCAGAAACCGGTCCCCCGCAACGAGCTTTTCGCCGCACTGAAGCAGGTTTCGGGCGCGCTGCCGGGCGGCGAGGACGCGCCCGAGGGGCCGAATGAACCCAGCCGCGTGATGCGCGTGCTGGCGGCGGAGGACAACAAGACCAACCGGCTGGTCTTTTCCAAGATGGTCAAGGCGCTGGACATCGACCTGAAATTCGCCGTGAACGGCGAAGAGGCGGTGGCGTTCTTCCGGTCTTTCGCGCCCGATATAGTGTTCATGGACATCTCGATGCCCGAGATGGACGGCAAGGAGGCCGCCCGCGCCATTCGCGAGATCGAAGCGGATGGCGGCGTACATGTGCCTATCGTGGCGATGACGGCACACGCGATGGATGGCGACGAGGACGATATCCTGTCAGCGGGGATCGATCACTACCTGTCGAAGCCGCTGTCGAAACAGGCGCTGATCGACCATGTGATCGCGGCCTGCCCCGTGGGCGTGCGCCCGCCCGAGGAAGGGCAGAGTGCGGCATAGGGTGCGTCGGGGAGGGGCGGGGTCATTTGCTTTCGGTTGGCGTTTGAGGTCTGGCAGACAATGGCTGTCAGTGAGAGGTGGTGCTGGTCCTACCGTACGCTCGTGTTCTTTGCAGATAAGGTCCGGTGTGAGCCCTTCGTCGCTACAGTCACAGAGCGCCCGCGCGGAACAAGGGCGAAGCCCGCCGCGCATCGCCGGGCCGTCCCCCGGCACGGCGATTTGGCAGGTGAAGTGCAAAGCTCTCAGGTTGGATGTGCTTGGCAGGCATAAAATGCCCATCACCATCGTCGGTTCGCCGCACCACGGCCCGTCGATGCGCGTCTCCTCACCGTCAGAAAATAACGTCCACTTCGTCCGCAACCCAGATATTCTGCCCTAACCTAAACGGGCGCACTAAAGTCCGTGATCCTCGTTCGCGCAGAACGCCCTACTGCTCGCCACGGATGAACGCCGGTTCATCCTCGGTCGAGCGCGCGGCGTCGTAGCGGTAGCCGCCGGAATCGAAATCCTTGATCGCCTCGGCGTCGGTCAGCCGGTTCTGGACGATGAAGCGGGCCATGGCGCCGCGGGCCTTCTTGGCAAAGAAGCTGATAACCTTGGCCTCGCCCTTCTTGGTGTCGAGGAAGGTGGGCGTGATGACCCGCAGCTTGAGCGCGTCGCGGTCGACGGCGCCGAAATACTCCTGGCTGGCGCAGTTGACCAAGATGTCGGTGTCCACCTCTTCGGCGTAGCGGTTGAGCGCCTTCGACAGGCGGTCGCCCCAATAATCATAGAGCGATTTGCCGCGCTCGGTTTTGAGGCGGCTGCCCATTTCCAGACGGTAGGGTTCGATATTGTCCAGCGGGCGCAAGAGGCCGTAGAGACCCGAGAGAATGCGTAGGTGATCCTGCGCCCAGTCGAGTTCGTCAGCATCGAGCGACCCGGCCTCGAGCCCCTGGTAGGTGTCGCCGGCGAAGGCGAGCGCGGCGGGCTTCTTGTCCTGGCTGCCGAAATTGCTGAACCGCTCGGCATTGAGTTTCGCGAGATCGTCGGAGATGCCCATGAGCTTTTTCAGATCGGCCTGGTTGAGGTCGCGGGCCACGTCGGCCAGGGCGTGCGCGTCCTTGGCGAAGGCGGGGCCGGTGGGATGGATCCCCTCGGCCGGGGACATGTCCATTTTCTTGGCTGGCGAGACGACGACGAGCATATGTGACCCTTGAGAAATTAAGCTTTCCGGGGATCTAGGGCGTTTCGAGGAAAAATGGAATCGCCAATACCCTGTCACGCCTTCGGCGTTCTCGGGACATTGGCGATACTCTGGTCATGTTGTCCTCGAAACACCTCAGTCCGCCGCGTGCAGAACGTCCAGAAAGGCGGGGCCGAAACGCTCGGTCCTTTTGTCGCCCAAAAGGCGTTCGAGGTCGCCGAGGTCGCGGGGTTTCGAGGCGGCGACGCGGGCCAGAAGGCTGGCGGAACACGAGAGCGGCTTTTCAATGCCGTCCTCGCCGCGTTGGAGGTTGGACTGCACCTCGAGCAGGCGGTCATAGACCGTGCCGGTCTCGCGGCCCGCCAGTTTGCGGCGGGTGGGGTGCATCGTTTCGGCCTCGCCGTTGATAACCTCGAGAAAGGCAGCGCCGTATTGTTCCAGCTTCTTTGAGCCGACGCCCGAGATGCGCGCCATGTCGTCGAGCGTGCGGGGCCGGGTTTCGGCCATCTCGATCAGGGTGCGGTCGTTGAAGACGATGTAGGCGGGCATCCTCGCGGCCTCGGCCAGCGCGCGGCGCTTGGCCTTGAGCGCCGACAGGAGCGGCGCGTCCTCTTCGGCGACCAGCGTCTTGGCGGCGGGGCGGCGGGATTTGGGCGCGAGGGTGTCGCGGCGCAGGGTGATGTCCTGTTCGCCCTTCAGGATCGGGATGGCCCGTTCGGTCATGCGCAGGGCGCCGTGGCGTTCGGGATCGGGGCGGATCAGGTCGTGACCCATCATCTGGCGAAAGATCCCCTGCCACGTGCGGCGGTCGGTGTCGCGGCCGACGCCGAAGGTGGGCAGGCCGTCATGGCCGCGGGCGCGGATCTTGTCGGTTTCGTTGCCGGTCAGGATGTCGATCAGGTGGCCCGCGCCGAAGAATTCATCCGTGCGCAGGATGGCCGAGAGCGCCTTGCGCACGTCCTGCGTGCCGTCGAAGGTTTCGGGCGGTGTGGTGCAGGTGTCGCAATTGTCGCAGGGGGTCGGGTCCTCGCCGAAATAGCGTAAGAGCGCCTGGCGGCGGCAGGCGTGGGTTTCGGCAAGGCCCAGGAGGGCGTTCAGGCGGGCGTGATCGGCGGCGCGGCGCTCTGACGGGGCGAGGCCCTCGTCGATCTGGGACCGGCGCAGGCGGATGTCGTCGGGGCCGAAGAGCGTGAGCGTGTCGGCGGGCGCGCCGTCGCGGCCGGCGCGGCCGATTTCCTGGTAGTAGGCTTCGATCGACTTGGGCAGGTCGGCATGGGCGACCCAGCGGATGTCGGGCTTGTCCACCCCCATGCCGAAGGCGATGGTGGCGACCACCACCAGCCCGTCCTCGGTGCTGAAGCGGTGTTCGACATGGCGGCGGTCGTCGGGGTCCATGCCGCCGTGATAGTGACAGGCGCTGTGGCCGTCCTCGCGCAGGGCCTTGGCCAGCGTTTCGGTCTTGGCGCGGGTGCCGCAATAGACGATGCCGGACTGGCCTTTGCGAGCGGCGGCGAAGCTGAGGATCTGCTGGCGGGGGCTGTCCTTGGCCGAGAAGGCGAGCGTGATGTTGGGCCGGTCGAAGCCGCGCAGGAAGGTTTCGGGCTGTTGCCCCTCGAACAGTTTCTCGACGATTTCGGCGCGGGTTTCGGCGTCGGCGGTGGCGGTGAAGGCGGCCAGCGGCACGTCGAGGGCACGGCGCAACTCGCCGATGCGCAGGTAATCGGGGCGGAAGTCGTGTCCCCACTGGCTGACGCAATGCGCCTCGTCCACCGCGATCAGGCTGACACCGATGCGGCGCAGCATCCCCATGGCGGACCCGGCGGCGAGGCGTTCGGGGGCGATATAGAGGAGTTTGAGGCGGCCTTGGTCGAGGGCCTCCCAGACGGCCTGGGTCTCTTCCTCGGTATTGCCGGAGGTGAGCGCGCCGGCCTCGACCCCCGCAGCCCTGAGCGCGCGGACCTGGTCGCGCATGAGCGCGATCAGGGGGGAGATGACGACGGTGACGCCGTCGCGCAGGAGGGCAGGGAGTTGATAGCACAGGGATTTGCCGCCGCCGGTCGGCATGATGGCAAGGGTGTTGGACCCTTCCGCGACGGTCTGGACGATCTCTTCCTGGCCGGGACGGAAAGCGGAGAATCCGAAGACGTCTTGCAGCAGCGTGGCAGCGCTTTGCATGGGAAACCTGTAAGATTTTAGTTTTCTGCTCTTACGGGTGACAGTCCCACACTAAGGAATCGTAAACAAGTCCCGGATGAGCGTTGGTTGCGCGGAATCAAGGCCGAAGGCCGCCGCGTCATCGCCAGACCGCCCGGACGGGCTGGCGATTGGGTAACGTGTGCGCGTCGATTTGAAGTTCTGCGGATGCGACAGGGATAAAGTGCCCTGAAGACCTGTCAGGTCGCCAGCCCGTGGTCTGGCGATGGCGCGCCTATCCGCAGTAGCCCAAGGGGCGCCCGTTGCACAGGAGTTCCGGCAGGATGAAGTCGCGCAGCGAAATCAGCGCGACGAAGGCCACCAGAGGCGCGAGGTCGAGGGGGCGGGTGTCGGGCAGGATGCGGCGGATGGGTTCGTAGATCGGCTCCAGCAGGCGGTTCAGGCCGTACCAGATCTGGGCCACGAACTGTTGGCTGAGGTTCAGGACCTGGAAATTGATCAGCCAGCTCATGATGATGTGGATGATCATGATGAAGAACACCACGTCCAGAATGAGCCCGATGGGACCTGCGATTGCCTGCATCTGATGAACCTCTTGCTTGCTGCGCGGAATAAAGCGTCCTGCCGTTAACCTGAGGTATCAGATAAAGGCAGGGTGCGCGCAACACTCAATCGTCGCGCTGCGCACGACCAATAACTGCGATCCAGGTTTTTGGCCGCACGCTTCAGGTAAGCGTCATGGCGGTATTCCGCAAGCTTTACGCGAGGTTGTGGTTGACGTATGCCGCGCCCGCGTCAAGACCAACGGGAAAAGGAGCGCCCGATGTATCCTGTCGTCCGCATGTTCTGGCAGCTTTATAAGCACCGCAATTCGCCGCCGCTGGCGCCGACCGACACGCACGTGTCGCGGCATGTCTGCCTGCCGTGGGATATCGACCTGTGGATGGAGCTGAACAACGGGCGGACGCTGACACTGTATGATCTTGGGCGTATCCCGCTGGCGATGCGGGCGGGGCTGGTGAAGGTTCTGAAAAAGAACCGTTGGGGGCTGACCATGGCGGGGGCGAGCGTGCGGTATCGCCGCCGGATCCGGATGTTCGAAACGGTCGAGATGCGGTCCCGCGCGGTGTGGTGGGACGCGCGGTTCGTCTATCTGGAACAGTCGATGTGGAAGTCCGACGGCGAATGCGCCAACCATATCGTCTATCGCTCGGCCGTGACCGGCAAGGACGGGATCGTGTCGCCCGAGACGGTGATGGCGGCGCTGGGCAAGACGGTCGAGCGGCCCGAGGCGCCCGAATGGGTGACCGCCTGGATCGAGGCGGATGCAAAGCGGCCCTGGCCGCCGATGCAGGACTGACGCGGAAAGCCCAAGGAAAGGCTTGCCACCGGACCCCGAACCGCGTTTGATCGCGGCGAGGCGAGGGGGCAAGATGGCAGACGTTTCAGCACGCAAGCGGATCTGGGGCTGGTTCTTTTTCGACTGGGCCAGCCAGCCCTATCACACCCTGTTGGTGACCTTCGTGTTCGGGCCGTTCTTTGCGGCTGTCGCCTCGAACTATTTCCTTGGTACCGGGCTGGAAGAAGAGGCGGCGGATGCGCGGGCCCAGACCTTGTGGTCATGGTGCCTGGCGCTGTCGGGGCTGGTCATCGCCTTTGGTGCGCCGATC
Source organism: Roseovarius sp. SK2 (assembly GCF_028807495.1). NCBI lineage: Bacteria > Pseudomonadati > Pseudomonadota > Alphaproteobacteria > Rhodobacterales > Roseobacteraceae > Roseovarius > Roseovarius sp. SK2. Next base: position 170,770 of record NZ_JARAMK010000007.1, read on the forward strand.
ATGGGCGCGATGGCGGATTCCGCCGGGCGGCGTATTCCGTGGATGGTTTTCTTTTCGGTGCTCTATGTCGTCGGCGCGGCGGGCCTGTGGTGGACGGCGCCGGACGGGTCGAACATGGTGCTGGCGCTGGTGCTGTTCGGGATCGGTTTCATCGGGGCGGAGTACGCGCTGATTTTCGTCAATTCGCAACTGCCCTCGGTGGCGACGGCGGAAGACGTGGGGTCGACATCGGGCAGCGGGTTCGCCTTTGGCTATCTCGGCGGGCTGGCGTCGATGGCGATCATGCTGGTGTTCTTTCAGACCATGGACGGGGGACGCACAATCGTTGGGCTGGAACCGGCGCTGGGGCTGGATGCTGCGCAGGACGAGGACAAGCGCATCGTCGGGCCACTGGCCGCGGCCTGGTACGTGGTGTTCATGATCCCCTATTTCCTGTGGGTGCGAGATGCGGACACCGCGCCCAAGGGTACGGGGTTCGTCGGTGCGATGGCTTTGCTGAAGAAATCGGTGGCGAACCTGCCCAACCGCAAAAGCCTGCTGGCCTACCTGGGATCGTCGATGTTCTATCGCGACGCGCTGAACGGGCTTTACAGTTTCGGGGGCACTTACGCGACGCTGGTGCTGGACTGGTCGATCGTGAGGGTGGGGATCTTCGGGATCGTCAGCGCCGTTGCCGCGGCGGCCTTCAGCTGGGTCGGCGGCAGGCTGGACAAGCGATACGGGCCGAAGCCGGTGATCGTGGTGGCGGTGTGGATCCTGATCGGGGTGTGCATCACCATCGTCAGCATGGACCGCACGATGTTCTTCGGCATCCCGCTGGAGGAGGGCTCGGCCCTGCCGGACATAGTGTTCTTCGGCTGCGGTATCCTGATCGGGGGGCTGGGCGGGACGCTGCAATCGGCGAGCCGGTCGCTGATGGTGCGCCACACGGACCCGGCGGTGCCGACCGAAAGCTTTGGTCTTTACGGGCTGTCGGGGCGGGCAACGGCGTTCGTGGCCCCCGCATTGATCGGTCTGGTGACGTATATCAGCGGAAGCGCGCGAATTGGTGTCACGCCCCTTATTCTTCTTTTCCTCGTGGGGTTGATCTTGCTACGCTGGGTTCAGGCAAAAGGGGATAGTGAAACATGGTCCGTATCGTAAAGCCGGTCCTGCTGGCGTTGGTGCTGGCGGGCTGTGGTGGGTCCACGGCAGAACAGGAGAGCGCCCAGCCCGCGGTGCTTTCGACGCAGAACATTCCGGCAGACATGCGCGGGGTGCAGGCGAAACAGCTGTTCGGCGCCAAACGAGGCGGCTCGCAGCAGGCCGCGCGGCCCTATGGCGGTTATGCCAAGGGATGCGTGGCGGGCGGTGTGCAACTGCCCGAGACCGGGCCGACATGGCAGGCGATGCGCCTGAGCCGGAACCGCAACTGGGGCCATCCCGAGACCATCGATTTCATCCAGAAGCTTTCGCGCTTTGCCGCGACGCAGCCGGGCTGGAACGGGCTCTATGTAGGAGACATCAGCCAGCCGCGCGGCGGGCCGATGCTGAGCGGGCACCGCAGTCACCAGATGGGGCTGGATGCCGATATCTGGCTGCGGCCCGCGAACAACCTGAACCTCAGCCGGGCGCAGCGCGAAAGCCTGTCGTCGATTTCGCTGCGGCGGGCGAACGGGGCCTATACGAACGACAATTACAACCGGACCCACCACGAGATCATGAAGGCCGCGGCGAAGGATCCGCGCGTTGCGCGGATTTTCGTTTTTCCGGGGGCCAAGGTGCGGATGTGCGAGGAAGAGACCGGCGACCGCAGTTGGCTGCGCAAGATCCGGCCCTGGTACGGGCATCACTATCATTTCCACGTGCGCCTGAAATGTCCGCGCGGCGCGAAAGGATGCGTCGACCAAGCCGCACCCCCCGCCGGGGATGGCTGCGCCGATGCGCGGCAGTGGCAGCGCAACATCCTGAACCCGCCGCCGCCTGACCCCAACGCGCCGCCGCCCAAGCCGCGCCGCGAGTTGACCATGGCGGACCTGCCGGCGCAGTGCCTGGGCGTGCTGCAATCGGAGTGAGGTCTTGCGGTTCTGCCGCAAAATGACTAGCGCAGGCCCCTGATATAAACGCGTATCGGGGGCCTGTGCGCATGACATCCAAGATCCTTCCCGGTGTTCTGGCGATGGCGGCGATTGTCGTCGCGTCGAACATTTTGGTGCAGTTCCTGTTCGGCCAGTGGCTGACCTGGGGTGCGTTCACCTATCCGCTGGCTTTTCTGGTGACGGACGTGATGAACCGTGTCTATGGCCGCGCGGCGGCGCGGCGTGTTGTTCTCGTGGGCTTCGTGGTGGGGCTGATCTGTTCGTTCATCGGGACGCAGATTTCGGGGGAGTTCGGGCCGCTGGTGACGGTGCGGATCGCGCTGGGCTCGGCAGTGGCGTTTCTGACGGCGCAACTGTTGGATATCGCGGTGTTCGATCGGTTCAGGGCCGGCGCATGGTGGCGGGCGCCGGTGGTGTCGTCGCTGATCGGCGGCAGCGTGGACACGGGCCTGTTCTTTACCATCGCGTTTTCGGCCAGCCTGACATTCCTGGAGCCGGGCAATGACGTGAGCTGGGCCGGCGAGGCGCTGCCGCTTTTGGGTGCAGGCCCGGTGGTGCCGCTCTGGGTGTCGCTGGCGGTGGCGGACTGGCTGGTGAAGCTGGTGCTGGCAATTTTGGCACTTGTGCCGTTTCGCATCATCGTGGGGTCACTTAGTGGCAGGACCACATGATTTTGTTTTGACAAACGCGAAATCTGTGGCAGGCTACCTTTGAGTTCAACAACTGAAAGGAGGTGATCCAGTGTCTATAAAGGGATTGGAGAGAGGTGTCGGAACAGTCAGGGAGGTTCGTGTCTGAGGCAGCCCTTGGGCGCGTGAACACCCGGATTGGCAGGGCCTAACCGACCTCGCCTCCGAAACTTTTAGAAGGGCCGCTCCATGAGGTTGGGGCGGCCCTTTTAGTGTGAAAATGGCGCGTCGGTATCGCGTCGGTATTTAAAGCGTTTCGCGATAAACCTGAAACGCTGCTTATCGAGAAACGCCGCGCAACATTCAAGCGTCGCACGCGTTTCGCCTTTAGCTGATTCCTCAGGTCAAAGGCGAAACGCTTTGAGTGGCATCGCGTCAGTGCTATTTGACAGGGCATCATGAAGATCAACGACAAGATCACCATCGAGGATTGGGAGCTGACCGAGCAGTTCACCCGCGCGTCCGGGCCGGGCGGGCAGAACGTGAACAAGGTGTCCTCGGCGGTGGAGTTGCGGTTCGAGGCGGATCGCTCGCCGAACCTGCCCGACCCGGTGAAACGGCGGCTGCGGCGGCTGGCCGGGCGGCGCTGGACCAAGGACGGCGCGGTGGTGCTACAGGTGTCGGAGGAACGCAGCCAGGCCCGCAACCGCGAGATCGCGCGGGAGCGGCTGGCGGACCTGATCGTCAAGGCGTGTGAAAAGCCGAAGCGGCGCATCCCGACGAAAGTGTCGAAGAACCAGAAGCGCAAGCGGGTGGAGGCGAAGAAGAAGCGGGCGGAAGTGAAGGCGTTGAGGGGGAAGGTGGACGGCGTTTGATGCGCCGTGTGCAGGACGCGTGGGTTTTCACCCACCCTACGCGGGTTTGATCGCAACGCCCCGCGTGGTGGCGGCGCCCAGCAGGCGGCCGATCTGGGCTTGGCTGCTGTAGAATCCCGGGCCGGTTTTGCGGTCCCTGATGTCGTGGCCGGTGAAGACCGCGAGGCCGTCCGTCTTGGCGATGAGGTCGAGCAAGTGGTGCTGCCGGCGCCAGCCGGGGAAGGCCTTGTGCTGCATGTCGGCGAAGCCAAGGTTGTCGAGGCAGCGTGAGGCGGGGATTTCACCGTAGATGCGGCTGGCGGGGTTGGTGTGGTCGAGGCTGCGGGGGCCGGCGGCGCGGATGACCTCGAAGCGGGAGGCGAGGGCCGCGCGGGTCTCGGGCGTGGAAGCGTGGAAGGGGCAGGCGAAGGTGCGTGCCGGGAAGCCTGCCGCGCGATGTTCCGCTATGGCAAGGTCTACTTCGTGTTCGAGCCAGTGGTCGAGGCCGTGGGTTGCGAGGTACGATTTCAGTTTCGGGTGCGTGCGGGTGTGGCAGGCGATCTCGTGACCGTCGGATTGCAGGAGGTGCAGGCCTTCGATTTGGTCCGGCATGGCCGTGTGCAGGTGCGACACGCAGAAGGTGACGCGGGCGTCATGGGCGTCGAACACGGGTCGGGCGGCGACCCAGTTTGCGACGAACAGATCGTCGAAGGTGAGGCAAAGCGTGCCGGGCAAGTGCGGTCCCCCATGCGACTAAGGTCTTGATGCGCGAGACGCCTTGCGTCTGTCAATTTATACTGCGCATCGGTCTTGGAGGGTTCGGGGCCGTGCGGTAGGATCGGGCCAACCCAAGGAGGAGACGTGTCATGCAGATGAGTGGCGAGCGCGAGATCGCGGCGGACCGGGAGACGGTCTGGGCCGCACTGATGGAACCCGAAGTTCTGAAGGAATGCGTGCCGGGCGCGCAGGAGGTCACGGGCAACCCGCAGGACGGGTACGAGGCGACGGTGACACAGAAGGTCGGGCCGGTGAAGGCCACGTTCAAGGGCATGGTGACGTTCAGCGAGATGACCCAGCCCGAGAGCCTGCGCCTGGAAGGCGAGGGCAAGGGCGGGGCCGCGGGCTTTGCCAAGGGCGCGGCGGATGTTCGGCTGGAAGAGGTCGAGGGCGGCACGAAGCTGAGCTATGACGTGGAGGCGAAGGTGGGTGGCAAGCTGGCGCAGCTTGGCAGCCGGATCGTGGACGGGTTTGCCAAGAAGATGGCCGACCAGTTCTTTTCCAACCTCGAGGATGTCATCGAGGGGCCGAAGGAGGACGAGCCGGAAGAGCAGGCCGAGAAGAAAGGTTGGCTGAAGCGGATGATCTCGAAGGGGTGAGAGTTCGTTTCATGCCGGGTTGATTGCGTCCCCGTCGGAGCCTCCGGCGGGGATATTTTTGGCCAGAGGAAAAGGGGGCGCGTGATCGGGGCGCGCGCCCCGCCTTTATTTGAAGTGTCAGGCCAAAGGCGGGACACCTTATTTCCGGCGCGGTCCGTTCTGGCGGATGAGCTCGGCGATGCGGCTGCCGATGGCGTCGGATCCCTTGGGTGACGGGTGGATGAGGTCGACCGCGTGGTAGGTGCGGTCGCCAGGCGGGACGACATCGCTCATCGGGATGAAGTGCACGCCGCGGTCGAGCGCGGCGAGGCGGGCCATGCGGGCGTCCATCTCGCGGCCCTCGTCGACGCAGCCTTCGATGGGGGAGCGCACGCCGGGGGTGTGCAGGTAGCCCACCATCACCACGTTGGCGCCAGTCTTGCGCATTTTCGACACGAAACCGGGGATAACGCCGGTGGTACCGTCGTCGGAGATCAGCCGGTCGATGCGGCGGTCGCAAAGCCCGCAGCCGCAGCCGAAGAGAATGTCGTTGCCGCCGCCGTTCATCACGATCCAGTCCCAGTTGCCGGCGCGGAATTGTTTCGTGATGTTCATGCCGGCCGCGCCCGAGATGGGCAGGGAATAGAGGAAGCGGGCGCCGGACACGGAGCGGTCGATGACCGGCTCGCCCAGGCGGCGTTCCATGGCGTGAGAGACGGATTTCCCGGCCGTGCCGTGAAAGGCCATCATGGAGTCGCCCATGAGAAGGATACGGGAGTTGTCGGCACGCGTCACCGACTCGGTGCAGGCACCGAGCGCAAATATGATGAGCGGCCAGACAAAACGAGAGAGGCGTTTCATGTCTGTCCTGCGATTTTCTTGATGCGCATGCATCATGCGCCCCCAACCGCGGACAGAATTCCCGCTTGAGACGAGTCGTGCAATGCAAAATGTGGAAACGATACGTTTTATTTGGGGCGGCATGGGTTTCGGCGCGCAGGAATGCACAAGGGGTTGTGTTTCCGTACCGGCTTGCGCCGGGTCGCGGCCGGATTACTTTGCCGCGAATGACGAAAGAAGGAGCGCGGGACATGGCAGCGTTTGTCGAGGTGAGCGGCCTGGAGAAGACCTTTGACGACGGGTTCCAGGCCTTGAAGGGCGTGGACCTGGAGATCCGCGAGGGCGAGATCCTGGCGCTGTTGGGGCCCAACGGCGCGGGAAAGACGACGCTGATTTCGGCGCTGTGCGGGATCACGACGCCCACGGGCGGGACGGCGCGCGTCGGCGGGCATGATATCGCCGAGGAGTATCGCGCGGCGCGGTCGCTGGTGGGACTGGTGCCGCAGGAGATCGCGCTGGAGCCGTTCGAGAAGGTGATCAACACGGTGCGGTTTTCGCGCGGCCTCTTTGGCAAGGGGCGTGACGAGGCGCTGGTGGAGAAGATCCTGCGGCAGCTGAGCCTGTGGGACAAGCGCACCAACCAGGTCAAGGAACTGTCGGGCGGCATGAAGCGCCGGGTGCTGATCGCCAAGGCGCTGGTGCACGAGCCGCGTGTTCTGTTCCTGGACGAGCCGACCGCCGGTGTCGATGTGGAGCTGCGCCGCGATATGTGGGAGGTGGTCGAAGGGCTGCGGCAGGACGGGGTGACAATCATTCTGACCACCCATTACATCGAGGAGGCTGAGGCGATTGCCGACCGGGTGGCGGTGATCAACAAGGGCGAGATCCTGCTGGTCGAGGACAAGGCCGCGCTGATGCAGCGGATGGGGCGCAAGAGCTTGCGGATCGATCTGGTCGAGCCGGTGGAGGCGGTGCCCGAGAGCCTGTCGGATTACGACTTGTGGAAGAGCCCGGACGGCCAGAGCCTGACCTATACTTATGACACCAATGCCGAGCGGACGGGGATTGCGCGGCTGGTGCGCGAACTGACGGAGGCGGGCTTGGTGATCCGCGATATTCAGACCAGCCAGTCGAGTTTGGAAGAGATCTTCGTGGGGCTGGTGAAGGAGGATGCGGCATGAATTTTCTGGCCATTGCAGCGATCTACAAGTTCGAGATGCAGCGGTTCTTTCGCACCCTGCTGCAAAGTTTCGTGTCGCCGGTGATCTCGACCTCGCTTTACTTCGTGGTGTTCGGCGCGGCCATCGGCAGCCGGATCGACCAGGTGGAGGGCGTGAGTTATGGCGCGTTCATCGTGCCGGGGCTGATCATGCTGTCGGTGATCACGCAGGCGATTTCAAACGCCTCCTTCGGGATCTATTTCCCCAAGTTCATCGGCACGATCTATGAGTTGCTGTCGGCGCCGGTGAACTTCCTGGAGATCGTGATCGGGTATGTGGGGGCCGCCGCCACCAAGGCGCTGTTCATCGGGGTGGTGATATTGGCGACCTCGGCGTTGTTCGTGGACGTGGAGATACAGCATCCGGGCGCGATGGTGGTGTTTCTGCTGTTGACCTGCATCAGTTTCGCGCTGTTCGGGTTCATCATCGGGATCTGGGCGCAGAATTTCGAGCAGTTGCAGTTGGTGCCGCTGCTGATCGTGACGCCGCTGGTGTTCCTGGGGGGCTCGTTCTACTCGATCTCGATGCTCCCGCCGTTCTGGCAGACGGTGACGCTGTTCAATCCGGTGGTCTACCTGATCTCGGGGTTCCGCTGGGCTTTCTTCGGGCAGGCGGACGTGTCCATCGGGCTGAGCCTGCTGGCGATTGCGGGGTTCACGGCGCTGTGCCTGTTCCTGATCTGGCGGATCTTCAAGACGGGGTACCGGATCAAGAGTTGAGGAGAGCGCGCCTGGGTTGGCGTCGGGAGGCGCGTGGGTTTTCACCCACCCTACGCAGGATGGGCGACGTCCTGGGAAAGGGCGGCGGCGGTCTGACCCTGCGTCGTATTCGTGGCTTTCTTGCCCGTCGGCCCTATTGATACGCGCCGCCACCTTGTTTGTCGCGCGCGGGCATTCTACATGCCCCTCCATGAAGCGATTTATCCCGTTTTTGAAAAGCGACCCGCTGGTGTCGGTTATACGCCTGTCGGGTGCGATTGGCGCAGGGTCCCGGATGCCGCTGAGCGACGAGGCGATGGCGCCCGCCATTGAAAAGGCGTTCAGCCGCGGCAAGCCCAAGGCCGTCGCGCTGTTGATCAACAGCCCTGGCGGATCGCCGGTGCAATCTGCGCTGATCGCGGGACGCATCCGGCGGCTGGCCGAGGAAAAGAAAGTGCCGGTTCATGCTTTCGTCGAGGACGTCGCGGCGTCGGGCGGCTATTGGCTGGCCTCGGCGGCGGATGATATCTGGGTCGACGACAATTCGATCGTGGGCAGCATCGGCGTGATCTCGGCGGGCTTCGGCGCGCATGTGTTCCTGGCGCGGCAGGGTGTGGAACGGCGGGTCTACACGGCTGGCAAGTCGAAGAGCACGCTTGATCCGTTCCAGCCCGAGAAGAAGGAAGACGTGGCGCGTCTGAAAGGCATTCTGGAAGAGATGCACGGAAACTTCATCGCGCAGATCAAGGCGCGGCGGGGCGACCGGCTGAGCGAGGACGACGACCTGTTTACCGGCGAGTTCTGGCTGGGTGGCCGGGGTGTCGAGCTGGGGCTGGCCGACGGGGTGGCGCACCTGGTGCCGAAGCTGAAGGAGCTTTACGGCGACAAGGTGCGGTTCGCCACCTACGGCAAGAAAAAGGGCTTTTTCCAGCGGTTCGGGTCTTCGGTGGTCGAGGATGCGTTCGCCTCGGTCGAGGAACGCGCGGCTTTTGCCCGGTTCGGCCTGTGACGTGCTGAGCAAGATCGCCCTCATATTCCTGGCCTTCATCGCAGTGCTGGCGATGTTCGGACGCCTGCGCTTTCCCGGACAGAAAAAGCTGGAGTCGGCCCGTTGCCCGCATTGCAAGCGGTTTCGCATCGGCAAGGGGCCGTGCCAGTGCCGGGAGGGCAAATCCTGATGTGGCCATGGCTGATGTCGGGCTTGGGGTTGCTGATCCTGCTGCTGGCAGGCGATGCGCTTGTGAAAGGCGCGGTGAACCTGAGCCTGCGTGTGGGCATTCCCGCGCTGATCGTCAGCCTGACCATCGTGGCTTTCGGCACCTCGGCGCCTGAACTGCTGATCTCGGTCAACGCGGTGCTGGACAACAAGCCGGGGCTGGCGCTGGGCAACGTGATCGGGTCGAACACGGCCAATATCCTGCTGGTGCTTGGGGTGCCGGCGCTGTTGGCGCCGCTGCACACCTCGGGGTGCAACACGCGCAAGACGTATCTGTTCATGATCGGGGCGACGCTGATCTTCATCGGCATGGCATTCCGGGGTCCGTTCGACATGCTGGCGGGGACGGTTCTGCTGGCCTGCCTTGGGCTGGTGCTGGGCGATGCGTTTCGGGATGCGCGCAACCACCGCAAGGCCGGGGCCGCGGCAGCCGCCGAGGCCGAGGACGAAGAAGAGGTCGAGGGCGCGGACCCCGACATGCCGTGGTGGCAGATCTTCGTCTTTCTGGCGCTGGGCCTTGTGGGGCTGCCGCTGGGCGCGGACCTGCTGGTGGACAATGCGTCGATCATCGCGCGGGAATTCGGCGTCAGCGATGCGGTGATCGGCCTGACGCTGGTCGCGCTGGGCACCTCGCTGCCTGAGCTGGCGACGACGGTGATGGCGGCCTTGCGCAAGCAGGCCGACGTGGCGCTGGGCAACGTCATCGGGTCAAACATGTTCAACCTGCTGGCCATCATCGGGATCACGTCCTTTGTCGGCACGATCCCGGTCGACCCCGAGTTCCTGCAATTCGACCTTTGGGTGATGCTGGGCGCGTCGCTGCTGCTGATCCCGTTCGTGTTCCTGGGCCGGGACATTCACCGGCTGTGGGGCATCGCCTTGACCGTTCTTTACGTGATCTATGTCTTGGTCGTGTTGAGCTGAACGGAGCCCCCGCATGACCGACCAACCCCAGACCCGCCGCGCCCTTGTGACCGGAGGCGGCAAGCGCCTTGGGCGTGCGATGGCGCTGTACCTGGCGGCGCGGGGATATGACGTGGCCGTGCATTACGGCGGCTCGGCGGATGCGGCCGAGGAAACTGCCGGCGAAATCGAGGCGAAGGGGCAAAGGGCCGTGGCCGTGCAGGCGGACCTGCTGGACGAGGATGCGGTACAGGCGCTGATGCCCGAGGCGGCGGCGCGGCTGGGCGGGCCGGTGCATGTGCTGGTGAACAACGCGTCGATTTTCGAGGACGAGACATACGAGACGGCGACGCGGCAAAGCTGGGACCGGCACATGGAATCGAACCTGCGCGCGCCCTTTGCGCTGACGCAGGCGCTGGCGGCGCAGGTGCCGGAGCCGGTCAAGGACGAGAACGGCGAGCCGGTGGCGCAGGGGCTGGTGGTGAACATGATCGACCAGCGGGTGCGCAAGCTGACGCCCTATTTCGCCAGTTACACGATTGCGAAATCGGGTCTGTGGACGATGACGCGCACCGCCGCGCAGGCGCTGGCCCCGCGCGTGCGGGTCAACGGGATCGGCCCCGGACCGACGCTGAAGAGCACTGAGCAGAGCGAAGAACAGTTCTTTGACCAGCGGGCGCGGACGATTCTGAAGCGGGGCGTGAACCCCGAGGATATCACCGCCGCACTGGGCTATTTCCTGGAGGCAAAGGCGGTCACCGGGCAGCTGATCTGCGTCGATGGCGGGCAGCATCTGGCATGGCAAACGCCGGATGTTCTGGGGGTCGATGTATAGACGCTACGTCAACTTGTTCACGTGCCGCCGGGTGGTTACCGAAGCGTTACAAAAGTTTTAATGTTTTCATATATTTGGGATACCACGGATTTTTTGTGTATTGAAAACAATGCCTTATGTTTGTGCTTAATTTCTGTGCAACTTAACGAAGCAGGTCTAATACAACGAAAAAATCCGGCTGCCCAAAACTTGTCCGCAGAGTTATCCACACGATCGGTGGAGATGTTTCCTATTGCGGGGTGTGTGCTAATCATTGCAGCCCAACAGGCAGAATCAAACCAGAACGAATGACCGGCGAATCGAAACACGAAACAGAGCGCGCTGCCGTCCCCGAGACCGGGCATAAGGTGATCCAGTCTTACCTGAAGACGCTGGATGGCTCGCCCGGGGTCTACCGGATGCTGGGGGCGCAGAGCCAGGTGCTGTATGTCGGCAAGGCGCGGAACCTGAAGGCGCGGGTGTCGAGCTATTCGCGGCCCACGGGGCATACGCCGCGGATCGCTAGGATGATCGCGGAAACCGCGTCGATGATGTTCCTGACCACGGCGACCGAGACCGAGGCGCTGCTGCTGGAGCAGAACCTGATCAAGCAGCTGAAGCCGCGCTACAACGTGCTTTTGCGCGACGACAAGTCGTTTCCGAATATCCTTGTGACCGGGCACGACTTCCCGATGATCAAGAAGCATCGCGGCGCGAAGAAGGAGAAAGGGCAGTATTATGGCCCCTTCGCCAGCGCGGGCGCGGTGAACCGGACGCTGGGGCAATTGCAGCGGGTGTTCCAGCTGCGCAATTGCAGCGACACGCAGTTCGAGAGCCGCACGCGGCCTTGTTTGCAATACCAGATCAAGCGCTGCACGGCGCCATGTGTGGGGTATATCTCGAAACAGGAGTATGGCGCGCAGGTGAAGGATGCGCAGCGTTACCTGTCGGGGCGGTCGACCGAGATCCAGGAGAAGCTGGCCGCCGACATGCAGGAAGCCAGCGCGGCGATGGAATTCGAGCGCGCCGCGGCCTTGCGTGATCGGATCAAGGCACTGACGCAAGTGCAGACGGCGCAGGGGATCAACCCGCGCACGGTGGGCGAGGCGGATCTGGTGGCGCTGCACCTGGAGAAAGGTCAGGCTTGCGTGCAGGTGTTTTTCATCCGCGCGGGGCAGAACTGGGGGAACAAGGATTTCTATCCGCGCGTCGGTGCGGACGTGGCCGAGGCGGAAGTGCTGGAGGCGTTCCTGGGCCAGTTCTATGACACCAAGGACCCGGCGCGGCAGATCATCCTGAGCCACGAGATCGAGAGCCCGGACCTGATGGCCGAGGCGCTGAGTGGCAAACTGGGGCGCAAGGTGGAACTGCTGGTGCCGCAGCGGGGCGAGAAGGCGGAACTGGTCGAGGCGGCGCTGCGCAATGCCCGCGAAAGCCTTGCGCGGAAGATGAGCGAGAGCGCGACGCAGGCCAAGCTGTTGAAGGGCGTGGCGGAGGCGTTCGACCTGCCAGGCCCCCCGGAGCGGATCGAGGTCTATGACAACAGCCATATCCAGGGGGCGCATGCCGTGGGGGCGATGATCGTGGCCGGGCCCGAGGGGTTGATGAAGAACCAGTATCGCAAGTTCAACATCCGCGGCGACGACCTGACCCCCGGGGATGATTTCGGGATGATGAAAGAGGTCCTGACCCGTCGGCTGAAGCGGCTGATCAAGGACGATCCGGACCGCGACAAGGGGCTGTGGCCCGATCTGCTGTTGATCGATGGCGGTCAGGGGCAGGTGAGCGCCGTGCATTCGATCATGCAGGAGATGGGCGTGCGCGACCTGCCGATGGTGGGCGTGGCCAAGGGGCTGGACCGCGACGCCGGCAAGGAAGAGTTTCACCGGATGGGCAAGCGGCCCATGGCGCTGCGCCACAACGATCCGGTGCTGTATTTCATCCAGCGGCTGCGGGACGAGGCGCACAGGTTTGCCATCGGCACGCACCGGGCAAAGCGGACCAAGGCGGTCAGTGCCTCACCGCTGGACGAGATCGCGGGGGTGGGCGCGTCGCGTAAACGCGCATTGCTGGCGCATTTCGGGTCGGCCAAGGCGGTGAGCCGGGCGAACTTGGCAGATCTCAAGGCTGTGGACGGCGTCTCGGCCGCGCTGGCGCAGAAGGTCTATGACCATTTCCACGAGAAAGGCTGAGCGGATTTCGACGCGGGCTGCGCCCGCGCCGACCGGCTGGGGGCGCTGCCCCCAGACCCCCGGAGTATTTCGGGAACGATGAAGCCGTGGAAACCTGATCAGGGCTTTCGGACGGGGGCGGTTCGCACTACTTAGAGCGTATGACGTGGAATCTTCCGAATATTCTGACCGTGTTGCGGTTGTTGGCGGCCCCGGCGCTGGCGGTGATGTTTCTTTACTTCAACCGCCCGTGGGCGGATTGGTTTGCGCTGGTGCTGTTCGTCGGCGCGGCGATCACGGACTGGTTCGACGGCTACCTGGCCCGGGCGTGGAAGCAGACGACCAAGCTGGGCACGATGCTGGACCCGATCGCGGACAAGGCGATGGTTGTGATCGCACTCGCGGTGATCCTGGGATACTCGTCGATGTCGCCGTGGCTGGTGCTGCCGGCGACGATGATCCTGTTCCGGGAAGTGTTCGTGTCGGGCCTGCGGGAATACCTGGGCGATACGGCAGGGACGCTGAAGGTGACCAGGCTGGCCAAGTGGAAGACCACGTTGCAGATGGTGGCGATTGCGGTGCTTTTTGCGCAAGGTGTTTTCCTGCACTATTTCGGCATGTCCAGCATGGGCATGGACGAACAGATCGTGGCCGATGTGTTGGCGGGTCGCGAAGAGGATCTGCATGGGCTGCGGTGGAAATTCGACGGGATGGTCGTCACCGGCCACGTTGGGCTGTGGTTGTTGTGGCTGGCCGCCGGGCTGACGCTGATCACCGGCTTCGACTATTTTCGCAAGGCGATGCCTTACCTGAAGGACTGAGCACATGGACGTTCTATACTTCGCATGGGTGCGGGAGCGGATCGGGCGCCCCAAGGACAACATCGAAACCGGGGCCGCGACGGTGCGGGACCTGGTCGAGGAGTTGCGGGCGCGGGAGGCGCGCTACGAGATGGCGTTCGCCGATCTGGATGCGCTGCGGGTGGCCGTGGACCAGGAGCTGGCGGATTTCGATGCGCCGCTTGCGGGGGTGCGCGAGGTGGCATTCTTTCCGCCGATGACGGGGGGCTGAGGCCTTGGACATCCGTGTGCAGGAAGAGGCGTTCGACCTTGGCGCAGAGGTCAACGATTTCACCAGCCGGCAGAGTGGCATGGGCGCGGTGGTGAGTTTCACCGGGATCGTGCGGGATATCGCGGCGGGCCTGGAGGCGATGCAGATCGAGCATTACCCGGGGATGACCGAGAAGGCGCTGGCCGGGATCGCCGAGGAGGCAAGCGCGCGCTGGAGCTTGGGCGATGTGCTGGTCATTCATCGCCATGGTGCGCTGGCCCCCGACGAGATGATCATGATGGTCGCCACGTCCTCGCCCCACCGGGCGGATGCGTTTCAGGCGGCGGAGTTCCTGATGGATTACCTGAAATCCCGCGCGCCCTTCTGGAAAAAGGAAGTGACGCGGGACGGCGCCGATTGGGTGGATGCCAAGGACGCCGACGAGGATGCGCTGAGCCGCTGGTGACGCAAGGTTCGCGTTGACCGCAGCGGGCCGTGCATGGAGAGATTTGCCCGTCGGGACAGCGAAAGGTGCGTCATTCCATGAACGAGATCATCGAGAGTTATGTCGAAACGCTGGACCCCAAGGCGAAGGGGGCCATTCGCGGCACCGCGAAGCTGGTGATCGAGGGTGCGGGCAGCGTGATGCTGGACGAGACCGGCGCAAGGGTGGGCGACGAGGACGCCGACGTGGTGCTGATGGCCAGCGATGCGGTCTTTCGCGACATCCTGTCGGGCGAGCAGAACCCCGTTATGGCCTACATGTCGGGCAAGCTGAAGGTCGAAGGGAATGCGCAGCGGGCGCTGAAAGTCAGCGGGATCCTGACCGCGTGAGGCCCGGACAGGGTGTGCCGGTAAACGGCAGCGTCCGCGCCCCGAGGCCTTGTGGCGGTCGCTTGCAAAGCTGTGCTAATCCCGTTCCTGGTACGACGATTTCAACGAAACAGAAGCATCCATGAACTCGGATTCCTTTTTTGGTCTTGATCCCTATCACATTGCGCTGGCGGTGACCGGGGTGATCGTCATCAGCGCGCGGTGGCTGCCGCGGCTGGTGTCCCGCGCGGAGCCGGTGTTTGCGCCGCTGATGATCCTGTTCGGGGCCGGGTCCGCCATGCTGATCCCAGCCGCGGCTTTCATGCCTGACCCGCGCGAAGCGCCGCTGCTGTGGGAAAAGATGAGCGAGCTGGCCGTGATCGTGGCGTTGTTCGGGACGGGGATGCGGATCGACACGATCAGGCCCTGGCGCAAGTGGAGTCCGACGGCGCGTATGCTTGGCATCGCCATGCCATTGACCATCGCCGCCGTGGCTCTGCTTGGCGTCAGCCTGGAGGGCCTGACCGTGGCCGGGGCGATCCTCTTGGGGGCAGTCATCGCGCCCACCGATCCGGTGCTGGCGGCCGATGTGCAGGTCGGTCCGCCGCAGGAAGGCCGGGAGCATCCCGTGCGCTTTACCCTGACGACGGAGGCGGGGCTGAACGACGGGCTGGCGTTTCCGTTCGTGTATCTGGGACTGATCGTGGCCGCGGAAGGCCTGAACCCGGGTGCCTGGGCGCTGGACTGGCTGGTTTGGGATGTGTTCTATCGCATCGCCGTCGGGATCGTCGCCGGATGGGCCGGTGGCCGCGTGCTTGCTTTCGTGCTGTTCTCGGTCCCGCGGAACGCGCCGCTGGCCGACACCGGATCGGGGGTGGTGGCACTGGCCGGGGTGCTGTTGTGCTATGGCTCGACGGAACTGGTGGAGGGCTATGGGTTCATCGCCGTTGCCGTGATGGGGCTGACCCTGCGGCGAGAGGAAAAGGACCACCGATTTCACCGGCGCCTGCATGATTTCACGGAATCGATCGAACATGCGCTGACCGCCCTGTTGCTGGTCGCGCTGGGGACGGTCCTGCCGCTGGTGCTGGCCGATCTGACCTGGCCCCATGTGGTCATTGCGCTGATCCTGATCTTGGTCATCCGGCCCGTATCAGGCTGGCTGAGCCTGATGGGGTCGCATATGCCGCACCGGGACCGGGCGGTGGTTGCCGTCTACGGGGTGCGCGGGATCGGCTCGATCTACTACCTGTGCTACGCGATGAGCCATATAGATTTCGTGAACGAGAGTGAGCTTTGGTCGCTTGTCGGGTTGGTCATCCTGTTGTCCACGATCCTGCACGGTTTCAGCGTCAACTGGTCGATGCGGAGGATCGAGGATTGACGGCCTTTCGCCGCGTGGCGCGGGGTCTCGTGTGATGCGAACCCTCTGCCCTATTTGCCTTGGGAATTGGCATGTTTCGACGCGCCGCACTGAACGTGGGGGGCTGACCCGCCCGGCTTTTGCCGCGAATCGTGACAAAATTGTTAATCGTGCTATCCTTTAAACTCTGGAGGGAGTTTATGCGATGGCAGTACCGGCACAGGTGACTTGGGCAAACACTTCGACGAAACCGGGGACGGATATCCGGCAGCTCGGGGGTATGTGAAGAAATTCTTTGGCAAGGCGCCGTGGCAACTCAGGCCCGAAGACGCGATTGCCAGCATCGAGCACGACGAGTGGCGGTTCTATGTCGAGTTGGACGGCGAGAAAGTCTGGCTTGAGGTCGAGGAAGACCCGCAGGGGCAGAAAAAGCTGAGCTTGTCCGGCGAGGTTCTGGCCGAAGAGGTTTTCGGATCGCTGCCGGACAAGCCGACCCAGTGAGGCCGCGCGGCTTGTCCCGGGGACGAGCCCTGAAATTCCAATCATGACGATGTTCGATGGCCGTCCTGTGCAATATGCCGCCGGGTGCGTGTTTCGGGCTGTGGCCGGCGCGACATCGCCGCTTTCATTTCACACCGATCTGCTGTATGGGCGCACCTATCTGAAACGTGACGCCTTAGACCCCGGCGCATGAGATGATGGAGGGGTCGGTGGCAATGGGGCCACCAATGTAACGGAGGACCCGGGATACGCCCGGGAGGGCCTCCAGCTAGGAAACGATAGATGTTCAAAGAAGTGAAAAAATCGATCCAGTGGGGCGAGGATACGCTGACACTGGAAACGGGCAAGGTTGCCCGTCAGGCGGATGGCTCGGTCATCGCCACCTACGGGGAAACCTCGGTCATGGCGAACGTGACCTTTGCAAAAGCCCCGCGTGAAGGTCAGGATTTCTTTCCGCTGACCGTTCACTACCAGGAGAAATACTATTCCGCGGGCAAGGTGCCCGGCGGCTTTTTCAAGCGTGAGGCACGGCCCACGGAAAAGGAAACCCTGACCGCGCGCCTGATCGACCGTCCGATCCGCCCGCTGTTCGTGCCGGGTTTCAAGAACGAAGTGCTGGTGATGTGCACCGTGCTGAGCCATGACCTGGTCAACGACCCGGATATGGTGGCGATGATCGCGGCCAGCGCCGCGCTGACCATTTCGGGCGCGCCCTTCATGGGGCCGATCGCGGGCTGCCGTGTCGGTTTCACCGATGGCGAGTACGTGCTGAACCCCGAGGTCGACGACATGCACGACCTGCGCAACAACCCCGAGCAGCGGCTCGACCTGGTGGTTGCGGGCACGAAGGGTGCCGTGATGATGGTGGAATCCGAAGCCTACGAGCTGTCGGAAGAGGAAATGCTGGGCGCGGTGAACTTCGCGCATGAGCAGATCCAGCCGGTGATCGACATGATCATCGACCTGGCCGAGGACGCTGCGAAAGAGCCGTTCGACTTCCAGCCGCCGGATTACAGCGACCTTTACGAGGCCGTAAAGGCGGCGGGCGAAGACAAGCTGGCCGCGGCCTACAAGATCCAGGACAAGCAGGAACGCACGAGTGCCGTTTCGGCCGCCAAGGAAGAGATCAAGGCATCGCTGTCCGAAGAGCAGCTTGAAGATCCGAACCTGGGCTCCGCTCTCAAGAAGCTGGAAGCGTCGATCCTGCGCGGTGACATCGTGAAGTCCGGTAAGCGGATCGACGGCCGGAGCCTCGACGAGGTCCGCCCGATCGTTTCGGAAACCGGCCTGCTGCCGCGGACGCATGGCTCGGCCCTGTTCACCCGTGGGGAAACGCAAGGTCTGGTCGTGACCACGCTGGGCACCGGCGACGACGAGCAGATCATCGACGCGCTGCACGGCAACTTCCGTTCGAACTTCCTGCTGCACTACAACTTCCCGCCCTACTCGGTCGGCGAAGCGGGTCGCGTGGGCCCTCCGGGACGGCGTGAAATCGGTCACGGCAAGCTGGCATGGCGCGCGTTGCAGGCGGTGCTCCCGGCGGCGACGGATTTCCCCTACACGATCCGGGTCGTCAGCGAGATCACCGAGTCGAACGGCTCGTCCTCGATGGCGTCGGTCTGTGGTGGGTCATTGTCCATGATGGACGCCGGTGTGCCGCTGAAGGCGCCGGTGGCCGGCGTGGCCATGGGCCTGGTGCTGGAAGACGACGGTTCCTACGGCATCCTGACCGACATCCTTGGGGACGAGGATCACCTGGGCGACATGGACTTCAAGGTGGCGGGGACCGAAGCCGGTATCACGTCGCTGCAGATGGACATCAAGGTCGCAGGCATCACGCCGGAGATCATGGAGAAAGCGCTTGAGCAGGCGAAGGCCGGCCGGTTGCACATCCTGGGCGAGATGGCCAAGGCGCTGACCGAAGCGAGCGAGTTCTCGGTTCACGCACCGCGCATCGAGACGATGCAGATCCCGACCGACAAGATCCGCGAAGTGATCGGGTCCGGTGGCAAGGTGATCCGCGAGATCGTCGAAGTGTCGGGCGCCAAGGTCGACATCAACGACGAGGGTGTCATCAAGATCGCGTCGCCCAACGGCGAGGCCATCCAGAAGGCATACGACATGATCCATTCGATCGTGGCAGAGCCGGAAGAAGGCAAGATCTACAAGGGTACGGTCGTGAAGATCGTGGACTTCGGCGCCTTCGTGAACTTCTTCGGCAAGCGCGACGGGCTGGTGCATGTCAGCCAGATCGAGAACCGCCGCCTGAACCATCCGTCGGACGTTCTGAAGGAAGGCCAGGACGTGTGGGTCAAGCTGCTGGGCTTTGACGATCGCGGCAAGGTGCGCCTGTCGATGAAGGTTGTCGACCAGGAGACCGGCGAGGAAGCCAAGAAAGAAGAGCCTGCGGACGAGTAAAATCCGCGGTCTTTGAGAAACGGAAAGCCCCGGTGGAGACGCCGGGGCTTTTTTGCGGGAAAGTGACGCGACGTCACAGCCAAAGGTAAGGTTTTCCCTACGGGTCAAAGCCCGTGTTTTTTCCGATACACCGCTCAGCCGCTCCGCGGTTAGAATACGGGTACCGGAAGGGTATCCGGCTGCGCTGTCACTCACGGATCATGCGCGTCGGAGGGGGTCCCGGTCAACGAACCGGGGCCCTTTGGATTTTCCTTGTTTCTAAAGCCGCATGTAGGCAGGTGCGCGGAGAGGGCCGCGCCTGCCCGCGATGCAGCGGGCCTCGCGGTAGGTCAGGATCGGCAGTGCCGCGCGATAGGGTGCGGTACCGGCGGCGCGACGGATCGCGGCGGCTTCTTCGATCAGCCAGTCCTCTGTCATCACGCCGGGCAGGATGGTTTCGCAGGGCGCGCCGCCCTCGGCAAGGACAAGCTGATGATCCTTGAGCAGAAGATGGACATAGGTCACGGAGCGGCAGGGCGCGAAGGTGATGCCGGGCTGGCCCACCAGCGCCTTGGCGGGCACCAGGACCTCTTGCGTGCCGAAGAGCAGCTCGGCCTTCCACGCGCGGATCGCGACGCGATGCTGTTGGGACAGACGCAGTGGGCGCTTGTTGCCGAGAACGCCGGGGGCGAAACGGACCGGACAGGCGGGCCCGTCGCCCGCCATGCGCCGCGCGCCTGCCCAGAGGATGCGCCGGGGCGCGGCATCGCGGGTCAGCACCCGGTCACCGGGACGAAGATGCTCGACGGGCCGGGCGCCGGACGGGGTTTCGAGCAAGGTACCGCCGGCGAAACAATTGACCGTATGGGTATAGCTGGCGTTCTGGTCGGAGGTGAAAAACTTGGGCGGCTGGCCGTTGGTGAAATTGTCGAAGTACCAGGTTTCCAGATCGAAGCCCGGCGACCAGATGACCTGGGCCGGGTCGCCGTTGCCATCCGTCCCTTCGAACACGATGATGCCGCCATCAGCCGGGGCCGGGTCGCTGCGGATCACGACCGCGTCGTCGAGCAGATGCGTGCCGCCGGGGCCGGAATACTGGACATCGTAGGTCTCGCCCAGTTCGAACAGGTTGGGGCCACTGTCGCTCGCGTTCGAGGTGACGATCAGGTCCTGCGAGCTGTTGGGCGGATAGTCGAATGACGATTGCCCGGGCGTGTCGTTGACGTTTGCCCCGGTCGCAACCGCAAATTCGTTATCTATGCCGTAAAACGTCTTGGTCATGCCCGCCACTCCGAGAGGCGAGCATCACGTCAAGAGCCTAAGGCGATGTTGATTACCGAAAGGAAAATACGGCGGATTTGACTTAAACCGGCAGGGCCGTGGTTTGCAGCACCGTGCGCAGCGCAAAGCTGGATTGCATGGTGGCCACACCGGGCAGGCGGGTGAGATACTGGCGGTGGATGCGGGCGAAATCCTCGGTGTCCTCGACCGCGAGTTTGAGCAGATAGTCTGCGGTGCCCGCCGTCAGGTGGCATTCCAGCACATTGGGGATGCGGGCCACGGCGGTCTCGAACGCGTCGAGCACATCGTCTGCCTGGGTCGTGAGGGTGATCTCGACGAAGACGGTGGTGGGCACCCCCATGCGGCGCGGGTCCAGAAGGGCGACATAGCCCTTGATGTAGGCTTCGGATTCCAGCCGCTGCACCCGGCGATGACAGGCCGAGGGCGAGAGGTTGACCGCCTCGGCCAGGTCGGCGTTGGAGATGCGGCCGCGTTTCTGCAGGACGGCAAGAAGACGACGATCCATCGTGTCGAGGGTCATTCGGGGCAAAACCTTTTGGTAAAACGCCAGTGCTTCGAAGAATATTCCGGTTTCTACAGCAAGCACGGGCAAAATATCAAACCCCTTTCAATGAGGCCGCTGTATTCTAGTCTATAGCGCAAAGAGGAGTGCGACATGAAAATCGGATGCCCGACTGAGATCAAACCGCAGGAGTTTCGCGTGGGGATGACCCCCAACGCCGCTGGAGAGGCCGTGTCCCATGGTCACGAGGTCATCATCCAGTCCGGTGCCGGCAAGGGCGCGGGGTTCGAGGATGCGGATTATGTCGCCGCCGGGGCCACGATCATCGACACGGCGGAAGAGGTGTTTGCCACCGCCGACATGATCGTGAAGGTCAAGGAACCGCAGGCCGGTGAGCGCAAGATGCTGCGCGAAGGGCAGCTGCTGTTCACCTACCTGCACTTGGCGCCCGATCCGGCACAGACGAAGGACCTGCTGGAAAGCGGATGCACGGCGATTGCCTATGAGACCGTGACGGACGAGCGCGGCGGCCTGCCCCTGCTGGCGCCTATGTCGGAGGTTGCGGGCCGCCTGGCGCCGCAGGTGGGCGCCTACACGCTGCAGAAAGCCAATGGCGGGCGCGGCGTGCTGATGGGCGGCGTGCCCGGTGTGGGCCCGGCCAAGGTGCTGGTGATCGGTGGCGGTGTCGTGGGCACGCACGCGGCGCGGATCGCGGCGGGCATGGGCGCGGACGTGACCGTGCTGGACCGCTCGCTGCCGCGTCTGCGGTATCTCGACGACGTGTTCTCGGGTACTTTCAACACCGGGTATTCGTCGCAAGGCCTTCTGGCCGAGCATCTGGAGCAGGCCGACATGGTGATCGGCGCGGTTCTGATCCCCGGGGCCGAAGCGCCCAAGCTGGTGAAGCGGGCACAGTTCGCCGACATGAAGCCGGGCGCGGTGCTGGTGGACGTGGCGATCGACCAGGGCGGGTGTTTCGAGACCTCGAAGGCCACCACCCATGCCGACCCGATCTATGATGTCGACGGGATCATGCATTACTGCGTGGCCAACATGCCGGGCGCCGTCGCGCGGACCTCGACCATCGCGCTGGGCAACGCGACGATGCCGTTCATGCTGGCGCTGGCGGACAAGGGGTGGAAAAAGGCCTGTGCCGATGATCCGCACCTGCTGAACGGTCTGAACGTGCATGCCGGGCAGTTGACGTATTTCGCCGTGGGCAAGGCGCTGGGGATCGACGTGATCTCGCCGCAGATGGTTGTGAAAGGGTAGGGTCCGCGTGGGTTGTCACCCACCCTACGCTTGATTGCCGCACTCGGCACCAGACCTACTGCACGATATCCGCGCCGCCTTCTTCGGTGCGTTTGGCGATGAAGGCGTCGATGGCCTCCAGCCGGTCTTGCGGCAGGGCCGGGTCCTCGTGCGCGGCGAGCGTTTCGAAAAAGATGCGGTTGGCACGTTCGGTCGTGTCCACCGCACCCCGGTCGCGGTAGTTCTCGTAGTTGGACCAGTCGGACAGGAGCGGCGAATAGAAGGCCGTCTCGAAGCGGTCCAGCGTGTGCTGCGTACCGAAGAAATGGCCGCCGTGGCGCACGTCGGCGATGGCGTCATAGGCGAGCGTCGCCTCGGTGACCTCGACCGGCTTGAAGAGTTCAGCGAACATTTGCAGCACTTCGACGTCGATGATGAACTTCTCGGCCGAGATGGTCAGCCCGCCTTCGAGCCAGCCTGCGCCGTGCAGGATCAGGTTGGCGCCGCCCATCAGGGCGCCCCAGAGCGACATCTGCGATTCGTAGGCGGCTTGCGCATCCGGCGCGTTCGAGGCTGTCGGCGCTGAAGAGCGTAGGGGGACGTTGTAGCGCCGCGCAAGCTGGCCCGAGGCGAAGGCGGCCTTGACGTATTCCGGCGTGCCGAAGGCGGGCGCGCCGCTGCGCATGTCGACGTTGGAGGTGAAGCTACCGTAGCAGACGGGCGCGCCGGGACGGACGATCTGGGACAGGCACAGACCTGCCAGCGTCTCGGCGTTCTGCATGACCAGCGCGCCGGGGATGGTGACCGGGGCCATGGCGCCGGCCAGCGTGAAGGGCGTGAGGATCATCATCTGGCCCGCGCGGGCCGCGTCGATGATGCCGCGGCACATCAGGGCGTCCAGTTGCAGGGGCGAATTGGAGTTGGCAACGGAATAGCTGACGCAGGTATTGGGGAAGTCGTCCTTGCCGAGGCCGTGGGCGAGGCGCAGGATCTCGTAGCTGTCGGCGATGGCCTCGCGCCCGCGGAAATAGACGAAGGGGATCTTTTCGGTCAGGGCCGCAATGGAGCGGGTCATGTGCAGGTGGCGCAGGCCGAGGGCGATGTCCTGCGGCTCGACCACCGGACCGATGAAATGGATCACGTCGAACGCCTGCGCGATCTTGCAGAAATTGTCGTAGTCCGCCTGCGTGCCGGGGCGGCGGCCGCCCTGCAGGTCGGAACAGTTGGGCGAGCCGGCGGAGGTCGTGATGCCGACGTTGGGCCCGCCGAGGGTCTGCGTGCGGGTGGGGTTGCGGCTGTGCAGGGTGACGTCTGGCGGCGCGTGGGCCATGAGCGCCATCAGCGCGCCGGGGTCGAAGCGGATGATTTTGTCATCGACTTCGGTCATCCCGGCGGAACGATAGAGGGCGCGGGCCTCGTCATTCAGAACCTTGATGCCGATGTCGCGCAGGACC
The DNA here is from genome assembly GCF_028807495.1 of Roseovarius sp. SK2. Taxonomy (NCBI): domain Bacteria; kingdom Pseudomonadati; phylum Pseudomonadota; class Alphaproteobacteria; order Rhodobacterales; family Roseobacteraceae; genus Roseovarius; species Roseovarius sp. SK2. Next base: position 194,181 of record NZ_JARAMK010000007.1, read on the forward strand.
CTGAGGGAGGTTTGGTGGATCGCCTCGATCTCGTCGGCACTGAATTGCTCGATGGGCGGATAGGGACGCTTCCACTGGCGCCAGGCGGCGTCGAACGCGTGTTCGGCGGCATTGGCGCGCTTGGCGGCGCGGCCACGGCGGCCGCCGGAGCGTTGGGTGTTCATGATCTTTGTGCCCCGCGCATCAGGATGTCGCGATAGGAGTTGGCCGTGCCCGGGTTGATGTCGCGCCCGGTGAAGCAGCGGAAATAGGCCTCGAGATAGCTCATTCGCTGGGCGTCGGTTTCGCCCGCTGCGATGTCGAGCGCGTAATAGGTGATCTGGGTGAAGCAGATCACGCGGGCGCGGATGAACGCCTCGGGCTGGGGATAATCGAAGCGTTGGAACATGGCGGCGACGGCGTCGATCCGGGCGTCGTCCTCGGCCTTGAGGCGCGCGCGGAGGGCGTCGTCGTAGCGGGCCCAGTTGCGGATCGCCTGATCGAGCGCCGGGTCGAAGCGGCGGTGATCGGTCCAGACGGCGAAGAGCGCGAGGATGCCGTCGTCGAGTGTCTCGGCTTTGGAAACCGCGTCGACGATAACGCCGGTGTTGCGGGAGCGCCATTGGTGAACAAGCGTGTCGAGGAGCGATTCGCGGGAGTCGAAATGCCAGTAGAAGCTGCCACGCGTGACACCGAGGCTGCGGGACAGGACGGTGATCTGGATTGCGTCGACGCCACTGTCGATCAGCAGGCGCAGGGCTGCGTCGATCCAGTCATCGCGGGTCAGACGGGTTTGTCGGTCTTCTTTCTGCGTGACTTGCATCGAGGTCTCTGTACAGGGCTGTATGGTTAAATACAGGGTTGTATGGTAGGCGTCAATCTTGAGAGAGGCTGATGGCTCAAACCATGAAGATCAACTGCCTGCAGCAGGATGACAAGACCACCGGATGGGGCGTGACCCTGCCTGACCGCACCGCCCATGCGCGGTGCGTGTGGGCGGCGGTGTGCCAGAACGCGTTGAAGGTGACCAAGGGGACGTTCGGCGGGGTGCTGGTTGCGGGACTTGGCGTTGGGGCGCGGTACAACTGGAGCTTTTCACCAATCGGCACGAAGCCTGAGTTGATCGGTGGCGCTTGGCTGGATACGGTGGGAAAAGGGCCGAGTCCGGGCCTCCTCCCTCCGATCGGGGCAGCATGTTTGGTGCAGGGCCGCTGAGTTTCGACACTTTTCGGGATGCGTTTGCGCATGAGGAGGGGCTGCACGGGGCGCATCCGCGAGGAGAGACGACATGCGGCTGAGTGCCCCTGTTTTCAGACTGAAGAGAGACGCAAAGAAACTGGCGCGGGACCGCTCCGTGCCGTTGCACGTGGCGCTGGACGAGGTTGCGGTGCGCGAAGGGTTCCGAAGCTGGAGCCACATGATGGCGGCGCGGCCCGTGGCGACGCTGGCGGCGCAGGTGCGGGCCGGGATCGGGCCCGGATCGCTGGTTGTGCTGGCGGCACGGCCCGGGCAGGGCAAGACGCGGCTGGGCCTGGAACTGACGCAGGAGGCGGTGCGGGCCGGGCAGCGGGGGTGGTTCTTTACGCTGGATTACACGCGCCGGGACGTTGCCACGCTTCTGGATGAAGGCGAGGCCACGGAATGTACCGTGGATACATCGGACGAGATATGCGCGGCGCATATCCTGGCCTCTACGGGGGATGCGGGGCGGGGCGACGTGATCGTGATCGACTTCCTGCAGCTTCTGGACCAGAAGCGGGTGCATCCGCCGTTGCAGGAACAGTTGGAGGACCTGAAGCGCCATGCGCAAGCAACCGGGGCCATTATCGCCGCGATTTCCCAGGTAGACCGGAGGTTCGATGCCGAGACCGGGGACGTGCCGGGCTTTGACGATCTCAGGATGCCGAACCCGGTGGACCTGTCGCTGTTCGACCGGGGCTGCTTTCTGTACGGTGGCGAGGCCCGGTTGCTGCACACGGCGTAATGTCGTTTTGCGACCTTTCTGAGGTCGCTTTTGGACCGCGCGGCTTGGCCCCAGCGGCTCTATGGTCATACAAACAAGAATAACCGTAGAGCCAGCCGGGGGCATCGCCATATGGGCCGATTTATCCTGCGCCGTATCGGAGTGATGCTTCTGACGGCGCTTTGCCTGACGTTCATCGTCTTCTTCCTGACCAATCTTTACCCGAACCTGGAAAAGATGGCGAAGACCGAGGGCAACATGCGGATGTCGGATGCCGAGGTCGAAAGCTATCTTCAGAACAACGGGTATTTGCAGCCGACGCTGGTGAAATACGGCCAGTGGCTGGGCGTGCTGCCCGGGTATGTCATCGAAGGGACGGACGGGAAGGTGCGGGCGAAATGCGCCACGCCCGAGACGCCCGTAAAGCAGGCGCCGGCGTTTTGCGGCGTGTTGCAGGGGAACTGGGGCTATTCCAACCGTCTGAAGAAAGACGTGGACGTGGTGATCGGCGAGAAGCTGGCGCTGACCGGCATCCTGATGTTCTGGGTGATGCTGCTGATGGTGCCCTCGGCGCTGATCCTCGGGGTGTTGGCGGGGATGCGGGAAGGGTCAAAACTGGATCGGACGTTGTCGACTTTTTCGATCGGCACGACGGCGACCCCGGAATACGTGTCGGGTGTTCTGTTCATCGCCGTCTTCGCCAGTTCCGCCGTGGGGTTGAAGTGGTTCAAGGGCACGGCGACCAGTGCGATGGACAATATCACCTTCGAGAATTTCTTTCTGCCGGTGCTGACCATCGCTGTTTACGGCATGGGGTATATCGCGCGGATGACGCGGGCCAGCATGGCCGAGGTCATGACCTCGCAATATATCCGAACGGCGCGGTTGAAAGGCGTGAGCTTTCCCAACATCGTGATGAAACACGCGTTGCGCAACGCGCTGATCGCCCCTTTCACGGTGATCATGTTGCAGTTTCCCTGGCTGCTTAACGGCGTGGTGATCGTCGAGACGCTGTTCAACTACAAGGGCTTCGGCTGGGCGCTGGTGTTGGCGGCGGGGAACAATGACATCGAACTTTTGCTGGGAATCTCGGTGGTTTCGGTCGTCGTGGTGCTGGTGACGCAGCTGATCTCGGACATCGGGTATGTCTACCTGAACCCGCGTATTTCGGTCAGCTGAGGGGAGGAGAGCGGACATGGACCCCTTGAGCTGGAGCGGGATCCTCTTGCAGATGGTGCAGCAATTCGCGGCGCCGCTGATCGCGGTGGCGGTGACCTTTGTGGTTTCCTTCGTGTTCAAGCGCAGGCTGGGCCTTTACGGCAAGCTTTTTGACAGCGTGATCGGGATGATCGGGCTGGCGCTGGTGCTGTTCTGGGTGTTCACGGCGTTCTTCGCCGGGGCGCTGGACATGGTGGGCACGCATGACCCGCTGGACCAGTCGGCGATGATGAAAAAGGCACTGCCCGGCGAGCCCTATACCAAGCTGATCGGCGAGCCGGACCCGAACGCGGGGGAGCATTACCTGCTGGGCGGGGACAACCTGGGCCGCGACGTGTTCAGCCGGGTGGTGGATGGCAGCATCAAGGTGATGCTGATCGCGCCGTTCGCGACGATCTTCGCCTTCATGGTCGGGATCACGCTGGGCCTGCCGGCCGGGTATTACGGCGGGCGGTTCGACACGGTGCTGAGTTTCCTGGCGAACCTGGTGCTGGCCTTTCCGGTGATCCTGCTCTTTTACCTGCTTGTGACGCCCGAGATCAAGGAGACGCTGATCCCGCGGATCATGGCGGGCACATTGTTCATCTTTCCAATCGTTTTCCTGACGGTGCTGTGGAATTCGCGGTTCCGAACGCAGGCGTCCAAGCGTAACCTTTACGTTGGCCTCACCTTGGTCTTGGGGACGTGGGTGTACCTGGGCATCGCTTGGGATGCGGACCCGACGGGGATCATCAGCTTTCCGCCCAACCTGTTGGTGGTGTTCGTGTCGGTGGTATTCGTGAACTCGCCCACGGTGTTCCGGATCGTGCGCGGGCTGGCGCTGGACATCAAGACGCGCGATTACGTGGCCGCCGCCCAGACGCGGGGCGAGGGGCCGTGGTACATCATGCTGTGGGAGATCCTGCCCAATGCGCGCGGGCCGCTCTTGGTCGATTTCTGCCTGCGGATCGGGTACACCACGATCCTTCTGGGGACGCTGGGTTTCTTCGGGCTGGGGCTGGAAAGCGAGAGCGCCGACTGGGGCAAGATGATCATCGACGGGCGGCGCCTGCTGTCGGCCAATATCCTGCATATCGCCATTCCGCCTGCGCTGGCGCTGCTCAGCCTCGTTCTGGGGCTGAACTTCCTGGCGGACGGGCTGCGGGAAGAGAGCTTGAGGGATTAGGGACCAACCCGCCCCGGACCCCGATCCGGGGCCTCTGGCGGCGAGGTCCCGGGCAGGCCCGGGACGGGATTTCGAGAGGGACATGAGAGATGTCGAAACTGCAAGCGCATGACGGACCCATTTTGGAGATCGACAGCCTGTCGATTTCCTTCTTCACGCGGCTGCGGGAAATTCCTGCGGTGATGGATTTCTCGGTCTCTGTGCAGCCGGGCGAGGCTGTGGGGCTGGTGGGCGAGAGCGGTTGCGGAAAGTCCACGGTCGCGCTGGGCGTGATGCAGGATCTGGGTGTGAACGGACGGATCGTGGGCGGCACGATCAAGTTCAAGGGGCGCGACCTGAGCCAGATGAGCGCCAAGGAGTTGCGCGATATTCGCGGCAACGAGATCGCGATGATCTACCAGGAGCCGATGGCCAGCCTGAATCCGGCGATGAAAATCGGCAAGCAGCTGATCGAGGTGCCGATGATCCACGAGGGAATCGGCGAGACGGAAGCGTGGCAACGCGCGCTGGACGTGGTGCGGGACGTGAAACTGCCCGATCCAGAGCGCATCCTGAAATCCTTTCCGCACCAGTTGTCGGGCGGGCAGCAGCAGCGGATCGTGATCGCGATGGCGCTGATGTCCAAGCCGTCGCTGCTGATCCTCGACGAGCCGACGACGGCGCTGGATGTTACCGTGGAGGCCGCCGTGGTCGAGCTGGTGAAGGACCTCGGCAAGAAATACGGCACGTCGATGCGGTTCATCAGCCACAACCTAGGGCTGGTGCTGGAAACCTGCGACCGGATCTGCGTGATGTATTCCGGCGAAGCGGTGGAGACGGGCAGCATCCGGGACGTCTTCGACAAGATGCGGCATCCCTATACGCAGGCGCTGTTCCGGTCGATCCCGCTGCCCGGGGCGAACAAGAACGCGCGTCCGCTGGTGGCCATTCCGGGGAACTTTCCCCTGCCGCACGAGCGGCCGCAGGGGTGCAACTTCGGCCCGCGTTGCGATTATTTCAAGGAGGGGCGCTGCAACCGGGCGGAGGGCCTTCCGATGTCGCCCGTGCCGGGGGACGAGCGCCATGCGTCGCGCTGTCTGCGGTTCGAGGAGATCGACTGGACCGCGCCGGTGAAGGCCAGCGTGACGACCGAGGCGACCGAGAAGGGCGAGGTCGTGCTGAAAATGGACAAGCTCAAGAAATACTACGAGGTGGCGGCGAACGCGCTGTTTGGAACAGGCGGCGACACCAAGGTCGTGAAGGCGAACGAGACCCTGAGTTTCGAGGCACGGGAGAGCGAGACGCTGGCCATCGTGGGCGAGTCGGGCTGTGGGAAGTCGACCTTTGCCAAGGTACTTATGGGGCTGGAGACGGCGACGGACGGACAGATCCTGCTGGACAATCGCAATATCGAGCGCACGCGGATCGAGAGGCGGGACACCAAGACGGTGGCCGATATCCAGATGGTGTTTCAGAACCCGTTCGATACGCTGAACCCGTCGATGACCGTGGGGCGGCAGATCATCCGCGCGCTCGAAGTATTTGGCGTGGGCAAAAACGATGCCGAGCGGCGGGCGGAATTGATGCGACTGCTGGACCTTGTGAAACTGCCGCGTGAATTTGCAGACCGGATGCCCCGGCAGCTGTCCGGCGGGCAGAAGCAGCGCGTGGGGATTGCGCGGGCCTTTGCCGGGGGCGCGCGGATCGTGGTGGCGGACGAGCCGGTGTCGGCGCTGGATGTCAGCGTGCAGGCGGCGGTGACGGACCTGCTGATGGAGATACAGCGCGAGAAGAAGACGACGCTTCTGTTCATCAGCCACGACCTGAGCATCGTGCGCTACCTGAGCGACCGGGTGATGGTGATGTACCTGGGGCACGTGGTGGAACTGGGCACGACCGAGCAGGTATTTGCGCCGCCCTATCATCCCTACACCGAGGCGTTGCTGTCGGCTGTGCCGATTGCCGATACCAGCGTCGAGAAGACGCATATCGTGCTGGAAGGCGACGTGCCGTCGGCGATGAATCCGCCCTCGGGCTGTCCGTTCCAGACGCGGTGCCGGTGGAAATTCCAGGTGCCGGCGGGTCTGTGCGAGGTCGAGGTGCCGCCGATGCGAACGCTGGATGACGGTCACCAGCTGAAATGTCATCTGGCCGAGGTGAAGCTGGCCGAGATGGAGCCGGTGATCAAGGTCGCGGCGGAGTAGCCTGCTTCAGAGTGGGAAGAAAATGCTGATCGCGAAACTGGCCGTCAGGCCGACGATGATGTTCATCGGCACGCCGACCTTGAGAAAATCGGTGAATCGATAATTGCCCGCGCCGTAGACCAGCGTGTTGGTCTGGTACCCGATGGGCGTGGCGAAGCTGGCGCTGGCGGAGAACATGACGGCGACGACAAAGGCCCGGGGATCGACTCCCAGCTGGCTGGCCAGTGCCACGACGATGGGTGTGAAGATCACGGCGACGGCGTTGTTGGTCACCACCTCGGTCAGGATCGAGCCGACCGCGTAGATCGCCAGCAGGGTCAGGAAGGGTGGCATGCCCTCGAGCCAGGGCGTGAGCGCGGCAACGAGCAGTTCCACCGCGCCGGTATGGTCCAGCCCGGCGCCGACGATCAGCATGGCGAAGATCAGCACGAGGATCGAGCCGTCGATGGAGGACCACGCCTCGTCACTGTCGATGCAGCGCAGCACGAGGATGGCGGCGACGCCCACGAGGGCGAGGATGCCGATGGGCATGACCTCGAACGCGGCGAGGCCGACGATGCCCAGGAGCGCCAGGATCGCAACCGGGGCCTGCTTGCGGCGGAAGGCGCGCCCGCCCGGTTCGCTGACCGAGACGACATCGCCGGACTTGCGCAGCTCCTCGAAGCCTTCGGAGGTGCCTTCGAGCAGCAGCTTGTCGGCGGGACGCAGGCGCACGCCGGACAGATCGGCGCCGGCGATGTGCCCGGCACGGAACGCGCCCAGCACGCGCATTCCCGCCCGGCGTCCTAGCGCGAGGTCGGCGATGCGGACCCCGGTGCTGCGGCGCGAGGGGGTGACGATGGCCTCGGCCACGCGGATTTCGGCCTCGGGGTCAAGTTCGACCGAGCGGCGCAGGCCGACGCGAAGGCCGGGCGTTTCCGAAAAGGTCAGGATCTCGGAGGTGGGGGCGAGCAGGATGACGGCATCGCCACGGGCGATGACCTGATCGGACAGGTCCCTGCGCACGATCTGGCTGCCCCGGCGCAGGCCGGTGACGCGGATGCTGTTGCGCTGGAAATCGGCGATCTCGGACAGGGGCATCCCGATCATGGGGGAGTCGGCCAGCACCGTGATCTCGGACAGAAAGGCGGTCTCGGAGGTCTCTGCCTCGTCCTTTGATCGGCGGTCGGGGAGCAGGAAGCGGCCTAGCAGCACCATCGCCGCACCGCCGACGATGGCGACGACAATGCCGACCGGGGCGATTTCGAAGATCGAGAACGGCTCCAGCCCGGCCTCTCGCGCGACGCCGTCGACCAGAAGGTTGGTCGAGGTGCCGATGAGCGTGCAGGTGCCGCCAAGTACGGCGGCATAGGAGAGCGGGATAAGCAGGCGCGTGGCGGCGATGTTGAGACTGCCTGCCAGGCGCATGACCACGGGGATCAGCACCAGCACGACCGGCGTGTTGTTGATGAAGGCCGAGGCGGCGATGGTGGCAAAGATGAAGATGCCGATGGCCAGAAGTGGACGGTCCTTGGCCCGACCGATCACAAGCCCGGCGATGGCATCCAGCACGCCGGTGCGCACCAGAGCGCCGGAGACCACGAACATCGCGGCAATGGTGATGGGCGCGGAGCTGGAAAAGACGTCCATCACCTCGTCCGTGGGCACGAGGCCGAGGATGATGAAGAGCGCGGCGGCGCCGGCGGCGGTCACTTCGGGCGGGTATTTTTCAAGCGTGAAGGCGACGAAGAGAAGCGCGAGGATGACAAGCGCGATGACAGGGGCGTTGGCCCCGATGATGTCGTACATTTCCGCAACCTGGAACGAGATACTCTGCGGCGGAGCATAGGCCTGTTCGGTGCGATGACCAGAGGGATTCGCGCAGCGAGCGGCAGGGTGCCGAGCTGCGACAGGCGAGCCCTTTTACAAGAGCCCGCCAGACGCTGTGTTGCGGTGGTGTGGCCTTAGCGGGCCTTCAGCGCGTCGCGGATTTCCACGAGCAGGTCGATCTCGTTGGGGCCGGGGGCCTCTTCGGGGGCTTCTTCCTTTTTCTTGAAGGCGGCGTCCTTCACCTTGTTCACGTAGCGCACCAGCATGAACACGACGAAGGCGATGATCAGGAAGTTGATCACGGCCATGACGAACGCGCCCCAGGCGAAGACGGCGGCACCGGCCTCGCGCGCGGCTTCCAGCGAGGCGCCTTCGGCCACGTCGCCGGAAAGGACGGTGTAGTTGTTGGTGAAGTCCAGCCCGCCGGTCACGAGCCCGATGATCGGATTGATGAGGTCGGCGACCATGGACGAGACGATGGCGGTGAAGGCCGCGCCGATGATGATGCCGACGGCCATATCCATGACATTGCCGCGGGCGATGAAGTCTTTGAATTCGCTTAGCATATCAGTGTCCTCTTTTCATGACGAGGCTGTTGCCGCCTCTGCCGGAATTTTCATTAGCACAGGTTATTTACAGAGTGTGACGATTTGTTTGGGGAAAGATGCGGGGTCTCTCCCCGAGATTGACTTTTACCGACCCCTCGCGGACGGTCGCTTTGGGTGCAGGCAAGGGACGACGATGACAAACCGGCAGAATGGCACGATCGTGGGGATCGACGTGGGCGGGACGTTCACCGACCTTGTGCAGCTTGATCCTGCCAGCGGCAAGGTGCGGTTGGCCAAGGTGCCGACCACGGTCGAGAACCAGGCCTTCGGCGTGATGGATGCCCTGGCGGCGGCCGAGGCCGAGCTGGCGGCGATCGACCTGATCGTGCATGGCACCACCACGACGACGAACGTGGTGCTGGAACGCAAGCTGAGCCGGACCGGGCTGATCACCACGCAAGGCTTTCGTGACGTGCTGGAACTGGGGCGGCGGACACGGCCGCAAGCCTATGGCATGACGGGGCAGTTCACGCCGATCATACCGCGCGACCTGAGGATCGAGGTGCCCGAGCGGGTGGATGCCGCTGGAGACGTCGTCGTGCCGCTGGACGAGGATGCGGTGCGGACGGCGGCGGAGCGTTTGCTGGCCGAAGGGTGCGAGGCGGTGGTGGTGCATTTCCTGCATGCCTATGCCAACCCGGCGCATGAGCTTCGCGCCGGGGAGATCATCGCCGAGGTTTGGCCCAACGGGCACATCACCCTGGGCCATGCGATCTTGCAGGAAAGCCGGGAATACGAACGCGGCGTGACGGCGGCGGTGAATGCCAGCGTGCAGCCGATCCTCGACCGCTACCTGAAGCGTTTGACCGACAGCCTGTCGGAGGGCGGATACGACCGCGACGTTCTGGTGATGAACGGGAATGGCGGAATGGTGTCGGCGCGGCTGGTGGCGCGGGAGGCGGCGAAGACGGTGATGTCGGGGCCGGCCTCGGGCGTGATGGCGGCGGCTTATACGGGTCGGCAGGCCGGGTTGGTGAACCTGATCACCTATGACATGGGCGGCACCTCGACCGACGTGGCGCTGATCCGGGGGGCGGAGCCGCCGGTGTCGAACGAGATCGAGATCGAGTACGCGATGCCGATCCACGTGCCGATGGTGGATGTGCGCACGGTAGGGGCCGGGGGCGGGTCCATCGCGAAGGTGAACTCCGCTGGATTGCTGGATGTGGGGCCGGAGAGTGCCGGGGCCGACCCGGGGCCAATCTGCTACGGGCGGGGCGGGACACGGCCGACGATCTCGGACGCGAACCTGATCCTGGGGCGGCTGGATGCGGCCAGGCTGGCCAAGTCCGGCGCGGTCGCGGCAGGCGACGTGGCGCAGGCTTTTGCTCGGGACCTGGCCGAGCCGCTGGGTCTGGACGTGACCGAGGCGGCGCTGGCGGTGATCCGGATGGCGAATACCAAGATGGCGGGGGCCATTCGCATGGTGTCGCTGTCGCTGGGGGCCGATCCGCGGGATTTTGCCCTGTTTGCCTTTGGCGGGGCGGGGCCGCTTCATGCTTGCGCGCTGGCGCGGGAGTTGGGCGTGCCGCGTGTGCTGGTGCCGGCCCGGCCGGGGATCACCAACGCGCTGGGCTGCGTGGTGGCCGACCTGCGGCATGACTTCGTGCAGACGGTGAACCGGCCCGTGCATGCGCTGGAGGCGGGCGAGTTGGCGGCGGTCTTCGCCGGGCAGGCGGCGGCGGGCAAGGCGATGCTGGACCGCGAGCGCGTGGCGATGACCGGGGTGCGGCATGTCTATAGCGTGGACATGCAGTTTGCCGGGCAGACGCACCTGTTGCGCGTGCCGCTGGAGCGGCCGGACGTGATGCCGGAGGAGCTTCAGTCGTTGTTCGAGGATGTCTATTTTGCGCGCTTCAAGGTGCGACTGCCCGAAATCCGGGCGCATGTGGTGAACGCGAATTGCTCTGTCATCGGAGAGCGGGCGCCGCTGGATTTGTCGGTGCTTGTCGATCCGGCGGGGCGGAAGGCGACGCTGGAAGAAGCCCGGCAGGGATCGCGGCGCGTGCGGTTCGAGGACGACTGGCACGAGACGCCGATCTATTGGCGCGATCACCTGCCTTTGGAATTCCGGCTGCAGGGGCCGGGCATCGTGGCGCAGATGGACACGACCGTGCTGATAGAGCCGGGCTGCGTGGCGGCGGGAGACGCGCATGGCAATATCCTGATCTCCGTGGGAGAGGCGCCATGACGATGGATCCGATCACGCTGTCGGTTATCCAGGCCGGGTTGCAGCAGGTCTGCGACGAGATGGACCTGGCGTTTTCACGGGCCGCGTTTTCGCCGGTGATCGCCGAGGCGAATGACCGTTCGGACGGGATATACGCCGCTGCCGATGGGGCGTTGATCGCGCAGGGGGCGGGTGGCCTGCCGGTGTTCGTCGGCACGATGCAATATTCCACGGCCACGCTGATCGATATGATCGGGGATGGGCGCGTGGGCGCGCCGGAGCCGGGGGATATCTATATCGTCAACGATCCCTATCTGGGGGGCACGCATTTGATGGACGTGCGCTTTGCGCGGCCTTTCTATCGCGGGGATCGCCTGTTCTGCTGGCTGTCGAATACGGGGCATTGGCCTGACACCGGCGGTGCGGTGCCCGGAGGCTTTTCCGCCAGTGCCACGGCGGTGGAGCAGGAAGGGCTGCGCCTGCCGCCGGTGAAGCTGTTCAAGCGGGGGCAGATGGATGCGGAGATCTACAGCATCATCTGTTCCAATATCCGCGTGGCCGATCAGCGGATCGGCGATGTGCGGGCGCAGGCCGCGGCTTTGGATCTGGGGGCCGAGCGGCTGGGCGCGCTGATGGATCGCTATGGCGATGAGGTGGTCGAGGCGGCGATTGACGAGTTGCGGGACCGCGCGGCGCAGCAGATGCGGCGGTTCATCGGGGAGATTCCGGCGGGGGCGTACGAGGCCGTTGCGTGGATCGACAGCGATGGCGTTGTGGATGAGCCGCTGGCGATAAGGCTGACCGTCACGCGCGAGGCCGAGCGGCTGGTGTTCGATTTCACCGGGTCGGCGCCGCCGTGCCTGGGGCCGATGAATTCGGTCCGAGCAACGACCCTGAGCTCGGTCTACCTGGCGATGCGGCATATCTTTCCCGACGTGCCGATCAGCGCGGGGGCGTTCGAGCCGCTGGAAGTGACGGGGATCGAGGGCACGTTCCTGGATGCGCAGTATCCGCGCCCGGTGTCGGGATGCGCCGCAGAAGTGAGCCAGCGGATCGCGGAGGCGGTGTTCGGCGCATTGGTTCAGGCGCTGCCCGAGCGGGTGACGGCGGCGCCGGCGGGAACAAGCGGAAACTTCGCGCTGGGCGGGCATGACCCGGCGAAAGGGCGGGATTTCGTGATGTATCAGCTGTCCGGCGGCGGTTATGGCGGCTGGGACGATGGTGACGGGATCACCAATGGCTGTTCGACCATCGGGATTTCCAAGGCGCCGCCGGTGGAGATCATGGAGCAGGCCTTTCCGGTGCTCTACCACCGCTATGCGCTGCGCGAAGGGTCAGGCGGGGCGGGCCGAATGCGTGGCGGGTTCGGCCTTGATTACGAGGTGGAACTGCGGCGCGGTCAGGCCAAGGCGAGCTTTGTCATGGATCACGGGCGGTTCGGGCCTCAGGGCGCGATGGGCGGCGGCGACGGTGCGCCGAACGAGGTGACGGTGTGGCGGGGCGACGTGCCCTATACGCCGGTGCATTTTTCGAAGGAGCAGGACATTCCGCTTGAGCCCGGCGACCGGGTGCGGGTGAAAACGCCGGGCGGTGGCGGGTACGGGGACCCGATGCAGCGGGAGCCGGCGCTGGTGGCCGCGGATGTGCGGCTGGGGCGGTACAGCGTCGAGGAGGCGGAGCGGCTCTTTGGCGTGGTCATCGAGGAGGGCGTGGTCGACAAAGTGGCGACGACGCAGCGGCGGTTGGGGTGAGGCTGGCCGCGCGATCGCCGGACCGCGGGATGGCGATCTGACAGATATTCAAGGAACTTTATCGCTGCCAGATCCGCGAAACCTCGCACTGGCGCGCCCACCTCCGCCAATCGCCAGCCCGTCCGGGCGGTCTGGCGATCGCGCGGCGGCGCTGCTTTGCAGCGCCTTTGTTCCGCGCGATGCGTTCAGACCGTCGCCTGTTTCACCGCACCCACGACATCCTCCAGGACGGTGTCCAAAAGGGCGGGATCGACGGCCTCGCCCATGACGCGGATCAGGGGTTCGGTGCCGGACTTGCGGATCAGAAGGCGGCCGTCGCTGCCCAGCTTCTTCTCGCCGTCGGCGATGGCCTGTTGCACCGCGTCGGCCTCGAGCGGGGTCTGGCCGGACTGGTAGCGGACATTGATCAGCTTTTGCGGGATGGGGGTGAAGACACGCGCCAGTTCGCTGGCCTTTTGGCCGGTTTCCACCATTGAGGCGAGGAACTGAAGCGCGCCGATCAGCCCGTCGCCGGTGGTGGCGTAATCCGTCATGACGATATGGCCGGACTGTTCGCCGCCCAGGTTGTGGCCGCTGGCGCGCATCTCTTCGACCACGTAGCGGTCGCCGACCTTGGTGCGCTTGAGCCCGATGCCCTTGGATTCAAGGTGCCGTTCCAGCCCAAGATTGGACATGACGGTGGCGACCAGCGCATCGCCCTTCAGCCGGCCTTCGGCGGCCCAGCGGGTGGCGATGAGGGCCATGATCTGGTCCCCGTCGGCGATATGCCCGGTTTCGTCGATCAGCACGACGCGGTCGGCGTCGCCGTCGAGGCAGATGCCGAGATCGGCGCGGGTTTCCAGAACCTTGCGCGCAGCGGCTTCGGGGTGGGTGGAGCCACATTCGAAATTGATGTTGGTGCCGTCGGGCTCGACCCCGAGAGAGATCACGTCGGCGCCCAGTTCCCACAGCACGGCGGGGGCGGTCTTGTAAGCCGCGCCGTTGGCGCAATCGACCACGATCCGCAGCCCTTCGAGCCGTCCGCGATAGGGGAAGGTGGTCTTGGCATACTCGACATAGCGGCCACGGGCGTCCTCGAACCGCTTGGCGCGGCCGATGTTTTCCGGCTTGGCAAGTCGTGCGCCGTCCTGCAGCAGTTTCTCGATCCCGGCTTCGGACTCATCCGACAGTTTGAAGCCATCGGGGCCGAAAAGCTTGATCCCGTTGTCGCTGGCCGGGTTGTGGCTGGCCGAGATCATCACGCCCACGTCAGCCCGAAGCGAGTGGGTCAGGTACCCCACGGCGGGTGTCGGCACAGGGCCGAGCAGGAAGACATCCATGCCGGTCGAGGCAAATCCGGCGGTCAGGGCGTATTCGATCATATAGCCCGACAGGCGCGTGTCCTTGCCGATCACCACGCGGTGTTCCTGGTTGTCGCGGCGGAAGTGACGGCCGGCGGCCGCGCCCAGCTTCAGCGCCAGTTCGGCGGTCATGGGCCAAGTATTGGCCTCTCCGCGGACACCGTCGGTTCCGAACAGTTTGTCAGCCATGCACCCGCACCTTTAGCCCCGTGACGTTTTTGTGACCATTCTCATACAAGCGCGGCTGCGCCCTGTCCAATGGTGCGCGCGGGCATGAGCCATTTGTGGCATAGAACGCATAGCCCCGCCGGCCCGTCGCAGATGCGCGTTGACGGACGGCGAACCGCGACCGCATAAGAAGGGCGGGGGCGACAGGCAGATCAGGGGCGAAACCCGATGAAGATTGCGATGATTGGAACCGGCTATGTCGGGCTTGTGTCCGGGGTGTGCTTCTCGGATTTCGGGCATGACGTCGTGTGCGTCGACAAGGACGCCGCCAAGGTCGAGAAGCTGAACCATGGCGAGGTGCCGATCTACGAGCCGGGGCTGGACGTTCTGATGCAGAAGAACGTCGAGGCCGGGCGGCTGACGTTCACGCAGGACCTGCCACAGGCGCTGGACGGTGCGGAGGCCGTATTCATCGCGGTGGGCACGCCCACGCGGCGCGGCGACGGGCATGCCGATCTGACCTACGTGATGGCCGCAGCGCAGGAAGTGGCGAAGCTGGCCAACGACTATATCGTGATCGTCACCAAGTCGACGGTGCCCGTGGGCACGAACCGGCAGGTGAAACAGGCGGTGCGCAAGGCGAATCCGGATCTGGAGTTCGACGTCGCCTCGAACCCTGAATTCCTGCGTGAGGGTGCGGCGATCGAGGATTTCATGAAGCCCGACCGCGTGGTCGTGGGCGTGCAGTCGCAGCGCGCGGCGGAGGTGATGGAGGATATTTATCGCCCGCTTTACCTGCGCGAGTTCCCGATCCTGATCACGGATCTGGAAAGCGCGGAGATGATAAAGTACGCGGCGAACGCCTTTCTGGCGACCAAGATCACTTTCATCAACGAGATCGCCGCGCTGTGCGAGCGCACCGGCGCAGACGTGAAGCAGGTCAGCCGGGGCATGGGCCTGGATGGGCGGATCGGCAACAAGTTCCTGCATGCCGGGCCGGGCTATGGCGGCAGCTGCTTTCCCAAGGACACGCGGGCATTGGCCCGGACCGGGCAGGAATATGGCGTGCCGCTGCACATCACCGAGGCGGTGATTTCCGTAAACGAAGAGATGAAGCGGCGGATGATCGACAAGCTTCTGGACCTCTGCGAGGGCAGCTTCAACGGCAAGATCATCGCGGTGCTGGGGGCGACATTCAAACCCAACACGGATGACATGCGCGAGGCGCCGTCGCTGACCATCGTGCCGGCGTTGGTGGGCGGGGGGGCCAAGGTGCGCATCTGCGACCCGCAGGGCGAGCGGGAAGGGCATGAACGGCTACCGGGCGTGCAATGGTCCGAGAACCCTTACAAGGCGGTGGGCAATGCAGACCTGGTGGTGATCCTGACGGAATGGAACGAGTTCCGGGCGCTGGACCTGAAGCGGATCGCGCGGCGGATGAACGTCGCCCGGATGGCCGATCTGCGCAACATCTACTCGGTCAAGGACGCGAAACGCGCCGGGTTCATCGCCTATGACAGCGTCGGCCGCACCGCGTTCGAGCGCAGACCCGAAGCGGAAGAAGCGGCAGAGTAGGTCAGCCGGCCAGTTCGGCCCGTGCAACGGCAACCCAGAAAGCTGCGCCGTGGGCCAGCGCGTCATCGTTGAAGTCATAGTCCGCCGAATGCAGGGGGCGTGCGTGCGGCCCTTCGGTGCCGTTGCCCATCAGCACGAAACATCCCGGGCGTGTTGCGGCCATTTCGGCAAAATCCTCGGAGAAGAGTTTCGGCGGGCAGGCCGCATCCATCGGTGCGCCGATGGCCTGCGCGGCGGCGGTGGCCGTGGTGACGGGTTCGGGCGCGTTGATCGTGGGGCGGAAGATCGTGTCGTAGGTCACATGGCCGGTGACGTCATGGGCGGTGCAGATGCCGGCCACGATTCGGCGCATGGCGGCCTCGATTTGGGCGTTGACCTCGGGCGTGAGCGCCCGGGCGTCGCCGGTGAGGGTGGCGCGTCCGGGCAGGACGTTCCGCTTGCCGTCGGTTTCGAAGCCGGTGACCGATACGACACCGTTCTGTGCTGGGTCGAGCTTGCGCGAGACGATGGTTTGCAGCGCGCCGACGAGCTCGGCACCGATGGTGATGGCATCGGCGCCCATGTGGGGCAGGGCAGCGTGGCCGCCGCGCGCCTCGATGATGATCTCGAAAAGCGCTTCGCTGGCGGTGATCGGGCCCGTGCGGGTGGCGAACTGGCCCACGGGCATGCCAGGGATGTTGTGCATGCCGTAGACGGCCTCGACGTCAAAGCGGTCGAAAACACCTTCGGCGATCATGGCAGCGGCACCTTGACCGTGTTCTTCGTTCGGCTGGAAGAGGAAGACGATGCGCCCCGAGAGGTCGTCGGCTTCGGCCAGCGCCTTTGCCGCGCCAAGGGCCATTGTGGTGTGGCCGTCATGGCCGCAGGCGTGCATCTGGCCGGGAACCTCGGAACGGTAAGCGACGTCGGTCTGCTCGGTGATCGGCAGCGCGTCCATGTCGGCGCGGATGGCGATGGTGCGGGTGCCGTTGCCTTTCTGAAGGATGCCGACGACGCCGGACTGGCCGATGCCGGAGTGAACCTCCAGCCCGAAGCCGCGCAGCAGGTCGGCGACGCGGGCACTGGTGCGGGGCAGGTCGAAGCCCAGTTCCGGCATCCGGTGAAAGGCATGGCGCCATTCGGTCATTTGCGCCGAGAGGTCGGGCGGCAGCGTCACGGTTTTGGCAAGACGAGAATCGCGCGGAAGTCGTTGACGTTGGTGAGCGTGGGGCCGGTCACGACCTGATCGCCGATGCGCCCGAAGTAGCCGTGCGCGTCGTTGATGGCGAGCGCGTCGGCGGCGTCGGGGGCCTTGGAGAGTGTGTCGGGTGAGACGACCGCACCGGCGACCTCTGCCGCGCCGTCGACGCCGTCGGTGTCGCAGGCCAGCGCGTGGATGCCGGGCGCGCCATCGAGGGCGACGGCGAGAGCGAGACAATATTCCGCGTTAGGCCCGCCGATGCCGTTGCCGCGTCGGGTGACGGTAAGTTCGCCGCCCGAGAGCAGGAGGACGGGTTTGTCGCCCTGTGCCTTACGCGCGAGGTCGGCATGTTCGGCGGCGACGTCGCGGGCCTCGCCTTCGATTGCGTCGCCGAGGATTTGCACTTCGATCCCTTCCGCTTCCGCCATCTCGGCGGCGGCGGCGAGCGATTGCGAGGGCGCGGCGTAAATCACGTTTTCCACGGTCGACAGGCGCGGATCGTCGGGGGGCAGGGGATTTCCGCCCGCGCTCAGGTAGTCGGTAATGGAGGGCGACGGCGTGACGTTCCAGCGGTCCAAGGCTTCCAAGGCGCGAGCCGGGGTGCCGGTGTCGCCGACGGTTGGGCCGCTGGCGATGTCGCTCGGGTTGTCGCCGGGCACGTCGGAGATCAGAAGCGCGACCATTTTGGCGGGGTGGGCGGCGGCGGCGAGCTTGCCGCCCTTGACCGCCGAGATCTGCTTGCGGATGCCGTTGATGGCGCCGATGGGCGCGCCGGAGGCCAGCAGCGCGTCGGTCAGCGCCTGTTTCTCGTTGAGCGTGATCCCCTCGGCGGGCGCGCAGAGGAGCGCGGAGCCGCCGCCGGAGATGAGGGCCAGAACGGTGTCGCCTTCGCCGCAGGTTTCCAGCAGGGCCAGCATCCGGCGGGTGGCGTCGACCCCGGCCTGATCCGGGACGGGATGCGCGGCCTCGACAATCTCGATACCTTCGCAGGGACGGGCATAGCCGTAGCGGGTGATCACCAGCCCCTCGCAGGGACCATAGGCGGCCTCGACCGCCTCGGCCATGCGGGCGCTGGCCTTGCCGGCGCCGATCACCACGAGGCGCCCCTCGGGGCGGGGTGGAAGGTGCGCGGCGAGGCTTTGCATCGGGTCGGCCACTTCCACGGCACGGTCGAACAGGCGGCGCAGGAAGCTGTCGGGGTCTTGCATCGGGGGCTCCGGGTCTTTGGTTGACGCAGCGTAGCGTTGTTCACGGCGCATGCAAGCCAAGCCTGCCCAGCTTGACAAAACCGGGGGCAGAGGCGACAGACGCGGCCATGTGGATGACCTTTCTTCAGGTGGGCCTTGGCGGCGCCATGGGCTCGATGCTGCGCTTCGGTGTGGGGCAGGCGGTGGCGCGTCACGTCGCTGGCGGGTTCCCGCTGGGCGTGCTGCCGGTAAACGTCTTGGGGTCGTTCCTGATGGGGATGGTGGTGGTCTACACGTTCCACAAGGACATCACGCATTTGAACCCGTTCCTGATGGCCGGCGTGCTGGGCGGGTTCACGACCTTCTCGGCCTTTTCGCTGGAGGCGTTCACACTTTACGAGCGCGGCGCGGTGGGGACGGCGGCACTTTATGTGATCCTGTCGGTGGCGCTGTCGATCCTCGGACTGGCACTGGGCGTCTGGCTGGCGCGGGGGATCTGGGCATGAGCAGTGTGCAGACATTGACGGTGGAGGCCGGCGAGGGCGACCAGCGGCTGGATCGTTGGCTGCGGCGACGATTTCCGCATGTGGCGCAAGGCCGGATCGAGAAGATGTGCCGCAAGGGCGAGCTGCGCGTCGATGGCGGGCGGGTGAAGGCAAACACGCGTCTGAAAGAGGGCCAGCAGGTGCGCGTGCCGCCCCTGCCGGAGCCGGGCGAGGTGGAAAGCGTGCCGGTGGAGAAACAGAAGTCCAAGGTTTCGGACGCCGACGCGAAAATGATGCGGGACGCGGTGATCTATCGCGACGATCATATCATCGCGCTGAACAAGCCGCCGGGCCTGCCGGTGCAGGGGGGTAGCAAGCTGACCCGGCACGTGGACGGGCTGGCCGATGCGCTGCGGTTCGGAATGGATGAAGCGCCGCGGCTGGTGCACAGGCTGGACAAGGATACATCCGGTGTCCTGATCCTGGCGCGCACGCGGGCGATGGCAGCGGCGATGACCCAGGCGATCCGGCACCGCGAGACGCGCAAGATCTACTGGGCCGTGGTGGCCGGTGTGCCGACGCCGTATTTGGGCGAGGTCAAATACGGGCTGGTCAAGGCCGGGGGGCATGGATCGCGCGGCGAGGGCGAGAAGATGGTCTGCATCCATCCCGGCGAGGTGGACCACACCAAGGGCGCCAAGCGGGCGATCACGCAATACGCGACGCTCTACCGGGTGGCCAGCCGGGCCGCGTGGGTGGCGATGGAGCCCATCACAGGGCGCACGCATCAGTTGCGGGCGCATATGGCCGAGATCGGCCACCCCATCGTGGGCGATGGCAAATATGGCGGCTCGAGCCAGGAGAACCTTGGCGACGGCTGGGGGGCAAAGCTGGGCGGGATCATTTCGAACAAGCTGCACCTGCATGCGCGGACCATGGCGTTCGAGCATCCGGTGACGAAAAAGCCGGTGGTAATCGACGCGGAGCTGCCAGAGCACATGGCAAATACGTTCGAGACGCTGGGCTGGACGCCGGACCTGGCCGCCGAGGACCCGTTCGAGGCGCTGCGATGAGCGCGCTGCGGCTGGTGATCTTCGACGTGGACGGCACGCTGGTCGACAGCCAGGCGGATATCGTCGCGGCGATGAGCCATGCCTTTGCGAGGGCCGAGCGAGAGCCACCGACGCGCGAGGCGATCCTGTCGATTGTCGGGCTGTCGCTGGACCGGGCCATCGCGTTGCTGGCGCCGGACGTGGATGCTGGCACGCAAGGCCGCATGGTGGAGTGGTACAAGGAAGCCTACATTGCCTTGCGGGCCGAGATCGGTGCAGCGCAATCCTCGCCGCTTTATCCCGGGGCGCGGGAGGTGCTGGAGGCGCTTAACGCGCAACCCGAGACGCTGCTGGGCGTGGCGACGGGCAAGTCGCGCCGGGGGTTGGACAAGTTGCTGGAAGGGCATGGGCTCGAGCGGATGTTCATCACCCAGCAGGTCAGCGACCACCACCCGTCAAAACCGCATCCGTCGATGATTCGCGCGGCCCTGTCCGAGACCGGGCTGGAGCCGCACCAGGCGGTTATGATCGGCGACACCAGTTTCGACATGGAGATGGCCGCGGCGGCGGGCGTCGCGGGCATTGGCGTCGGCTGGGGCTATCACCCGCGCGAGTCGCTGGGCGCGGCGCGGCACGTGATCGAACGTTTCGAGGACCTGCCGCCCCTGTTGCAGCAAATATGGGAGGCCGCAGCATGAGCGAGTGGAAGGCCAAGCGGTTCTGGAAAGAGGCTACCGTCGTGGAGGAAGCGGGCGGGTTCTGCATCCGGCTGGATGGCCGGGCGGTCAAGACGCCGGCCAAGGCGGCGATGATCGTGCCGACGCGCCCACTGGCCGAGGCGATCGCGGTGGAGTGGGACGCGCAGGAGGACCTGATCCAACCGGGCACGATGCCGGTGACACGGTCGGCCAATGCGGCCATCGACAAGGTGCGGCACCAGCATGCCGAAGTGGCAGAGATGCTGGCCGGTTACGGCGATACGGACCTTCTGTGCTATCGCGCCGACAGCCCCGACAGCCTTGTGCGGCGCCAGGCCGAGGTGTGGGACCCGCTGCTGGACTGGGCGGAAACGCGGTACGGGGCGCGGCTGGTGCCGGTGGCGGGCGTGATGCACCGTCCGCAGGATGCCCGATCACTGGCGCTTTTTTCAGCAGAAGTGCACGCTATGGACAATTTTGCCCTCACTGCCTTTCACAATCTCGTGGGCTTGTCGGGCTCTCTGGTGATCGGGCTTGCCGCGCTTCAGGACGCCCGACCGGTAGAGGACCTGTGGGAGATTTCGCGCCTCGACGAGCGCTGGCAGGAAGAACAATGGGGCATTGACGAGGAAGCCCGCGCGGTCGAGGCCGTCAAACGCGCCGAATTCCTGCATGCCAAGCGCTTCCACGATCTGGCGCAACGCGGCTAGACCGGGTCTTGGACGATGGTTTCCCAAACGGAAACATCGGCCTGATACCATCGTTTTTCGTGACACGGGTCTTGACGTTCAGGAATGAATCCACTTACACTTATGCACACTGACGTGGGGGGACCCCCTTTCACAGTATCGCTCCGGTCCTGTTGGACCGACCAAACCGCCCTAGATCGGGCGGATACATCAGGAAGAGGTAAACATGAAAAAATCCGTATTTCTAGGCGCGCTGACAGTGGCCGGCCTTACGGCTGGCGCAGCTGCAGCCGCGACGCTTGACGACGTCAAGGCGCGCGGCACGCTGAACTGTGGCGTGACCACCGGGCTGGTCGGCTTTGCCGCCCCGGATTCCAACGGGAACTGGGATGGCTTTGACGTCGGCGTTTGCCGTGCTGTCGCCGCCGCCGTGCTGGGTGATCCGCAAGCCGTCGAATTCGTGCCCACCACCGGCAAGACGCGTTTCACCGCGCTGGCCTCGGGCGAGATCGACATGCTGGCACGGAACACCACCTGGACCTTTTCGCGCGATGTCGACCTGAAGTTCGAATTTGTCGGCGTCAACTATTACGACGGTCAGGGCTTCATGGTTCCCAAGGAACTGGGTGTTTCGTCGGCCAAGGATCTGGACGGCGCGACCGTCTGCATCCAGACTGGCACCACGACCGAGCTGAACCTGGCGGATTATTTCCGCAAGAACAGCATGAACTACGAGCCGGTTCCGATCG
This sequence comes from Roseovarius sp. SK2, assembly GCF_028807495.1. NCBI lineage: Bacteria > Pseudomonadati > Pseudomonadota > Alphaproteobacteria > Rhodobacterales > Roseobacteraceae > Roseovarius > Roseovarius sp. SK2. Next base: position 216,150 of record NZ_JARAMK010000007.1, read on the forward strand.
AAACCAACGCCGAAGCGCAGCAGCAGTATCTGGCTGGCGCATGTGACGTCTACACCACCGACGCCTCGGGCCTGGCCGCAACGCGCGCCGCATTCGAAGATCCGTCGGCGCACGTCCTGCTGCCCGAGATCGTCTCGAAAGAACCGCTGGGCCCGCTGGTCCGTCACGGTGACAACGAGTGGGGTGACGTGGTTCGCTGGACCCTCAACGCGCTGATCGCAGCCGAAGAGCTGGGTGTCACGAGCGCCAATATCGCCGACATGGCCTCGGCCGCCGGTGACAGCCCGGAGATCAACCGCCTGCTCGGCACCGAGGGCAACCTTGGCGAGATGCTCGGCCTCGAGGCCGACTGGGCCGTGAAGGCCATCTCGGCTGGCGGCAACTACGGTGAGCTCTTTGAAAAGAACATCGGTGAGACCACGCCGATCGGTCTGGCGCGCGGCCTGAACGCGCAGTGGACCGATGGTGGCCTGCTCTACTCGCCGCCGTTCCGCTAAGAGACAAAGTCGAAGGGCGCGGATCACTCCGCGCCCTTCGCGCATCTAAACCAAGGACAGGCCCACCCGCGCACAAGCGCACACAATAATCCGGGCCGCCAACGGGGACACTCCAGATGACAACATTGACCGACCCTCCACAGGAGTCGTTTCGACCGTCTATGCTGTTGAACGATACGCGCTATCGTTCCTACACATTCCAGTTCATCGCCCTGATCGTGCTGATCTCGATCATCGCCTACCTGGGCTATAACCTTGTGCTCAACCTGCGCGCCGCGGGTCTGAACATCAGCTACGAATTCCTGGGCGAGCCAGCGGGCTATGACATCAACCAGACGCTGGTGGAGTACACCAGCCGAAGCTCGCACCTGACCGCCGCCATCGTGGGCATTTTGAACACGCTTCTGGTAGCGTTCCTGGCCTGTGCCACGGCGACGATATTCGGCGTGATCGCTGGCGTGCTGCGCCTGTCGAACAACTGGCTGGTGCGCAAGCTGATGGCCGGCTACGTCGAGGCGTTCCGCAACGTGCCGGTGCTGATCTGGATCATTATCATCTTCACGATCATGACGGCCGTGTTGCCAGCGCCGAGCGCGTTTCGCGGCGACGATCCGGATGCGTCGATGATCTTGGGGTCGGTCGCCTTTACCAACCGCGGCGTCTATATACCCATGCCGATCTGGGGGCCGGGGTCGATGGTTGTCGTGGTGACGTTCCTGGCGTCGATCGTCGGAGTTTTCGCCTATCGCGCCTATGCCAAGAAACTGCTGTTCGATACGGGTAAGCTGTTGCCGATGGGATGGCCGTCGCTGGCGATCCTGTTCGTGCCGTCGATCCTGATGTTCTTCATCATGGGCCAGCCCATTTCGCTCGACTTCCCTGAGCTGGGTGGCTTCAACTTTCGCGGAGGGCTGCAGATCGGCGCACCGCTGATCGCGCTGTGGTTCGCGCTGTCGATCTATACCGGCGCCTTCATCGCCGAGAACGTGCGCGCCGGTATCCTGGCCGTCAGCAAGGGCCAGACCGAGGCGGCGGCAAGCCTGGGCTTGCGTCCGCGCCGGATCATGAACCTCGTGATCCTGCCGCAGGCGTTGCGGGTGATCATCCCGCCGCTGATCTCGCAGTACCTGAACATAACCAAGAACTCTTCGCTGGCGATTGCCGTGGGCTATGCCGACATCACCGCCACGCTGGGGGGCATCACGCTGAACCAGACGGGCCGCGCCATCGAATGCGTGTTGCTCTTGATGCTGTTCTACCTGCTGATATCGCTCGGGATCTCGGCGGTGATGAACGTCTACAACAACGCCGTGCGGCTGAAGGAGCGCTGAGATGTCTGACACACATGCAGAATCCGTCGCTTATGTCCGCGACACCATGCTACCGGAAACTCCACCTCCGGCGGCGGAAACCGGCGTCACCAAGTGGATGAAGCAGAACCTGTTCGCGACGATCCCCAACTCGGTTCTGACCGTGGCGGCAATCGTGGTGATCTACTTCCTGCTGGCCGCAACGCTGCCCTGGATCCTGAACGGGATCTGGAATGCAACGTCGATCCGGGAATGCCGCGAGATCCTGGAAGGTGCGACCGGGGGCTGTTTCGCGGTGCTGAGTGACCGGTGGAACCAGCTTTTGTTCGGGTTCAAGTATCCCAGCACGGAATACTGGCGCCCGGCGCTGGCCTTCCTGCTGCTGTTCGTGGCGGCGGCACCGGTGATGTTCTTCAAGTACCTGCCACGGCAGTTGCTGCTGTTCACCGGCGTTTACCCGTTCCTGGCATTCTGGCTGATCTGGGGCGGGTCCATTGTACCGCCGCTGTTGCTGCTGCTTGGGTTCGTCGCGGCCTATGTTGCGTTCAAGGCGCTGGAAAAGAGGGGCTTCGGCGTCGCGGCGCTGGGTGGCCTCGGGGTGCTTATCGTCGCGATCATCCTGGCCGGCAGCATCGGCAAGATCGAGGTGCTGCGGCTGGAGCAGGTGCAATCGCGCGACATGGGGGGCTTCATGCTCAACATGATCCTCGGCACGGTCTGCGTTTCGCTGTCGATCCCGATCGGCATCGCGCTGGCGCTGGGGCGGCAATCAGACATGCCGATCATCAAGTGGATCTGCGTGGTCTTCATCGAGTTCATCCGGGGCGTGCCGCTGATCACGCTGTTGTTCGTGGCGAACGTGGTGCTGGCCTATTTCCTGCCGCCGGGCACGACATTCGACCTGATCATCCGGGTGATCATCATGATCACGGCCTTCGCCTCGGCCTATATCGCCGAGGTGATCCGGGGCGGCCTCGCCGCCCTGCCGCGCGGGCAGTACGAGGCGGGCGACAGCCTTGGGCTGGACTATGCCCAGGCGATGCGGCTGATCATCCTGCCGCAGGCGCTGAAGATCTCGATCCCGGGCATCGTGAACGTGGCGGTGGGTCTGTTCAAGGACACCACGCTGGTCTCGGTCATCTCGATGTTCGATCTTGTCGGCATGATCCGGGGTCCGATCCTGGCCTCGACCGACTGGAACGGGGTCTACTGGGAGCTGTTCGGGTTTGCCGCGCTTCTGTTCTTCGTCGTCTGTTATGGCGTGTCTCAATATTCGCAGTGGCTTGAGCGCGAGCTCAACACTGATCACAGGTAAGGGGAGGGTTATCCATGGCGGAAACCGCTCAAATGCAGGTCTCGGACGAAATCGCGATCCGGATCGAGAACATGAACAAATGGTACGGCACGTTTCACGTGCTGCGTGACATCGACCTGTCGGTCCACCGGGGCGAGCGCATCGTCATCGCGGGCCCGTCCGGGTCGGGCAAGTCGACGCTGATCCGGTGCATCAACGCGCTGGAAGAGCACCAGAAGGGCCGGATCGAGGTGGACGGGACGGTGCTGTCCTCGGACATCAAGAACATCGACAAGATCCGGTCCGAGGTCGGGATGGTGTTCCAGCACTTCAACCTGTTCCCGCACCTGACGATCCTGGAAAATTGCACGCTGGCGCCGATCTGGGTGCGTAAGATCCCCAAGCGGCAGGCCGAGGAAACGGCGATGCATTTCCTTGAGAAGGTGAAGATCCCCGAACAGGCCGACAAGTATCCCGGGCAACTGTCGGGCGGTCAGCAGCAGCGGGTGGCCATCGCGCGGTCGCTGTGCATGAAGCCGCGGATCATGCTCTTTGACGAGCCCACGTCGGCGCTGGACCCCGAGATGATCAAGGAAGTTCTGGACACGATGGTCAGCCTTGCCGAGGAAGGCATGACGATGCTGTGCGTGACTCACGAGATGGGCTTTGCCCGGCAGGTGGCGAACCGGGTGATTTTCATGGACCAGGGCCAGATCGTGGAACAGAACGAACCCGAGGAGTTCTTCAACAACCCGAAAAGCGACCGGACGAAGCTGTTCCTCAGCCAGATCCTCGGGCACTGATCGGGGGCCTTCGGGGCCTTACACCCAAACGCGCCGCCGGGCCTGCAGCACCTGCACCCGGCGGCGAATTTCGTTCTGCACGGGGCCATGGCGGGGCGTGTCGCGGAGCGTCTCGACGAGGTGATCGGGACGGTCGCCGCGCTGGCGGGTCCAGCTGAGGGCGGCAAGGACCGACCGCGCCCGTTCCGGCAGGCGGTCGGGAATCTCGAAGCCGTTGAGCGTGGCCCAGACGCCGGACCAGAGCCGGCCGACGGTCCACGGGTTGTATCCGCCCCCGCCAAGGACCAGCAGGCGCGGGGCCATCTGTTTCAGGGCCGTGACGACCTGCCAATGAGCGTTGTTCGACAGGGCCAGACGGGCAAGCGGATCTTCCAACACCGCGTCCGCCCCGCATTGCAGGACGATGACCTCCGGGCGCCAGTCCTGCACGGCGGGCAGGAGGACTTCGTCGCGCAGCAGCGCGAAATCGTCGTCATGCGTACCGCGCGGCAGGGGCAGGTTGATCGCATGGCTGCCGGCCCGGTCGTCGAGCGCGCCGGTAAAGGGCCAGCGGGCCTCTTCGTGGGTAGAGATCATCAGCACGTGCGGGTCGCCGTGAAACGCCGCCGCGACGCCGTCGCAGTGATGCGCGTCGATATCGACGTAAGCGATGCGCGTGAGGCCCTGTGCGAGGAACGCCTTGATCGCCAGCACGGGGTCGTTGAGATAGCAGAAGCCTGCCGCATGGTCGGCCATGCCGTGATGCGTGCCGCCGCCCGGGTTGTACACGATGCCGCCCTGCGCCAGCAGGTCCGCCGCCAGAAGCGACCCGCCAGCGGCAGTGGCGGGACGGCGGTAGATCTCGGGGAAGATCGGGTTTGACAGCGTGCCGATCTGGTGGCGCGCGCGCGTCGCCTCGTCCACCCTGCGCGCTGCCTCGGCCTGTTGCAGAGCGGTGATGTAGGCGGGCGTGTGAAAGCCCGTCAGCGCCGCGGGCTTGGCGCGCGGGCTGACGCGGAACCGGTCGCGGGGCAGCCAGCCCATCGCGTGGCACAGGTCCATGACCGTGGGCACGCGCGGGATGCTCAGCGGGTGGCGCGCGCCATAGCTGGAGCCGCGGTAGATCTCGGACCCGATGAAAAGGGGATGTGGCCCGGCCCCGGTCACTCAACCAGTTCGCGCGGGATCACGAAGGCTTCTAGCCGTCCGGTGCCGGGCGTGAACGCGCCCCAGTCGTCGATGTCGAACCGCGCGACCAGCGTGGCCCCGGTGGGATAGTCTTCGAAACGCGGATGGTCGGGATGCTCGGCCATGATCTGGTGTGCGAAAGACGCGATGCCGGGATTGTGCGCCAGCATCAGGACGGTCTGGCCCGTGGCGCCCTTCAGAACCTTCAGCATCTCCGCCGGGCCGGCAAGGTAGAGCCGGTCGAGCACCTGACGGTCGCAGTCGACCTTGAGCCGCTGCATTGTCTCGACGGTGCGGACCGAAGACGACACAAGCGCTTCGTCCACCACGATGGTTTGCGCCCGCAACCAGTCGCCCAGGGCGTCGGCCGAGCGTTTGCCGCGCTTGTTGAGCGTGCGGTCATGGTCGTCGAGCGTGGGATCGCCCCAGCTGGATTTGGCGTGACGCATCAGTACGAGACGTCTCATTTGAAGGCCCTCATGTGAAAGGCGGACTGGTCTTCCAGCCGCCCGTAGGACTGGCTGACCGGGCAGGTCCGGCGCACTGCACATCCTTTTGACATACAATCATTTTCCGGCCTGTCCAAGTCTGCCTTGCAGGCGTCGATCTCATAGGTGCCGGTGGCGAAGGCATCGACGGGGCAGGCGGTGAGGCAGGGCCGGGTGGCGCAGCTGTCGCAGGGATTGGGCGGAGGGGCCGGTGCGTCGATGATGTGACCGAAGCCAAGCGCGCCGCGATACGAGATCATCAGACCGGCGGCATCGTGCACCAGCAGGCCGACCGGCGAGGAATGCGCCCGACCGCTGGCCTTGGCCCAGGTTACGAATGGCTGGTAGGGCGGGCCGCCGAAGGGGAAGATGGCAGTGCCGTCCAGATCCCGGGCGAGGCCGCGGATCACGCGCGACGACCAGCGGTCCATCGCGTCGGGCGCAGTGTCGGCATATTCCGGCGACGCGGTGAAGGCCGGCCAGAAGCCGGGCTCCTGCGGTCCGAGCAGAACGAGCGTGCCGATGCCGTCGGGCATCTCCGCCCCTGTCACCACGCCGAAGGTGGCCAGATGGTGCGGGGCCGCGGCCTGTGCGATGTCGTCGAGTGTCGTCATTTGCGGAAGAATGGCAGCCCGAGAGACCATCCAAGGCGCGAGGGCCGATCATCCTGCCACTCAAGGCCGATGGTCATGTCGTCATGGCCTTTTCCGGGCTGGTCGATGTATGTGCCGAACATGCGATCCCAGATCGACAGGGCGAAACCGTAGTTGCTATCGTGTTCGCTGCGCTGGTCGGAATGGTGCACGCGGTGCATGTCAGGGGTCACCAGAACCTTGCGCAGGGCAGCGTCCAGCCCCAGAGGCAGCTTGATATTGGCGTGGTTGAACATGGCGGTGCCATTGAGGATGATCTCGAACAGGATGATGCCGAGCGCGGGCGGGCCGAGCAGGTAGACGAGCCCGATCTTGAGCAGCATCGACAGCGCGATTTCCACCGGGTGAAACCGGATCGCGGTGGTCACGTCGATGTCGCGGTCGGCATGGTGGACGCTGTGGATGCGCCACAGGAGCGGGATCTTGTGCGTGACGAGGTGCTGCGCCCAGATGGCAAGGTCGAAGATCAGCACGGTCAGTACCACGGCGATCCAGCCGGGAATGTCGACGGCGTTCATCAGGCCCCAGCCGTTGGCCTCGGCATCCACGGCGGCGCCGACGGCCAGCAGCGGCAGGGCGAGCGCGAGGGCGCGCAGGGTCAGCGTGTCGAGGAGGACGATGGCCCAGTTGGTGATCCAGCGCGTATTGCGCGGTTGCGTGCGCACGCGGCGCGGGGCCTTGGCCTCGACCAGGGCCAGGACCGCGAAAAGCCCGATGAAGACGGACAGGCGGATCAGCAACTCGTTTTCCATGCGGTATATTTATTGCATCCGCATGTGTCCGCAAAGAGACGAAGGGTCACAAGGCGGTGACGCTTTTAACGGCGCTCAACCCGCGCGGATCAGCGAGCCGGAGCCGTGTTCGGTGTAAAGCTCCAGCAGCACGGCATTGTCCAGCCGCCCATCAAGGATGACCACGCCGCGCACGCCGTACGAGAGTGCATCGAGCGCGGTTTCCGTCTTGGGGATCATGCCGCCCGAGATGACGCCCTGATCGGTCAGAGACTTGATCTGCGATGCGGTCAATTCGGTGAGGATGTTGCCCTCGCCGTCGCGCACGCCGTCCACATCCGTAAGCAGCAGCAGGCGGTCGGCCTGAAGCGCCGCCGCAATGGCACCGGCGGCGGTGTCGCCGTTGATGTTGAAGGTTTCACCGTTCCGGCCCGCGCCCAAGGGAGCGATGACGGGGATCGCGTCATCCTGAAAGAGCGTGTGCAGGATGGACGGATCGACCTTGTCGGGCGTGCCGACGAAGCCGAGCTTGGGGTCGGTGGGCACGCAGGTGATAAGGCCCGCATCCTTGCCCGACAGGCCCACGGCCTTGCCGCCCTGAGCGTTGATCGCCTGCACGATGCGCTTGTTGACGCGGCCCGAGAGGACCATCTCGACCACTTCCATCGTGGCCTCGTCCGTCACCCGCTTGCCATTCACGAAATCGGACTTGATGTTCAGCTTTTCCAACATCTGGTTGATCATCGGGCCGCCGCCATGAACGATCACCGGGTTCACGCCGACCTGCCGCATCAGCACGACGTCGCGGGCGAAGGTTGCCATCGCCTCGTTGCTGCCCATGGCGTGGCCGCCCAGCTTGATCACCACGATGGCGTCGTCGTAGCGCTGAAGATAGGGCAGGGCCTCGCTGAGGGTGCGGGCGGTTGTGAGGTTGTCGCGGGTCATGTCTCGAGTCTTCATGGGCGTGATCCTTGTTCGGGGCGTTATCACCGGACGGGCGCTGGCGCGCAAGACTTTAGGTGACCCCCACCCTGACCCTCCCCTCGGGGGAGGGAAGCCTTGTGGCGGGCCTACCCCGCTGAAGGATCGGGGCGCCAGTGGTCGCCTTCGTGCATGAGTATTTACGGCAAGAGAAAGCCGGAGGTGATCCCGGGCTATTCCAGCGTGGCGATGATGGCGCGCAGGGTGGCGATGCCGTCGCCCTTTTCCGAAGAGGTCAGGACGATCTCGGGGAAGGCGGCGGCATGGGTGGCAAGGCGGGTGCGGACCTGTGCCAGCACCTTGTCGCGCTCGGCAGCCTTGACCTTGTCGGCCTTGGTGAGCACGCATTGAAAGGTCACGGCGGAGCTGTCGAGCAGGGCCATGATCTCTTCGTCTACGGGTTTGATCCCGTGGCGGGCGTCGATCAGCACGAAGGCGCGGCGCAGGGTGACGCGGCCCGAGAGGTACTGTTTCAGCAGCGCCTGCCATTTCTCGACCTTCGGCAGAGGTGCGTTGGCATAGCCGTAGCCGGGCAGGTCCACGAGGAATGTCTGGCCGCCGAGGTCGAAATAGTTGATTTCCTGCGTGCGGCCCGGGGTGTTGGAGGCCCGGGCCAGCGCCTTGCGGCCGGTCAGCGCGTTGATCAGGCTGGATTTTCCGACGTTGGAGCGCCCGGCGAAGCAGACCTCGGGACGGTCGGCGTCGGGCAGGCCGGACATGGCGACCACGCCCTTGACGAAAGTAACCTCGCCGGCAAAGAGCTTTCGGCCGGATTCCAGAGCGGCCTCGCTGGGCGCCTCAGCCAGGGGGAAGGGGAGCGCCATCAGATCGGTTCCACGGTGTCGCCGACGCGGATCGTGCCCGAGCGCATGACGGTGGCGTAGACGCCGAAATCCTGGTGGCCGAAGCGGGTGTTCAGCGTGCCGAGCGTGTCCGCGTCACGTTCGCCGGTCTGCGGATTGGCGGTGGTGGCAAGGCAGCGCTTGATCGGTTCCTGCACGCTCAGTTCGGCGTCGCCGATGCGCAGGGTCTGGCCGACCCAGTCGAACTCGGCCCATGGGTCGAGCCCGGTAAGGTGGATGTTGCCGCGCCAGCGCAGGGGCGAGATGTCCTGCGCCATCGCCTCGGTCATGGCGTCGTTGGAGGCAAGGTTGATCAGGCTGATCGACGCGTAGTCGGTGTCGGTCATGCCGCGCCCGGGCACATGCACGAGCCGGGCCGATTGCGCGCGGTCGGCGGGCATGAGCGGGCGAACCCAGTCGAGGAAGGCGTCTTGGTCCCGTTCGGGATCGAAAGTCAGATCGGGCCGATCGGGATGGGTGAGCGTGACGCTGCCATCAGCTTCGTCCATCTTGGCCGAGATGGCCATGAGCGTGCCGGTCTTGGCCCCGCGCGAGAAATTGGCGCAGGGCACCCATTCGGTCCCGTCGGCCTTGGACATCTCGTGCGCGACGGCCCAACGGCGGTCCCATGGCAGGGTCCGGCCCTCGGTCAGGGTGACCGTGTCCAGCGCTTCGCGGCCGTGCCCCTTGATCGGGTGACGCCAGAGCGCGGCCACGGTTGCCATCACTTGTCCTCCGGCGGCGGGGTCTTGGCTTTCTTCTTGAAGCTGGACTTGATGTTGCCGAACACGTCCGGTTTGTAGCCCTGGCTGCGCATGATCAGGTATTGCTGGCTGAAGGTGATCACGTTGTTGGCGATCCAGTAGACCACGAGGCCGCTGGCGAAGCTGCCCAGCATGAACATGAAGACCCATGGCATCCACGCGAAGATCATCTGTTGCGTCGGGTCGGTCGGCGCCGGGTTCAGTTTCTGTTGCAACCACATGGACACGCCGAGGCAGAGCGGCAGGATGCCGATGAAGATCAACGCCAGGATCGAGCCCGGTTCGGGCGCGGCCCAGGGCAGGATGCCCCAGAGGTTATAGAGCGACGATGGGTCGGGTGCCGAGAGGTCGTCGATCCAGCCGATCCAGGGAGCGTGGCGCAGCTCCAGCGTTACGAAGATCACCTTGTAGAGCGAGAAGAAGATCGGGATCTGCATCAGGATGGGCAGACAGCCCGAGGCCGGGTTGACCTTTTCCTTCTTGTAGAGCTCCATCATCTCTTTCTGGAGCTTCTGGCGGTCGTCGCCCGCATTTTCCTTGATCTTCTCCATCTGCGGCTGGAGTTCCTTCATCTTGGCCATGGAGACGTAGGACTTGTAGGCCAGAGGCAGCAGGACAGCCTTGATGATGAGGGTCAGCGCGATGATCGCCCAGCCCATGTTGCCGATGAGTTCGTTGAGGTTGTGCAGCAGCCAGAAGATCGGCTTGGTCAGGAAGAAGAACCAGCCCCAGTCGATCGAATCGATGAACTTGGTCACGCCTTCGTCGTTCTGGTAGTGCCGGATGGTTTCCCATTCCTTGGCGCCGGCGAAGAGGCGGGTCTGGATGGTCACTTCCTGCCCGGGCGCGACGGTTTCGGTGCGCTGCTTGATGTTGGTCTGGTAGATGTTGCGGTTGGTGTCCTGGAAGGTCGAGAAGGTCGAGCCTTCGGCCTGGCCGGGGATCAGCGCGGTCATCCAGTAGTGATCGGTGAAGCCGGACCAGCCGGCCTCTTGCAGGGCGATATTCTCATGCGCGCCCGCAGCTTCGAAATCGTCATAGTCGATCTCGCGCAGCTCGCCGTCAGTCAGGCTGATGCCGCCTTCGTGAAGGATGAAGAAGTTCTTGAGGTCCGGCGGCAAACCGTGGCGGGCGAGGATGCCGTAAGGCGCGACGGAGGCGGCGTTGTCGCCGGTGTTCTGCACCGATTGGGTGACGTTGAACATCGAGCGGTCATCGACGGACATTTCGCGGCGGAAGGTCAGGCCAGCGCCGTTGTCCCAGGTCAGGACCAGCGGGTTTTCGGGGGTCAACGGACCATCGGACTCGACGTCCCAGACGGTGTTCGCGCCGGGCACCTGGTCGGGCGTCAGGCCGCTGCCCGGCGCCCAGCCGAAGAGCGCATAATAGGCGCGGTCGGTGCCGACGGGCGACAGGAGCGTGACGATCGGCGCATCCGGTTCGAGCGTTTCGCGGTAGTTCTTGAGTTGAAGGTCGTCGATCCGCCCCCCACGCAGAGAGACGGTGCCTTGCAGGGTGGGCGTGTCGATCTCGATGCGCGGCGTGTCGTCGGTTTCTGCTTCGGCCTGTTGCGCCTCGGGTGTCGCGGCGGTGTCGTCGGCCGTACTTGGCACACTGGCCGTGTCGCCCGCAGGCTCGGACGGGGTGGTGCCGGTTTCCGTGGTGGACGTGCTGGTGGTGGTCGCCTCCGGCGTCTCTTCCGGCTCGGGCGGCGGGAAAAGCAGGAACCAGATAAGGATCACCAACAGGCTGAGGCCCGTTGCCAGCAGGAGATTGCGGTTCTGTTCGTCCATCGTGGATGGCCACCCGTGCAAGTTTCATTCGTTTGGGGCGTTCAACAGAGTGCAGCAGCAAAGGTCAAGGGGGCAGAGCAGATTCGTGGTGATGTGAAAAACTGTGTCGCAGCTTGCACCGAAGCCCGTTGACAGGTTTGTTGCGGGCTTGGGCGTCACGGATGCGATTGCGCCCAGTGATGCGATGGGTGGCCTAGCCGGCGCTACGGCCGATGCGTGGCGGCGTCTGAACCCGCGCAAGGTGATCGCCGATCCACTGGATTGTTCTGACAGCCGGCATGGGGCGAGCAATGCCGAAGCCCTGAACATGGCCGACCCCAAGTTGGGCTAGCATCGCGTGTTCGCCCGCGGTTTCCACGCCTTCGGCTACGGTCTCGAGGTCAAGCTGTTCTGCCATGAGCTGGATTGCGTTGACCATGCGCTGCTGCTCGACGTCGCGATCGAGTTTCTTGACGAACGAGCGGTCGATTTTCAACCTGTGCACAGCGAACCGACGGACCGACGAGATCGAGGCGTGCCCGGTGCCAAAATCGTCGAGGTCGATGTGACAGCCCATCTCGGCCATGCGCCTGATATTGCGCACGATCGTATCCTCGGGGGAATAGGCGACAACGGATTCAAGAATCTCGATCGTCAATCGCGTCGGCGCGATATCGTAGCGGTCAAGCTCCCACGCGAGGCGGTCGACCAGTTTCGGGTCGCGCAGTTCGCCGGCAGAGAAATTCACACCGACCTGAGGTACGTCGAACCCCGCATCGTCCCAGAATTTGAGCGCTGAAAGCGCGTCCCGCAGGATTTTCGTGCCAAGAATGTCTGTTTTGCCCATTTTCTGCAGGAGCGGAAGAAACTCTGCGGGCGGAATCAGGCCGCGAACGGGATGTTCCCACCGCGCCAGCGCCTCGAACCCGGAAATGCCGCCGGTATCGGTGGAGACCTGCGGCTGGAACCAGGCGTTTATCTGCCCATCAGTCAGTGCGGTCAAAACCTCTGTTGCGGTGCCCTCGGGCAGGGGCGAGACCCGGCGCAACTCGGGGCTGTAGGCGCGAATGGCCGATGGGGCGTGGCGGCGCGCCTCGACCAGCGCGGTACCGGCAGCATCGGACAGGTCGCGCCCGGTGCCGCCGCGAATGAAGCTGTCAAGGCAGAAGCCCACCGAGGCTGAGACATAGATCGTGGTGGCATCAAGTGAGATCGGCTCCTCAGCGACGGCTTGCAGGCGGGTGGCCAGTTTCAGCCCGGCTTCGGAGTCGAGTCGGCGAACGGGGGCAAGAATGATGCCGAACTGCCCTTTGGAAATTGGAAGCAGGACGTCATGTTCGCGCAGTACGGTCTTGAGCCGGTCGGTCACGCATTTGCAGATACGATCGGCAGCCGCGGTTCCGTACCGGTCGAGAAGCGTTTCGTAGTCGTCGATTTCGACGATCGCGCATCCCGTGCGTCGAAGGCAGTTGCGTGCAGCGTCGAGCGTTTCCTGAAGCGCATGTTCGAAATCGCCTTCACGGCGCGTTACGGCGACAGGTGGCGCGGCGTGACGCAGCCACGCAAGACCCAGCGGCACCGCCAGCGCAATCGCCAACAAGACCGGTTCGCCACCAAGCCAGAACCCGCCCAGCACCAGCGCGGGAAGGAAAGCCAGCGCCTGTGGGCCCGAAAGCACCGTCATGAAGGAATAGCGAAGGGAGGACACATATTTGTTCAGGGGCATGTTTCGGGGTCCAAAGCGATCAAGTGGACGCTAACCCGAGTTGTTCAATAGCCCCTTAACGCAACCTGGGTAGCGCGTCGTCATTTCCTTCGAATTTTAGCGAGTCACGGCTTAACCCCTCGAAATCGAAGAGTTTAGGGTCGAGCAGGTGTGAGGGCCGGGCGTTCATCAGGGCCCGGAACATGACCTGGCGGCGGCCCGGGCTGTTGGCCTCCCAGCCGTCGAGGATCTGTTTGACCTGCTGGCGTTGCAGCCCGTCCTGGGAGCCGCAGAGATCGCACGGAATGATGGGATAATTCATCGCGCGGGCGAACCGCTCGCAATCGGCCTCGGCCACATGGGCCAGCGGACGGTAGACGAAAAGGTCGCCTTCCTCGTTCACCAGCTTGGGCGGCATGGTGGCCAGACGCCCGCCGTGAAAGAGATTCATGAAAAACGTCTCGAGGATGTCGTCGCGGTGATGACCCAGCACCACGGCGGAACAGCCTTCTTCGCGCGCGATGCGGTAGAGATGGCCGCGGCGTAGCCGCGAGCAGAGCGCGCAATAGGTGCGGCCCTGCGGCACCTTGTCGACGACGACGGAATAGGTGTCCTGGTACTCGACCCGATGGGGCACGCCAATGTCCTCGAGGAACTTGGGCAGGACGGTCGCCGGAAAGCCGGGTTGGCCCTGGTCTAGATTGCAGGCGAGGATATCGACGGGCAGAAGGCCGCGCCACTTAAGCTCGTGCAGGACGGCCAGCAGGGTATAGCTGTCCTTGCCGCCGGACAGGCAAACCAGCCAGCGGGAGTCCTTCTCGACCATGCCGTATTGCTCTGTCGCCTCGCGCGCCTGGCGCACGATGCGTTTGCGCAGCTTGCGGAACTCCGTGGTTTTCGGAGCGCCGGCAAAGAGCGGGTGGATATCGTCGGCATCGTCGAGCATGTTTGGGCGTTTAGAGCGATTCACGCCACCGGGCAAGCGCGAGCGTCAGGCGCCGGCGTCGATCAGCGCCTGCAGAATCGACTTGGCGCTGTCCGAGCTCCAGTCGGCATCGCCCTGAAGCCGGGCAATCTCGCGGCCCTCGCGGTCGAGGATGACCGTGACGGGCAGGCCCAGCACGCCCATCTGGCGCGAGAGGCCCATCTTGGGGTCGGCGTGAAGCGGCAGGTTGTCGACGCCGATCTCGTCGAAGAACTTTTCCATCGCGGCGGGTGCGTTGCGGCCCGAGGCGATGGTGACGACTTCGAAATCCTTGCCGCCGAGTTGGTCTTGCAGGTCCGACAGCATCGGCATCTCGTGGCGGCAGGGGGCGCACCACGTGGCCCAGAAATTGACCAGGGTGATCTTGCCTTCGTAGTCCGACAGGGTCAGGTCGCCGCCATCCTCGGACTTGAAGGCCTCGGAAGGCACCGCCTTGGCCTCGGAATGCACCACCAGCTTTTTCATGTCGCCGTCGCGCAGGTCGGCAATATCCGCGGTCTGGGCCGCTGCGCCGTTTGCACCGACTGCGAGGGCCATATAAAGGACGATGGACTTCAGCGAATTCATAGCGCCTCCGAAGAGTTGGGACATGACAGACAAGACCTCTAACAAGATGTGGGGCGGCCGGTTCGCCGCCGGGCCCGATGCGATCATGGAGGCAATTAATGCCTCGATAGATTTCGACAAGCGCCTCGCGGCGCAGGATATCGCCGGGTCGCGCGCCCATGCGGCCATGTTGGCCGCGACAGGTATCGTCAGTGATAGCGATGCCGAGGCGATGCGGGAAGGCCTGCTCACGGTGTTGTCAGAGATCGAAAGCGGGGAGTTCCCGTTCTCGAAGGCGCTGGAGGACATTCACATGAATGTCGAGGCGCGGCTGAAGGAGGTGATAGGCGAGCCGGCGGGGCGGCTGCACACGGGGCGCAGCCGGAATGACCAGGTGGCGACGGATTTCAAGCTGTGGGTGCGCGATCAGCTCGATGCCTGCGATGCGGCATTGGTGGCGCTGATGAAAGCGTGCCTCGCTCAGGCCGAGGCCGGTGCGGATTGGGTGATGCCGGGGTTCACGCATCTGCAGGTGGCGCAGCCGGTGACGTGGGGCCATCACATGATGGCCTATGTCGAGATGTTCGGGCGGGATCTGTCCCGTGTCCGCGATGCCCGCACGAGGATGAACGAATGCCCGCTGGGCGCGGCGGCCCTGGCCGGGACGTCCTTTCCCATCGATCGGGACATGACGGCGAAGGAGCTTGGGTTTGATAGACCGGCGGCCAACAGCCTCGACGCGGTCAGTGACCGGGATTTCGCGCTGGAGTTCCTGTCCGTGGCCAGCATTTGCGCCATGCACCTGAGCCGGACGGCCGAGGAACTGGTGATCTGGTCTTCGGCGCAGTTTCGCTTCGTGACGCTGAGCGACCGGTTCTCGACCGGGTCGAGCATCATGCCGCAGAAGAAGAATCCCGATGCCGCCGAGCTGATCCGCGCCAAGATCGGGCGCATTTTCGGGGCGAACGTGGCGCTGATGACGGTGATGAAGGGCCTGCCGCTGGCCTATTCCAAGGACATGCAGGAGGACAAGGAGCAGGTCTTTGACGCCGCGGACAACCTGATGCTGGCGCTGGCCGCGATGGAGGGGATGGTCCGCGACATGTCGGCCAACCGCGACGCGCTGGAGGCGGCGGCGGGTGCGGGGTTCTCGACCGCGACGGACCTTGCGGACTGGCTGGTGCGGGTGCTGGGCCTGCCGTTCCGCGACGCGCATCACGTGACCGGCGCGCTGGTGGCCAAGGCGGAAGCGAAGGGATGCGACCTGCCGGAGCTGAGCCTGGAGGAGATGCAATCCGTGCATGGAGATATCGACAAAACGGTTTATGATGTGCTGGGTGTGCACAACTCGGTCGCCTCGCGCATGAGCTATGGCGGGACCGCGCCCGAGCAGGTGCGCATGCAGGTTGATCGCTGGAAGGAGATCCTGGGATGAAACGTGTGATTGCATGTCTGGGCCTGATTCTGGTCGCAGCATGCGGCGTGGATGGCGAGCCGATCCCGCCCGGCACCGAGCCAGACGATACCGTGGCGCGGAATGATCCCACACCGGTGCGGCCAAACCTGAACGGGTCGCTGACCGTGGGCACAAACGGATCGCGGGCCAGTGTGGGCACGTCGGTCGTCAGCGGTAACGTGTCGGTCCACGTGGGCACGGTGTTTTGAAGTACGTTTTCCTGGCCTTGGCTACCTGGGGGGCAATCCACCCGATGGCGTGGTTCGTGGCGTGGTTCAACGCCAACGGGTACAGCCTGATGGGCATGGTGGAGGCGTGGCATGCCAATGCCGCGACCAGCGGGCTGGTCTGGGACCTGACGATTGCTGCCGTCGCACTGACCCTCTGGGTGATCTGGGAAACGGCAAAGGCGCGCGACTGGCTGCGCCTGATCGCGATACCCGCGACGTTCTGCATCGGGGTGAGTTGCGGTTTGCCGCTTTATCTGTTTCTGAGGATGCGGCGCGGGTGAGACCCGCCGAGTATTGAGTATTTTCAGCAAGAAAAAGCGGGCGATGGATCATTTTCTTTACCGAGACGGCGAGCTTCATGCCGAGGATGTGCCGGTGGCCGAGATTGCCGCCGAGGTTGGCACGCCGTTCTATTGCTATTCGACCGCGACGCTGACGCGGCATTTCCGGCTGTTCGACGAGGCGCTGGACGGGATGCCGCATCTGGTGTGCTACGCGATGAAGGCGGCGAGCAACCAGGCGATCCTGAAGACGCTGGCGGGTCTGGGCGCGGGGATGGACGTGGTCTCAGCCGGCGAATACCTGCGCGCCAAGGCGGCGGGTGTGCCGGGCGAGAAAATCGTGTTTTCTGGTGTTGGCAAGACCCGCGATGAAATGCGCATCGCGCTGGAAGGCGGCGTGCGGCAGTTCAATGTCGAGAGCGAGCCGGAGATGGCCGCGCTGTCGGAGGTGGCGGTGTCGCTGGGTGTGGAGGTGCCGATCACGGTGCGGGTGAACCCGGACGTGGACGCGAAGACCCATGCCAAGATCGCGACCGGCAAGAGCGAGAACAAGTTCGGCATCCCGATTGCGCGCGCGCGCGAAGTCTATGCCGAAGCCGCGCGGTTGCCGGGGCTCAAGGTGATCGGGATCGACGTGCATATCGGCAGCCAACTGACCGATCTGGAGCCGTTCCGGCTGGCGTATCAGAAGGTTGCGGAGCTGACCGAAGTGTTGCGGGCGGATGGTCACGAGATATCGCGCCTTGATATGGGCGGTGGGCTTGGCATCCCCTATGAACGGTCGAACGCGGCGCCGCCGCTGCCCACGGATTACGGGGCTATGATCCGCGAAACGGTCGGGCACCTTGGCTGCGAGATCGAGATCGAGCCGGGGCGGCTGGTGGCGGGCAATGCCGGTATCCTTGTCAGCAAGGTGATTTACGTGAAATCGGGCGAAGGGCGTGATTTCTTGATCCTCGACGGGGCGATGAACGACCTGATCCGCCCCGCGATGTACGACGCCTACCACGATATTGTCCCGGTGAAGGAGCCAGCGCCGGGCGCGGAGCCGGCCAAGTACGACATCGTCGGACCGGTCTGCGAATCGGGCGATACTTTCGCCAAGGAACGGGTCATGCCGCATGTGGGCGAGGGCGACCTTGTGGCGTTCCGCAGCGCGGGCGCATATGGTGCGGTCATGAGCAGCGAGTACAATACAAGGCCGCTGGTTCCGGAAGTTCTGGTGCATGAGCATCAATTTGCCGTCATCAGGCCCCGGCCGACCTTTGACGAGATGATAAATCGCGATACCATCCCTGCATGGTTGTGACGCGACGGGCGCGTTCGCAATCCAACCGCAGGGATGCATGGCACAATCTGACAACACCACGTTCAACAAGGTCATCAGGCGGCTGAAGCGGCCCTTGATGCTGACTTGGGCCGGGCTGATTGCCGAGCGTCTGGTTCGGGCGTTCTGGCCGCTCTGGAGCGTGGTTATCGCGGTGTGCGCCGCCTTGATGCTTGGGCTGCACGACCTTGCGCCGGTGGAAATCGTCTGGACGCTGGCCATCGTTTCTGGGCTGGCCGCGCTGGGCTTCGCGGTGCACGGGGCGCGCCGGTTCGACTGGCCGTCGCGCGAAGAGGCGATTCGACGGATGGACGGCGTGTTGCCGGGACATCCGCTGGCGACACTTGCCGACAGGCAGGCCATCGGTGACGGCGACACGGGGTCGCAGGCCCTGTGGCGGGCGCATATCGCACGGATGGAAGCCCGCGCCGCCGGTGCGAAAGCGGTCGAACCCGACCTGAGACTGTCGCGCCGGGATCCGTTCGGGCTTCGCTATGTCGCCCTGTTGGCGCTGGTCGTGGCGGTTTTGTTCGGATCCGTCTGGCGGGCCGGTACGGTGTCGCAGATGGCCCCCGCCAGTGGTGCGGCGCTGGCCAGCGGACCGACTTGGGAAGGCTGGATCGAGCCGCCGGCCTATACCGAGTTGCCGAGCCTTTACCTGAACGATCAGGACGGGGCGTTCAGCGCCCCCGAAGGCAGCTTGGTCACGCTGCGCTTTTACGGCGAGGTGGGCGCGCTGAGCATGACCGAAACGGTCTCGGGCCGGACCGAGGACATTCCGCCGGCCACGGACATCGAGCAGAGCTTCGAGATCGCACAGGACGGGACGTTGCGGATTGATGGGCCCGGCGGCGAGGAATGGACGATCACGGCACTGCCCGACGCGCCACCCGAGGCGTCGATCTCGGAAGGTTTGGAGGTCACGTTCGACGGGCAGATGAGTCAGCCTTTCGCGGCCAGCGACGATCATGGCGTGGCCGGTGGCACCGCGACGTTCGAACTGGCGCTGGACGAGGTCGACCGGCGCCATGGCCTGACGGCCGAACCCGATGCGCGCGAGCCGATCGTGCTGGACCTGCCGCTGCCGATCACCGGGGACCGCGCGGACTTTACCGAGACCTTGATAGAGAACCTGTCAGAGCATCCGTGGGCGCATCTGCCGGTGCGCCTGACGCTGAACGTTCGGGACGAGCGCGACCAGACGGGGCAAAGCGCGCCGCTGGTGATGGATCTGCCGGCGCGGCGGTTCTTCGATCCGATGGCCGCGTCGGTGATCGAACAGCGGCGGGATCTGCTCTGGGCGAAATCCAACGCCAGACGTGTCAGCCAGATGCTGCGGGCGGTGTCGCACAACCCCGAGGAGGGGCTTTTCAAATCCGAGACGGCCTATCTGAAGCTGCGGGTGATCCTGCGGCGGCTGGAGACGTTCATCGACCATGACAGCCTGACCGACGAGACGCAGGATGAACTGGCGCAGGCGCTGTGGGATCTGGCCGTGCTGTTGGAGGATGGCGATATCGGCGACGCGCTGGAGCGGATGCGCGCCGCGCAGGAACGGCTGAGCGAGGCCATGCGCAACGGCGCCAGCGAAGAAGAGATCGCGCGGCTGATGCAGGAATTGCGCGACGCGACGCAAGATTACCTGCGCCAGAAATCGCAGATGGCACAGCGCGAGGGCGATCAGACGGACGAACCTGACCGCGGCAAGTCCGAGAACATGCAGGCCCTGACCGACCAGGATCTGCAAGACATGATGGACCGTATCCAGGAATTGATGGAGCAGGGCCGGTTCGCCGAGGCGCAGCAGGCGCTGGAAGAGTTCCAGCAGATGATGGAGAACCTGCGCGTGACCGAGGGTCAGCAGGGGCAGGGCGGTGACAATCCCGGCCAGCAGGCGATGGAAGGTCTGGCCGAAACGCTGCGTGACCAGCAGGGCCTGTCGGACGAGGCGTTCCGGGATTTGCAGGAACAGTTCAATCCCGGCGCGCAGGCCGGGGAGTCGCAGGGCAACGAGGGCCGCAACGGCGGCCAGGGGCAGGGCCAGCAGCACTCGCAACAAGGACAGGGCCAACAGCAGGGTCAGGGTCAGCAGCAAGGGCAAGGCCAAGGCCAGCAACAGGGTCAGCAACCCGGTCAGGGCCAAGGCAACCAGTCCGCCGAAGGGCAGCAGGGCAACGGCGCCGGCGCCCTGTCGGACCGGCAGGAGGCGCTGCGGCGCGAGTTGGAACGCCAGCGGCAGGGTCTGCCCAATGTCGGCGGTGAAGCCGGGGAAGATGCCCGCGAGGCGCTGGACCGGGCCGGACGCGCCATGGAAGGTGCAGAGGAAGCGCTGCGGGGCGACGACCTTCCCGAGGCGATCGACCGGCAGGCCGAGGCGATGGACGCCCTGCGCGATGGGATGCGCAGCCTGGGCGAGGCAATGGCCGAGAACAGCCAGTCCCAGCCGGGCCAAGGCCAGGCGCAAAGCCAGACACCGGGCCAGTTCGGCGAGCAGGATCCGCTTGGCCGGTCACAGCGCGGGCTGGCCGGGGACCAGGGCGAGTTCACCGCACGGGAAGACGTGTATCGCCGTGCCGGAGAGCTATTGGACGAGATCCGTCGCCGGTCGGGCGATACGGCGCGACCCGAGGTCGAGCTTGATTACCTGCGGCGGCTTCTGGACCGGTTCTGAACTGCGACGAAACTCCGGCGCGCGCTGCACAGCATCCGCGGCACCTTATCAGCCGTCGGCGGCACCGTCTTCGGACAACGAGGTGGCCACGTCCTGAATGAGGTCGTTGAGACCGGCACGCCAGGAATTCACCATCTCGACGTAACCCGCCAGCGGATCGGCCAGCTTCGGGACCGCACCGGACAATTGCGGCGCGAAAACGTAGAGCAGCAAGGCCAGAACCGCGACGATGACCGCCAGCCGGAACCCGGAGCGGAAGCCGCTTTTTCCGTGGGCACCGGTGGTCTCGGCGGGCGATGACACGGAGCGCGGCTCTTCTTTCTTGCCGTCGGAGTCAAGCGACGAGTTGATCTCGTCGATATCGGGCAGCAGGTTGCTGCGCGACGAGGGATCGATCTCGTCCATCTCGGCATCAGTTTTTTGCGCCTCGGGTTCGCCACGCAGGCGGGCCATACGGGCGCGGGCCTCTTCCGAGCGGCGCTGGGCGTCTTTGTCGGTGTCCTGAAGTCCAAGCTCCTGCTGGGTCTCGACGGTCCCGCGGTTGTCTTGTTCGCGCGCACGGGATTCACGCTCGGCTTCTTCGCGAAGAACATCGGCCACGGCGGGGTCGATCTCGCGCCGCTTGTGGTCGGTTGCGGGTGCGGTGTGGTCTTCCGGAGTATCCTCGTCCTCGGACCTGTCATCGTCGTCCGCCGGCGGGGTCGCGTCAGGTCTGACGTCGCCGCTGGCCGAGAGGGCGTCGTCTTCCTCGTCTTCCGCACCATAGTCAGCCTCGGGGTCAAGCCCGGAGGACATGTCTTCTGGCTCGTACTGCTCCTGACTGGCAAGATCATCTGCAGCTGCCGCAGACTCTTCGGGCGCATGGTCGGGATGGTGCTGGAACCAGGTGGTTCCGCAATCGGAACATTGCACGTCGCGCCCGCTTGTGGGAATGACTTCCGTAGGGACTTCGTATTGTGCCCCGCAATTCGGGCATATCAACCGCATCTTGCCACCCGCTGCCTTCCGCCTGACCGGCATACCCCAGCCTATCGTTTGGCGTACCTTACGCACAAATACCGGACCGGGAAAGGGGGCAATCACCGAAGTACCGTAGTCGTTGCACAAGTGTGTCCTGTGGGGCATGAAGGGCAAAACGCATCGGGGGTCGAAGTGATCGAGCTGGAAAACGTCGCCTACAGCTATGGCGGGGGGGAACTGCTGAGTGATGTCTCGCTCAAGCTGCAGGCCGGGTCATTTCATTTCCTGACCGGCCCGTCGGGATCCGGCAAGACCACGCTTCTGAAGCTGTGTTACGGGGCCCTGATGCCCACCGCCGGCGAGGTCCGGCTGTTCGACACGGATGTGCGCGCGATGGAGCGGGACGACATCGCCTATGCACGGCGGCGGATCGGGGTGGTGCATCAGGATTGCCAGTTTCTCGACCATATGAGCGTGGCCGACAACATCTCGTTGCCACTGATGGTGTCGGGGCGCGACCTGCTGGGCGAGTCTGCGAACCTCAATGAACTGATCGGCTGGGTGGGTCTCAAGGCGCGGGCCGACGCCCTGCCGCCGGAGCTGTCGGGTGGGGAACGTCAGCGGGCGGCGCTGGCGCGTTCCATCATCATGTCGCCGGACGCGGTTCTGGCCGACGAGCCCACGGGCAACGTCGACTGGGAAATGTCGCAGCGTCTGCTGCGCCTGCTGATCGAGCTGAACCGGATGGGCAAGACGATCATGGTCGCCACCCATGACCTTGCCCTGATCCGGGCCGCGAAAACCCATGTCCAGGCAAGGGTGCTGCGGATCTCGAACCGGCGGCTGCAACTGGCGGGGGCGGACCTGTGAAGCTGGATTTCAACCGCGTGACCGAGTTCGTCATGGGCGATGCGCAGGCCGACCGGGTCGTGCCGCCCACAGGATTCACGGCCTCGCTTACGGTGTTCAGCGCAGGCGCTATGGCGTTTCTGGCGGTGTTCGCACTGGCCCTGTCGATGGCGACCGGGCGGCTGGCCGATCGCTGGGGATCGGAACTGGCCCGATCCTCGACCATCCGGATTTCCGCGCCCGAGGGCCAGATGGCGGCACAGACCGCGGCCACGCTGAAGATACTTCAGACGACCAAAGGCGTCGCCTCGGCCCGGGCGCTGGACCCCGACGAACAGCGGGCCTTGCTGGAGCCGTGGTTCGGCCCCGACCTGCCGGTGGATACCCTGCCGATCCCACAGCTGATAGAGGTTGTCGAGGAGGGCGAGGGGTTCGATGCTGGCGGCCTGCGCCTGCGGCTGTCGGCCGAGGTGCCGGGGGCGATCCTGGATGACCATACCCGGTGGCGCCGGCCGCTGGTGAGTGCCGCGACGCGCCTGCGTATGCTGGGCTACATATCCATTCTGCTGATCGGGGCGGCGACGGCGGCGATGATCACGCTGGCGGCCAATGCCGCGCTTGCGGCGAACACGCAGGTGATCGGCGTGCTGCGCCTTGTGGGCGCGCGGGACAGCTATATCGCGCAGGCCTTCGTGCGGCGATTCACGCTGCGGGCCCTGACCGGAGGCGCCGTAGGCACGGTGGCGGCCGGGGTGGCGGTGTTCCTGTTGCCCGCGGCACAGGAAGAGGGCGGTTTCCTGACAGGTTTGGGCTTTCGCGGCTGGCAGTGGCTGTGGCTGCTGGTGATCCCGCCGCTGGCCGCTGCGGTCGCCTTTGCCGCGACCCAGGCGGCGGCCCGCAAGACGTTGAAGGACACGCCATGAGATATGCCATTCAATGGGTCCGTTCGGCGATCTACGTGGGCCAGATCTATTTCATGATGCTGCCCATCGGGATCGTGTTCCTGCCTTGGGCGCTGGTCTCGTCCCGGGGCGCGAACGCAGCGTGCAAGGCGTGGTGCGCCTGGGTCCGCTGGACGGGCCGCTGGATGGTGGGGCTGAGGACCGAAGTGCGCGGCACACCGCCCACGCAAGAGTGCCTGATAGTCGCCAAGCACCAGTCATTCCTCGATATTATCCTGATTTTCGCCAGTGTCCCGGCAGGCAAGTTCATCATGAAACGCGAGTTGATGTACGCGCCGATCATCGGCCAATACGCGATGAAGCTGGGCTGCGTTCCCGTGGATCGGGGCAAGCGCAGCCAGGCGATCAAGAAGATGATCGCGGATGTGGGCCGAGGGCGGTTGCGGCCCGGACAGTTGATCATTTACCCGCAAGGCACGCGCATCGCACCAGGGGTCAAGGCGCCCTACAAGGTGGGGTCGGCGATCCTCTATGAAGAGATGGCACAGGAGTGCATTCCGGTGGCAACGAATGTCGGCCTGGTCTGGCCGCGCAAGGGGATCATGCGCCATCCCGGGACCGGGGTGGTGGAGTTCCTGCCGGCGATCGAGGCGGGATTGCCGAAGGACGAGTTCATGGCGCGGCTGGAAGATACTGTCGAGAGCAATTCCAACCGACTGATGCGCGAAGCGGGGTTCGATCCGGATGGAGTTCATTAACGATATCAAGACGCTGGAAGCGCTCTACGGCTCGCCCGGCGCGGCCAGCACGCGCAAGGTGGTGCATCGGCTGACGCTGCTTTACCGGCAGTGGATCATGACCTCGCGCTATTGCGTGCTGAGCACGGTTGGGCCGGACGGAACCGATGGCAGCCCGCGTGGGGATGACGGCCCAGTGGTGATGGACCTGGACGAGCGCACATTGGCGATGCCCGATTGGCGCGGGAACAACCGTCTGGATTCGCTGAGGAATATCGTGTCGGACGGGCGCGTGTCGTTGATGTTCATGGTGCCGGGGTCGAACACCGTGGTTCGGGTGAATGGCACCGCGAAGCTGACCGCCGACGAGGGGTTGCGCGCCCGGTTCGAACAAAAAGGCAAGCACCCGGCGACGGTGATCGTGATCGCGATTTCCGAGATCTACAGCCAGTGCGCCCGGGCCACGATCCGGGCCGGGTTGTGGGGCCGGGACGACAGTGACGGCTTGCCGACGGTGGGCGAGTTGCTGTCTGAAGCCTCGGATGGGGACGAGGGCGGCGCGGCGTATGACGCCGACTGGAGCGCCAGGGCGGCGAAGACGATGTGGTAGCTGGTGCAGGGATGGTTAACGCGATTTGGCACGTCGGTATCGCGTCGGTATTTCAGTAGCATCGCGTCGGTGGAAATGACGGGAGGCATGAAAGCTTAACATCACGAGCTGTCCACCGCCGAGAATTTGCCACATTGCCGCGAAAGTCAGTTTCGTCGAGCCCATATCGACTGATGCTGCGGGGAGCAAGAATGGCGGCTTTCGCAGTTATGGAGGATGGCGCTACTTAACGATGCGAAGTTTACTGGTCGCTTCACGACTTGTATCTCCACCAATGACCTGCCGTCTGAGGCGCATAGTCTCGGAGAGCGCTCTTGCTTCTTGAACCGACAGAAGTCGTCGTGCCTCTGGGTAGGCAATTGATGCCTCCTTGTTACGAAGGGCCGGACAAAGAGAGAGAATTTCTGCGCGACCCAAAGATCCGATACGGCGCAGCGCTTGTGTGCCAGGATACAGCGTCTCAACCGCCAGGCCATTTGCGAGGATGATCTCGTGTCGACTGGTGAAGAGTGTGATGTACTCGATGCTCTTCTTACCGCTCATTTCACGGATGCGTGATAATCTGACCAAACCCTTCGCTGGTGCGAGGACTTTTTTGTACCCAAACAACAAGTCACATAACGGATCACAAACCAGAATCCGATGATCTGGCGACACGACAAGGTCAGCACTCGGTCTCATTTGGTCAAGGAACCCGTCCTTGATCATGATCGGTTTTCCAATCTTTTGCGCAGTCAGATCCAACTCCCGACGACCTATCCAGGTGATCGGAACGCTCCCATGATCCAATGTTTTGACCAGATCACCCACGTGCAGTTCCGCAATGTCGATCTGGCCAGATGGCGTCGCTATCAGCGTACCAGGCGCAAAACACGGGAAGTCGTCAAAATCAAGATTCCCATCATCATCGCCATCCGGAGACCCGATTTCGTCGGCCTCGGTATAAGTGATCGTTGACGGCCCGACGGGAACCCCGCCGAGATCTATGAGGAAAGGCTGCCCAGCGAGGAGAAGGTGCTCATCGCCCGCGCCGCGGCCCTGCTCAATGTCGGGTTGCACACCGGTTCGCGGCATCACGATGTTGTCGTCCGAATCCAGAATCGTTATGAATTGCCCGTTCTGAAACTCGGTGACTCCCGCGTTTACCTGTTCTACGACGACCGTGAATAACTGGTCCGGCGTACCAAGAGCTTCGACCCCGTTGACGGTTACAACCCTCTCTATCCCGTTCCCCGAGCCTGAAAAGCTTGTATAACGCCCGATCTGATCGCCACGAAGCTCTAGGGTTACCGTCGGCATGCTGTATTCTCCTGGGTTTGCGCGACAACTTAAGCACGATGTCGTCAAGCGCGATAAACTGCCTCGTCGACCTCGTACTAGCAAACCAGGGTACTATCTATCGCATTTTACCTCGCCTAGTTTCGCGCCAGAAGCGGTCGCTCATTGTCCCGCAGCGAATGCCCGGATTGTCCCGCAAAGCGAACGTCCCGCGCGGAATCAAGGTGCAGCGTGCTGCACCGCCGCGCCGCGGTCCGGCGCGGGGGTTTTCACCCTCCCTACGAGATGCCGGACCGGGCTTGTAATTGGACGGGCGGGGCGGACCCCGCCCGCATTTAGCATCACGAGTGGATCGGCCCGTCGCCGCAGGCCAGCGCGGCTTCGCGCACGGCCTCGGAATAGGTCGGGTGGGCGTGGCAGGTCAGGGCCAGGTCCTCGGCCGCGGCGCCGAATTCCATGGCGACGCAGATCTCGTGGATCAAATCGCCGGCCATCGGGCCGATGATATGCGCGCCGAGGATGCGGTCGGTTTCCTTGTCCACGAGGATCTTGACGAAACCGTCGGCGGCAAAGTTGGCCTTGGCCCGTCCATTGCCCATGAAGGAGAACTTGCCGGCCTTGTAGGCGCGGCCTTCTTCCTTCAGTTGCTCCTCGGTCTTGCCGACGGCGGCGACCTCGGGGTGGGTGTAGATCACGCTGGGGATGACGCCGTAATTCACGTGACCGTGCTGGCCCGCGATGACGGATGCGGCGGCCATGCCCTCGTCCTCGGCCTTGTGGGCCAGCATCGGGCCCGAGATGCAGTCGCCGATGGCGTAGACACCCTTGACGTTGGTCTGCCAGTGGTCGTCGGTCTTGATCTGGCCGCGCTCGGTCATTTCGACGCCGAGGCCATCGAGCCCCAGCCCGTCGGTGAACGGCTTGCGCCCCGTGGCAATCAGCACGACGTCGGCATCGAGCGTTTCCTCGCTGTCGTCCTTGCGCAGCTTGTAGGTGACCTTGGCCTTGGTCGTCATCGCTTCGACGCTCTGCACGGCGGCGCCCATGATGAAGTTTAGCCCCTGCTTTTTCAGCAGCTTGTGGAAGTTCTTTTGCACCTCGCCATCCATGCCGGGGGTGACATGGTCGAGATATTCCACGACCGTCACCTCGGACCCCAGGCGGGAATAGACCGAGCCAAGCTCCAGCCCGATGACGCCGGCGCCGATGACGACCAGTTTCTTGGGCACCTTGGGCAGTTCCAGCGCGCCGGTGGACGAGACGACGGTTTTCTCGTCGATCTCGACACCGGGCAGGGTGCTGACCTCGGAGCCGGTGGCGATGATGATGTTCTTGGCCTCGTGCGTGTCGTCGCCGACCTTGACCTTGCCCGCCTCGGGGATGGATCCCCAGCCCTTGAGCCAGTCGATCTTGTTCTTCTTGAACAGGAACTCGATGCCCTTGGTGTTCTGGCCGATGGTGTCGTCCTTGTAGGAGAGCATCTGTTTCCAGTCGACCGAGGGGCTTTTGCCCTTGAGACCCATCGATGCGAAGTTGTGCTCCGCCTCGTGCAGCATGTGCGACGCGTGCAGAAGGGCCTTGGACGGAATACAGCCCACGTTGAGGCAGGTGCCGCCCAAGGTTTCGCGGCCTTCGACGCAGGCGGTTTTCAGGCCAAGCTGGGCGCAGCGGATCGCGGCGACATAACCGCCGGGGCCAGAACCGATTACGATGACGTCATAGGATGCCATTTGATATTCTCCTTCGCGTGTCGGGCGTGTTGATCCCGAACCTATGCTTTTTGTGTTGCGGTGTCACGACGCGGGCGGGGCGCAGTCCGGTACGGTTTTCAGGATTTGGTGCAGAAGATCCGTCCACGCGGCGTCGGGGTTGTTTTCCATGAAGCCGATGGCGGGGACGAAAGCGTTCTGGAAACCGGGATGGAAGGTTTCGCCGTCCGACCACCAGGGCGTGATCGTGCCGCTGACGAGGGTGAAGTCGATGGATTTGCCCGGCAGGTCGACGCGTGTGATCTGGAAACAGCCGTCGCCTTCGCCCTCGGGAGCGCCGTCGGTGAAACTGTTGGTCTTGTGGTGGTAGTCGCGGTGCATGACGAAATACGTGTTTTCCTCGATCACGAATTCGGCGGCGGACGGCGTGGCGGTGATCGCCAGGGCGAGGGCGAGAGGGCGGATCACAGCAGCGCGGCCAGGTACATGAGGGCCGTGGCGGCGAAGCCCACCATCCAGATCAGCGATCGCCACGGACGCAGGCCGAGGTAATAGGCCGGGATATAGGCGATGCGGGCAATGAGGTAGGCCCAGGCGCAGGTCGTGGTGACCCAGGTGGACTGGCCCGAGACGGCGATCACGACGCAGGCGATGGTGAAAAGGATCAGCCCCTCGAAATGGTTGTCCATCGCGCGGCCCAGACGGGCGGTGCGGTCGGACATCTGGCGCGAGGGTTCACGGTCGCGGGCCGAGGTGGTGTAGCCGGGGCCGAGCTCCATGTTGGCGGGCACGGCGTAGAGGGCGAATTGCACCACCTGCAACAGGGCGGCGAGGGTGAGGACGGTGAGTTCTGGTGTCATGCGGCTTGAATCGCCTCTGCTATGGCTTGGGCCTTGGCGTCAAAAGTGCCGGTGCGGGCCGAGGGGTGGGGCGCGCGGATGTGCGGCACGTTGAAATGTTTCAGAACACGGGCGGCATCGTGGCCGAGCGCGATGGGGCGGCGGCCGAGGCGTTCGTGCTGGCCGATGGTTTCCCAGCTGGCGCGGGCGTGGGCCGGGGGGATGGTGGAGGAGCGCTGCGGCGTCAGCAGGTGAAAGACCGGGGTGATGTAGATGTCGGCGCGGGTGAGGTTCAGCAGCGCCAGCACCTTGTCGATCACGCGGTTGAAGGGGTTGGTGGAGAGGTAGCCTTGCCGAGTGAGTTCCGCGCGGTGGCGACGCACGGACGGGGCATCGAGCCAGTCCTTGGACACCAGCATAGGGCCGGTGAGGCTGCCGGAGGTCATCTGGATGGGCGAGACATACTCGCCGTCAAAGCCTTCCTCGGCCAGCGTCGGATAGCCCGGCAGGCGAAACGCGCGGCGTGCGGCGACGGCGCGGGCGTATCCGGCGGAAGGGGGCATCAGTGGGCTGCGTCCCGGGCTTGACCCGGGACCTCTGTGTGGGCGAGAGGCCCCGGCTCGCGGGCCGGGGCGGGTAGCTCTTGGCTCATGCCGTCTCCAGCATGTGGGAGGCGGCGGGGCCGTGCCCGAGGCCGGTTTCCTTGTCGACCCATGCCTTGGCGCGGGCCACGTCATTGACGCCGAAGAGGATCCAGCGGGTGCCCGTGCCCTCGCGCCACATCTGAAGCTGGGTGAGACCGGCGTTGGCCCGGTCCTCGGCATGGGAGTCGTGGGTGCCCTGGTCGAAGCTGTCGTAGCGGAGGAGGAGTTGGGTGGTCATGGGGTGGGTCGCCTTTACGCATTGGTGTTGCGGAATGGTGGGGTGAAACCCCACCCTACGCAAACTCGTAGGGTGGGTGAAAACCCACGCGCGACGTCACAGATCCATCAACAACCTTCTCGGATCTTCCAGCGCGTCCTTCACACGCACCAGGAAGGTCACGGCGCCCTTGCCGTCGACGATGCGGTGGTCGTAGCTGAGGGCGAGGTACATCATGGGCCGCGCCTTGATCTCGCCGTTCACCACCATGGGGCGCTGCTGGATCTTGTGCATGCCCAGAATGCCCGATTGCGGCGGGTTGAGGATGGGCGAGGACATCAGCGAGCCGTAGACGCCGCCGTTGGAGATGGTGAAGGTGCCGCCCTGCATTTCCGCCATGGAGAGCTTGCCGTCGCGGGCGCGGGCGCCTTTTTCGGCGATGGCTTTCTCGATGTCGGCAAAGCCGAGCGCGTCGGCGTCGCGGATCACGGGGACCACGAGGCCGGTGGGCGTGCCGGTGGCGATGCCCATATGCACGAAGTTCTTGTAGACGATGTCGGTGCCGTCGATCTCGGCGTTGACTTCCGGAACCTCTTTCAGTGCGTGGCAGCAGGCCTTGGTGAAGAAGGACATGAAGCCCAGCTTGACGCCGTGCTTCTTGAGGAACTCGTCCTTGTACTCGTTCCGAAGGGCCATCACCTCGGTCATGTCCACCTCGTTATAGGTGGTGAGCATGGCGGCGGTGTTCTGGCTGTCCTTGAGGCGGCGCGCGATGGTCTGGCGCAGACGGGTCATCTTGACCCGTTCCTCGCGGCTGGCATCCTCGGCCGACACCGGTGCGCGGGGCGCCTGTGCGGGGGCCGACGCGGCGGCGGGTGCGGCGCTGCTGGCGGCGGCTGCGGCGCGGGCCACGTCCTCTTTCATCACGCGGCCATCGCGGCCAGAGCCTTGCACCTGGTCGCTGCTGAGGCCCTTTTCGGCCATCGCCTTTTTCGCCGAGGGCGCATCCTCGACGTCGCGGCCCGGGGGCGGGGTGGTGTACTGGCCGCCATTGGCCGTGGCCGGTTCGTCCGCCGTCGACCCGGCCGCGTCGCCATCGGGACGTTCGGCGGGTTCGACCGCGCCATCGGCGCTGCCGGACAGCACGGCAAGCTTGCCGCCCGCCTGGACCGTCTCGCCCTCGTTGGCGAGGATCTCGGTCAGCGTGCCGGCGGCGGGCGAGGGGACCTCGACCGAGACCTTGTCGGTTTCAAGCTCGCAGAGCATTTCATCCTGGCTGACGGTGTCGCCGGCTTTCTTGAACCAGGTCGAGACGGTCGCCTCGGACACGGATTCGCCCAAGGTCGGCACCATCACGTCGATATTGCCGCCGTCCGTACCGCCGCTGTTGCCGCTGGCCGGCTTGGCGGATTCGGACTCGGTGCTTTTATCTTCTTTCTTCTCGGCCTTCTTCGGCGCGGAGGCGGAGCCGCTGTCGCCTTCGGACAGGGTGGCCAGCAGGGCGTCGACGCCCACGGTCTCGCCCTCTTGTGCGACGATCTCGGCCAGGGTGCCGGCGGCGGGCGAGGGCACCTCGACGGTGACCTTGTCGGTTTCCAGCTCGCACAGCATCTCGTCGGCCTCCACCGTGTCGCCGGCTTTCTTGAACCAGGTGGCGACGGTGGCTTCGGTCACGGATTCGCCCAGCGTGGGCACGCGTACTTCGGTGGTCATTACGTCTTATCCTTCGATCGTCAGCGCGGCGTCGACCAGCGCTTCTTGTTGGGCCTTGTGTTGGCTTGCGAGGCCCGTTGCGGGCGAGGCGGAGGCGGAGCGCCCGGCATAGACCGGACGGGTATGCTTGGCCTTGATGCGTTGCAGCACCCATTCGATGTTGGGCTCGATGAAGCTCCAGGCGCCCTGGTTCTTGGGCTCTTCCTGGCACCAGACCATCTCGGCCTTCTTGAAGCGTTCCAGTTCCTTGACCATCGAGATGGCAGGGAACGGGTAGAACTGTTCGACGCGCAGGATATAGACATCGTCCAGCCCGCGATTGTCGCGTTCTTCCAGCAGGTCGAAATAGACCTTGCCCGAGCACATGACGACGCGCTTGATCTTGTCGTCCGATTTCAGCTTGGTGTCCGAGTTGCCGTACTGGGCATCGTCCCACAGCACGCGGTGGAAGCTGCTGCCGGTGGTGAATTCCTCGGCCTTGGATATGCACATCTTGTGGCGCAGAAGCGATTTCGGCGTCATCAGGATGAGCGGCTTGCGGTAGGTGCGGTGCAGCTGCCGGCGCAGGATGTGGAAATAGTTCGCCGGGGTCGAGCAGTTGGCGACGATCCAGTTGTCCTGTCCGCACATCTGCAGGAAGCGTTCGAGGCGCGCGGACGAGTGTTCCGGGCCTTGCCCTTCGTAGCCGTGGGGCAGCAGGCAGACGAGGCCGGACATGCGCAGCCATTTCGATTCACCCGAAGAGATGAACTGGTCGAACATGATCTGCGCGCCGTTGGCGAAATCGCCGAACTGCGCCTCCCACAGGGTCAGGGCGTTGGGCTCGGACAGGGTGTAGCCATACTCGAAGCCCAGAACCGCGTATTCCGAGAGCATCGAGTCGATGACCTCGTACTGCGCCTGGCCTTCTCGGATGTGGTTGAGCGGGTAGTAGCGTTCCTCTGAATCCTGGTCGATCAGGCCCGAGTGCCGCTGGCTGAACGTGCCGCGGGTGCTGTCCTGCCCGGCGAGCCGCACGCGGTAGCCTTCGGTCAGGAGCGAGCCGAAGGCGATTGCCTCGGCGGTGGCCCAGTCGAAGCCCTCGCCGGTTTCGAACATCTTGGCCTTCGTCTCCAGCAGGCGTGACACGGTCTTGTGCAGCGGCGTGCCCTCGGGCGGGGTGGTCAGGGCGCGGCCGATCTCGGCCAGGGTCTTTTTCTTGATGGCGGTTTCGCCGCGCTGGTAATCCTCGTCCTTGCTGTCGAGGTGGGACCACTTGCCGTCGAGCCAGTCGGCCTTGTTCGGGCGGTATTCCTTGCCGGCCTCGAACTCGTCGGCGAGGTAGGACTGGAACGCGGCCTTCATGTCGTCGATCTCGCCCTCGGGGATGAGGCCGTCCTTGACCAGCCGCTCGGTGTAAAGCGAGAGCGTGGTCTTCTGGGACTTGATCTTCTTGTACATGATCGGGTTGGTGAACATCGGCTCGTCGCCTTCGTTGTGACCGAAGCGGCGGTAGCAGATGATGTCGATGACCACGTCCTTGCGGAACTTCTGGCGGAACTCGGTGGCGACCTTGGCGGCGTGCACGACGGCCTCGGGGTCGTCGCCGTTCACGTGGAAGATCGGCGCCTCGACCATCAGGGCGATATCCGTGGGATAGGGCGAGGAGCGCGAGAAGTGCGGCGCGGTGGTAAAGCCGATCTGGTTGTTCACCACGAGGTGCATGGTGCCGCCGGTCTTGTGACCCTTCAGACCGGACAGGCCGAAGCATTCGGCCACGACGCCCTGGCCCGCAAAGGCCGCGTCGCCATGCAGCAGGAGCGGCATGACGGCGGTGCGTTCCTTGTCGCCCAGCTGGTCCTGCTTGGCGCGGGATTTGCCCAGCACGACGGGGTTCACCGCCTCGAGGTGCGAGGGGTTCGCGGTGAGTGAAAGGTGCACGGTGTTGCCATCGAATTCGCGGTCCGACGAGGCGCCGAGGTGGTATTTCACGTCCCCGGAACCGTCCACGTCCTCGGGCTTGAACGATCCGCCCTGGAACTCGTTGAAGATGGCGCGATAGGGTTTGCCCATCACGTTGGCCAGCACCGACAGGCGGCCGCGGTGGGGCATCCCGATGACGATGTCCTTCAGACCCAGCTGTCCGCCGCGCTTGATGATCTGTTCCATCGCGGGGATCAGCGCCTCGCCGCCATCGAGGCCGAACCGCTTGGTCCCCATGTATTTCACGTGCAGGTATTTCTCGAAGCCCTCGGCCTCGACCAGCTTGTTCAGGATCGCCTTGCGGCCCTCGCGGGTGAAGGTGATTTCCTTGTCGTAGCCCTCGATGCGTTCCTTCAGCCAGGCGCTCTCTTCGGGGTCGGAGATATGCATGTATTGCAGGGCGAAGGTGCCGCAATAGGTGCGCTTGACGATCGCGAGGATCTCGCGGATCGAGGCGACCTGAAGGCCCAGCACGTTGTCGATGAAGATGGGCCGGTCCATGTCGGATTCGGTGAATCCGTAGGATTTCGGATCAAGCTCGGGTCGGTCGGGCGTCTCGCGCAGGCCCAGCGGATCAAGATCGGCGGCGAGATGGCCGCGGATGCGGTAGGCGCGGATCAGCATCAGCGCACGGACGGAATCGAGCACGGCGCGTTTCACGGCATCGTCCGAGACCTCGACGCCCTTCTCGGCGGCCTTCGACTTGATCTTGTCGCCGGCTTGTCGCGCCTCGACCTCGGTCGGGTACTCGCCGGTGAGGGCGCTGGTCAGGTCATCGGCGGGCTGGGGCGGCCAGTCGCCCCGCGCCCAGCTTGGCCCGGCGGCTTCTTTCTTGACGTCCGTATCGCCATCGCCCAACTCGCGGAAGAAGGCCTGCCACGCCTCGTCGACCGCATTGGGGTCGTTGGCGTATCGCGCGTAAAGCTGTTCGAGATATTCCGCGTTGTGCCCCTGCATGAAGCTGGAGGCGTGGAACTGGTCGTTGGGGGATTGGTCGGTCATGGGTGTACCTTGGCTAGCTTGGACTGACTTTCGCGCGTTGCTGGGGTCAGGGGGCGGGAGGTGGTCCGTATTCGTTGGGTTCCGGTTCGGAGGGGCGGGTGAGCCACCAAATGAAAACGATCGCGATGATCAGGCCGATGATCCCGAAGATAGCGCCGAAGAACGCGCCGCCCAGCGATGGCATACGGTGTGGCATCCCGGGGTCGCCATGCATGCCCGGGCCGCCGAAGCCGACCACCCGCATGAACAGGTTGTAGATCGACGGGATCAGGAAATACCAGCCGGGGCGGCCGGTATCGTGCATCCGGCGGAAGCCCACCGCCAGAAGTGGCAGGAACATTCCCAACGCGTAGATCAGTGGCAACAGGGGAAAGAGCGAGACAACCAGCGCCCCGATGAAATAGGCGAGCAGAAACCACCAGAATTCCGAGCGCGACGCCCGGCCCGAGAAGTCCATGTACTTCTCGGTGAGGCAGGTCTTAACGCTGGTCTGGAAGTCCATCAGCTTTCTCCTGTCACTGTTGCGCGGTCACTTCCCGATAGCTTCGAGCACGGCTTCGCCCAATCCTGCGGGGGACTCGGCGACGGTGATGCCGGCGGATTTCATCGCCTCGATCTTGTCGTCGGCGCCGCCCTTGC
>NZ_JARAMK010000008.1:0-37500 GCF_028807495.1 Roseovarius sp. SK2
CCGCCGTCTTCGCCTCTTCCGCGCGCAAAACGACACGCCCGTCCGATACAGGCGCCCCGTAAGAGCGCAGCAAGGCCTTCGCCTGGTATTCATGGATGTTCATGCGGATGTCCCATCTGTCTGTGCGTTTGCCTCTGGTATAGCCACAGGATGAAGCGGGACTTAACCCCTTTCGTTACCTGCCCCACGATTTGCGGCGAATTTCCGCCTTTTGTGATCACACGATTTTATGCTGTGATCACAAATGAGCGCATTGATATGCAAGACGAATCGGGTGGCTTGCAGTGTCGGGGGCTGCGTACTGAAACGAAAAACGCGCGGGCCGATCCGGACCGCGCGTTCAAAGTACAGGCTATGGGCCGGGGTTCAACCGAGCGAGCTGTCGATGCCCTTGCACGCTTCGACCAGGCCTTTCACGGCCTTGACGGAGGTGTCGAACATTTCCTGTTCGTCCTTGTTGAGCTTGATGTTGACGATCCGCTCGATGCCGCCGGCGCCGATCACGGTGGGCACGCCCACATACATGCCCTTCAGGCCGAACTCGCCGTCGCAATGGGCGGCGCAGGGCAGGACGCGCTTTTGATCCTTGAGGTAGGCTTCGGCCATCTCGATGGCCGAGGTGGCGGGCGCGTAGAAGGCGGAGCCGGTTTTCAGCAGGCCGACGATCTCGGCGCCGCCGTCGCGGGTGCGCTGCACGATCGCGTCGAGTTTTTCCTGCGTGGTCCAGCCCATGTCGACAAGGTCGGGCAGGGGGATGCCGGCGACGGTGGAGTAGCGCACGCAGGGCACCATGGTGTCGCCGTGGCCGCCCAGGACGAAGGCGCTGACGTCCTTCATCGAGACATTGAATTCCAGGCTGAGGAAGTGGCGGAAGCGGGCGCTGTCCAGCACACCGGCCATGCCGCAGACTTTCTCGGCGGGCAGGCCGGAGAATTTCTGCAGGGCCCAGACCATCGCGTCGAGCGGGTTGGTGATGCAGATGACGAAAGCGTCGGGCGCGTTGGCGGCGATGCCTTCGCCCACGGATTTCATGACCTTGAGGTTGATGCCCAGAAGGTCGTCACGGCTCATGCCCGGCTTGCGCGGGACACCGGCGGTGACGATGCAGACGTCGGCGCCGGCGATGTCGGCGTAGTCCTGCGTGCCCTTGAGCGCGGCGTCGAAGCCTTCGGCCGGGCCGGATTCGGCGATGTCGAGCGCCTTGCCCTCGGGGGTGCCTTCGGCGATGTCGAAGAGGACGACGTCGCCCAGTTCCTTGATGGCGGCGAGGTGGGCGAGCGTGCCGCCGATTTGTCCGGCGCCGATGAGGGCGATCTTGGGTCTGGCCATGGAAATTGATCTCCGGTGGGTTTGTTTTCGCGCTACGGGGTAGTCGCAAACCGGGGTCAATTCAAGGGCGCTGCGCCGCGGCGCAGCGGTGACGGACGGATGCGGCGCGGCTTGGACGCCGAAAGCCGTTGGAATTTCAGGTATTTAGGTCGCGCGGCGCGGGTGCATTGAATTGCATGCGCCCTAAAAGGCCAATGGCGAATCTGGGGGGCGGTGCGCCGTGTCAGGCGTCGTCGCCGTCGACCGGAAGCACCTCGTCCAATGCCTCGAACGACTGGCCGCTGGCGACAAGGCAGGTCACGCCATGGACCGAGGTCACGGTGATCGTCCAGGTGCCGGTCTCGGAGGAGGCGAACACCTCGACCACCGCATTGTTGGCGCCGAGGCCCATTGACTGCCGCGACTCGCCGTACTTGGACGCGAGCCGGTCGACGACCGCATCGCGCGGCGCGCAGTTCGCGGCGAAGGCGGGACCGGACAGACCCGTGGCCACGAGCGTGGCGATCATCATCAGTGTGGTCTTCATCGTCTTACCCTTTCAGCTATGGGTCCCTGCCGTTTTTCTGGTGCAGACAGCGTGGAGGCGACCGTACCAAGCCAAGGTTAATGGACCGTTCGCAGCGCCCGGGAGGTGCGCGAAACAGGGCCATTTCTGCATCGCGGCGAGAAAGGCCTTGAACTTTCGTTCCAAAAATGGCGAATTCCCGCGCAAGAAAATTTCGACCAGACAGCGGGGCACGCCATGGACCTGACCACCCATCCTTACCGATCCGTTCTTTATATTCCCGGCTCGAAGGAACGGGCGCTGGACAAGGCGCGCACCCTGCCCACCGACGCGATCATCTTTGACCTGGAGGATGCCGTGTCGCCCGATGCCAAGGCCGAGGCGCGTCAGACGCTGGCGCAGGCGTTGAGCGACGGGGGCTATGGCAACCGCGTGAAGGTCGTGCGGATCAACGCGCTGACCACCGAGTGGGGGTTCGAGGATGCGCGCGTGCTGGGCGATGCGGGGGCGGACGTGATCCTGCAGCCCAAGGTCAACACCTATGCGGATGTCGACAACCTGTCGGACCTGATCGGCACCGAGATCCCGATCTGGACGATGATGGAAACCCCCGCCAGCGTGTTCAACGCCCGCGAGATTGCCGCGCACCGGCAGGTGACGGGGCTGGTGGCCGGGACGAACGACCTGACAAAGGAACTGGGCTGTCGGTTCCGCGCCGACCGGATGCCATTGCTGGCGTCTCTGCAGATGATCGTGATGGCGGCGCGCGCGGCGCGGGGCGTGGTGGCGCTGGATGGTGTCTATAACCGCTTCCGGGATGGCGACGGTCTGAAGTCGGAGTGCGAGCATGGCCGCGACCTGGGGTTCGATGGCAAGACACTGATCCACCCCGACCAGATCGAGATTGCCAACACGGCGTTTGCGCCCACGCAGTTCGAGATCGACATGGCCATGCGCCAGATCGAGGCGTTCGAGGAGAGCAAGAAGCAGGGGCAGGGTATTGCCGTGGTGGACGGGCAGATCGTGGAAAACCTGCATGTCGTCGCGGCGCAGCGGACGCTCGCGAAGGCCGAGGCGATTGCACAGATGGCGGCGGAGTAGATCATGGGATTGCTGATCGCAGGCGTGCTGCTGTGGACCGGCGCGCATTTGTTCAAACGTATCGCTCCCGGGCCGAGGGCGGCGATGGGCAACGCGGGCAAGGCGGTGATCGCCGTGGTGCTGCTGGTCAGCATCTGGATGATGACCAAGGGCTACCAGGTGGCGGATGGCGCGGTCTTCTGGGGGCGGCACCCGATGACGGTGGGGATCAACAACCTGTTGATGCTGCTGTCGGTCTACATGTTCGCGGCGTCGGGCATGAAAACCACGCTGGCGCGCAAGATGCGCCACCCGATGCTGGGTGCGGTCAAGGTCTGGGCGCTGGCGCACCTGTTGGTGAATGGCGACGTGCCGTCGTTCATCCTGTTCGGCGGGCTGCTGGCCTGGGCGGTGATCGAGATGATCGTGATCAACAAGGCGCAGCCGGAGTGGGTGCGCCCCGACCCGGCGCCGAAATCCAAGGAAATCGCCGCGGCGGCGGGCAGTGTCGTGGTCTACGGCCTGATCGTGGCCGTGCATTACTGGCTGGGCTATCCGGCCTTTGGGTGAGCAGATGAAACTTTATCGATTCCTCTCGGCCGATGACACCTCGGCCTTTTGCCACAAGGTGACCGAGGCGCTGAACAAGGGGTGGGAACTGCATGGCAGCCCGACCTATGCGTTCGACGCGGCCAACGGCGTGATGCGCTGTGGGCAGGCCGTGGTGAAAGAGGCCGAGGGCGACTACAGCCCCGACATCAAGCTGGGAGAGCAGTGAGCATGGCCAAGACCAACGCGGGGCGGTTCTTCGAGGATTACACCGTCGGTGACGTGATCCCGCACGCGGTGCCACGCACAGTATCCGGGGGCGAGCGGGCGCTGTACCAAGCGCTCTACCCGGCGCGTCACGCGCTTTATTCCTCGGACGAGTTTGCGCGGGCCTGCGGCTTGCCCGCCAGCCCGATCGACGATCTGGCGGCATTTCACATCGTTTTTGGCAAGAGCGTGCCGGATATCTCACTGAACGCTGTGGCGAATTTGGGCTATGCCGAGGCACGGTGGCTGCGGCCGGTCTATGCGGGCGATACGCTGCGCTCGGAATCCGAGGTGATTGGGGTCAAGCAGACCTCCAGCGGCAAGACCGGGATCGTCTGGGTCCGGACCACGGGTCTGAACCAGCGGGACGAGCCGGTGCTGCAGTTCGTCCGCTGGGTGATGGTGCGGAAAAAGGATGTGGACGCGCCTGCGCCCGAGCCGGTGGTGCCCGAGACTGCGCCGCATGTGGCCGCAAGTGACCTGGTGATCCCGGCGGGGCTGGATTTTTCGAACTACGACCTGACGCTGGCGGGTGAGCCGCATCGCTGGGGCGATTACGAGGTGGGCGAGACGATCGACCACGTCGACGGTGTGACCATCGAGGAAGCCGAGCACATGATGGCCACGCGCCTGTGGCAGAACACGTCGAAGACGCATTTCGACGCGACCCAGCGCGAGGATGGCAAGCGGCTGATCTATGGCGGGCACGTAATTTCCATGGCGCGCGCGCTGAGCTTCAACGGGCTGGCCAACGCGCAAATGATCGCGGCGATCAACGCGGGCAGCCACGTGAACCCGTGCTTTGCCGGAGATACCGTCAGGGCATGGTCCGAGGTGCTGGACCGCGCCGAGACCGACGCGCCGGGTGTGGGCGCGCTGCGGTTGCGGCTGGTGGCCACCAAGGGCGGCGACGCGTTCAGCCTGCGCGGCGAGGACGGCAAGTACCTGCCCCATGTCCTGCTGGACCTGGATTACTGGGCGCTGATGCCGATCTGAGGCACGGGGCGGCGTTTTCAGTTTGTTAACACGTGGCCTGTAGCCTTCTTTCCAGTGCGAAAGGAGGTCGCCATGCCTGATCCAACGCCCCGTGAAGGCCCGCAGCTGCGGTGCCTCGTCCTTGAAGACAGTGCCCATGACCAGGAAATGATCCGCCGCGCCATGCGCGGGGCACGGGTGGAGGCGGAACTGGATTTCGTCTCGACGATCGAAACCGCGCGCAAGGCGCTGTCGCAAGCCCGCTATTCTGCCATCCTGTGCGACAACAGCGTGCCCGATGGCTCGGGCAGCGAGTTTGCCGGTGAACTGGCCGGTGAGCCGGAGCTGTCGGACGTGCCGATCGTGATCGTGTCGGGCTGGCCGTCGCCCTTCATGTGGGACAAGGCCCGCGCGGCGGGCCTGTGCGTGATCGACAAGACCGACGACCCGATGCGCAAGCTGCGTGATTTCTTCCGCGAAAGCGTGGGCGACCTGATTACCCGGCGCGTGGCGGGGCCGATGCGCCGCAGCGCCTGAAGGCCGGGCCAACGCGAATGTGAGCCGCGCCCAGAGCGGTTTTTCTGGGCAGCGGCACCGGATCGGCGCATGCTGTCGGCATGCTACGCGCGCTCCTGTGTCTTTGGCTGACGGCTGTCGGGGCTGGCGGCGCGGGGGTGTCCGTCGCCGCCTGCGAGGTTGCGCTTGTTCTGGCGGTGGACGTGTCCGGTTCGGTCGACGAAGGGGAATACCGCATCCAGATGCAGGGTCTGGCCGAAGCGCTGCACGATGGCGCGGTCAGCGAGGCACTGGTCGTGGGCGAGGCGGCGGTGCTGGTGCTGCAATGGACCGGCACCTCGCGCCAGCGCGTGATGGTGCCGTGGCAGCGGATGACCGATTTCGACGCGGTCGAGGCGTTGGCGGCGCGGATCGAGAGCACGCCGCGGGTCTGGCGCAACTTCTCCACTGCCATTGGCGAGGCGCTGGAGGTCGGCGCGGCGCAGTTCGCGGATGTGCCCGACTGCAAAAAACGGGTGATCGACGTGTCGGGCGACGGGTCGTCCAACGAGGGACCGGAGCCGCGCGCGATCCATGGCCTGCTGACTGAGCAGGGGATCACCGTCAACGCGCTGGTCATCGAGGGGGCGGAGCCGATGATGACCGAGTATTTCTGGGAAAACGTCATCCATGGGCCCGGCGCGTTTGTGATCACAGCCAGCGATTATGCCGAGTACCCGCCCCGAATGCGCCGCAAACTGCTGCGCGAAGTCACCAAACCCATCTCGAAAGCGCGGGGTGATTCCTTTGCGCCGCATTTGTGATCACGCACTAGAGTATGTGATCACGAAAACTACTTTTGCGACGAAATGCCTGCACTATTTGAAAAATACGGGTTTGCAGACGCCCCGGATGATTGGATAAAACGAACTCAAATCGCGGGGCAGGCTGGCTCACCCGGGTCGGCGCCACATCGCGACGAGAAAGGGAATGCCAATGGCAGACGTCAATCGCGGCAACCGGCCGCTTTCGCCCCACCTCACAATCTATCGCCCGCAGCTGACGTCGATGACGTCGATCCTGACCCGGATCACCGGCAACGCGCTGCTTGTCGCTGCGCTGTTGACGGTCTGGTGGCTGCTGGCCGCCGCGACCTCGGCCGATTATTTCGCGACCGCCGACGCGGTGGTGACCAGTTGGTTCGGTGACCTGGTGATGTTCCTGTCGCTCTGGGCGCTGTGGTATCATACGCTGGCCGGTGTGCGGCACCTGATCTGGGACAACGCGATGATGCTGGAAGTCGATAAAGCCGAGATGCTGGGCTGGATCGCGATCGGCGGATCGGTCGTGCTGACCATCCTGACCGTGCTGTTCATCTGAAGGAGGCCCCGGACATGCGTTACCTGACAGACCGCAAGCGCGCCGTGGGCCTTGGCTCGGCCAAGACCGGCGTGCATCACTTCTGGGCGATGAAGGTGCAGAGCGTCGCGCTGTTGATCCTGATCCCGCTTTTCGTGTTCACCTTCGGCGGCATCCTGGGCAGTTCCTTCGAGGAGGTCACAGCCTATTACGCGCGGCCCTTCCCGGCCATCGTCGCGGCGCTGACGCTGGTCGTCGGCTTCAAGCATTTCGCCGACGGGTGCCAGGTGCTGATCGAGGACTATGTGCATGGCACGGCGCAGAAGGTCACGATCATACTTGTGACGTGCCTGAGCTATGGCGCCATGGCGACGGGGCTGTTCGCCATCGCGCGACTGGCGCTCTGAGAGATATTCAAGGGCAGGGCGCGCGCCGCCTTTGCCCGTATGAGACCATATAGCCGGGGCCGGCATGGCCCGAGCAGACGAACCGGAAAAGGCACGAAGCATGGCGGCTTACGAATACGAGACACATGATTACGACGTTGTTGTGGTGGGCGCGGGCGGCGCAGGGCTGCGCGCGACGCTGGGCATGGCCGAACAGGGCCTGCGCACGGCGTGCGTGACCAAGGTTTTCCCGACGCGGTCGCACACCGTGGCGGCGCAGGGCGGCATCGCAGCCAGCCTTGGCAACATGGGCCCGGACAGCTGGCAGTGGCACATGTACGACACCGTAAAGGGGTCGGACTGGCTGGGTGACACGGACGCGATGGAATACCTGGCGCGCGAGGCGCCCAAGGCGGTCTACGAGCTGGAGCATTATGGCGTGCCGTTTTCGCGCACCGAGGAAGGGCGGATTTACCAGCGCCCCTTCGGCGGCCACACGACCGAGTTCGGCGAAGGCCCCCCGGTGCAGCGGACCTGTGCCGCGGCTGACCGGACCGGTCACGCGATCCTGCACACGCTGTACGGGCAAAGCCTGAAGAACAATGCCGAGTTCTACATCGAGTATTTCGCCATCGACCTGATGATGAGCGAGGACGGGCAGTGTACCGGCGTCGTCTGCTGGAAGCTGGATGACGGCACGATCCATGTGTTCAACTCCAAGATGGTCGTGCTGGCCACGGGCGGATATGGCCGAGCCTATTTCAGCGCGACGTCCGCCCATACCTGCACCGGCGACGGCGGTGGCATGGTGGCCCGCGCGGGGCTGCCGCTTCAGGACATGGAGTTCGTGCAGTTCCACCCCACCGGTATCTACGGTTCGGGCTGCCTGATCACCGAGGGCGCGCGGGGCGAGGGTGGCTACCTGACCAACAGCGAAGGCGAGCGGTTCATGGAGCGCTATGCGCCCAATTACAAGGACCTTGCGCCGCGCGATTATGTCAGCCGCTCGATGACGATGGAGATCCGCGAAGGGCGCGGCGTGGGTGAGCACGGGGATCACATTCACCTCAACCTCAGCCACCTGCCCGCCGAGGCGTTGAACCTGCGCCTGCCGGGGATCTCGGAATCGGCGAAGATCTTTGCGGGGGTCGACGTCACGAAAGAGCCGATCCCGGTGCTGCCGACGGTGCATTACAACATGGGCGGCATTCCGACGAACTATTGGGGCGAGGTTCTGAACCCC
This sequence comes from Roseovarius sp. SK2, assembly GCF_028807495.1. Classification (NCBI taxonomy): domain Bacteria; kingdom Pseudomonadati; phylum Pseudomonadota; class Alphaproteobacteria; order Rhodobacterales; family Roseobacteraceae; genus Roseovarius; species Roseovarius sp. SK2. Next base: position 8,189 of record NZ_JARAMK010000008.1, read on the forward strand.
ACCAAGGACGACCCGCATGCCGTGGTGCCGGGCCTGATGGCCGTGGGTGAGGCGGGCTGTGCGAGCGTGCATGGTGCGAACCGGCTGGGGTCCAACTCGCTGATTGACCTCGTGGTGTTCGGGCGGGCCGCGGCCATCCGCGCTGGCAAGGTGGTGAACCCCGACAGCGCGGTGCCGGCGACGGACACGGGACAGGTGGACAAGGCGCTGGAGCGGTTCGACAGCGTCCGCCACGCCGATGGCGGCACGCCGACGGCCGAGCTGCGGCTGGAGATGCAGCGCACGATGCAGGAGGACGCCGCCGTCTTCCGCACGTCCAAGACCTTGTCCGAGGGCGTCAAGAAGATGGACGCGATCGCGGCCAAGATGGGCGACCTGAAAGTGACCGACCGCAGCCTGGTGTGGAACAGCGACCTGATGGAGACGCTGGAGCTGACCAACCTGATGCCCAACGCGCTGGCCACCATCGCAGGGGCCGAGGCGCGCAAGGAAAGCCGTGGTGCCCACGCGCACGAGGATTTCTCGAAGCGCGACGACGAGAACTGGCGCGTGCACACTGTTGCGCGGGTGGATGGCAAGTCGGTCGAACTGAGCTATCGTCCTATTATTGAGGACCCGCTCACGACCGAATCCGAGGGTGGGATCAATTTGAAGAAGATTGCACCCAAGGAAAGGACATTCTGATGACATCCGCAAAGTTATTCGCGGCCGCGCTGTTGGGGCTGTTGCCCTCGGCGGGACTGGCGCAAGCCGGCACTTTGGACGCGGCAACGACCAAATGCATTTTCGACACGCCGGGCGGGGAAAACCTGCACGTCACGGTAAAATATGACGCGAGCAACCGCGCGACGATGCTGATCCGCAAGAAGCCGGGTGCGACGGATGCGACGGTGCAGGCGTACCGCGCCTGTGTGACGGCGAACACAACGGCCACCGCTGCGCGCGGCAAGCTGGTGGCGCCTTCGGACCCGGTCGTCGTGCCGGCGGGGAGTGTCAAGCCGGTGCGCGTCCTTCGCCAGAAGAGCGTGAACGCGCTTTGCCCGCCTCATGCGCCAGTTCTCTATCGCGGGACCATCTATTGCATCGGCAACCCCTACTGATGCCCAAGGCCGCCACGCATATCACGGCAGCGCCCGCCCGTCCGGCGGGCTGGCCGCGTGCGCGGGGGCGGCATTACCTGGATGTGCTGGAGGTACTGCACCTGACGCGTGCGCCAGAGTGGTATCTGGAGATTGGCGCGGGGCGGGGGCATTCGCTCGAGCGGTGTCCGGGCAAGGCGATTGCCGTCGACCCGACCTTTCGGCTGGGTGGCGACGTGACCGGCGACAAGCCCGCGCTGCATTTGATCCAGAAAACCAGCGGCGATTTCTTTGCCAGCGGACAGGCGCGAGAACTTGCGCCGCGAATCGACATGGCGTTCATCGATGGGATGCACCTGTTCGAGTACGTTCTGGACGATTTCATCGCGACGGAAAAGCTGTGCCACAAGGATGCGACGATCCTGCTGCATGACCTTGTGCCGTTCTCGCCCGCCGCCGCCGAGCGGGAGTGGGACCCCGAGCGCACCAAGGGCTGGTCGGGTGACGTGTGGAAGATGACGCTGATCCTGCGCGAATACCGCCCCGAACTGGCATTTGACGTGCTGAACCCGCGGCCCTGCGGGCTGGGGATCGTGACCGGGCTGGACCCCGAGAACCGGGTTCTGGAGGACGCGCGGGACGAGATCGTGGAGAAATTCATGGACCTGACGATCGAGGGTTTCGGGCCGAAGAACCTGAGCCAAATCATGCAGATGCGCAAGGTCGAGGACGTGCTGCCGGACCTGAAGGAAATGGAGGTGGCGGAATGAGGTTGCTTGCCATTCTTGCGCTGCCACTGCTGCTGGCGGGGTGCGATGCGGCCAACGACGCCGCCGACGCGATCGCGCGGGAGCGGGCGAAAACCGTGGTCAACGGGATCGTCGCGCGGCGCTTTCCGGGCGTCACGGTGGCGCCCGTCACCGACTGCATCATCGACGCGGCCTCGGCCGGGGAAATCATCTCCATCGCGCGCGATTCCGTCGGCGGGGTTCAACCCGCGACGGTCGAGCTGGTGGTGGACATCGCAAGCCGGCCCGAGTCGGTTCAATGTATTGCTGAAAACGGTCTGGTCCTGCTGGGCCGCTGAACGGAGAGGAAACGTAAATGGTACAACTGACGCTTCCGAAGAATTCCCGGATCACCAAGGGAAAGACGTGGCCCAAGCCCGAGGGCGCCAAGAACGTGCGTAAGTTCCAGATCTATCGCTGGAACCCCGATGACGGGAAGAACCCGCAGGTCGATACGTACTTTCTGGACATGGACAAGTGCGGGCCGATGGTTCTGGACGCGCTGATCAAGATCAAGAACGAGGTCGATCCAACGCTGACCTTCCGCCGGTCCTGCCGCGAGGGGATTTGTGGGTCTTGCGCGATGAATATCGACGGGATCAACACGCTGGCCTGCATCTATGGCCTGGACGAGGTGAAGGGCGACGTGAAGATCTATCCGCTGCCGCACATGCCGGTGGTCAAGGATCTGATTCCCGACCTGACGCATTTCTACGCCCAGCACGCCAGCATAATGCCATGGCTGGAAACCAAGACGAACCGCCCCGCGAAGGAGTGGAAGCAGTCCATCGAGGACCGCGAAAAGCTGGATGGCCTTTATGAATGCGTGATGTGCGCGTCCTGTTCGACCGCCTGCCCCAGCTATTGGTGGAACGGCGACAAGTATCTTGGACCGGCGGCGTTGTTGCACGCCTATCGCTGGATCATCGACAGCCGGGACGAGGCGACGGGCGAGCGGCTGGACGATCTGGAAGATCCGTTCAAGCTCTATCGCTGTCACACGATCATGAACTGCGCCAAGACCTGCCCCAAGGGGCTGAACCCGGCCAAGGCGATTGCCGAGATCAAGAAGATGATGCTGGAGCGTGCGGTGTAATGAGCAAGCCGCGTCCCGAGTTCGATTTCAAGTCGAAGGAAGAGTTTCGGGACGTGTGCCGCCACCGGTCGGGGCGACTGCACTATCTGAACCGGACGGCGATCGGGGAGAGCAAGTTCGTCAGTGAACTGGCGGGACTTGTCGAACGCGCGGGCAAGGTCTTTGACGACCATTACGACGACAAGGAGGTCTTCGCCGCTTTCGGCGATGGCTGGGAGCCAGGCACCTTGTCGCGCGATGAGCGGCCCCTGGCGCTGTTCGGGTTGCTTTATCCCGAGGTGGGCTCTGACGCGTCCTGGTCGAGCAGGGACAGCAGATCGGTGATGCGGTCCAACTGCCCCGGCTTGGCCCGGGGCGCGAGGAATGCGTCGAGCGCGGCATCGCGGGTCTGTACCATGGCGATAAGCGTGGCACGGCCAGCCTCGGTCAGGTGCACATGCTTGAGCCGTTTGTCCGTGGCATCCGCGACGCGGCGGATCAGCCCGTCTTTTTCCACCCGGTCCAGCAGGCGTGACACGCCGTATTGCGGCAGCATCAGGCTGTGTTCCAGTGATTTCGCGGTCTGGCCATCCTGGCCCGCGTCAAGTGCGGCCAGCGCATCCAGCACGTCGAGTGGCGGCAGGCCTTCGGCCTTGAGTGCGGACTCCAGGTGGCTCTGAAGGCGGCGGTGGGTGCGCGACAGGACCTGCCACGCGGAAAGGTTCTGGGGTGTTCTGCTCATGGCCGGACCATAAATGCAGGTGCATTTGGGGGGCAAGGGGCGTTTGCCGGCCTGCACGAAATCTGCGCAACGGTGGCGGGGGCGTCTGCACGGGGGCCTGCGCAAAAGGGAGCATCGGAATATGAAATGAGAGGACATTCCAATGCTGCGTTCCCCCGGATTGCGGTTCATCATCGTGGGCCTGCTGGTGCTGCTGATGACCATCCCCGTGTTTTTCGTCGGTGCGATCATCGACAGCCGCGCCGATTACAACCGCCAGGCCATCGCGTCGGTCGGGCAGGAGTGGGGCGGGCGGCAGCTCTTGTCCGGCCCTGTCCTGATCATCCCGGTGCAGGAGACCGTGATGGTGCGCGAACGTGAAGAGGTGATCGACCCGGCGACCGGCGCACAGAGGCTGGATGGCGACGACCAGCCGGTGTTCCGCTTCAGGCAGGTGGAACGGACGCTGCGCCGGGATCCGGTTTATGTCTATCCCGACACGCTGGTCCTCGGTGTGGACAAGACCACGCAGGAGCGCAGCCGGGGCATCTTCTCGGTGCCGGTCTACACGGCCAAGGCCGCGGGCGCGTTCGATTTCAACGCCGAAGAGGCTGAGGCGGTGTTGCGCGGCGAGGAGGTTCTGCTGTGGGACGAGGCGGAGGTGCGGGTTTACGTGAGCAGTAACCGCGCGCTGCGGGGCGAGACGCGGCTGATGGCCGATGGCCGGGCGCTGGAGATGGAGCCGGTGGCGGGTGAAAACCGCTATATTGGCGGGCTGCGCGCGCCGACGGGGGACCCGCGAGAGATCGGGGCGTTCGATCTGAAGATGGGGCTGAACGGGGCCGAGGCGCTGTCCTTCACGCCGGTGGGACGCGAGACGCGGGTGACGCTGACCTCGGATTGGCCGCATCCGGAATTCCAGGGCGCGTTCCTGCCAGATAGCCACGAGGTGCGCGAGGACGGGTTCGAGGCCAATTGGGTGATCCCGCACCTGGCGCGCCCCTTGCCGCAGGTCAGCCGCGAGAACCAGAACGAGGTCGCGCGAAGCCAGTCGAGCTTTGGTGTCGGGCTCTACCAGCCGAATGACTTCTACCAGAAGGCCTATCGCGCGGCGCGGTACGGCATCCTGTTCATTGGCCTCACCTTCCTGACGATCTTCCTGGTGGAAGGGCAGACCAAGCGGCCGACGCACCCGGTGCAGTATATCCTGATCGGGCTGGCGCAATCGGCGTTCTTCCTGCTGATGCTGGCGCTGTCCGAGCAGGTGGGATTCGCGATGGCCTACCTTGTGTCAGGGGCTGCGACCGTGGGTTTGGTCACCGCCTTTGCGGCAACGGCGCTGAAGCTGGGCCGTCGGACGCTGGTTGTGGGCGCGATGCTGACCGTGCTTTACGGCGTGCTCTACCTCATTCTGCGCAGCGCAGACTATGCGTTGCTGGCCGGGTCGATCCTGCTGTTCGCAGCCATCGCGGGCACGATGTTCGCCACGCGGAACGAGAACTGGTACGGCGAGCCGCGCACCGGCCCGCGCCGGGGGTGGTTCCGCAAGGCGGAGCCGCAGCCTGAGGCGCCACAGCCAACAAGCTGACGCGACGTTTCCTTCCATGATGCGGGGCGGCCGGGTTAGGCTGCCCCGCAAGTGCGGGAGGAGATCATGGAAAAGACCGATGTCGCGATCGTGGGCGGCGGGCTGGCCGGCCTGGTTGCCGCGTATGAGGCAGTGCAGCGCGGGCGCAAGGTGGTGCTGCTGGACCAGGAAGGGCCGCAATCCCTGGGCGGGCAGGCGTTCTGGTCGCTGGGCGGGCTGATGATGATCGACACGCCGGAACAGCGGCGCATGGGCATTCGGGATAGCCGGGACCTGGCGGCGCAGGACTGGATGGGCAGCGCGCAATTCGACCGACCCGAGGATGCGAACCCGCGCCGCGTGGCCGAGGCGTATCTGGATTTCGCCGCGGGGGCGATGCGGGGGTATCTGCACGATATCGGGATGCGCTGGTTTCCCGTGGTCGGCTGGGCCGAGCGGGGCGGGGCCAAGGCCGACGGGCACGGCAATTCGGTGCCGCGCTTTCACGTCACCTGGGGCACGGGGACGGGCGTTGTTGCCCCGTTCGTGCGGCTGGCGAAAGCGGCCGAGGCGGAGGGCAATTTGCGGTTTGCGTTCCGGCATCGGGTGACGGGGCTGGACGTGGCCGATGGGCGGGTGACTGGGCTGCGTGGGGATGTGCTGGCCGAGGATGACGCGGTGCGCGGGGCCTCGACCAGCCGTAAGGTGACCGGGCATTTCGAGATGCAGGCCGAGAGCGTGATCGTCGCCTCGGGCGGGATCGGCGGGGACCATGAGAAGGTGCGCAAGTTGTGGCCCGTGGACCGGCTGGGCCCCGCGCCCAAGGTAATGGTGGCGGGCGTGCCGGATTACGTCGATGGCCAGATGCAGGACGTGGCCAAGGCCGCCGGGGCCGGGGCGATCAACGAAGACCGGATGTGGCATTACTGCGAAGGGCTGAAGAACTGGGACCCGATCTGGCCCAACCACGGGATACGGATTTTGCCCGGGCCGTCCTCGATGTGGTTCGACGCCAACGGTGTGCGGATGGAAGCGCCCTGTTTGCCGGGGTTCGACACGCTGAGCACCCTGAGACGCATCCTATCCACGGGTCATGAACATTCGTGGTTCATCCTGACGCAGAAGATCATCGAGAAGGAGTTTGCCCTGTCGGGGAGCGAGCAGAACCCCGACCTGACCTCGGGCAAGTGGCGCGAGGTTCTGAAGGAACGGCTGGGCAAGGGGGCGACGGGCGCGGTGGAGGCGTTCAAGGCGCATGGTGAGGATTTCGTCGTGGCACGGGATTTCGAGACGCTCGTCGAGGGCATGAACCGGATCACGCCCAACGCACCTCTGGACGCCGCTTACTTGCGGGCGCAGGTGGCGGCGCGGGATGCGCAGCTGAGCAATCCGTTTGCCAAGGACGCGCAGGTGATCGCCATAAGACAGGCGCGGGCCTATCGTGGCGACAGGCTGATCCGCACGGCAAAGCCTCATACGATTCTCGACCCCGCCAATGGCCCGCTGATTGCCGTGCGGCTGAACATCCTGACGCGCAAATCGCTGGGCGGGTTGCACACCGATCCGGAAGCAAAAGTGCTGCGCCCGGATGGCAGCGTGCTGGACGGGCTTTACGCCGCCGGCGAGGTCGCGGGGTTCGGCGGCGGGGGGTATCACGGGTACAACGCGCTGGAGGGGACCTTCCTTGGCGGGTGCATTTTCTCGGGGCGCGCGGCGGGGCGAAGTGCCTGAAACTGATGTAGCGAAAACACAGTTCAAACTGTGTGGAAAAATTCATCGGTCGGCATGCAAAAACTCTTGCGCGACTCACGGTTTGGCCCCATGTGCGCATTCAGACGCCAACGCACGCGCCTCTGTCCCGAAGGCCTTATACCCCAGCGGTTACGTAGCGACGGTAACGTCTCTGAACTGAACCTCGCGGCCCTCGCCGCCTCGTGACCTTTGGAGATGTCCATGACCGCTTTCGTCACCGACTTGTCGGGTGATTTCCGCCATGCTTGCGCCGCCCGTATCGAGGGCTTCCTGCGTACCACCACGTTCGATCGCCCGACGCTGGTGATCGACACCGAAGTCGTGCTGCAGAACTATCACGCGCTGGCGCAGGGACTGGGCGATGCGCATATCCACTACGCCGTCAAAGCCAACCCCGAGCCGCAGGTGATCGAGGCGCTGGTGAACGCCGGCAGCCATTTCGACGCGGCCAGCCGCGGCGAGATCGAGCTGTGCCTGTCGCAGGGCGCGCGGCCCGAGGACATCTCGTTCGGCAACACCGTGAAGAAACCGGGCGATATCGCGTTCGCGCACCACGTGGGCGTAACCCTGTTCGCGGCGGATGCCGAGGAAGAGCTGGACAAGATCGCCGAGCACGCGCCGGGCGCAGAGGTCTATATCCGCCTGATCGTCGAGGCGTCGGGCGCGGACTGGCCGCTGACCCGCAAGTTCGGCTGCGCGCCGGATCACGCCGTGGCGCTGATGGACCATGCTGCTGCGCTGGGCCTGCGCCCGGTGGGCGTGTCGTTCCACGTCGGCAGCCAGACCCGCCAGACCGCCATGTGGGCGCCGGTGCTGGACCGGATCGCCGATGTGTGGCGCGCCGCGCACGAGGCCGGCCACGCGCTGGACCTGCTGAACATCGGTGGCGGCTTTCCGGCCTTCTATGGCGAGGAAATCGCGGCGCCGGCGATCTATGCAGCCCAAGTGCGCGAGATGGTGGCCGAGCGTTTCGGCGACGTGCCGCGCGTGATGGCAGAGCCGGGCCGTGGCCTGGTGGCCGAGGCCGGCATGATCGCCGCCGAGGTGGTGCTGGTGTCGCGCAAGTCGCCCGACGACCTGCACCGCTGGGTGTACCTGGATATCGGCATGTTCTCGGGCCTTGCCGAGACCATGGACGAAGCGATCCGCTATCAGTTCGTGACCGCCCGTGACGGCGAGCGCACGGGCCCCTGCATCCTGGCCGGGCCGTCCTGCGACTCGGCGGATGTGCTCTATGAAAAACGCATGATCGACCTGCCGCTGGGCCTGAAGTCGGGCGACCGGGTGTTCATCCGCAGCTGCGGTGCCTACACCTCGTCCTACTCCAGCGTGGGTTTCAACGGCTTCCCGCCGCTGGACGTGGTCGTGCTGTAACTGCCCCCCGATCCGGGGCGGGCCGGTTGGCCTTGCCCCGCGGGACAGTGTAAGACCCACGGCATGTTCATTGTCGTGGGTCTTGTCATTGCGTTCATACTGGTGGCGATTTACGCGCGCCCCAAGATGCGCAATTGCCGCTGGCGCGAAGACCGTGGCGCGTCGAAGCCGGGGCAGACGGCATTTCGCTGTGCGTTCTGCGGGGCGCGGGCCTTTACATCGGATGGCAAACCGCCTTTGGATTGCTTGAGGAACACGCCGCAATCCTGAGGACCCGATGCCGGAACCCACCGATGCCGATGTGCGCCGGGCCGTGAAGCCCGTCGTCTGCTATCCCAACGAGACCCTGCCCGTGCCGGACCTGGACCTGTACCGCGCCGCGCGGGAGAGCGCGGAAAAGGTCGGTGAGGTGATCGCCCCGCCGCGGGAGGCCGCCTGCTTTCGCGTGGCGGCGGGGCAGTTCTTTCGCATCACCAGCGTGGATGGTCCGCAGGTGGGGGACCTGAACCTGTGGAACGCGAATGATCTGGGCGAGCGATTCTACTCCGGCAAGTCGCGGGCGCTGCACGGCACGCACCTGACGACCGGTGAGCGGATGTGGTCGAGCTTTCCCTATCTGCGGCCCATGGCGACGATCGTGGAGGATACGCTGGACTGGTACGGGATCGACCAGTACGGCGGGTCGGTTCACGACGTGATCGGCACGCGCTGCGATCCCTATACCGGCAATCTGCTGGCCGGGTCGCAGTATCATCACTGCTGTCATTCCAACCTGATCCGGGCGGTGGCTGACGAACTGGAGATGTCGCTGGAGGAGGCCGAGCCGCTGGTGCATGACGTGTTGAACGTGTTCATGTGCACCGGGTTCACGCGGGACACGGGCCAGTATTTCATGAAGGCCAGCCCGGTGCGGCCCGGCGACTACCTGGAATTTTTTGCAGAGGTCGACCTGCTGGGGGCGCTGAGCGCCTGTCCGGGCGGGGATTGCTCGGCCGAGCATTCCAGCGACGCGGCGGCGTGCTATCCGCTGAAGGTCGAGGTGTTCGCGCCGGCGGAGGGGGCCTTGGGCGATTGGGCTAGCCCGCCGGTGAACGGGTATGACCGGACCCACGGGAGATAGCGGCATGGACCGGGTCGAGGGTGGATGCCTCTGTGGGGCGGTGCGGATCACGGCGGAGGGACAGCCCGAAAGAGTGGGGCTGTGTCATTGCCTGGACTGCCGCAAGCATCATGGCGCGGTGTTCTTTGCCGCCGCGATCTTTCCCGAGGCGGCGGTTGCGATTCGGGGTGAGACGCGCGACTGGGACGGGCGGCATTTCTGTCCGCGCTGCGGCGGGTCGGTGTTTTCCGTCAGCGACGGCGAGGTGGAGGTCCATCTTGGGGCGCTGGATGCGCCGAATGTGTTCCAGCCGACCTACGAGTTGTGGGCCGTGCGGCGGGAAGAGTGGTTGCCGGCAGTGCCGGGTCTGGCGCGGTTCGAGCGGGATGAGACGTAGTGTCCCGCGAAATTCCTAACGACGTGTGAAGAGTGCGGACCGCGCGGAATCGAGGCGCGCTTGCGCGCCGCCGCGCGATCGCCCGCTGACCGAAAGGCGATTGCCTGCAATCGCCGAAAGGGGGGCCGCCCGGACGGGCTGGCGATTGGGGGACGTAAGCGCTTCAATTTGATGTTTTGCGGAGGTGGCAGGGATAAAGTGCCTTGAACGACCGTTGGATCGCCACCCCGCGGTCTGGCAATCGCGCGGCACCGTAACCGCTTGCCCCGGCCAAACGAAAAAACCCCGCCGAGGCGGGGTTCGTTCAGCAGAACCAGATCGGGACCTCAGCCTTGACGGGCCTTGAAACGCTTCTGGGTCTTGTTGATCACGTAGACGCGGCCTTTGCGGCGCACGACGCGGCAATCGCGATGGCGGTTCTTGAGCGAACGCAGCGAGTTCCGGACTTTCATCACTCGTCTCCAATGTCGTGGCGCGGGGCGCCGGGTTGCGGGTGCACCGGCCAGGCCGGGCAGTGAATATGGTGGGCGATACTAGGATCGAACTAGTGACCCCTTCGATGTCAACGAAGTGCTCTACCGCTGAGCTAATCGCCCTGATACCGGAGTGGCATGGCCCCCAACGAATAGGGGCGCGGAGAACCGCGCCGGTGAGGCGTGTCTATAAAAGGAGTCGGGAAGGGGATCAAGGGCTTTTAGAACCTGATTTTCAGACTATTATGTTCCGGCAGGAGAGAGAATGCCCAAAGCCGCGTTTACCCTTACACATCCTGAGCGTCGCACGACCTCGGTGGTGTTCGCATCGCCCCATAGCGGGCGGGATTATCCGTGGTCTTTCGTGCGGCGCACGAACCTCAATGAGCTGAGCGTGCGCAGTTCCGAGGATGCGTTCGTGGACGATCTGTTCGAGGCCGCGCCGCGCAACGGGGCGCCGTTTATCAAGGCGGGGGCGCCACGGGCCTTCGTGGACCTGAACCGCTCGACCGAGGAGCTGGACCCGGCGCTGATCGAAGGGGCGCGGCGCACGGGGCACAACCCGCGCGTGGCCTCTGGCCTGGGAGTGATCCCGCGCGTGGTGGCCAATGGCAAGGCGATCTATTCCGGCAAGATCACGATGGACGAAGCGCAAAGGCGCATCGACACCTATTGGCGGCCCTATCATGCGGCGCTGAAAACCCAGCTGGATCAGGCGCTCGGGCTTTTCGGACAGTCGATCCTGATCGATTGCCACTCGATGCCGCACGAGGCGATGGATGCCGTCGCCCGCAGTGGGGCGCGGCGCCCCGAGGTGGTCCTGGGCGATAGGTTCGGCGCGGCGGCGAGCGACGACGTGGTGGACCGGATCGAGGCGGCGTTCAGTGCCGCCGGGCTGAATGTGGCGCGCAACGCGCCCTTTGCCGGGGCCTTCATCACCCAGCATTACGGCCGCCCGCAGGAGAACCGGCACGCGGTGCAGGTCGAGATCGACCGGGCGCTTTACATGAACGAGAGGCTGATCCGGCCCAATGGCAATTTCGAGGCGTTCAAAGCCGTTCTGGAGGGCGTGATCGCCCAGATCGCCGAGGTCGGACGGCCCAAACCGCAGCAGCTGGCCGCCGAGTGAGGCGAATCGAAGCTTAACGGCGCAGGGTTCCCGAAATCCGCATCGGTATCGCGTCGGTATGTCCGACTGTATCGCGACGGTGCGGCGTGCCGACGGCCCGAGTTAAGACATCGTGCGTCGGATGCGCCCAGAAGAGCGGTCAGTACCGGCGCGTGTAGGTGAAGTGGACTTCCTCGTCGGTCTTGGTGTCGGTGACGGCGAAGGTCACGTCGGAGCGATCCTGAAAATCGTATCGGGCGGCGAGCCCGTAGGCCGAAGTCGTGCTGCTGCGCGTGACCTCGCCGAACCCCGAAAGCGTCAGGTCGCGCCAGGCATTGTAATTCACGTCAAAGGCCACGGCATCGGGGCGCTGGTTGGCGTCGGGGTGCAGGAAGGCGGCGCCGATGTCGAAACGCCCCTGCTGCCAGCGGGCGCCGAGCTTGGCGTTGATGCCGTCGAAATCGTCCTTGGGGTCCCAGACGCCCTCGACCGCGGCGGCGAGGGTGACGGCCTGCGCCTGCCATTCGGCGGAAGCGGAGGCGGAGCGGAAGTTGCCGTCGCTGGCATCGAGCAGCGAAACGGCCCAGGTCGTGTCGCCTGTGGTGTCGCCATAGGAGACGCCGACCGGCACGGAGTTGAAGCGCAGCGCCTCGGTCGTGGCGCGGGCGCGGGTGTATTCTGCGCGGGTCTCGGCGATGGAAGCGGCGGTGAAGTCGAAGGGCGAGATCAGCACCTGGTCATAGGCGGGTTTGACCACGCCCAGGCGGAACCGGTCGTCATAGACGAAAGCGGCGTAGGTTTCGTGCGGGCGGTCGCCCTTGTAGTAGTACCCGAAGGTGCCGAACTCGAACGCGACGGGGCTGTCGCCGATGTCGAACAGCGTGAAGGTCAGCATCGCGTCGATCCGGGACATGAAGGCGTTGTCCTGGATGCTGTTGGCGCCCACCGAGATGTCGCCGGAAAAGTCCACCCAGTCGGCGGCGGCGGCGGGGCGCAGACCGGCGGCGCAGAGCGCAACCGCGGCAAGACGGGGAATGGGACGGGTCAGTGTGTGTTTCATGGCGATAGCAACGTGGCACGGGTTGGAAAGTTGCACGAGCAATTATCGGCGGCGTCGATGTGATTTTTCGGCAACAGGGGAGTGCCGGTAACACTCTGCTTTAACGGGAAAAACCCGGTTCAGCGCAGGGAGCGGCCCTTGAGGATGGCGTCGGCACCGAAGCGGGCGCGGATCTCGTCGGTGGCGCGTTCGGCGCGGCCGCGCTGGCGGGCTTGCGGGTCCAGAAGGTCGCCCGAGGCCTCGGCGGCGGTCTCGGGCACGAGGTCCGACAGGCCCACGCCCAGCAGGCGGTAGGGCTTGGTATGGTCGACCTGGTCAAAGAGCGCGCGGGCGGTGCGATAGAGCGTGTCGGCCAGCTGCGCGGGGTCGCGCAGCGAGATGCGGCGTGTCAGGAGCGAGTGGTCGGACCGCTTGAGTTTCAGCGTGACGACGCGGCCCGCCAGATGCTTGGCCTTGGCGCGGTCGGCGACCTTTTCGGCCATGCGCCAGAGGTGGCCGTCGAGAATGTCGGCGCTGGCGGTGTCTTCGCGAAAGGTGGTCTCGTTCGAGATCGACTTCATCGGGGAATGGGCCGAGACGCGGCGATGGTCCTGTCCGCGGGCAAGGTGCCAGAGCCGCTCGCCCATGGAGCCGAAGCGCGCCACCAGATCGGTTTTCTCCCAGCGCAGGAGGTCGGCGAAGGTGCGGATGCCGGCGGCATCCAGCGAGGTGCGCGCGGCCTGCCCGACGCCCCAGATCAGGCTGACGGGTTGATCGCGCAGGAAATCCGCGGTCTCGGCCTTGCCGATGATGGAAAAGCCGCGCGGCTTGTCGAGGTCCGACGCGATCTTGGCCAGGAACTTGTTGTGCGACAGGCCGATGGAGCCGGTCAGGCCCAGGTCGGTGCGCATGCGTTTGGTCAGGCGGGCCAGCATCACGGCGGGGGACGCGCCATGCAGGCGGGCCGTGCCGGTGAGATCGAGAAACGCCTCGTCCAGTGACAGGGGTTCGATATCGGGGGTAAGATCCTCCATCATGCGACGGATCTGGCGCGAGACCTCGGCGTAAAGTTCCATCCTTGGCTTGATGATGACGGCGTCCGGGCAGAGTTTCAGCGCCTGGAACATGGGCATGGCCGAGCGGACGCCGCGAATGCGGGCGACGTAGCACGCGGTGGAGACGACACCGCGCCGGCCGCCGCCGATGATCACGGGCTTGTGCGCCAGATCGGGATTGTCGCGTTTCTCGACCGAGGCGTAGAACGCGTCGCAATCCATGTGCGCGATGCTGAGGTCGTGAAGTTCGGGATGCGCCAGCACGCGCGGGCTGCGGCAGGCGGGGCAGCGCGCGCCGGTGTCGAATTCTGTCAGGCAGTCGCGGCAGAGGGCGGGCATGTGAGGGGCTGCGTTCGGGGTTGCGATGCAGGTATTGTAAGGGCGCGACGCGTGAGGGAAAAGACGGTATGAGTGAAGAGAGGTTCGAGGGCACGAAGCTGGCGTTGTTTCTGGGCAAGCGGCTGGCGGTGATCCAACGGGATCATGCGGTGGATATTCCCTGGCCCGGGTTCCTGGACCTGCCGGGTGGCGGGCGCGAGGGGAGCGAGAGCGCCGAAGCCTGCGTGCTGCGTGAAACACGCGAGGAACTGGGGCTCGTGCTGGACCCCGGCGTGCTGGGCTGGCGGCGATTTTATGCGGGGCCGACGCGGATGTGGTTCTTCGTGGCGCATTGCCCGGCGGCGCTGGCCGACGATGTGATTTTTGGCGACGAGGGGCGGGGCTGGTGCCTGATGCCGCCCGAGGAGTACGTGGCGCACGACAAGGCCGTGCCGCATTTCGCCGAGCGGGTGGCGGCGTACATGCAGAGGTAGGGGAGGGGGCGGCTTGGGTCGCGCGATGGTGGGGTTCACCCACCCTGCGTCAGGCGATGTCGTTCAGGATGGCTTGCGTGGCGTCGCGCGGGTCGTCGGCGGCCCAGATGGGGCGGCCGACGACGATGTGATCGGCGCCGTCTGACAGGGCCTGTGCCGGGGTGGCGACACGTTTCTGGTCGCCCAGTGCGGCGCCCGAGGGGCGCACGCCGGGGGTGACGATCAGCTTGCCCGCGGCCTCGGGCAAGGCGCGGATCATCGCGGCCTCCTGCGGCGAGGCGATGACGCCGTCGGCCCCGGCCTCGAGCGCGCGTGCGGCGCGGGTGGCGACGATGTCTGGGATCTCGCCGGGGGCGATAAGCGACGCGTCGAGATCGGCGCGGTCGAGCGAGGTCAGCACGGTGACGGCGAGGATCTTCATCGGCTTGCCCGCCGCGCCCTCGCGGGCGGCGCGGACCACGTGGGGGTCGCCATGCACGGTGAGGAAGTCGAGGTCGAACTGCGCCAGCCCGCGCACGGCGTTTTCCACCGTGGCGCCGATATCGAAGAGCTTCATGTCGAGGAAGATACGCTTGCCGTGATCCTGCTTGAGCTCATTGGCGAGGGCGAGGCCGCCGCCGGTCAGCATCCCGAGCCCGATCTTGTAGAACGACACCGAGTCGCCCAGCCGCTCGGCCAAATTCAGGCCGTCGAGCGCGTTGGGCAGATCAACAGCGACGATCAGGCGGTCATCTGCGGGCAAAGGGCTGTCTGTCATCGGCGCGGCCTTTCGGATCGGGTCGCGCCCTTGTTGCGGGCCGTGGGATCGGCGTCAAGCCTGTTCGGCGGAGATGGGCCATGCCGTGTCGGCGACAACAACCGTCTGCGGTGCGTTGCGGAATTCGGGCATGTGCCGCACCTGGCGGAGGGCATCCTGCACCAGCGCGCGGGTCACAAATTGAACTTTCGGTCAGACTGGTGAGCCTGCTTGCCAGCATGGCTGAAGCGCGCATCGTGAACGATGCCGTGTCGCTGTGCAGCAAGACCGTGGCGACATGCGCACCCGAATGCGGTGAAACCGACACGTTCTCCAAGGAAATTCGCTCGATTTTCATGACACACCCTATACTTTGCACCTGCAGAAAGTGTGTCTCAATTGCCCGCCATTTGCGAGGGGAAAATGGTTAACGTGCGTCCCCTCGCGGCTTTTTGCCTATTTATCAGGCGGCAGCGGCGCCTTGCGCGGGCTCGGGCAGCGTGGAGCGCAGGTCATGCGCCTTTTGGGTATGACGCAGGCTGGCTTTCTGCGTGAGGCCGCGGGCAACGAGCGCGTATTCCGCGTTGAGCGGGGCCTTGAGGTGAACCGGGTAGCGAAAAATGTGACCGGACTCGTGGATACGAACGGCCGCCTCGAACGCTTCAAGCTCGGGATTGTAGCGGATTGCGTCGAATTCAAGTTTCTCGATCTGCATGGGTCTGCTCCTGTTTTACGAGTCAACCAGACGACTTAGCCTGTGGATAAGTGTGTGGATAACGTTGGGTCGGCCGAAAAAGTTGCAAGGTTCACAAAAAAATTGAGCGGGTTTCCGCACATGTGGTGGCTTGGCTTTAAGATTAATCAACATCTGGTTGCGGTTTTCGCGGTGCGAACAATTTGCAGGTCCTCTTGAAGCTCACGGTCGTGTTACCCATTTAAAGGTCTGAGGTTCCCGAAGCCGCATGCCTAATGCTGGGTGCGCCACCGGGATAACGCTTGAAAAAAGGAGAGACGGGATGGACTTGTCGAAGTTCACCGAGCGGTCGCGTGGTTTCATTCAAGCCGCGCAAACGATCGCGATCCGGGAAAGCCACCAGAAACTGGCGCCCGAACATATACTGAAAGCACTGATGGACGACCCCGAGGGGATGGCCAGCAACCTGATCAAGCGGGCGGGCGGTGAGCCGGCGCGCGTGGTGCAGGTTTTGGACCTTTCCCTGGGCAAGATCCCGAAGGTCAGCGGCGATGCGGGCCAGACCTATATGGATGGTCAGACCGTGAAGCTGCTGGACGAGGCCGGGAAGCTGGCCAAGAAGGCCGGCGACAGTTTCGTGCCGGTGGAGCGCCTGCTGACCGCGCTGGCGATGGTGAAAAGCCCCGCCAAGGATGCGCTGGAGCAGGGCGGGTTGAGTGCGCAGGCCCTGAACGAGGCGATCAACGACATTCGCAAGGGGCGGACGGCGGATTCGGCCAGCGCCGAGGACAGCTATGAAGCGCTGGAGAAATACGCCACGGACCTGACGCAGCGGGCCGAGGACGGCAAGATCGACCCGATCATTGGCCGCGACGACGAGATCCGCCGCGCCATGCAGGTCCTGAGCCGCCGGACCAAGAATAACCCGGTCCTGATCGGTGAGCCGGGCGTCGGTAAGACTGCGATTGCCGAAGGGCTGGCCCTGCGGATCGTCAATGGCGACGTGCCCGAAAGCCTGCAGAACAAGAAGCTTCTGGCGCTGGACATGGGTGCGCTGATCGCCGGGGCGAAATATCGCGGCGAGTTCGAGGAGCGGCTGAAGGCCGTGCTGAACGAGGTCACGGATGCGGCTGGCGAGATCATCCTGTTCATCGACGAGATGCACACGCTGGTCGGCGCGGGCAAGGCGGATGGCGCGATGGACGCGGCCAACCTGATCAAGCCGGCGCTGGCGCGGGGTGAATTGCACTGTGTCGGGGCCACGACGCTGGACGAGTACCGCAAGCACGTGGAAAAGGACGCGGCGCTTGCACGCCGGTTCCAGCCGCTGATGGTGGCCGAGCCCACGGTCGAGGACACGATCAGCATTCTGCGCGGCATCAAGGAGAAGTACGAGCTGCACCATGGCGTGCGGATCTCGGACTCTGCCCTCGTGTCGGCGGCGACGCTGAGCCATCGGTATATCACCGACCGCTTCCTGCCGGACAAGGCGATCGACCTTGTGGACGAGGCCGCAAGCCGGTTGCGCATGGAAGTGGACAGCAAGCCCGAGGAACTGGACGCGCTGGACCGCGAGATCCTGCAAAAGCAGATCGAGGCGGAGGCCCTGAAGAAAGAGGACGACGCCGCCAGCAAGGACCGGCTGGAGAAGCTGGAAAAAGAGCTGGCCGACATGCAGGAGAAATCCAGCCAGATGACCGCGAAATGGCAGGCCGAGCGCGACAAGCTGGCCGGCGCCCGCGACATCAAGGAACAGCTGGACCGCGCGCGGATCGAGCTGGACCATGCCAAGCGCGAGGGCAACCTGGCGAAGGCCGGGGAACTGAGCTATGGCGTCATCCCTCAGCTGGAAAAGCAGCTGGCCGAGGCCGAGAAGGCCGAGGAGGATGGCGATGTCATGGTCGAGGAAGCCGTGCGGCCCGAGCAGATCGCCCAGGTGGTCGAACGCTGGACGGGCATTCCGACCGCGAAGATGCTGGAAGGCGAGCGCGAGAAGCTGCTCGGGATGGAGGGCAACCTGCACCGCCGGGTGATCGGCCAGGATGCCGCCGTGAAGGCGGTGGCCAATGCCGTGCGCCGGGCGCGCGCCGGGCTTAACGACGAGAACCGTCCGTTGGGCAGCTTCCTGTTCCTGGGGCCGACCGGCGTGGGCAAGACCGAGCTCACGAAGGCCGTGGCGGAGTTCCTGTTCGACGACGACAGCGCGATGGTGCGGATCGACATGAGCGAGTTCATGGAGAAGCACTCGGTCGCCCGTCTGATCGGGGCGCCTCCGGGCTATGTCGGCTATGACGAGGGGGGCGTGCTGACCGAAGCGGTGCGCCGCCGCCCGTACCAGGTGGTGCTGTTCGACGAGGTCGAGAAAGCGCATCCGGAGGTCTTCAACGTGCTGTTGCAGGTTCTGGACGACGGTGTGCTGACTGACGGGCAGGGCCGCACGGTGGATTTCAAGCAGACGCTCATCATCCTGACGTCGAACCTTGGGTCCCAGGCGCTGAGCCAGTTGCCGGAAGGGTCCGATGCGGCGGACGCCAAGCGCGACGTGATGGATGCGGTCCGGTCGCATTTCCGGCCCGAGTTCCTGAACCGGCTGGACGAGATCGTGGTCTTCGACCGTCTGAACCGCGACCAGATGGACGGGATCGTGGATATCCAGATGGCACGGTTGCTGAAGCGGCTGGCCGGGCGGAAAATCACGCTGGAGCTGGACGATGACGCGCGCAAGTGGCTGGCCGACGAGGGGTATGACCCTGTCTATGGTGCACGGCCGCTGAAGCGGGTGATCCAGAAGGCGTTGCAGGATCCGCTGGCCGAGGGGCTCTTGGCCGGGGATATCCTGGACGGCTCGACCGTTCCGGTGAGTGCCGGGGCCGATGGGCTGATCATCGGCGAGCGCGTCGGGTCGACCAACCGCGAGCGGCCGGACGATGCCGTGGTGCATTGAGCCTTGATGGCTGACAGATATGGCCCCCGCCGAAGAAATTCGGCGGGGGTTTTCGTATGTCGGGGGCGTGGGGTGTCGGCTATCGAAGGTGGGTTGGAAACCCACCCTACGAGGTCCCGGATCAGGCCCGGGACGGGCTGGAAGCGTGTCCTTGGTCGGTCTGGCCCCCAAACACAGGTTTAATTGGGGGCCAGCCCCCAAACCCCCGAAATATTTATGGCCAGAGGAGGGCGGGGCGGTGTGTTGCGCAAATGGCTGTCGCGTCGACAATTTGACACGAGTGTTGCGCGGATTCGCGAGGCGGGCGTATAGTGGCGCCAAAAGCGGAACGGCGCGGATTTACCGCGCGGCAACCACACCGGATATAAGATCGGGCCATGGCCGAGCAGGACAGTTCAGCAGACGACACGCCAGCGGTGCCCCGCTGGTTCGACGAGCTTCGCCCCGGGGGCGAAGGCGAAGGATTCATGGAGCGGCATCTGCGGCATTCGCTGATGTACGTGCGCCGGCCGGTGAACCGTTTGCTGGTGACCTTCGACAACCTTTCCAACGTTAACGACACCTCGGTGGAGCGCGAGCCCTGGGCGTTCAAGTTTGCGCAGGACGTGAACATATCGCACCTGGGCGTGATGGCGCATGTGGCGGATTGGTACCGCGACGGTGACCTGATCGCCCGGTTCGAGAAGCTGCGCGACGAAGGGTTTTTCGAGGGCTACGACCGGGTGATCTTTGCCGGCGTGTCGATGGGGGGCTTTGCCGCCATCGCCTTTGGCTCTCTGGTGCCGGGGGCGCATGTGGTTTCCGTCAATCCGCAAAGCACGCTGGATATCGGGCTGGTCCCGTGGGAGACGCGCTACGAGGGCGGGCGGCGGCAGGACTGGACGCTGCCTTTGTCGGATGCGGCGGCGCTGACCGCGGGCCTGGGGCGGGTGAATATATTCTATGACCCCTATCACGCGCTGGACAAGCAGCATGTGGGGCGGTTCTCGGGGGAGAACATCGAGATATTTCATTGCCGGCATTCCGATCACAAGACGGCCGTTTTCATGCGCAAGATCGGTGCGCTGAAGCCTGTGATGCAGGCGGCGATCTTTGGAGATCTGGATCAGGCCGAGTTCTACAGGCTTTATCGCGCGCGGCGTGACCTGCGCTGGTACAAGAACGCCGTCACCACCTATTTCAACGACAAGGGCCGTGAAGAGACGGCAAATGCCTTCGGCCTGGCGTTCCGCAAGCGGTTGCGGCGCAAGCAGCGTGAGGAGGAACGCGCGGCACAGCAGGACGCCGATACGGCCGAGGCGTTCGCACTGGAGGACGATGACGGGTTCGACGAGGCGGACATGGACGGTCCGGAGGACGTGACCGAGGATGCGCCGGCGCCGAAGAAGCAGGCCGCCGCGCCGTCGGCGGTTAAGCCTGTGCAAGGCGACAAACAACCGGCCAAGGCCAAGAAACCCGATCCCGACCGCCCCTCGCGCCCGATGGGCGAGCGGGGCAACGAACGCTGCCTGATCGTGACCACGATGAAGAACGAAGGGCCGTTCATGCTGGAATGGGTGGCCTTCAACAAGGCCATCGGGTTTACCGATTTCCTGATTTACACCAACGATTGCGACGACGGCACGGACCGCATCGCCATGCGGCTGGAGGAGATGGGTGTCGCGGTGCATGTGGACAACCGTTTCAAGAAAGGCGCGAGCCCGCAGCGGGTGGCGCTACGCCGGGCATTTTCGCACGACCTTTACCGCCAGGCGGACTGGGCGATTTGCGCCGATTGCGACGAGTTCCTGAATATCCGCGCGGGCGACGGACGCCTGCCCGACCTGTTCGAGGCGGTGGGCGAGGCAGATGCGATTTCGCTGTGCTGGAAGCTGTTCGGGTGCGGCGACCAGGTGGCCTATGAGGACCGTTTCATTCACAAACATTTCACGTGGGGCGCACCGGAGGATTTCCGCGAGAAATACCGCGGGCTGGGGCTGAAGACATTGTTTCGGCCGTCCGACGCGATCAAGAAGTTCGGCGTGCACCGGCCCAAGTTCGAGGGCCGGCCCGAGGGGTTCATCTGGACCGACGCTGGCGGGCAGCCGATGCCGGAGAAATATTTCGACACGGGCTGGTCGGCCTGGGGCGGGTTCCGCCACGACCATGCACGGCTGCATCACTATGCCGTGCGCTCGGTCGACAGTTTCCTGGTCAAGCGCGACCGGGGCCGCACCAACCATATCGACCGTGACCAGGGCGTGGCCTATTGGGCGGACATGAACCTGAACATGGCCCGGGATGCGAGCCTTGTGCCGATGGCCGAGGCCACCCGGGTGGAGTTCGAAAGGCTGATGGAGGACAAGGAGATCCGTCGTTTGCATGCCGAGGCGTGTGCGTGGCACCGGGCCAAGATCTCCGCGCTGAAGGCGAACGAGGAATGGTCGGCGCTGCATGACCTGTTGCAGATGATCAACCGCCCTGGCGAGGCGCCGGTAAATCGCGACCAGCTGTTGCAGGACCTAGCCGCCGAATGAGCAAGCGCCCGCAGATCGTGTTGCACGGCGGGTTCCACAAGACCGCCACCAGCCACATCCAGTCGATGCTGGCGCGGAATTCAAAGATGCTCGAGCGCGAGGGCGTGCATTACGTGCACCACCGCGACACCCGCAAGCAGCTGACCGTGCCGGTGCAGTGCAACGTCTATAACAAGATCGGCATGGACTGGGACCCGAAGATTTCCGACGAGGAGCTGGCCGGGATGAGCCGGGCCTTCCTGAAGGAGATTTCCAAGGGCAACCCGAAACGGATCATCCTGTCGGACGAGAACATGGCCGGCCATTGCGGCCATTGCGTGAAGCGGGGCGTGCTCTATCGCTGGCGGCGCAAGCTGCTGGAGGTGTTCGCCGAGCAGTTTCCCGAGGGCGTGAGCGAGGTGCATCTGGGCCTGCGCAATTACGCAGACTTTTTCGCGTCTGCTTACGTGGAATACCTGCGGTCGGTCACCGGGCAGTGGTTCGTGGACGAGCGCACGATGCGCCGGCAGGTGATGGAGAACATGCCGAACTGGCACAACATCCTGAAATCCGTGGTGACTCTGTTTCCGGGCGCCAAGGTGACGGTCTGGCGCTACGAGGATTTTCGCAGGATGGACCGGCAGGTTCTGGGGGGGCTGTGCGGGCCGGGGATCGACACCGGCGCGATGAAGGAACCGAAAGACCGCAACAAGCGGCCCACGGCCAGCGGGCGCGCGGTGGCGGAACTGTTGCAGTTGATTCACAAGGACGGGGCGGACAAGGCGCTGGAGCAGCGGGTCGCGTTGCAGGAGAAATTTCCGCGCGGGCCGGAATACGGCACCTATGACCCCTGGACGCCGAACGAGCGCGCGCACCTGACCCGGATGTACGATCAGGACATCGCCGACATCCGCGCCAATCCCGACATCACGCTGCTGGAGCTGGACCATGTGGCGAGCCATTAGAATACAAGGCGCGCAAGACGCCGAAGGACGAGGTCGCGGATGAAACGGGATGTCGAGATCGGGATGCTCTGGGTCGAGGGGCCTTTGAGCTATGTCGAGGTGCTGTGCGCGCAGTCCTTCCTGGATGCGGGTCACCATGTGAAGCTGTACCATTACAAGGACGTTCAGAACGTGCCCGAGGGCGTGGAACTGATCCACGGTGACAGCGTGCTGAAGATCGACCGGTTCATCCAGCATGGACGCACGGGCAGCTTCGCGCTTTTCTCCGACGTGTTCCGGTATCACCTGCTGCAACAGAACGACCGGATGATCTGGGCCGACCTGGATGCCTATTGTGCGAAGCCGTTCGAAACCGAGACGGGCCATTTCTTTGGCTGGGAATCGGACACGCATATCAATGGCGGCGTGCTGGGCCTGCCGCCGGACAGTGAGGCGCTGGGCCAATTGCTGGAGATGAGCGAAGACGAGTATGGCATCCCGGAATGGTATTCGGACCGCGAGAAGGCGAAGTTCCAAGAAAAGAAGGACGCGGGCGATCCGGTGCATGTCAGCGACATGAAATGGGGCGTCTGGGGGCCTCAGGCGGTGACCCACTACCTGCACAAGACGGGTGAGGCGAAATACGCCCTGCCGATCGAGGGGCTGTACCCGGTGGGCTTTCGCGACCGCCGTCTTCTGGGGCGGACGCGGGCCCGTGAAAAGGTCGGGGCGATGCTGACCGAGAACACCTATTCGGTGCATTTCTATGGTCGGCGCATCCGCGAGTTCCTGTCGGATATCGGCGGGATGCCGGAGCCGGACAGCTGGATGGATGACCGGCTTAAAAAGCACAGGATCGATTGTGATGCCGCACCCGTGCTGTCACGCGAGGAAAAGGCGGCGATGAAAGAGGCCGAGGCGATGGGCAACGTGACCACCGCGCCGCGCCTGCCCACCGGCAAGGGTGGCGAAAACCTGACCGATCTTGCCGATCGCTATGGATCGGACAAGGGGTCTAAGAAGCATCGGTATACCGAGCTTTACCACATGCTTTTCCATCCCTACCGGCAACGCAAGATCACCTTCCTGGAGATGGGCCTGCTGATCGGCGGGCCAGAGAATGGCCACGCCGCGGACCGCGAGACGACGGACTGCCCGTCGATCCGCATGTGGCTGGACTATTTTCCCAAGGCCGAGATCCACGGGCTGGACGTGTCGGATTTCTCGTGGGTCGAGCACGAGCGGTTCACCTTTCACCGTTGCGACATGGACGAGCGCGACAATATTGCGGCGGCGATCGAGGGGATCGAGACAGCGCCCACCATCGTGATCGACGACGCGAGCCATGCCAGCCATCACCAGCAGAACGCGTTCCTGGAGATCTTCCCGCGGCTGGACTCGGGCGGGCTTTATATCATCGAGGATCTGCGCTGGCAGCCTGACACCTACGAGCAGGAGGGCATCACCAAGACCGCCGCCCTGTTCCGGGACTGGGTGGAGACGCGCACGTTCACCCATAGCGACCCGAAAGTGGCCGCGGAGTTCAACAAGCTGGCCGAGGATATCTCGGGCGTACATCTGGCGCCGGCACGGATGGTGCCCGGCAAGCGGTTGCAGGTCGCTGTGATCCACAAGAAGTAGACCAACCCCGGAGGTCCATAACCATAATAATGCCCCCGGACCCAACGAGCAGAGCAAGCCGCGCAACGATGTGGCGGAGAGCGAGGCAGAATGAAACGCACGATTTGCGCCGCGCAAGCGGTGTGTGAGGCCAACGGTTGGGACTTTGACGAGACCTTTCCGTTTCAGTTCAGGTTGTCGAAGTCGCGTACAGGCCCGTCTGAGAATTGGATGCATTTCCGCCTGGGCGATTGGAATCTGCATCATTGTCCAAGGCTTCCGCGACACGAGCTTGTCTTTGGCAGTGGTCGGACCGTGGGCGTAGTTCTTGGCGTCGCAGTCGACCAGGAGGGCGCTTGCCTGAATGGGCGCGTTGTTCTGGAAGGCAAGGGAACAATCGACGCGCTTGAAACCTATATC
This sequence comes from Roseovarius sp. SK2, assembly GCF_028807495.1. Taxonomy (NCBI): domain Bacteria; kingdom Pseudomonadati; phylum Pseudomonadota; class Alphaproteobacteria; order Rhodobacterales; family Roseobacteraceae; genus Roseovarius; species Roseovarius sp. SK2. Next base: position 32,381 of record NZ_JARAMK010000008.1, read on the forward strand.
GAAGGGTTGGCCGGTCGGTTCATCGCCGTGGTGGCGGCATTCGGTACGAAACGGGTCTATTTCGACCCATCCGGAGGGCTGAGCGCAGTCTACTCGAACAAGGACAAGGCTGTTGCGTCCAGCGTTCATCTGGCGGTGAACCGGGACATCGAACCGCTGACGACTGTTTCAGCCAAGGACGTGCAGGCCCGAAAGGCGCAGTTTGCCCTGGGGGAGACGTGCGACATCCACTGCAGGCGCATCTATGCCAATCACTATCTGGATCTTGCCGATTTCGAGCTGAAACGGCACTGGCTTGGCACGGAGGATGATTTTGAAACCGTAGGTGAGGACCGGAACGGCCTGGCCGAAAGGATAACCGGGCGACTTGGGCAGGTGATGGCTGCACTGGCGGGCGGGTACTCGACGACGCTGCCCATATCGGGTGGAACGGATTCGCGGCTGTTGCTTGCCGCGGCAACGCCTGTTCTCGATCGCATCGAACGGTTCTTCATGCATGACATAAGGTGGATCACTCAGTTCGATCGGCAGGTCGCGGTCGCACTGGCGCAAGAAGTCGGCGTAAAGCTTGAAGTCGTTGACCGTGACGATCCCGAATTTGAACGGTGCCTTACCGACGATCAGGTGGCGACCTTGCGAGATGTCATGGCTCTGAGGACAAGTCTTGCGTTCAACGGTATCAACAAGGCCACGGTGCGTGCCGTGGAAATGGCCCCGGCGACAGAGCTTGTTCTGCGCGGAAACGGCGCCGAGATGACGCGGGCGAACAAGTGGACGAGAGAGACAGCCGTGACCGGGTGTTCCATCGACGACGGTCTTGCAGCATTGCTCAATATGCGGGCCAAAGACTTGTCGGATCGTCTTGCACCGGATCGGCTTGAAAGCTTGCGGGAGCGTTATGGCGCGTGGTGCGACGGTTTGCCGGAACCCGCCCGGGCAAGATTGCCGGACATGGCGCATTCCGAAGTCTTCATGCCGTCTGCGCCGAACAACGTCTATTATGCGTTTGCACCAAGTTTTTACGTCAACCCGTTCAACGACCGCCGGATGTTCTTCGACACTGCCGCCTTTCATCCCCGTGCGCGTCGTCGCCGCAGATTGGTCGGCAAGATGATAGAGTTGTCCAAGCCGTGTCTGAACCAGATACCGTACAAGGACGATGCGTTGCAGCAGTTTCGACAGTCGGCCTGAGGCAGGGTGAGAAAATTGGCGCCGCTGTGCGGGCGGAACAAAGCTACGCCAAGGAGGAAGCGAGCCGGGTCGTAACCGGCTCGCCCCAGAAACATTACTCGGGCATGATCACGCCGTCGATCACGTGGATGACGCCGTTCGACGCCTCGATATCGGCGGTCACGACATTCGCGTCGTTGACGGTCACGCCGCCTTCGGTGCCGATGGTCACCTCGGAGCCCTGCACGGTTTCGGCGGTCATGCCGTCGCTCAGGTCGCCGGACATGACCTTGCCGGGCACGACATGGTAGGTGAGGATGCTGGTCAGCTGATCCTTGTTTTCCGGCATCAACAGCGTGTCTACCGTGCCTTCGGGCAAGGCCGCGAAGGCTTCGTCGGTGGGGGCAAAGACGGTGAAGGGGCCATCGCCTTTCAACGTTTCGACCAGACCGGCCGCCTCGGCCGCGGCGAGCAGGGTGGAAAAGTCGCCGGCTTCGGTGGCGGTGTCGACGATGTCCTTGCCGCTTTCGGCAAAGGCGGTTGTGGCACCCCCGAGGATGGTGGCGGCGGTCAGGGCAAGATAAGTTCTGCGAAGCATTGTTCGTCTCCCTTGTAAGGTGTCTTTGGTACGAGTGTTAAACGACGCTCGTGTTGCGCATCGTGTCCCTGCTACGCGGGTCGAGGCTGTTCGGTTCAGCGGGGATTTCCGCCGGTGCCATTTGACGAAAAAGATCCGCCGCCTAAGCCGGCGCGTTTTGCGAATTCCACTGAAAACTTCGTGAAACGGCGTGAGGACCGGGGGCGCGCCAGGGCGGCTTTAACGCTTGAGGCAGGCAAGGTCTGTGGCATAAGGGTGCCACGCAGTTTCCGAAGGGGCGGTGATGGACCTGGTTTTCGAGATCCTCGGCTTTCTGGCGCTGGCCCTGGTGTTGGCGATCGGGGTCGTCATCGCGCTGGCGCTGCTCTTTTTCGTCATCGACAAGACCCAGACCGGCGACGCGATCCGCCGCAATTACCCGGTGATCGGGCGGTTTCGCGGGCTGTTCACCACGCTGGGCGAGTTTTTCCGCCAATACTTCTTTGCCATGGACCGCGAGGAGATGCCGTTCAACCGCGCACAGCGCGACTGGGTCGGGCACGCCTCGAAAGGCAAGGGCAACACCATCGCCTTCGGCTCGACCCGGAACCTGAACGTGGCGGGCACGCCGATCTTCGTGCCGGCGGCGTTTCCGCCACTGGATGACCAGTTCGCGGCGACCGAACCGTTGCAGATCGGGCCCTATTGCCGGACGCCTTACATGGCACGGTCGATCTTCAACGTCTCTGGCATGAGTTACGGCGCGATTTCGCGCCCCGCGGTCGAGGCGCTGAGCCGGGGTGCCGCCGAGGCGGGGATCTGGCTGAACACCGGGGAGGGGGGATTGAGCCCCTATCACCTGACCGGCGGGTGCGATGTGGTCTACCAGATCGGGACGGCGAAATACGGGGTGCGCACCGCCGATGGCGGCCTGGACGATGACAAGCTGCGAAAGATGGCCGCGTACGAGCAGGTTCGCATGTTCGAGCTGAAGCTGGCGCAGGGGGCGAAACCGGGCAAGGGGGGTATCCTGCCCGGCGAAAAGGTCGGGCCGGAGATTGCAGAGATCCGGGGAATCGCGGTGGGTCAGGACAGCATCTCGCCCAACCGGCACCGGGAGGTGAACAATTACGGCGAGCTTCTGGATTTCATCGGCCATATCCGCGAGGTCACGGGCAAGCCCGTGGGGTTCAAGACCGTGGTGGGGTCGAGCGAGGCGTGGGACGAGATGTTCGAACTGATCGTCGAGCGCGGCGCGGAAAGCGCGCCGGATTTCATCACCATCGACGGCGGCGAGGGCGGCACGGGGGCCGCGCCGATGCCGCTGATGGACCTGGTGGGGATGCCCATCCGCGAGGCGCTGACCCGGATGGTGGACCTGCGCGACCGGCACGGGTTGAAGAGCCGCATCCGGATCATCGCGGCAGGCAAGCTGGTCAATCCCGGCGACGTGGCCTGGGCGATTTGCGCGGGGGCCGATTTCGTGACCTCGGCACGGGGGTTCATGTTCTCGCTCGGCTGCATCCAGGCGCTGAAGTGCAACCGCAACACCTGTCCCACCGGGATCACCACCCATGACAAGCACCTGCAAAAGGGGCTGGTGGTCGAGGACAAGTACCTCAAGGTCGCCAATTACGCGCGGCAGGTCATCAAGGAAGTCGAGACCATCGCGCATTCCGTGGGCGTGGCCGAACCGCGGCTGATGCGGCGGCGACATGTGCGGATCGTGCAGGCGGACGGCACCTCGATCCCGCTGACCAAGATCCGGCCCAGCGTGGACGCGGCGCAGTATCCCTAGAGTGGGAGGTCCCGGATCAGGTCCGGGACGGGCGCGCCATAGCCCCGCGCGGAATCAAGGGCCGCCAGGCCCGCCGCGCGATCGCCCGCTGACCGAAAGGCGATTGCACGCAATCGCCGAAAGGGGGCCGCCCGAACGGGCTGGCGATTGGTCGACGTAGGAGCCTCGATTGCGGGTTTTGCGGAAATTGCAGGAATTAAGTGCGCAGAACCGCGGTCGGGTCGCCATCCCGCGGTCTGGCGATCGCGCGGCTTGGTGCCTCGCGCGCGCACGCGCGCGAAGTAGATGTCGCCGCCATTGTTACCGCGCTCCAACGTCTTCGTGAGACGGCTTGTTTTGCCGGGCCAATGCGCTTTCCTTATGTCACGACTGACAGACATGCCCGCGAGAAGAGGAGAGCCCGCATGGCCCATCGTTGGAAGAACACGCTGCGCGACAAGGATGTGACCGACGAGGCCGCGTTCCTCAATCGGCGGCAGTTGATGGCCGGGGCCGCGGCGGGCATGGGGCTGGCCGGTGTCGGCGCGGCCCAGGCACGGGCGCAGGAGTTAGAGCCGACCTCCTTCGAGGACGTCACCACCTACAACAACTACTACGAGTTCGGCACCGGTAAAGGCGACCCGGTGGACCATGCCCATATGCTGACGACCCAGCCCTGGACCGTGAAGATCGACGGGCTGGTGGACCGGCCCGGCGATTATGCCTTCGAGGATATCATGGCCAGGATGACGGTGGAGGAGCGGATCTATCGCTTCCGCTGTGTCGAGGCCTGGTCGATGGTGGTGCCGTGGAACGGGTTCGAGCTGGCCGATCTGCTGGACATGGCGGGCGTGCAGTCGAATGCCAAGTATGTCGCCTTCGAGACGGCGCTGCGCCCGGACGAGATGCCGGGGGTGAAATACCCCGTGCTGGACTGGCCCTATGTCGAGGGGCTGCGGCTGGACGAGGCGACGCATCCGCTGACCCTGATGGCGACGGGGATTTACGGGAAAGAGATCCCGAACCAGAACGGCGCGCCGCTGCGGCTGGTGGTGCCGTGGAAGTATGGCTTCAAGTCGATCAAGTCGATCGTGCGGGTCACCCTGACCGAGACCGAGCCGCCGACCAGCTGGAACAAGGCGAACGCGCGGGAATACGGGTTCTACAGCAATGTGAACCCCGAGGTAGACCACCCGCGCTGGAGCCAGGCGAGCGAGCGGGTCATCGGCTCGGGTCTGTTTGCCCGCCGGCAGGACACGTTGATGTTCAATGGTTACGCCGACGAGGTGGCCAGCCTGTATGAAGGGATGGACCTGACCAAGTTCTTCTGATGGCGATGGTCGAGCATATCAATCAAGGGCTGCGCCGGGTGCCGGCGTGGCCGATCTACGTGGCGAGCCTTGGCTATGCGGCGTGGATGCTGTGGCTGGGGATTCAGAACCGGCTGGGCGCGGACCCCGTGAAAGTGCTGGAGCACGAAATGGGGGAGATGGCGCTGTACCTGCTGGTGGCGGGGCAAGTGGTGACGCCGCTGCGCAAGCTGGCGGGGGTGAACCTTTTGAAGTTTCGCCGCGCGCTGGGACTGGCGTGCTTCTT
>NZ_JARAMK010000008.1:42500-224253 GCF_028807495.1 Roseovarius sp. SK2
GTAATGGGGCCCCACAGGCTTACTGATCCTAACCAAACTCCGAATACCGAGGAGTACTAGATGGCAGACACACTGCGGGTGCTAACGCCCGTAGTGGAGAGGGAAACAACCCTGACCTCCGGCTAAGGCCCCCAATTCATGGCTAAGTGGGAAAGCAGGTGAGACGACCAAAACAACCAGGAGGTTGGCTTAGAAGCAGCCATCCTTTAAAGATAGCGTAACAGCTCACTGGTCTAAATAAGTTGTCTTGCGGCGAAGATGTAACGGGGCTCAAGCCATGAGCCGAAGCCGAGGAGTGCGTATGCACTGGTAGCAGAGCGTAGTGTGACATAGTTCCACTCCTCTTCAGCACCTTCCGAGGTGCTTTGGAGGATAGGAGCTTTCGATGAAGCGGGCGCGTGAGCGATCCCGTGGAGAGATCACTAGTGAGAATGATGACATGAGTAGCGACAAAGAGTGTGAGAGACACTCTCGCCGAAAGTCCAAGGGTTCCTGCTTAAAGCTAATCTGAGCAGGGTAAGCCGACCCCTAAGGCGAGGCCGAAAGGCGTAGTCGATGGGAATCAGGTTAATATTCCTGAGCCAGATGGAAGTGACGGATTGCGAAGGTTGTTCATCCTTATCGGATTGAATGGGCAGCTTAGCAGTCCCTGGAAATAGCTCCATCATAAGATCGTACCCTAAACCAACACAGGTGGACTGGTAGAGAATACCAAGGCGCTTGAGAGAACGATGTTGAAGGAACTCGGCAAAATACCTCCGTAAGTTCGCGAGAAGGAGGCCCGGGTTTCAGGCAACTGAAGTCCGGGGGCACAAACCAGGGGGTGGCGACTGTTTACTAAAAACACAGGGCTCTGCGAAGTCGCAAGACGACGTATAGGGTCTGACGCCTGCCCGGTGCCTGAAGGTTAAAAGGAGATGTGAGAGCGTCGAATTGAAGCCCAGGTAAACGGCGGCCGTAACTATAACGGTCCTAAGGTAGCGAAATTCCTTGTCGGGTAAGTTCCGACCTGCACGAATGGCGTAACGACTTCCCCGCTGTCTCCAACATCGACTCAGCGAAATTGAATTGCCTGTCAAGATGCAGGCTTCCCGCGGTTAGACGGAAAGACCCCGTGCACCTTTACTACAGCTTCGCACTGGCATCAGGACTGCATTGTGCAGGATAGGTGGTAGGCTTTGAAACCATGACGCTAGTCGTGGTGGAGCCATCCTTGAGATACCACCCTATGCATTCTTGATGTCTAACCGCGGCCCGTTATCCGGGTCCGGGACCCTGCGTGGCGGGTAGTTTGACTGGGGCGGTCGCCTCCTAAAGCGTAACGGAGGCGCGCGAAGGTTGGCTCAGAGCGGTCGGAAATCGCTCGTTGAGTGCAATGGCATAAGCCAGCCTGACTGCGAGACTGACAAGTCGAGCAGAGTCGAAAGACGGCCATAGTGATCCGGTGGTCCCAAGTGGGAGGGCCATCGCTCAACGGATAAAAGGTACGCCGGGGATAACAGGCTGATACTGCCCAAGAGTCCATATCGACGGCAGTGTTTGGCACCTCGATGTCGGCTCATCTCATCCTGGGGCTGGAGCAGGTCCCAAGGGTACGGCTGTTCGCCGTTTAAAGAGGTACGTGAGCTGGGTTTAGAACGTCGTGAGACAGTTCGGTCCCTATCTGCCGTGGGTGTAGGATACTTGAGAGGAGTTGCCCCTAGTACGAGAGGACCGGGGTGAACGTTCCACTGGTGGACCAGTTGTCGTGCCAACGGCAGTGCTGGGTAGCTATGAACGGACAGGATAACCGCTGAAGGCATCTAAGCGGGAAGCCCCCCTCAAAACAAGGTATCCCTGAGGACCGTGGTAGACCACCACGTCGATAGGCCGGAGATGTAAGCGCAGCAATGCGTTCAGTTGACCGGTACTAATTGTCCGATAGGCTTGATTTGATCCAGTAAAAGCCAGATTGGCTTATGCGGATCCAGAAGCCGTACACTTAAACAAGTGTGCTGACTTGGAATTCAAGGATCTTTCTCGGTTTGGTGGTCATAGCACGAGCAAAACACCCGGTCCCATCCCGAACCCGGCCGTTAAGTGCCGTAGCGCCAATGGTACTGCGTCTCAAGACGTGGGAGAGTAGGTCACCGCCAAACCTAGTAAGATCCTTGGAGTTGTATCTCTCTTTCGATTTTCCCTAAAATTTTCCGATTGATCTGCAAGTTGCAGCGCCTGTTCTAGGCATGCGCGCGACCTTTCTGCCCCGGGGAACTTTCGTTCCAACCGTTCCGTTGGCTTTTGAAGGCGAAAGGAACGCGATGTCCAAGACGAACTCCGGAAAATCCAAGACCGTGAAGGCCCCCGATCCGCCCGAGAAGTCTATCGAGGACCGCTATGAGCGGCGGTCAAAGGCCTTTGCCCGGCTAAGCGCGGGCATTGCCGCGGGCAAGTATCTTGTCCCGCCCAAGTTTCTGGAAGGCCAGGCGCGTCGGCTGCACGTGCGGACGACAATCCGTGAGGATCATTCCGCGCGGATCTCGGAGAGCTCGAAGGAAGCGCAGGACAAGTTCGACAAGCTGTCGGACGGCCTGTTTCATTTTTTCCGCGGTACTGCGCTTCTGTTCTATCGCGATATGGCTGGCGAGGATGGCCACATGCCCACGGTGATGGCGCTGGGGGACGTGCATCCCGAAAATTTCGGTGTCATGCCCGACCGGAACGGGGCGCCGATTTTCGGTGTGAACGATTTTGACGAGACGACCTATGCGCCGTTCAGCTGGGACATAAAGCGAGGCGCCGTGGGGTTCTGGATCGCAGCGTTGGAGGAAGGCGATCTCAAGCCGAAAAAAGCGCGCAAGATCGTCCGCAAATTCGTCCAGGGCTACGCTCTGGCCATGCAGCGCTACGCCAACAGATCGACCGAAAGCAACGACGCCTACCGGATCGACAATTCGCCAAAGGTCATCCAGCGGCTGTTCGAGCAGGCGTGGGAACAGCGCAAGGATTGGTTGTGGGATGACTACCTGACGCCGAACGGCCGCGGCTTTCGGTCGGATGACGAGTTGCAGCCGCTGTCGACCGAGGTCGACAAGTTCCAGACGGCGATCAACGACCTGGCCAAGTCCAACGGCATCGACGCGCCGGACCGGGCCGGGGAGTTGAACGTCAAGGACGTCTGCGTGCGGCACGGTCAGGGCACGGCCTCGCTGGGTTTGCCACGGTACTACGTATTGATCGAAGGGCCGTCGCAGGATGCGACCGACGACCTTATCATCGAGTTCAAGGCCGCGCGCCGATCCGCACTGGACGGGTTGACGCCGCCGAACGCGTTTTATGCCGGAAAGCAGGCCGAGCGGATCAAGCATGGGCAGCGTGTGCAACTCGCGCATGGCGATATCTTTTACGGCGCTGTCGAGATTGACGGCAAAAGCTTCATGAGCCGCGAGCGGGCGCCGTTTCGCGATGACATCGACCTGGATGACCTGAGCTTCAAGTCGTGGAAGCGTTACGCGAAGGTCTGTGGCGCCGCGCTGGCGCAGGCGCATGCGTTGTCGGACGACTTGGGGCGAATCGATTACGACGTCGAGCCGTCGATCATGGAGGCTATCTCTCCCTTGGAATTGTTCGTCGATGACATCGTCCGATTCACCGAAGAAGCGGTCCAGCGGCTGGAGCGCGACCACGGGTTTTTCCGCGAGGACCACAAGCATGGGGCATTTGACAGTCTCGATGTCGTGTTCCGGTGAACCATTCCGTCGGTCTTGTTAAAAAAATGTAATAAATGCCGACGCGGCCCCTTGCGAAGGTCTTGGCGCAGGAGTAGATACCCGGCATTGGCGCGGGGTGGAGCAGCCCGGTAGCTCGTCAGGCTCATAACCTGAAGGTCGTAGGTTCAAATCCTACCCCCGCAACCATTGAAATCTGACTAAGAACAGAAAAAGCGCCCTTTGGGGCGCTTTTTCTGTTTGGGCTATCAGCAGTGACAATCTTGGCAAGGTCACCATGGATTGTCACCGCGAGCCCGTCTCGGGCGTTATCGTCCGGACGGACACGAATCTCGGAGAAAAGTTGGCGGAGCAATTCCTTCGCGATGACAACCTCCTTTGGCCCGACTAAGAGGTTATCCAGCTGGCCCACCACTGTTCCGTAGACCATGTCGAGGTCTACCGCCTCCAGCGAAGAAGGCGTCTTAGGGCACGAACCGCGCGCCGTGATCGCCGCTTCGATCTGTCGAGCCAGGGCTCCCAGTTCAACAGCCGGGAGTGGCAGACGTTTCTGCACCAGGATAACCTTGAACCCAGCATGAGTAGACGAGGCAACTGCCACGACAACGCAGTGGCCGAAAGCTTCTTCCAATTGCTAAAGCGAGAGCGGATCAGGCGTCGGACCTACCCGACCCGCGACGCCGCCAGGCAGGACGTGTTCGAATACATTGAGCTGTTCTACAACCCGAAGCGCAAACATACGAACAAGGGCATGCCGTCGCCCGTTGACTATGAGATCAGACAGCAGAAACTGAACAAGGCAGCTGTCTAGGAAACTAGCGGCACCTCAAAGGTCGGCAATCCGCCCAGACTGTCGGATCGTCGAAAGCGACCCAAATCTGACCGTATGTAGATTTAGTTTGCCGCAAAGCAGCTACTTCAGAGCGGACATTGATGCGCACGCAGCATTTGGACGAAACCCGCTGTTGCTCAAAATTTCAACGCAAGTACCTTAACGACACTTCAAAGCGAACCGGGTCGCCGGAAAAGGAACTTGTTCTCTTGAGTGCTGCGCTACGCAGTTGCAGTAAAGACCCATGCAGGCCCGTCTCACCATTGTGGTAGTGGAAGAAGATCGCGACCGGGCGACCGGGATCGTCGATGCGCTTGAGCAAACCGGCGATTGCGATGTCTACGTGATCGGAAACTACTCGAGCCTTGCACGCAAGATTGCCGAGCATTCGCCGGATATGGTCCTGATCGACATCGACAACCCGACTCGCGACATGATGGAAGAACTGACTTTGGCCTCGGGTCCGCTGGATCGGCCCGTGGCGATGTTCGTCTCGGGAGCGGCAGGTGGGTTGGCGCGGGAGGCGATCGAGGCTGGCGTGTCGGCCTATGTCGTCGACGGGTTGGCGCCTGAACGTATCAAGCCAGTGATCGACACCGCAATTGCCCGTTTCAGCATTGTGCGCCAGATGCGAAATGAGCTGGCGGAAACTCGACGGGCGCTGGAAGAGCGCAAGGTGATTGATCGCGCCAAGGGCCTTTTGATGAAGGCCAAGGGGATTGACGAGGACGCAGCCTATGCATTGCTGCGCAAAACCGCGATGGATCAGGGGCGCAAGGTGGCCGACGTCGCAGAGGCGCTTGTTACCGCTGCGGGATTGCTGGGATGAGGCGCGTTACCATTCCAGTCGCCTACATGCCGCTGGTGGACGCCGCGCCGCTGATCATCGCCCATGAGCTTGGCTTTGCAGAGGCCGAGGCGATCGGGCTGGACCTGGTGCCCGCGCCGTCGTGGTCGTCATTGCGCGACATGCTGGGGTTTGGCCGGGTCGACGCGGCGCACATGCTGTCTGCTGTGCCTGTGGCCATGAGCATGGGACTTGGTGGTATGGGGGCCGCGCTTTCGGCGGTTTGCGTCCTGTCGGTCAACGGCAACGTGATCGGCGTGGGGCGTCCGCTCGAAGCCAAGCTGCGCGCCACCGACTTCGCCTTCGACTTCACGGATGCACGCGCGGCGGCCTCGGCATTGAAAGCGGTACATGCCGACAAGTTGGTCTTCGGCGTGCCCTTTCCCTTTTCCATGCATGTGGAACTGCTGCGTTACTGGGCGGAACGGACAGAGTTGGGCCTCGACAATATCGAGATCCGCACCGTACCGCCGCCGCTGATGGCCGAGGCGTTGGAAGCGGGAGACATTGATGCTTTCTGCGTAGGGGAGCCCTGGGGATCGGTCGCTGTGGACAGGGGCGTGGGCGCGCTGTTGCTGCCTGGGCGCGCGATCTGGCAGGGGGCGCCGGAAAAGGTGCTGGCCACGCGCACCGACTGGGCCGAGACCGAGCCGGACCTGCTTGGCCGTCTGATACGCGCCGTGTGGCAGGCGAGCCGCTGGCTGGCCAAGCCGGACAGCCGGATCACCGCCGCCCAGATCCTGTCTCGGGAGGAATACCTCGACCTGCCGCTGGAGCTGATTGACCGAGCCCTGTCGGGCCGGATGATCCTGTCGCGCAGGGGCGAACAACGCGACTGCGACGGTTTCCTGCGCTTTCAGGGGGCCGCCGCGACGTTTCCCTGGCGCAGCCAGTCGAAATGGCTGGCCCATCGCCTTGCCGCCGCGCACGGAACGGAATCGGACCTGGAGACGGCGGCTATGGTCTTTCGCTCCGATCTCTATCGTCAGCACATGGCGCAGACCGATGCGGATCTGCCCGGCGCGTCGGCCAAGGTGGAGGGGGCGATTCTGCATCCGACGGCGGTGGCGTCCTCTCGCGGGCAGTTGAATCTGCTCCCGGACCGTTTTTTTGATGGCGCGGTTTTCGACCCGGACGATCCGTGGTGATCACTTTTTAATCAACCGTCCACGTGTTGCGCCCTTTTAAGTCGGATTACCGGGATTTTTCTGGCTTGCAGCTCTCGGACGCGCCAAAAAGAGGTCGTCGATCCGCAACGGGGTGGATCGGACAGAATTCTTCCCAATGACAGGGACAGTCTGAGCAAGGTCGCTCGCTTTTCACCGACGCATGTCGGGGGATGGTGAACGGCCTTTTTTGCGTTTCCAGCCCGGCCACATCTCAAGCCAGCCCGGGCGCATCGACAGGACGAATGATGAAAAAGCTTCTCTGCGGCCTCGCCGCCACGACCGCACTCGCCAGCCCGGCCATGGCCGAACTTCTGGACCTGGAAAAGGACGAACTGACCTTCGGCTTCATCAAGCTGACAGACATGGCCCCGCTGGCCGTGGCCTATGAACAGGGATATTTCCTGGACGAAGGGCTCTTTGTCACGCTCGAGGCGCAGGCGAACTGGAAGGTCCTGCTGGACGGCGTGATCGACGGGCAGCTTGACGGCGCGCACATGCTGGCCGGTCAGCCGCTGGCGGCCACGATCGGTTTCGGCACCGAGGCGCATATCATCACGCCGTTCTCGATGGATCTGAACGGCAACGCGATCACGGTTTCGAACGAGGTCTGGGACCAGATGCTGCCGCATATTCCGAAGATGGAGGACGGCCGCCCGCAGCATCCGATCTCGGCCGAGGCGCTGGCGCCGGTGGTCGAGGATTACAAGGCGCAGGGCAAGCCCTTCAACATGGGCATGGTCTTTCCGGTCTCGACCCACAATTACGAGCTGCGCTACTGGTTGGCCGCCGGCGGGCTGCATCCGGGCTATTACAGCCAGGAGAACATCTCCGGGCAGATCAACGCCGATGTCCTGTTGTCGGTGACCCCGCCGCCGCAGATGCCCGCCACGCTGGAGGCCGGTACGATCTATGGCTACTGCGTGGGCGAGCCGTGGAACCAGCAGGCGGTGTTCAAAGGCATCGGCGTACCGGTGATCACCGACTACCAGCTTTGGAAGAACAATCCCGAGAAGGTATTCGGTATCACCGCCGAGTTCGCAGAGGAAAACCCCAACACGACTTTGGCGGTGACCAAGGCGCTGATCCGCGCCGCGATATGGCTGGATGAAAACGACAACGCCAATCGCCCCGAAGCGGTCGAGATCCTGAGCCGTCCAGAGTACGTGGGCGCGGATGCCGAAGTGATTGCCAACTCGATGACCGGCTTTTTCGAGTTCGAGAAGGGCGACAAGCGCGACATCCCCGATTTCAACGTCTTCTTCCGGTATAACGCGACCTATCCGTTCTATTCGGATGCCATCTGGTACCTGACCCAGATGCGCCGCTGGGGCCAGATCGCCGAGCCCAAGCCCGACAGCTGGTACGACGAGGTCGCCAAGTCGGTCTACAAGCCCGAGATCTATCTCGAAGCCGCCCGCCTGCTGGTCGACGAGGGGCTGGCCGATGAGGCGGATTTTCCCTGGGACAGCGACGGCTACAAGGCCCTGACCCCGGCCGAGGACATCATCGACGGCATCACCTATGACGGCAAGTCGCCCAACGCCTACCTCGACAGCCTGCCCATCGGCCTGAAGGGCGAGCAGATCGTCGTTGGCACCGAGGTCGAAGGCTGACGCCGCGCGCCGGAGGCCCCGGATCCAGGTCCGAGGCAGGGCGCACCCAGACATCGCGCCCCGGACGAGGATCCGGGGCCTCCTCCCGACACGAAGGACGCGAGACAGATGACCACCGTCGATCCGAATTTCACCGAAAGCGCAGACCGCGAAGCGCGCCGAGCGCGGCTCTTCACCCGCATCAACACTGCGGACAAATGGTTTCAGGTCCTTGGCCTGAGCTGGGCCACGCCGATCCTCAAGGCCGCGGCGGGCGACAACCCGAGGGCGCAGGCCAAGGAAATCTGGCGGCTTCTTGCCGTGCCGCTGTTGGCCATCGCTGCGTTCCTGTTCCTTTGGGCCGCGCTTGCGCCGAAGGTCGAAACCTCGCTCGGTGCCGTGCCCGGCCCGGCTCAGGTTTGGGACGAGGCTGTCAACCTGCATGACGATGCGGTGGCCAAGGCCGAGAAGCGGGCCGAGTTCCAGGTCAAGGTCGATCAGCTCAACGAGCGTCTGATCGCCAGCGGGCGGGAACCCAAGGAACGTGCCTATACCGGTGCACCGAGCTACTACCAGCAGATCTGGACCTCGATCCAGACGGTATTCTTCGGCTTCCTTCTGGCGACGCTTGTGGCCGTGCCGCTGGGCATCCTTGCGGGGTTGTCACCGACCGCCAACGCGGGCCTAAACCCGTTGATACAGATCTTCAAGCCGGTCTCGCCACTGGCGTGGCTGCCTATCGTCACGATGATCGTTTCCGCGCTGGCGGCGACCGACGAGGGGCTTTTTCCCAAGAGCTTCATCATTTCCGCGGTCACCGTGACGCTCTGTTCGCTCTGGCCCACGCTGATCAACACGGCGCTTGGCGTGGCCTCGATCGACAAGGACCTGGTGAACGTCTCGAAAGTGCTGAAGATGAACACCTGGACCAAGATCACCAAACTGGTTCTGCCTTCGGCCTTGCCGCTGATCTTCACTGGTCTGCGTCTGTCGCTGGGCGTGGGCTGGATGGTTCTGATCGCCGCCGAGATGCTGGCGCAGAACCCCGGCCTGGGCAAATTCGTCTGGGACGAATTCCAGAATGGGTCTTCGTCGAGCCTCGCCCGGATCATGGTCGCTGTTCTGACCATCGGCATCATCGGCTTCCTGCTGGATCGTGTGATGTACGCGCTTCAATCCCTCTTCACCTTCACGAACAACCGGTGACCCGCGCTCGAGCAGCGAAGCGGTAGCGCAAAAGGAAAATGTCATGAGCATTCTCAAACTCGACCACGTCAGCCAAAGTTTCGGCACCGGTCTGCACGCTTCCCACGTGCTGAAGAATATCGACCTGGAGGTGCAGGAGGGCGAATTCCTCGTGCTGCTGGGCTTTTCCGGTACGGGCAAGACCACGCTGATCAACCTGATGGCGGGGCTGGAACACCCGACGAAGGGCAGCGTCAGCTTCAAGGGCGCGCCCGTCACCGGGCCCGGCCCCGAGCGGGGCGTGATCTTCCAGAGCTATTCGCTGATGCCGTGGTTGACCGTGAACGGCAATGTGGGCCTTGCGGTGGACACGGTGTTTCCCGGTTTGTCCCGCGCGGAGAAGGCGGAGAAGGTGGCGCATTACGTCGAGATGGTCGGCCTCGGCCATGCCGCGACGCGCCGCCCGGCGGAATTGTCGGGTGGGATGCGCCAGCGGGTCAACGTCGCCCGCGCGCTTGCGATGAACCCCGAGATGTTGCTGCTGGATGAGCCGCTTTCGGCGCTCGACGCGCTGACACGCGCCAATCTTGCCGACGAGATCGAGCGGATCTGGCAGACGGACCAAAAGACCTGCGTGCTGATCACGAATGACGTGGACGAGGCGATCATCCTCGCCGACCGGATCATCGCGCTCAATCCCGACGGCACGCTGGGCGAGGAGTTCACGGTGAACATCCCGCGCCCGCGCGACCGGATGGAGATGAACACGGACGACACGTTCAAGCGCCTGCGCGCCGAGGTGACCAAGTACCTGATGGATGTCGGGATCGAGGCCAAGGTCGAGGGCACGCGCAACCTGCCTGACGTGACCCCGATCCATGGCCTGCCCTCTGCCGTAAAGGACGCCCAGAAAGGTCTGATCGACGAGCGGTTCCTGGATTTCAGCCAGTTGCACAAGGTCTACCCCACGCCCAAGGGGCCGCTGACCGTGGTCGAGGATTTCGACCTGAAGATCGACCGGGGCGAGTTCATCTCTCTGATCGGACATTCGGGCTGTGGCAAGTCGACGGTTCTGACCATGGCGGCGGGTCTCAACGCCATCTCGAAGGGCGCAATCAAGCTTGACGGGCGCCACGTCGAGGGGGCCGATCCCGAGCGTGCGGTGGTCTTTCAGTCGCCGAACCTCTTCCCGTGGCTCTCGGCACGGGAGAACTGCGCCATCGGTGTCGACAAGGTATATCCCCGTGCCAGCCAGTCGGAACGTCAGGACGTTGTGGAATACTACCTCGAACGCGTCGGGCTGGCCGATGCGATGGACAAGCCCGCCTGCGACATGTCGAACGGGATGCAGCAGCGGGTCGGCATCGCCCGCGCCTTTGCACTGTCGCCCAAGCTCCTGCTGCTCGATGAACCCTTCGGGATGCTCGACAGCCTGACACGCTGGGAATTGCAGGAAGTGCTGATGGAGGTGTGGTCGCGCACCAAGGTCACGGCGATCTGCGTCACCCATGACGTGGACGAGGCGATCCTGCTGGCCGACCGCGTGGTGATGATGACCAACGGTCCGCAGGCCACCATCGGTCGGATCACATCGGTCGATCTGCCACGCCCGCGCAGCCGCAAGGCGCTGCTCGCGCACCCGGATTACTACCGCTACCGCCAGCAGGTGCTCGACTTCCTCGAGGAATACGAGCACGGCGCAAAACCCAAAACCGGCGCATCGCGCAAGGCTGCAGCATGACCGCGCCCGTCACGGAGACACCCGCCATGGATACCATAGCGCAAGCTGCCACCGATACTTTCATCCAGGTCTGCGAAGTCTGGGTGCCCGAGGGCGATCGTCTCGTGCTGGCAGGCGGCAATTACAACGGGCTCGCCGCGTTCGAGGAAACCTCGCGCAAGACCAGCTTCGCCAAGAGCGAGGGCCTGCCCGGCAAGGCCTGGAACGAGGCGCGGCCGGTTGTGCTCAAGGGATTCGACGGGTCATATTTCCAGCGTATCGAGGCGGCGAAGGAGGCCGGCCTGACCAGCGCAGTCGCCGTGCCCGTCTTCGCCGGCGCCACGCTGAAGGCCGTACTGGTCGTTCTGTGCGGTGACGACGAGGCGCGCGTCGGCGCCATCGAGGTCTGGACCGAGGACCGCAACGGGATGCTGATGCTCGATGATGGATATTTCGGAGCCGCTGAGGAGTTCGAGTTCGTCTCGCAGCACACGCATTTTCCCAAGGGGCAGGGCCTGCCGGGGGCGGTCTGGGCGGCACAGGCGCCGATCCTGATGCGCGACCTTGGTTCTGGCTACAAGTTCATCCGCGCCTCGGCCGCGGGAAAGGCGGGGCTGACCACGGGGCTTGGGCTTCCGGTGGCGACTCCGGGAAAGCATCCCTGCGTGCTGACGCTTCTTTCCGCGCGCGGCACGCCGATCGCGCGCCGTTTCGAGATCTGGAATGTGCGCGCCTCGCGGGATCCGCGCGCCTTCCTGGCTGACGGTATCTGCGAACGCGAAGGGCCGCTCTGGCGTGATGACGGCGACGGCACGCGAGACGAGGCGCCAACCGCCACCGCGTGGAAAGGCGTTGTGGGCCAAGTGCTCGGCTCGGGGCTGCCGGTCGTGGCGCAAGGCGGCTCCGGCCTCCCGGCGGATTACACCAGTTTCGTCGGCCTGCCGGTCTATCGCGGCGAGGCGCTCACCCACATCGTCGCCTGGTACAACTGAGAGGAACCAAGCCATGACACGCAAGAAACTCGTGGTGATCGGCGCAGGGATGGCCTCGGGCCGCGCGCTCGAACACCTCTTCGACGCCGATCCCGACGGCTGGGACGTGACGCTTTTCAACGCCGAGCCACGCGGCAACTACAACCGCATCATGCTGTCACCGGTCCTGTCGGGTGAGAAATCCTACGAGGAGATCGTTACCCACGATGAGACCTGGTACGCCGATCATGGCGTGACATACCGCTTCGGCGAAAAGGTGACCGAAGTCGACCGGATCGCCAGGACCGTGACCGGTGAGAACGGCACGGTGGACTATGACAAGCTGTTGATCGCCACCGGGTCGAACCCGTTCATGATCCCGCTGCCGGGGCATGACCTTGACGGGGTCATCGCCTATCGCGACCTCGAAGACACCAACCGGATGATCGATGCCTCCGCAACTCAGGGTGCCCGCGCGGTGGTGATCGGTGGCGGCCTTCTGGGGCTGGAGGCCGCGGCGGGGCTGCGGATGCGCGGGATGGAGGTCACGGTGGTGCACCTGATGGGCCACCTGATGGACCGCCAGCTGGACCCGGCGGCGGGCTACCTGCTGCGCAAGGATCTTGAGCGGCGCGGCATCGACGTGCGCGTCTCGTCCAATTCGAAGGAGATTGTAGGCGAAGATGGCAAGGTGAAGGCGCTTGTGCTTGAGGATGGCACAGAACTGCCCTGCGACCTGCTGGTCATGGCCGTCGGCATTCGCCCCAACACCGCGCTGGCCGCCGAGGCCGGGTTGGCCGTGGGGCGCGGCATCCACGTGGATGATCAGATGATCACGTCGGATGAAAACATCCTGTCGGTCGGCGAATGCATCGAACATGATGGCGCGGTCTTCGGCCTCGTCGCGCCGCTCTACGACCAGGCCAAGGTCGTCGCCGCGACGCTGACCGGTCGCGATGCCGCTTTCACGCCCAAGGAATTGTCGACCAAGCTCAAGGTCACGGGTTGCGACCTTTTCAGCGCCGGGGATTTTGCCGAGGGCGAGGGACGCGAGGACATCGTCTATCGCGACCCGGCGCGCGGTATCTACAAGCGGCTGGTCATCGAAAACGATCGGCTGATCGGTGCGGTGATGTACGGCGACACCGCCGACAGCAACTGGTTCTTCGGCCTCATCCAGTCGGGCGAGGACATTTCGGAGATGCGCGAGACGCTGATTTTCGGGCCCGCCTATCAGGGAGGTGCCGCATCGGACCCTCTCTCAGCCGTTGCAGCATTGCCGCGTGACGCGGAAATCTGTGGCTGCAACGGCATTTGCAAGGGCACCATCACCGACGCCATCGCGGGCGGCGCGACCGATCTGGGTGCGGTCCGCGCGCAGACCAAGGCCAGCGCCTCCTGCGGCACCTGCACCGGGCTGGTCGAACAGGTGTTGCAAGTCACGCTGGGCGACGACTTCCAAGTGCCCGCGGCGCAGCCCATCTGCGGCTGCTGCGATCTGACACACGAGGATGTGCGCCGGCTGATCAAGGGCCGGGAACTGAAAAGCCAGGACGCCGTCTGGCAGGAACTGGGTTGGAAGACGCGCAACGGCTGCCACGTCTGCCGTCCGGCGGTCAATTTCTACCTGCTGGCGGACTGGCCGCTGGAATACCGTGACGATCCGCAAAGCCGCTTCGTCAACGAGCGCAAGCACGCCAATATCCAGAAGGATGGCACCTTCAGCGTCGTGCCGCGCATGTGGGGCGGCATCACCAACGCCGCCGAATTGCGCGCCATCGCCGATGCCGCCGACAAGTACGATGTGCCCACCGTCAAGGTCACGGGGGGCCAGCGGATCGACCTTTTGGGCGTAAAGGGCGAGGATCTGCCCTTCATCTGGGCCGATCTCAACGAGGCGGGGCTGGTTTCGGGTCACGCCTATTCAAAGGGGCTGCGCACGGTGAAAACCTGTGTCGGCACCGATCACTGCCGGTTCGGCACGCAGGACAGCACCGGCCTTGGCATCAAGCTGGAACAAATCCTCTGGGGGGCGTGGACCCCGCACAAGGTCAAGCTGGCAGTGTCGGGCTGTCCGCGCAACTGCGCCGAGGCCACCTGCAAGGACGTGGGGATTATATGCGTCGACAGCGGCTACCAGGTTGGCGTCGGGGGCGCGGCCGGCATGGACGTGAAGGAAACCGAACGGCTGGTCGATGTCGCGTCCGAGGCCGAGGCGATCGAGTGGACCACCGCCTTCATCCAGCTCTACCGGGAGAACGCAAAGTACCTCGACCGGCCCTACAAGTGGGTCGCAAAAGTCGGGCTGAACTGGGTCAAAGAGACGCTGGCCAGCGCCGACGAGCGCGCCCGGCTGGTCGCGGCCTTCGAGCTTAGCCAGTCGATCTACCGCAAGGATCCTTGGGCGGACCATGCCAAGCAGGCCGAGTGCTTTCAGCCGCTGGCCGATCTCACGCTGGAGGCCGCGGAATGAGCTGGATCGACATTTGCGCCATCGACGAAATCCCTCTGCGCGGAGCGCGGAAGCTGAAGACGTCGCACGGCTGTATCGCCGTGTTCCGCACCGCGGACAACGAGGTGTTCGCCACGTCCAACACCTGTCCGCACAAGGGCGGGCCGCTGTCCGAGGGGATCGTCCACGGCCAGTCTGTCACCTGCCCGCTGCACAACTGGGTCTTCGATCTTGAGACCGGGCAAGCACGAGGAGAGACCGGAAAAATCGCCACCTATCCGCTCAAGGTCGAGGATGGCCGCGTTTTGCTCGACGGCGCCGGCCTGACCGCGCGGGACGCCGCGTGATGGATGGCGCCGACCAGCCCCGGACCCGGTCCACCTGCCCCTACTGCGGCGTTGGCTGCGGCGTTCTGCTCCGGCGTGACGGCGACGGCGGTCTGGAGGTCAAGGGCGATAGCGCGCACCCGGCCAACCTTGGGCGGCTGTGTTCGAAAGGCACGGCTCTGGGCGAGACAGTGGGGCTGGATCACCGGCTGCTGCGCCCCCGTGTGAATGGGCAGGACGCAGGCTGGGACGACGCGCTGCAACTGGTCGCGGATCGGTTCAGCGACACCATCGCGCGTCATGGGCCGGACAGCGTGGCCTTTTACGTCTCGGGACAGTTGCTGACCGAGGATTACTATGTCGCCAACAAGCTGATGAAGGGCTTTATAGGCTCGGCCAATATCGACACGAACTCCCGGCTTTGCATGGCCTCCTCGGTGGCCGGGCACAAGCGCGCCTTCGGCACCGATACCGTGCCCGGCACCTACGAGGATATAGACGAGGCTGACCTCGTGGTGCTGGTCGGCTCGAACCTCGCCTGGTGCCACCCCGTTCTCTATCAGCGCCTGCTGGCCGCCCGCAAATCCCGGGGCACGAAGATCGTCGTCATCGACCCCCGCCGCACGGCCAGTTGCGATGGTGCGGACATGCACCTGGCGCTTCAGCCCGGTTCTGACGTCGCTCTGTTCAACCAGCTATTCACGGCACTCTACGAGGGCGGCGCGCTCGACAAGGGTTTTCTTGCGAGGACCGAAGGTTTCGACGCGACGCTCGAAGCTGCGCGCACCTCCGATCTCTCGGTCACCGGGCTGGACGCAGAGCAGGTCGCGGCGTTCTGCGATCTGTGGATGCGTACCGAGCGCGTGGTCACGATCTATTCGCAGGGCGTGAACCAGTCGACGTCCGGTTCCGACAAGGTCAATGCGATCCTCAACTGCCACCTGGCCACCGGGCGGATCGGCAAGGCGGGCTGCGGTCCGTTCTCGGTCACAGGTCAACCCAACGCGATGGGCGGACGGGAGGTTGGCGGGTTGGCCAACATGCTGGCCTGTCACCTCGATATCGAGAACGCAGATCACCGCGGCGCCGTGCGCTGTTTCTGGGACGCGCCCCGGATGCCGGTGGCGCCGGGCCTCAAGGCCGTCGATATGTTCCGCGCGGTGGGCGAGGGACGGATCAAGGCGCTCTGGGTCATTCACACCAATCCTGTGGTCTCCATGCCAGAGGCCGATGCGGTGCGCGACGCCATCGCCGGCTGTGATTTTACCGTGGTCAGCGATATCACCGAGCAAACGGATACCGCGCGCCTGGCGCATGTGATCCTGCCTGCGTCCGCCTGGGCCGAGAAGGATGGCACCGTCACCAACTCGGACCGCACCATCAGCCGCCAGCGCCGTGTCCTGCCCGCGCCGGGCGAGGCCCGCCCGGACTGGCAGATCATCGCGCAGGTTGGCCAGCGGATGGGGTTCAGCCGCGCCTTCGACTACGCCAGCCCGGCAGAGATTTTCCGCGAATATGCCACGCTTTCGGGTATCGCCGGTCGGTTTGGCCGTGATTTCGACATCTCGGGCCTGTCCGACATGAGCGACCGTGCCTATGACCGGCTGGAGCCGCAGCGTTGGCCGATTGCGGCCACGCGGCAGGGTGGGAGGTTTTTCAGCGACGGCGCGTTCTATCACCCGAATGGCAAAGCCCGCCTTCTTCCCGTGTCGTGGCGCCCGCCAGCGGCCAAAACCGGACCGCGCTTTCCCTTTCGCCTCAATACGGGCCGTGTGCGGGACCAGTGGCACACCATGACCCGCACCGCGCTCAGCCCGCGTCTGTCGGCCCATCTTGCCGAGCCGTTCCTGGAAATTCACCCCTCCGATGCCGCGCGCCTTGGCATCTCGGCCGCTGATCTTGCTACGGTCACGAGTCCCACGGGGAATGCCATCCTGCGGGCGCGGATCACCGATGCCGTCTTACCGGGTCAGGTTTTCGCGCCGATGCACTGGACGGGCGAAACCGCACCTTGCGCCCGGATCGATGCCCTTGTCGCTGCCGCCACGGACCCTGTCTCCGGGCAACCGGAAAGCAAGGCGAGCGTCGTCGCCGTCTCGCGCCTCAACGCGGCTTGGTACGGGTTCGCCGTTTCCGCGGCGCCCATGGTGCTTCAGTGTGAGTACTGGGCACAAAGCCGCGCCCAAGCGGGATATCGCGCGGAACTGGCCGGGTCGCATCCCGTGCAAGACTGGGAGGCCGAGGCGCGCCGCCTCTTCGCGGCACGCGAGGCGGTCGCATCCACCATGACCGATGCGGCCCGCGGGATTGCCCGAGTCGTGCTGCACGAAGATTCCAGGATCATCGGAGCACTTTTTGTCGCGTCCACGCCTGTTGCGGTGATGCGCGATTATCTCGCGACGCTACCGGGGACCGAAGCGCATGAGGCCCTGACCGGTCGCCCGCCCGCCGATGTTCCCAATCCGGGGCCGGTGATCTGTTCGTGCTTCGGTGTCGGCGTCAACACGATCCTGGACGCGGTCGAAACCCAGGGCGCGCTCAGCGTCGAGGCTATCGGCGAAGTTCTTCGCGCCGGGACGAACTGTGGCTCCTGCCGCCCCGAGATCGCAGAGCTTTTGCAAGGTCTGACCGCAAGGGAGGCCGCCGAATGACGCTCAAGGATCATGTCCGCATACTGGGGCGCGGCCCGGGTCGAGCACGCAGCCTGACAAAGGACGAGGCGCGTGAGGCCATGACGCTCATGCTGTCTGGTGATGCTGCGCCGGAAGCAGTGGGTGCCCTGCTTATGCTCTTGCGCATGAAAGGGGAGACCGCGGAGGAAATCGCAGGCTTTGCCGAGGCGGCGGCCAGCTCGGCGCCTGCATTGCCGCCTGTCGATCTCGACTGGCCAAGCTATGCCGCCGGACGGACACGGGGCCAGCCCTGGTTCCTGCTGTCTGCGCGCCTTGTGGCGGATGCGGGGCATCGGATCTTGCTGCATGGCTGGAACGGGCCGGACGGAAAGGTACGTGACGGACTGGCAGAGGTGGGTATCGGTCTCGCCGAGGACCCGGAGGAGGCCGCCCGCCTGCTGGACCGTGATCGCATTGCCTACATGCCGCTGGACTCCCTTCATCCGGGCCTGTTTCGGCTTCTGAACCTCCGGGACGTCCTCGGTCTGCGCTCCTGCGTCAATACCGTTTGCCGGATGCTCAACCCCGCCCGCGCAGCGGCCAGTGTTCAGGGCGTTTTTCACCCGTCCTACCGCCAGCTTCAGGCGGACGCTGCGATGCATCTCGGCTGGCAGGCATTGAGCATCATCAAGGGGGCCGGTGGAGAGTTCGAGAGCAATCCGGCCAAGAACATTGCCGCTTTCGGGCTGCGTCAAGGGCGCCCCTGGCAGGAAACGCGGCCTGCGTTGCGCGATGAAACCCGCAAGCTCAATGCCGAAGGCAACCTTGCGTTGTCCGATCTCTGGCAGGGCCGCCGCCGCCCGCCTTTTGAGACCGACCTCGTTGTCACCACCACAGCCCTCGCCCTCGATACGCTTGGCCATGCCAATCCGGTGCGGCAGGCAGACTTGCTCTGGCAGAACCGCGTCCGACTTTGCGCCGCCTGAAAGGAGACCCCGATGAAGGCATTTCCCATGTTCATACGCACCACCGGGTGCCGGATCGTCGTCGTCGGTGGCGGCGAGCAGGCGGCGCAAAAGGCGCGTCTGATGCTCAAGACAGATGCCAGCCTGGTTCTCGTCGCTGACAGCCTGGAAGATGAACTGCGCATGCTGGTCGACGAAGGCCGCGCCACGCATGAGACGCAGCTCTCGGCCTCTGTCTTCGAGGGGGCGGCCATGGCGCTGATCGGTACCGGTTGCCCGGGGCTCGATGCCGCCGCCCATGCACTGGCGAAAGCCGTGCGCTGCCCGGTCAATGTGGTCGACCAGCCCGACCTCTGCGACTTGACCACGCCGGCGATCGTTGATCGTGATCCAATCGTCGTGGCCATCGGCAGCGAAGGCACGGCGCCGGTCCTGACCCGCGACATCAAGACCCGCCTGGAACAGATGCTGCCGCAAACGCTCGGCGGCTTGGCGGCGCTGGCAGGGCGCTTGCGCCCGGCGGTTGAACGGCAGGTGCCCCGTGCAAATAGACGTGCGCTCTGGGCCTGGGTTTTCAAAGGGGCGCCCCGCGGCGCCTGGACCCGTGGCGAGGAACGCGACGCCGCGCGTGTGATCAAAACCGCCATCGAGGCAGGCGGCGCGCCAGAGGGCGCCGGTTCCGGGCAGATCAGCCTCGTCGGGGCTGGCCCCGGGGCGCGCGACCTGCTTACGCTTCGCGCAGTAGAACGCCTCCAAGAGGCCGATATCATCTTTTATGACCGTCTCGTGGATGCGGAGGTGCTCGAACTGGCCCGCCGCGACGCGGAACGCGTCTTCGTTGGCAAACATGTGGGTGCCCATGCCTGGCCTCAGGAGCGGATCAACCAGGTGATCGTGGCGGCCGCGGCCAAGGGGCAACGCGTCGTCCGCCTGAAATCCGGTGATCCCGGCATATTCGGCCGCGCAACAGAGGAAATCGAGGCCGCTCGCGCCGCCGGGATCCCCGTTGAGCTTGTGCCGGGCGTGACGGCGGCCTCTGCGGCCGGCGCGATGTTGTGCCAGAGCCTGACGGAAAGAAACGTCGCCGACACCCTTGTCCTGACAACGGGGTCCGGCTGTGCCGACGATCCTGTGCCCGATAGCACGCGTCACTCAGGCCCGGGGACGACGACGGCTTTCTACATGGCGGTGCGTCATGCCGGACGCCTCGCCGACGACCTAATGAAGAAGGGTTTGCCAGCAGACGCTCCAGTCGACATCGCCTGCGACGTCTCCAAGCCGGATCAGCGACACATCACAACCACCATCGGGGCGATTGAAAGAACCTTGGACAGCAACAAAGTGCATGGTTGCGCCGTGCTGCTGGTAACCTGGCCAAAGCGATGTGCTGAACAGTCGGCCAACGGCCCGGTTCTGGCCAGACTTGCACCCATGGCGGAAAGGACTGTGATTTCCCTGCAGGACTGGAAGGTCGGATAGTCTTTTATAGACATTCGGAAAACCAAGGGATGCTGCTCGTGCAAGACAAATTGTCTGGTTATGAGGAAATACGCGAAACTCGGCGGACAAACCGATGGGGCAAATGATCCATATCGACGAGGCGCGCATTCGCGATCAATAATGATGTAAGAGCGAGCGTACGCGCTTTGCCTAGATAGAGCGCCGGTTCGCCACTTCGGCGAACATTGCTTTTTGTCTGTTAAGCTTGTGCAGCAGTTCAACCTGATTGGAGGTTCCCGTCTTGGAAAAGACAGAACTGAGATGCGTGCGGACCGTAGCTGGCGCAATCGACAAGGACTCAGCAATTGCGCAAACCGTCATTCCTTCTTTCAACAGGGTGCAGACACGGAATTCGGACCTACTCAAATGTGCCGGGTTCTCGCAGTCCAGCAAGGGAACATCGCTGTCGTATGGCGCCTCGACGCAACTCAGTTTCCGTCCCCGCACCAGCGTTTTTGCAATTACGCCGGAGACCCTGCTGCCCCAGCACGACGAGAGTGTTCCGATCAGAGTCACGACCAGATCAAGATCGTGCTGCGCCGGACTATGCAGGTACTGCAGCTCGAGAACATCGACACTGGCATGCCCCTTCCACAAGGGGATCGCGATGATTTCCGCGAACTTGCCCGCCTGCGGTTCCCGGTGGCCATGCAGGCTTGCGCCTTCGCGGCCTTCAGCCTCCGACAGCTTCCAGATCGATCCGGTCCTGGCCATACGCAAGCAGTCGCCCATAAGGTCGACGGTAAAAACGCGTGGTTGAGTCGGCCAGACCTCGCCCTTGCGAAGAGTGCAGCGTGCGATGTACCTGCTTTTCGAATCTTTCAGGCAAATGCGGGTGATCAGCGCGGCATCGGCCCGGACCAGCCGCATCAATTGCTCAAGACATTCGGCAAGATCGCCATTGCCGTTCAGGGCATTCGCCCACCCTGCCACCAGTCCGAAACTTTCAGACGAGCGATCACGACCATAAAAATTGGTCCCCATTACTCCAACCCCTTTCCAACCCCAAAATGCAGGCCGGAAAAAATATCCCCAAAACGTCGTTAATATTCTGGGGATAAGGTTCAAATGGCAAGAAATATGGCGGGATTACGGCAACTTCTGTTCCGAGATCGCCATCAAGACAAGCGCAACATACTGAATTGTATGCACTTTTATTGACTGGCGCAGTTCTTGAAAATTCGCTTCAGAATTTGTCTTGGTTTTTCCGGATGTGGATAAAACCTTAAAATCGCCGTGATTGGAGACAATTTATGTCCCAAAGCAAAATGGCCACGCACCCGATTTGAACGCCAACCGATTCGTGCTCAAGAATCCGCCAGGTCCCACGGCGTATAAACTTATCGCGCGGAACAAGAAGCTAGCCAAAAAATCACTACCTTAAGCGGAATTTACACGCCGTTTGATGGAAGCGTAGCCAATACTCATTCCTATACGCTGGATTTCGAGCTGAGGCAGAGCCTTGCCAAGCTTGCGCCCCGGCATGTCGCCAGGGGTTAATTTCAAAAAATCCTTATGGGGGATAACATGATCAAACTCTTCAAGAAATTCGCCAAAGACGAAAGCGGCGCAGCCATGGTGGAATACGGCGTCGCGCTTATGGTGATCGCGGCCATTGGCACCACGGCCATGACAGCTTTGGGTGACGGTGTCGAAGTCAACGTTTCAAAAGCCTGCACAGCAGTTGGCACGACGTGCTGAAGCTAGAAGCTTTCTAAGAAACAAAAAATCTGCGCCACGCTCAAATGCGTTGGCGCAGATATAACAGCCGCCGGAAAATCTGACGATGTCCCGGCCTTCGTTCAAAGAAACATATTTTTGGAGACGACCATGCGTGCCAAGCCGATACTAACGACGCTATTTGGAATTGCGATCGCGGGCGGGTCCGTTTTCGTGGCCAAGGATCAGCTTCTGAATGGAGCTCGTAACACGACCACATCACCGAACACCGAACTGGTCGAGATCTATGTCGCACGCTCGGAAATCGCGTTCGGCCAGGAAATCGAAAGCCATCTCGTCACCCTGCACAAATGGCCACGCGAAGCCCTGCCATCAGGGGCGTTCTTCGATCTTGTCAATCTTGTGCCCAACGACCGCGTGCAGCTGCGCCGCGCGAAGGGCCGGTTCTTTCCGGGCGAAGTGATGCTGGCCTCAAAGGTGTCTGCCTTCGGCGAAAGGGTGACACTGGTCCAGAAGCTGGGTGAAAACACCCGCGCAATGGCGATCAAGGTCGACGCGGTGACTGCCGTCGGCGGTTTCGTCACGCCCGGCGACTTTGTCGATATCGTTTTGACGCAAGGTGCCCAGATGGAATTGCGGGCCGTAACCATTCTGCAAAACATCCGTGTGATCGGCGTCGACCAGCAATCCGAGGAGCTCAATGACACGCCCGAGGTCGCGCGCACGATCACGGTCGAGGTCACGGCCGAGCAAGGCCAACGCCTCGCACTGGCCCAAAAGGCCGGAACGCTCAACCTGACGCTTCGAACCCTGGACGGGGTCGAGGACAAACCGATGGAAATGGTGCGCCTGCGCGACCTGCTGCAAGAGGAGGGTCCGGCGGAAAAGGTCGAGAAGCAACCGACGATACGGGTGCGTCGCGGCACTGTATCCGAGGTCGTCACCATTCCACGCAGCAGTCTGGAGTTGGTACCAGCGGCAGAACCTTCGGTGACGCTGGATCCGGTGCAGCCCATCGCACCGGCCGTGGAATCCGAGACCCCGACAACCCGCGATACCGATGATATCGAACGTTCGCCCGTGACGACCGAAAACGGCAACGTCGATGTCACGCAAGTGATCGGGCAATAGGATCCATCCCATGCGGCCCCATCGCATCATAGCAAGGTTTTCCCAAGACCAGGACGGCACGGTCGCCGTTTTATGGGGCACGTCGCTGATCGCCTTCCTGGGGTTTCTTGCGATCACGCTCGATATTGGCCGGCTGGGCTCCACCCAGGCAGAGATGCAGGCCTTCGCCGACCACGTCGCCTTGGCAGCGGCCGGCGAACTCGATGGCCGCAGCGATGCTATCACCCGCTCGACGAACGCGGCGGCGAATATGATCAGCGACAGCCAGACATTCACCACCGGGTCAGGCACGTTGTCCGGCGCTGCCGACTACACGCTGACCTTTCACTCTTCCCTCCCTGCATCGGACCTTACACCGCTTGGCGCGGATGCCACGACAGATCCCAACAAGGCCAAGTTCGTCCAGGTGGTCCTGACGCCGAAATCCCTCAGTATGACCCTCGCTTCAGCACTCGACAAACTGCTGGGCGGAAACGGTTTTGCCACGACGGACCTGTCGGCCGAGGCTGTGGCCGGCTTCACGCAGGCGGCCTGTGATATCTCACCCCTGATGTTCTGCCTGCCTTCCGACTGGGAGACGTCCCTCGATATCGGAGACCAGATCCTGCTGCGCAGCGGCGGAAACGGCTCGGCCTGGGGCCCCGGCAATTTCGGTTTCATCGACCTCGCCGCTTTCGAAGACAGCTCGGGGGTCTGTGCCGACGAAGGCGGCAACAAGCTGGCCTGTCTGATCGCCGCGCAAAAGCAGATCACCCAGTGCATTCTGACCAACGGCATAGATACCGAGCCCGGCCAGAAGGTCGGCATCACAAACGCGGCGTTCAACGTGCGGTTCGACATCTACCGCTCCGTACTGAATGGAGAAAAGAGCAACGAGGATTTTGCCCCGGCGCCGAACGTCATCAAGGGGATCAAGAAGAACGGCGGTGGTGCTTGCATCCAGGGCAATGAAGAGCCGACCGGCGACACGACGGCGTTGGGGCGCGACCTGTGCATGACCACGGGAAGCTGTGGCGGAAACAACCGGTTCGGGGACGGCACGTGGGACCGTGCCGGATATCTCAACAAGAACCACGACCTCGCCGACGGCATCGCGGACGGCATCGGTAGCGACACCCACCTGCCTGCCCTTACCGGGACGAACACGCAATATGCCGGCACACGCTTTGGCATGTACCTGCGCGAGATCGCGTATGGAAATGAGAATCCACACGGTCCCGGCTCGAACGCCATACTTGATCCTTCCCTGTCCGAAACCGGGCGCCCGATATGCTCGACCGCGTCGCCGGGCGGCCCCGAGCGGCGGGTCATCACGGCCGCCGGCGTCGATTGCGGTAAGACTGCCATCTCGGGCGCCACGAGCGGCGTGCCTGTGTCGAAATTCGTTAGCGTCTTCCTGACCGAACCGGTTGGGGATGACGGCGGTTCACCGCCCAGTTTCGACATTCACGGCGAGATTGTGAGTTTTCCCGATACCGTTGGCGCCGGTGCAGGCACCGATGGTTTCGGCGGCATCTTCCGCGACGTCGTTCAGTTGTATCGATAGCGAGGATTGGACCAGTGAACTTTCGGCCAACCCTTTGGATAAAGCGCTTCACTTCGGGCGAACACGGCGCCGTGCTCGTGGAATTCGCGATTGTCCTGCCAATCATGCTTCTGTTTTTTGCGCTGACCACTGAAGCGGCCCGCATGATGTGGTCCTACCAGACCGTAATCGCAGGCGTCAGGGATGCCGGGCGGTACATGGCCCGGGTGGTCCCCGCGGATATTTGCGACGCGGGTGGCAGCGTCACTGCCCTGTCTACAACACTCAAGGACATCGTCGAGAAGGATATCGGCGGCGCATCCCTCTTCCCGTCAAAGGTCACCGTCAACTCGGTGACCCCAAGCTTTTCGTGCGTCTCGGGAACCTACCGCGTCAGCCCGGCACCGGTCGGCCGTGTCACCGCCAACGTGACGATCCAGTTTCCGATGGGCGGGGTCCTCGATCTTTTCGGCAGCGCGCTCTCTTCCGTGACAACCGACGTCGCGGACAACGCCCGGATATTCGGCCAATGACGCGGCGGTGGCATACGGCCCGGGCCGCGGCCCGACGCGCGATCGGGTTCTCGCAGGACCAGTCGGGTGGCGTTCTTGTCGAGTTCGCAGTCGTGATTGCGCTCTTCCTGTTTATCTTCATGGGCCTGCTAGATTTCGGACGGCTTTCCTATAGCGGCGTGACCGCGCAAAGCGCGTCTCAGATCGCGGCACGGATCGCCATCGTTCGCCCTCCGGCCTGCGCGGGTGTTCCACAAGTCCACGTCCGCGGTAGCGCCTCGCCCCCACCCCGCTTCGGAACCTCGTGCAGCGCAGCCAGCGGGGTGTGCGCCTCCGTCGCGACGGTCACGTGCCAGGGCTCCGCTTCGAACGCGACCGCATCGGAAATCTGGGCGCGTATCAGTCCACTTCTGCCGCCGGGCACAAATATCGACGCGCTTCGGTTTTCCTACGCGTTTGATCCCAAACTGGGATTCCTCGGGGGCCCCTACACGCCCATGCTGACCGTCGAGTTGGCCCTCGACGATTTTCAATTCGTCTCGCCGCTGGCCAGCCTTGCCAACGCAGCGGGTTCAGGCGGCAGCGGCATCGAATCTTCTGTGACGTATTCCAGTTTCAGCGTCTCGCTGCCCGCAGAGGATCTTGCATCAGGAGAGTCAGGATGAAGACACAATCGCACTCCAGATCACTGTTGGTCGTGTCGGCCAGGGAAGCCTTTGTCGAGGTTATCAGCGAAGTGTTCCCCGCATCGGAGAACCACAAGGTCACGAGTTCCAGCGAAACATTCGCGGCCATGAACGGACGTGCCGTGAACCTGGTATTCAACCACGACGTGGTCATCATCGAGGCGGATCCCGATGATGAGACCGAAGTGAACGCCATCAAGGAACTGATGTCGGAACGTGAAGGCGACACCGTGTTCCTGGCGATAACGCACTCTGACGTGTCGATCTCCAAGGCGCGCAAGCTCCGCGATATCGGCATGGACGAGGTGCTGCCGATTTCGATCGACAGCGAAAGCCTGAAGGCCGTCGTCGACGAACAGTTGAGCCGGCGCCAGGTCCCCGC
This sequence comes from Roseovarius sp. SK2, assembly GCF_028807495.1. Taxonomy (NCBI): domain Bacteria; kingdom Pseudomonadati; phylum Pseudomonadota; class Alphaproteobacteria; order Rhodobacterales; family Roseobacteraceae; genus Roseovarius; species Roseovarius sp. SK2. The sequence continues at coordinate 68,295 of NZ_JARAMK010000008.1, forward strand.
GCAATCCGTGCATGACGGGCCTGCAGCCCTCGGCAAAATAATCCCCGTTACCCAGGCCCACGGCGGCGCCGGTGCGACGACCGTTGCAGTCAATCTGGCCTGTGCGCTCGCGTCCGACCGGTCCACCTTCTTCAGAAAGGCCGAAAGCAACCGCGTCGTGCTGCTCGATTTCGATCTGCAATTCGGCAATGCCAACGTATTCGTCGACCTTGAGGATAACGGGGGCTTTCTCCAGTTAATCGGGTCGGCGGAGGAGCCCGACGACCACTTCCTGATGTCAACGCTGCAAAGGCATGCGCAAGGGTTCGATGTACTGTGCGCGCCGACACCCATCGTTCCGCTTCACTCGCTTCGCGCCGAAATTGTCGAGACCATGATCGCCCTGCTCAAAAGGCGCTATGATTACATCGTCATCGATCTACCCCGCGCGGTCGTCGAGTGGGTAGAACCGATATTGAAGCAGGCGACCCAACTCGTCCTTGTTGCCGATACAAGCGTGCCGAGCATCCGCCAGGCGCGTCGTCTGATCGACCTTTACCGCGAAGAAAATGTCGGGCTGCCGGTCGAGATCGTGATCAATCGCGACCAGAAACCGCTCATCAAGTCCGAACACATGCGAGAGGCCGAAAAGGTCCTCGAAACGCGGCTTCTGCACTGGTTGCCGTACAATCCAAAGGTGGCACGAAGCGCCGTGAATCTAGGGCGCCCTGTTGTCGAGATGAAACCGCGCTCCGACCTGGGCAAGGCCCTTGCAAGGGTGTCGGCCGAGATCTCAGCCAAAGAACAAGTCAAAAGAAAAATCAGCCGATAAGGGGAATTGCCGTGTTCAAGGAATATCGCTCGCGGCGTGCGGAGGCACAGCCAAACGTGCTCAAGCTCGAACGCAAAAACGAGGCTCCGAAAGATGCAGAAGCTCCCTCGGAGGATCTGGAGCTTAAAGCGCATCTCGATCTGAAGAACCGCCTGCATGGCGAACTGCTGGACCGGCTGAATCTGACCATGATCGACAAGGTCGAGCGGTCGGAACTCAAGCGCCAGATTGCATCGCTCGTCACCAGCCTGATCGAGGCCGAAGGCGTCTATATGCGTTCCGAAGCTTTTTCGTCGTTGGTCGAGGAACTGATCCACGAGGTAATGGGCCTCGGCCCTCTGGAACCTCTGCTCGAAGACCCCACCATCAACGACATTCTCGTGAACTCCTTCGACAAGGTCTATGTCGAACGCCACGGCCTTCTGGAAAAGTCGAAGGTTCGCTTCCGCGACGAACGGCACCTGCTGCGTGTCATTGACAAGATCGTCAGCAAGGTTGGACGTCGGATCGACGAGTCGCAGCCCTGGGTCGACGCCCGCCTCGAGGATGGCAGTCGCGTAAATGCGATCATCCGCCCCTGCTCGGTGGATGGCCCAGCGCTTTCGATCCGTAAGTTCTCACGCGTGCCCCTGACGCTGCAACGGCTAGTCGAACAGGGCGCGCTGAACCAGCAGGCGGCAGGCCTGCTCAAGGCGCTGGTCGACGCGCGCCTCAATATCCTTATCTCCGGCGGAACCGGCTCGGGCAAGACGACCCTGCTGAATGCCGTCTCGTCCTTCATTGATACCCGACATCGCATCGTCACGATCGAGGACGCGGCCGAGCTACAACTGCAACAGGAACACGTGGTCCGGCTGGAAACGCGCCCCCCCAACGCCGAAGGAGAAGGCACTATCTCTCAGCGCGACCTAGTGCGCAACGCTCTTCGCATGCGCCCCGACCGCATCATCGTTGGCGAGGTTCGTGGCGCCGAATGTTTCGACATGCTGCAATCGATGAACACAGGCCACGACGGTTCGATGACGACGGTGCACGCTAACTCCGCGCGAGATGCCCTGGGTCGGATCGAACAGATGGTAACGATGATGGGCGCCGAACTCCCGCTAAAGACGATCCGATCGCAGATCGCCTCGGCCATTCATATCGTCGTGCAACTCAGTCGGATGAGCGACGGAAGCCGCCGCATCCTCAGCATCTCGGAGATCACGGGGATGGAGAATGACACGATCACCATGCAGGACATCTTCGTCTACAAGCGCCGCGGCAGGGCCGAAACGGGCGCCGTCATGGGCGATTTCGTGCCGACCGGCATCCGTCCCCACTGCTTTGATCAACTCGTGGCAGCCGGCGTCGATGTGAATGCCGACTTGTTCAAGCGCCTGGAGGTGTAACGATGTTCGAGCTTCAACCCCATACCATCGATATCATACTCTATGTCTGCATCTTCCTCGGTGTTCTGGTGGCTTACGATGGCGTGCAACAACTCCTGTTCCGCCGCGAGACGCAATCGGAGGCGCGTAACCGGCGGATGCGTGTCATTCAGCAAGGTGGCTCGACAGAGGACACCCTGAAACTGCTGCGCGACTCGGCCCTGCTTGGCCCCGACAAGAAGGGCGGCGTGTACGTGCGATTACTCAGGTTGCTGGTCCAGGCCGGCGTTTCCGTCAGGCCCTTCTGGGTGTTCCTTTGCATGGCGCTGATCGGAATGGTCGCTTATGCCGCGACCACGCGCTTCGTGCCACCGGGTATGGCGGCCGGATCGAGTGCCGGCATTGCGATCGTCCTCCCTCTTCTGGTCCTGATGCAGATGAAACGCGACCGGGTCAAGAAGCTGAACGCGCAATTGCCGGATGCACTCGATCTCATGTCGCGGGGGCTGAAGGTTGGCCATCCTGTCGCCGCCACTGTCGGCAAAGTTGCGACCGACATGCCCGATCCGATCGGCTCGGAGTTCGGCATCATCGCAGACCAGATCAACTTCGGCGATGATCTGGGCACCGCTTTCCACGACTTTGCCAAGCGCGCGGCGACCGAGGACGCCAGGTATCTGGCCGTGGCCATAAGCATCCAGCACGGCACGGGCGGCAATCTCTCGCGGATCCTCAATGTTCTTTCCCAGGTCATCCGTGACCGGCACATGATGCAAAAGAAGATCAGGGCGGTTTCCGCCGAAGGACGCCTCAGTGCGGTCATCCTTACCTGCCTGCCGGTGCTCATTTATCTCTCGATCGAGTTTACGACGCCGACATTCTACGGTGACGTGCGCGGCGACCCGAGGTTTCAGTATTTCGCCATCGCCATCATTAGCCTTGTTGTATTGCAGGGTCTTATCCTGAACCGGCTTGTGAAGTTCAAATTTTGAACGGGAGTGATTTCCATGGACATCCTGAACAACATCCTGAGCGACCTGGCCACCTCGCCGGACTACCTTGTCCTTGCGGGGATCGGCCTCAGTGCCTTCGCGATCGTCTACGGCCTTATCGGGATGTTTGCCGCAGAGGCGCCCGAGACGCTGCGCATGCGCGCGGGCTCGCTAAGCCGTGCCCGTGGCGAGGATTTCGACCTGATTCAGGGCGACGACAGCGATCCGCACGGATTACTGCAAGCCTTCGTGCCCTCCTCCAAGGAGGAGCGGTCGAAAATCGGACGTCAACTGAAGCGCGCAGGTATCAAGCGGCCGAACGCGGTCAAAAGCTTTTATGCGTTCCGCGCGATCGTCGGGATAACACTGCCTGCCCTTTTTATCGCGATCATGGCGCTTTCGCCTGAAAATCAGGCGAGATTGCATGTCGACCGGATCATGATGAATCTGACTTGGCTGCATGCGGTGCAAATCGTGACCGCTCTTTTGGTCGTCGGGTTTTACGGCCCGATTCTGTGGCTGCGGGCCCGGATCAGGAAACGAACCAAGGCGATCGAACACAGCCTGCCAAATGCGCTGGACCTTTTGCAGGTCGCCATTGAAGCGGGCCTCGGGTTCGATGCCGCGATGGTGCGGGTCTCGCATGAACTTGCCTATGCCGCACCGGAAATTTCGCAGGAATTCATGATCCTTCAGCTGGAGCTTCAGGCGGGCAAGGAGCGGCAGGCGGCCCTTCTCGACATGGCCGAACGCGCAGGCGTGAGCGAACTTGCCTCATTTGCCAATGTCCTGCTTCAGTCGAACCAATTCGGGACAAGCGTATCGACCGCACTGGAGCGGTTTTCCAAGGACATGCGTGTAGACCGAGAGTTGCGTGCGCAGGAAAAAGCCAATCGACTTCCTGTACAAATGTCTGCAATCATGGCTCTTTTTATGATGCCGGTGCTCTTGATGATTTGTCTTTCACCAGTGCTTATCCGATGGATGGACATGTTCGGATAAGATTGGCTCCGCTATGAAAAGGCGGCCAATGGGCATCATATTGGCTCACGGCGAATCCGTCTCGGGCGTTACCCGGCTCAGTCGTCATCGCCAAGCCAGTCGCGAAAGCGGCGTTGGCGCAGGTCCTCGGTATTCGCGTGCCAGCCGCTGTCGCGCACAAGCGCCCGGCCCACGTGCTGCGGGGCGTTCGGCAGATGGGCGCGCATCGGCACGCCCAGGTCCCGGTTGATCCCGATCCTGTCGAAGGCCGAGCGACGGGTCGGGCCATATGGGATTTGCGTCGCAAGGCGTGCCATCGTGGCCGGGTCCGCCGCGTGCTGCACAAAGGCCCTTGCGGCGTCAGGCGCGTCGGTATCGGCGGCGATGGCCCAGACCTCGATCCCGATGACGCGGCCGTCCCAGACGATGTCGATCGGCGCGCGCTCACGCTGCGCCATGTCGAAGAACCGGCCGTTGAACCCCGCCGCCATCACGGCGCGGCCGTCTGCAAGCATCTCGGCCGGGGCCGCCGGGTCCTGCCACCAGACAATGTCGTCGCGGATGGTGCCGAGCTTTCTGAAGGCCAGGCGCAGGCCGCGGTCGGTGCTGAGCAGGCCATAGACCTGTTCCGGGGGGACGCCTTCGGCCAGCAAGGCCCATTCCAGGATCCCGTCCGGGCTGCGCTGAACGGCGCGAGGGCCGGGAAAGCGGTCGGTGTCGAAGAAATCCTCGATCCGGGTCGGTTTCACCCCCGAAAACGCGCGGTCGTCAAAGGCCATGACGCGGGCGTAGGCGTTTTGCGGCACAGCGCACCCATCCGGCGCGAAGGGTGTGAAATCCGCCAAGGCCTCGGGCGCAAACAGCGCGCCCGGGTCGGTCTTCAGCAGCAGGCCCTGCGCGCAAGCGACACGGGCCTGATCGGCCAGCATGTCGATCACGTCCCAGCCCTCGGGCACGCCGCGCTCGGCCAGGGCCGTCCAACTTCCATCGTAGACGACCACCTCGACATCGAGGCCGGTCTCAGCGGCGAAAGGCGCGATGACGGCCTGGTTTTGCGCGGTTTCGTAAGCACCACCCCAGGACACGATCGTCAGATCGTCGGCGCGGGCCGGGGCCGCGATCATCGCGACCATCAGAAGGACGAGATCAGATCGACGCATTTTCTTCCTTTCGCAGCCGCGCGCCTTCGTCCAGCCAGGCCGAGACCAGATCCGCTTCCGACACCGCTCCGAGGTAGCGCCCCGTTTCGCCGCAGACAACCGGCACCGCGTCGCCGACGAAACCGCGCAGCCGCTCCATCGCGTCGGCGAGGTCGGTCTCGTCGTCAAAGACCAGTCGGGCCGGGGCAAGGCCTTGCGCCAACCGGGGCGGATCCTCTTGGGCGCCGGGGCTGAACACACCCAGAAGCCGGCCCTCGGCGTCGAGCACGAACGCCTCGCGCCAGCCCTGCGCGCGCAGACGCTCGGCCACGTCCGCGGGCCTGTCATCGGCCGTGGCGGTCACCGCCTGCGGTTGCAGGAAATCGACGACCTTCAGCGCCGCGAAATGCGCCCGGTCCCGTCCGAGGGAAAAGTCGATGCCCCGGCGGGCGAGTTGCACGTCGAAGAGCGACCGGCCAAAGGTGCGATGGGACACGAGGTTGGAAAAGACCACGGCCACCATCGCGGCAATGGTGACGTCGTAATTGCGGGTCAGTTCAAACACGATCAGGATGCAGGTCAGCGGCGCGCCGATGACGGCGCTGGCAAAGGCCATCATACCCCCGATCGCGTAGATCGCCGCGCCCGAAGTCGGCACGCCCGCCAGGCCCGAAACGAGCGTCCAGAAGAGCACGCCGATCAGGCTCCCGATCAGGAGCGACGGGCTGAACGCGCCGCCCGAGAACCCTGCGCCGATGCACAGCGCGGTCAGGAATATCTTGGCGGCGATCAGCACGATCAGTTCGCCAAGCCCGAAGGCGCCGTCGATGGTGGCGAAGCGCAGGGTCGAGGTGCCGATCCCCAGCACGTCCGGCAGCACGAGCGCCGTCAGCCCGACCGCCAGGCCCGCCATTGCCGTGCGCGCCTCTGGCCACCGGATGCGCTGCGCGAGGGCCGGTCCGATGGCCAGCAGCAGGGGCATGAACACGATTGCCGCCAATGCTACGAAAAGGCCGAGAATGGCAACGAGGCCAAACTCGTAGCCATGGGCGACGCCCGGAAACTCGATCCTGAACAAGGCGGGCCGTTCAAAGATCACGTTGGCGATGACATAGCCCGCGACCGACGCGACCGTCACCGGCGCAAAGGCCCGGGTTGCGTAGTGGCGCAGGACGACCTCGTGCGCGAAGAGCACGCCGGCGATCGGCGCGTTGAACGCGGTCGAGATCGCGGCGGCCACGCCGCAGCTGACGGCGATGCTTGCCAGGTTCGGCACGCGCAGGCGCAGCCGATGCGCAAATCCGCCGAAGATCGCGCCGAGATAGACCATCGGCCCGTATTGGCCGACCGAGGCCCCGGTGCCCAGCGACAGCGCTGCGGTCAGGGTCGAGACCAGCCCGCTGCGCAGCTCGGGAAGCGGTTTGTGGAACTGCACCGCCTCGATCACGTCGGGCGGGCCAAGCGGCCGTCCGGCGGGCGACAGGTGCTGATGGATGAGCCCGACGATCAGACCGCCGAGCGTGGGCACGAGGATCGTCATCACGGCTACCAGGCCCGGAACGCTTTCCCATTGCACCCGCGCCCTGGGTTCGACCAGCAGAACCGTATTCAAAAGTGCAACAAGGTCGACAAGCGCAATCGCCGCCATCGACGCCGCCCCGCCGACAGTCAGGGCGATGCCGGTGAGAATGAGCATTCGCAAGGGCGCAGGCGCCGTGTCGCTTTGCGGTCCGAGGGTCATTTCCGTGGATCATCGACCGGATCAGCGCATGACGCAACAGCGAGGACAGGGGCAGCGACGCCCGTTCATGGCGCGGTCACGCAGTTTGGCGTCGGCATTGCAAGTAAGAAAGCCTGACGCGACATGCGCAAGGACTCGTCTGCCGCACGCACCATTTTTGCGGGTTCTGGTGAAAACGTCCGTTTGAACAGGTGCCGGGTCAGACCGCACCTATTACCGAATGGAAGCTTTGAATGTGCGCCGACCGATTCGGCGTTTGCAAACAATCCGCCCTGTCAGCCTTGATTTGATCGCATTTCTGGAGCTCGCTTTTTGTTTGTATCGAGCAGCCATGGCTTCGCTGCCGGGACAGAGGGGCAAAATCATGAAGTGGTCCGGCGTTGTCCATCGTCGATACGTGTGACCCATCCTCGGCCGGATCGAGGCCCGAGCGATAGTGATCGCGTGTCATGACGGTATGGCCTTTATATCTCAGCCGGGCCTCGGCAAGGCGCGTAAGGGCGCCGATAAATGATTGCGCCTCCGGATGCGCATGAACGATGTGGGTGTGCATCTGTAAAGCGTTCCTTGTTTCTACGTCGTGGGCCTAACGCCGAGTTTTCAAACCTGTTATTTCACGGGGCAATTCGGAAATCTGGAATTGCACGGATGAACAGCAAGCTTGACTGGAGCGACTACCAGACGGTCCTTCGGATCGCCGAGGCGGGCTCTCTTTCCGGGGCGGCGCATCGGGTCGGCGCGAGTCATCCGACCATGTTTCGCAGGATCAATGCCGTGGAGGAAAAGCTCGGTGTGCGGCTCTTCGAACGATTTCGCACCGGCTATCGGCTCACGGCCGCGGGGGAAGAGGTCGTGGCGACCGCGCGCGAGATGGAGGAACTCACGAACGAGACAGAAAGACGCGTGTCTGGGCGCGATCTGAAGCCTTCGGGTGTTGTGCGGGTCGCGACGACGGATACGCTGCTCTGTGGCCTGCTGGCCCCGGAGGTCGCCCGCTTCAGGCTCGCGGAACCCGGCATCACACTCGAGTTTGTCATTTCGAACGAGATATCTGACTTGGCCTTCCGCGAAGCGGACATCGCAATCCGCCCAGCGACGGCACCCGAAGAACACCTTGTCGGACGGCGGCTGGGCCGCATAGAGCAGGCTGCCTATGCGCTACGGGCACTCGATCTCGGCCGCGACGACCGACCGGAATGGGCGACGCTGCCGTGGATCGGCCCGAGCCCTTCGATGACCTATCCCCAGCTTCATGCGTGGTTGCGCGATGTCGGGTGCGAACGCGCCTGCGTCTGCACGATGAACAGTGTCCTGAGTATGCACTCCGCGGTTCTTGCCGGTATCGGCGTCGCAGTCCTGCCCTGCTACCTGGCCGAGTCCGATGGTGAATTGCAACGCCTTGGACCGGCAATCGAAGAGCTGGCCGTCGACCTATGGTTGCTCACGCATCCCGACCTGCGCCACACCGCCCGCGTGCGCGCAGTTCTGGAGTACTTTGGGAGCCAGCGGAAGATGTTGTTGCCGACAGCGAACGGCACCAAGTAGTCCGTTCCCGCTTGTTCCAATGGTCTTCAGACGTCTACTGAAACCTTGCCGATAGGGTGCGAACAGCAGGCAAGTATATAGCCTTCCGCGATGCCGTCCTCGGAAATGCCACCGTTATGCATCATGTGCACGTCGCCCGCGCTCTTGCGCACCTTGCAAGTGCCGCACACGCCGAAGGTGCAGCCCGACGGGATGTTCAGGCCGTTGGCCCGCGCTGCCGACAGGATGGTGTCGGTTTCCGTGACATTTGCGCTGACGCCGGAAAGGGCGAACTCGACCTCTGCCTGTGCGGCCTCATCGGGGACGACATCTTCGATCTCGGGGATCTCGGCCTCGGTGGCCGCCGGCGCGTGAAAGCTTTCCTGGTGGTAATGCGCCATGTCAAAGCCGAGACCTTGAAGCGCTTCGCGTACCGCCTGCATGAAGGGCTCGGGGCCACAGCAGAACACCTCGCGTTCTAGGTAATCCTGGGCCATCAGTCCCAGCATCAACTGGTTGAACGTGCCGCGGTAGCCGGTCCAGGGTGCATAGCGGTCAGGGGCTTCGACCACCCAGTGCAGGTCGATGCCCGGCACGCGGCTGGACATGTGTTCCAGCCGTTCGCGAAAGATGATCTCGCCGGGGCGACGGGCGCAGTTGATGAAGACGATATCGGGTTCCGTTCCGAGGTCGAACATCCATGTCGTCATCGACATCATCGGCGTGATGCCGGAGCCAGCCGAGATGAACAGGTACTTCTCGGCGGGGTGATCGAGATGGGTGAAGAGGCCCGAAGGCCCCAGGGCCTTGATCCGAACGCCGGGCACGAGGTTGTCGAGCATCCAGCGCGTGCCCGCCGTGTCGTCCCTGACCCGACCCAGCCATTTCGACACAGCCGGCTTGAGGTCCATGGTGAAGCTCTTGGCACCGGGCAGCAGCGGCATCCGCGCGAGGCGTTATTGCTTGTCGTCCGACATGCGGAACCGCGACGCGACGCCCTGTGCCTCCAGCCGGTCGAAATGCGCCTGAAGATGCGGCGGGGTGACGCCGTCCTCGATGCCGGTCACGGTGGGGTCGTCGGTGAACGACCAGCAGAGGCCGGGATGGTTGCCGCCGCAGTGATAGCACTTGCGGTTGTTCTCCGACACGAGTTTCCAGTTGCCGTTCTCGACGATGGAGGTCTCGAAGGCGACCTTGGCTTCGGTCAGGTCATGCACCTGCAGGTAGGGGGGCGCCAACTCGGCGAAGGCGTCGAATTCGGGGGCGTCATCGGCCAGGCAGATATAGACCAGCCCTCTGAGGATGCGGCAATGCACCGGCTTCAGCCCATGTTTGGTGGGGTCAAAGTCGGGGCCCATTTCGCGCGCCCACAGAAGCCGCCCGTCCAGTTCGTAGGAACGACACAAGGCATCTGTGCTTCCCCTGGTCTCGGTGCGCCGCGCGCCGTTCTGAATTGCAATTCTGACCGACATGTGAAATGGGTCAGAGATAGGCAGCCGATGATCCGCTACCCAGAAAAACCAAATCTACTGGGGAATGGATATGCGCACTGTCACGCCGTTTGCGTCGGCTATTTTCATTATCGGCACCGGAAGCGCGTTCGCGCAAGCTCCCGAGCCCTTCGTTCTGGGCACGATCTATATCGGGTCGGATGCCACCACCTCCATCGGGATCGACAACGAGGACCTGACGCGCACGACGCCGAAGGACCTGCAGGAAGTCTTCAAGTCCGAGCCGTCGGTGTCGGTGGGAAGCTCGCTGCCGATCTCGCAGAAGATATTTGTGAACGGCGTCGAGGAGAATAACCTGAACGTCACCATCGATGGCGCGCGGCAGAACAACCGGATCTTTCACCACAGCGCTACGACCTATATCGACCCCGAACTACTGAAGGCGGTACGGGTGGACCCCGGCGTGGCCCCGGCGGATGCGGGGCCGGGGGCGATGGCCGGTGCGATCGCGTTCGAGACGAAGGACGTGCAGGACCTCTTGGAGGAAGGACGCACGTTCGGCGGGCGCTTCATCACCGAGTACCAAAGCAATGGTGATGTCCTTACCAACAGCCTGGCGCTCTTCGGCGTGTCGGGGCGGTTCGAATACCTGGCCTTCGGGAAATACGCCGACGGGGGCCTCCGCGAGGACGGCTCCGGCATGGATATCACCGGATCAGGCACGGGGCTGACCAGTGGCCTGGCCAAGGTGGCATTCAACGCCGACAATGGCGGGCGGCTGGAATTGGGATACGAGATCGTGCGCGACGATGCGCAGCGGCCCCTGCGGGCGGATTTCGCGGGCTTGCGTGGTGTGTTGGCGACGCGGACCTATACGCTGGAGCGCCAGAACCTGGTACTGTCCTACGAGTTCGGAAATACCACCGCGATGTGGAACCCTTCTGTGCAGATCGCCTACAACTCGACCGATCTATATACCGGGCCAATGCCGGGCGCGACCGACGCCTATTCGGGCGAGACCACGAGTTTCACAGGCAAGATCCAGAACGAATTCCAGGTGGCGAACGGCACCGTCAACGCGGGTCTCGATTTCTACAGCGACGTGGCGGATATCAACGGCGAAGGCACGGCCGTGTTCTTTGCCGAGGAGAAGGCCACCAATATCGGCCTCTTCGTGCAGGCCGAGTTGGACCTGACGGAGCGGTTCCGCCTGTCCACGGGCGCGCGCTATGATTTCCAGGAGTTCGAGGGCGTCGACGGCACGACCTATGACAATGACGGGCTGTCGGCGAACATCGCCGGGGATTTCGACGTGACCGATGCGATCACGGTCAGCGCCGGGGCCTCGCGCGTGTGGGGCGGTATCGCGCTGGCGGAAAGCTTTCTGTTCGATCCGGCCTGGGCCTATCCGGCGTCGATCGAGCCGGTAACGTCCGAGAATTACTACCTCGGGGCCAATTACCGGGTCGGGAACTGGGATTTCAAAGCAAAGCTGTTCAAGACCGATATCGACAACGCGCGCACTTTGCTGGACCCGACCACGGGTCTTTTCAATGGCGGGCCGGGGCAGGTTTCGGATATCGACACTGAAGGGTACGAGATCGGCGCGGCCTACACGTGGTCGAGCGGGTTCGCCCGGATCGCCTATGCCGATATAGATACCAAGATCAACGGCGGCCCCGCCGACAGCTACACCGGGCGCTACCTGACCACGCCTTTGGGCGACAATCTTGTGTTCGAGGTGGCCAACACCTGGGATCGGCTGGGCCTGACGCTGGGTGCGGATGCGCAGATCGTGTTCGACAAGTCGGCGGCGGGCGCGCCGGGTGGCGAGATCGACGGCTTCGAGGTGGTCAACGCCTTTGCCGAGTATACGCCGCGCCGGATGGAGAACCTGACCGTGCGCGCCGAGATCGACAACATCTTCGACGAGACCTACACCGAGCGGGCGACCTATGGTCAGGAATTCGCGACGGTGACGCCGCTGCGGGAACCGGGCCGGTCTTTCAACCTGCGGGCCACGCTGCGGTTCTGAACGTGGTTCTGCCCTTGTGGGCGGTGTCCGTGAAAGGCGTGTTGATGATCGCGACCGTAAGGGTCGCGGTCACCCAGGGGCGAAGGTCTGGTTTGAGCCCTTTGCGGACAAGTATGATCTATAGCTTCGAGCGCCATTGACGGGCCGCGGCGCGGCGATCCGACGGTCGTTCGGACGCATTTTATCCAAGCCAAATTCGAAACAGAATCGAGCGATGCACCGAACTTCACCCAATCGACGGGCCGTGGGGGCGGTCCGTCCATGGCGCGGGGCCTGCGGCCTGATTCCGCGCCGGGGCTTTGGATCAAACGTCTTTGATGTCCAACCGAGCGGACAGGCGGGTGAAATGCTGCACCGCAAATTTCTGCGTCGGCATTGGGATCAGGTCGTGGCCCATTCCATGCCTTCGATCTTTTCGCGGTGGGCGAAGGTCACGAGGTGGTTGTCGATGACGCTCTTGGCCGCGGACACGTTTTCGTCCTTGTCCACGACAAAGCGGATCGTCAGTCCCTTCGGGTCGGCCTCCATCATCGCGGGGCCGAAGACAAAGTCGGCGCGGCCGTGGTTGCCCTCCCAGGTGGCGTCGATCTTGTGGGCGAAATGCTTGCAAAGCTGGGTAAGGTATTTCGCGCCGTGCTCGGTTTCGATGCGTCCGATGAGGGTGGGCATGGCTGCCTCCTTTTCGCGATATGTTGGGCGTAGACTCTTCTTTTCCCTGCGGTTAAGCACAGCGGAGCAGCGCCTGCAAAGCCAGACTTCCCAGCCATGCAGGTTTTTCAAGACAGAGGGAAGACATGCTCCGAAAATTCGCTTTTGCGCTTTGCCTTGCGGCAGGGCCGGTCAGTGCGCAGGATGTGACCGTCGAGACGTTTCGCGGTGCTGTGACCGTTGCGCAGTCTCCGGAAACCGTCGCCGTATACGACATGGCCGCGCTCGACACGCTGGAGGCGCTGGGCGTCGAGGTGGATGGTACGATTTCCAACGTCTACCTGGACTACCTGGAAGACGTGGCGGACGGTGCGGCGCGGATCGGAACGCTGTTCGAGCCGGACATGGAGGCGCTTTACGCGTTGCAGCCGGACCTGATTGTCGCAGGGGGGCGCAGCTATGACAAGGTCCCTGACCTTGCCAAGATTGCGCCGACGATCGACATGACGATCCATGTCGAGACGCTGGCGACGGGGCTGAAGCGGTTGGAGGCCTATGGCGCGATTTTCGGCAGGCAGGACGAGGCGGCAGCACTGGCCGACGCGTTGACGCGCAAGCAGGCCGAGGTGACAGAGGCCGCCGCAGGCGCGGGCCGGACACTGATCGTTATGACGAACGGGCCAAAGGTTTCGGCCTACGGCCCGTCAGGACGGTTTGGTTGGCTGCACACGGCCTTCGGGCTGGAGGTCGCTGCCGAAGAGGTAGCGGGCTCGGATCACGGCGAGGCGATCAGTTTCGAATTCATCCGGCAGGTCGATCCCGATGTGATCCTGGTGATCGACCGCAGCGCCGCGATCGGCGATGTCGAGACGGCGACATCGACGCTGGACAATGTGCTGGTGCGCGAGACGAAGGCGTGGCGCAACGGCAAGGTCATCACCCTCGACAGTGCGCCCATCTACATCGCGGCGGGCGGGGTTCAGGCCCTCAATGCCACCATGGACCAGTTGCTCGACGCGTTTTCCGGAAGCTGAACCGTGGGCAAGATTGTCCTCGGGATGGTGGCGCTGCTGGCGCTGTCGGGCGTGTCGCTGTTCATCGGCGTGATCGACCTGCGCCCGGCTGCGCTGGTGCAGGACCCCGCAGCACTGCAACTGATCGCGGTGAGCCGGGCACCACGCTTGTTCGCGGTGCTGATCACAGGGGCGTCGCTGGCGGTGGCGGGGACGGTCCTGCAAATGCTGGTGCGCAACCGTTTCGTCGAGCCGATGACGGTGGGCAGCGGTGAAGGCGCGGCGCTGGGCATCCTGCTGGTCACGCTTTACGCGCCGGCGGCATCGCTGCTTGCAAAGATCGCCATGGCGTCGGCGACGGCGTTCGCCTCGACCGCCGGTTTCCTGGCCATTGCCCGGCGGCTGCCGCCGACGCAGCCCTACATGGTCGCCCTCGTGGGGCTGGTCTATGGCGGGGTGATCGGGGCCGGCGTGACCTTCGTGGCCTACCAGAACGACCTGTTGCAGATGATCGGCGTCTGGGTGACCGGAGAGTTCTCTGGCGTGTTGCAGGGCCGGTACGAGACATTGTGGCTGGCCGCCCTGGCGGCGGTGCTGTGCTTCGTGGCCGCCGACCAGTTTTCGATCCTGGGGCTGGGACAGGCGGCCAGCATCAACCTTGGGCTCAATTACCGGCAGGTGATGCTGTTCGGGCTTCTGGCCGTGTCGCTGGTCAGCGCGCTGACTGTCGTGAGCGTGGGGATCATCCCCTTTGTCGGGCTGATCGTGCCCAACATCGTGTCGCGCATGATGGGCGACAACCTGCGCCGCACGCTGCCGGTGATCGCGATGATGGGCGCGGGGCTGGTGCTGGTGGCGGATATGGTCGCCCGTGTGCTGCGGTATCCGTTCGAGATGCCCTCGGCCACGGTGCTGGGGGTCGTGGGTGCGATAATGTTCATCTGGCTGCTCTACCGTCCGGCGCGTCATGCACCGTAGGCGGCTGATCGTTCTTGCGGTGCTGTTCGTGGCGTCGGTGGTGGCCTACATGACGATCGGCGCGCGCGGCAACTGGGGCTTCGTGCTGGAGTTTCGCGGCGCAAAGCTGGCGGCGCTGTGCCTTGTGGCGGTGGCGCTGTCGACTTCGACGGTTCTGTTTCAGACGATCACGCAGAACCGCATCCTGACGCCGTCGATCATGGGGTTCGACGAGCTTTTCGTGCTGATCGTGGCGATGGGCGTCTTCGTTTTCGGCATGGCGGATTATCTTGTCGTCACATCGTGGATCCAGTTCGGCGTGTCGCTGGTGCTGATGACCGGCGCGTCGCTGCTGCTGTTCGGGACGCTGTTGTTGCAGGAGCGCCCCGACCTGATGCGGATGATCCTGACCGGGCTGGTACTGACCGTGCTGTTCCGGTCGCTGCGCACCCTGCTGGTGCGGATGCTGGACCCGAACGAGTTCAGCGTGGTGCAGGTGTCGTCCTATGCCCGGTTCCACCAGATCGAGACCGGCCTGCTGGCCATTGCGGCGGTGACCATCGTCGCGGCGTTGGTCGGCGCATGGGTCATGCGGCACCGGCTGGACGTGCTGTCGCTGGGGCGCGAGGCGGCGATAAACCTGGGCGAGGACGTGCGGCGCGGCACGTTGCAGGTTTTGGTCCTGATCGGCGTTCTGGTGTCGGTGGCGACCGCGCTGGTCGGGCCGACGGCGTTCCTGGGGCTGCTGGTGGTCAGCATCGCCCATGCGGTGACACCAACCGGGCGGCACGCGGTATTGCTGGTCTCTGCCGCGTTGATTTCGGGCACGACGCTGGTCGGGGGGCAGGCCCTGCTGGAGCGCGTGTTCGGGCTGGTGACGCCACTGACCGTGGTGATCGACCTTGCGGGCGGCGTGCTGTTCCTGGTGCTTGTGATGAAAGGATTGAAGCGATGATTTCCGTGACGGGCGTGAGCCACGACCTTGGCGGCAGCACGGTGCTGCACGATATCGATCTGGAGATCCCGAAGGGCAAGGTCACTGCGTTGATCGGTCCGAATGGGGCGGGCAAGAGCACGCTGCTGTCGCTGATCGCGCGGCTGGCGCGGCACCGCACGGGGCGGATCATGGTGGACGAGCTGGAGGTGGGCGTCTGCGCGTCGAACACGCTGGCGCGGCGGCTGGCGATCCTGCCGCAAAGTTCCGAAATCGCGCCGCGGCTGACCATCGAAGAACTTGTGGCGTTCGGGCGCTACCCGCACCACCTGGGGCGGCCGGGCAAGCACGACCGAGAAAAGATCGCCGAGGCGCTGACCCTGTTCGACCTGGATCCGCTGGCGCAGCGCACGCTGGACACGGTTTCGGGCGGGCAGCGGCAGCGGGCACTGCTGGCGATGATCTTTGCGCAGGACACGGATTACATGCTGCTTGACGAGCCACTGAACAACCTCGACATTGCGGCGTCGCGGTCGCTGATGGCGCTTTTGCAAAGGCTGGCGCGGGAGCACGCGCGCACGGTGGTGATCGTGCTGCACGACATCAACTATGCCTGTGCCTATGCCGACCATATCGTGACCTTGCAAGGCGGAAAAATTGGCCCGCAGGGCGATGCCGAAACGCTGGTGGACGGCAAGCTGATGCACGAGGTTTTCGAAACCGACGCGGTGGTGCACAGGATCGGCGGGCGGACCTTCGTGGCGGTCTGAGCCTTCGGCACGGCGGCAATTATGCAAAAATGCCAGCCGGCCCGTACTTTGCACGGGATGGTGCTTGCACATTGCGCGCAGGGGCTTAAACGTCTCCGGACGACCGCCAGGGAAGCATGACCGCACGTACCCAGCTTCGACACGATTGAAATGGGACACAGCCATGAACCTCTCTCGGCTCGGAATTCTGCTGATCACGACCGCTTTCCTTCCCGTGCCTGCCGCCTTGGCGCAGGACGCCGAAGGCGCCACTTTCCTCGGGACGATCCGCATCGGCTCGCCGGAAGCGCAGGCGCTTTTGGGCAATGACGAGATCTCGGAAGAAGAGATCGAACAGCGCAATCCGCAATCCATCCGCGACGTGTTCGACGGGGAAACCTCGGTCACCACCAGCGGCGGGGCGGCGATTGCCAACAAGGTGTTCGTCAACGGTGTCGAGGAAAGCCTGCTGTCGGTCACCATCGACGGCGCGCGGCAGAACAAGTCGGCGTTTCACCATACCGGCAACGTGCTGATTGACCCTGCGCTGCTGAAATCTGTCGAGGTCAGCAAGGGGCTGGCGCCGGCGGATGCGGGACCGAACGCGTTGGCCGGGTCTCTGGCCTACGAGACCCAGGACGCCGCCGACCTGCTGCAGGACGGCGACAATTTCGGCGGCATGACCACGCTGACCTTCGGCACGAACGAGGACCGGATCCGCGCCGGGCTGACGGTGTTCGGGCGCAGCGGCGGGTTCGAATACCTGCTGAGCGGCACGCGGTCGGACAGTGGCAGCTACGAGGATGGCAGCGGCGTGACCGTTCCCGGCTCGGAGGCGGATCTGACCAGCTACCTTGGCAAATTCGCCTATACTTCACCCACGGGTCACCGGCTGGAATTCGCGGCGTCCCAGACCGAGGACACGGGCCTGCGGGCCGGGCAGGCGGGGCCGGGCGGCATCATCTTCATCCGGCCGGACTTTGCCGGCGTCACCGGACGACCCAGCGTGCTGGTGCCGGCCCTGTCAAAGCGCACGTCCTACACACTGACCTACACCAAGGACAGCGCCACGGACTGGTTCGATCCGTTCTTCCAGCTGAGCTATAACGAACAGGAGATCGACGCCTCGGGTGTCTTCGGCAAAAACGAAAGCTTCAGCGGGACGTTCAAGAACCGCTTTGCCATCGCCGGCGGGGACCTGTCGGTGGGTGTCGATTTCTTCGACGAGTCCGCCTCGGGATTCGGCCGTGGTCCGGGTCCGTTCGGCAGTTCCGGGCGCGAGGATCACTGGAACATCGGGATATTCGCGCAGGCGCGGCAGGATGTCGGCGAGCGCGTGTCGGTGTCGTATGGTGCGCGCTATGACTGGCAGGAGTTCAAGGCCGCCAGCGGCCAGACCTTCAAGGATGACGGGTTCAGCGCCAACGGGTCGGTCGATTACAAGATCACCGATTCGCTGACCCTGAACGCGGGCTACGCCCATAGCTGGGGCGGGTACGAGCTGGGCGAGGCGGCGCTGATCAATTTCGGGGCGCCGTGGACCTATGCCGGGTTCACCACCTCGCGCTCGGATGCGGGCCGGATCGGTCTGCGCTACGAGCGGGGTCCGTGGCAGCTGAGCGGTGCGTATTTCGAGACCTATGTGAACGACATCAACGCCGTGCTGCCCTCCGGCGGAGACCGGGGCGCGATTGCCGACCTGTCCTCGAAGGGGTGGGAAGCGTCGGTCGGGTACAGCCGGGCCAACGGGTTCATCCGGGTCAACTATACCGATGCGGATGTCGACCTGAACAGCACGACGATCGGCTCGACCGCCTATTACCTTGGCCGCCCGGTCGGCAAGGCGATCGCGCTGGAAGGCGCGGTCGATGTCACCGACGAGTGGACCTTCGGCGGCACGGCAGAGATTGCATTCAAGAACCGCGACACGCCGGTGCCGCTGTCGGGCTACGAGGTCGCCAACCTTTACGCGACCTACACGCCAAGCAAATTCGACCGGTTGCAGATGCGGCTGGACGTGCGCAATATCTTTGACGCGACCTACACGAGCCGCTCGTCCGACGGGGTCGGGCTGGGTAACGTGATCGCGTTGACGGAGCCGGGGCGCTCGGTCAGCCTGACGGCAAACCTGACCTTCTGAAGCGTCTCGAAAGGACCTGAATTTCCGTGTTTCGGAAAAGACGGTTTCGTGAGGCAGACAGCCCCGAGTTTCTGTAAAAGAAAGCCACCGCCGCGCGCGGTGGCTATCCCGGCGAGTATCAAGAACGCCAATTCTTCCCTAGGCACCGGCTTGAGTATTGCGCATCGGGCCGGCGTTATTGTCAGTCCGCCAAAGGTTCAGGTCGCCGATGCGCCTCACGAGGCCCAGAATGCGGCTATGTGGAGCTTGGTGCCCGGAACACCCATGGTCTTTGCGGCACTGCGCAGACGGCGTGCATCCTTCTTTTCACCGGCGAACCAGATCGCCGACGTCGGATGTCCCGGCAAGGCTTCGAGAGCAGCGTCAGCGATACCCTCACCCGTCCGGCGCGAGAGCCAGCGGACCGAAACGCCCTCATGCGCCGGGATCGGATAGGCGGTTTCGGCCCCGTCTGCGGTTTCAAGGATCATCTCGGCGGTGGCCCCTGCGTGCAGTCCTTCGATCAGTCGTGCAACGGCAGGAAACCCTGTCTCGTCCGAGGCAATCAGAAGGCTCTGCGCATCGACCAACCCGCCGCCGCCAGGGCCCACAATGCCGACACGGCTGCGCCGCATGTCTCCGGCGTGTAATTCCTCGCACCACTCTGTCACGCGCCCACCGTCATGACGGAACACGTCCATAAACAGAACATTCGACGCCCGATCCAGGCTGCGCACGGTGTAAACCGGAATATGTGGCGCGCCGGGACCTTTGGGCCATCGCGTCGAACCGTTGGGTGATACCGCGGGCCAGTCCGGTGTCATGCCCCTTGGCGGCAGAACCAGCCTGAAATGGATCGACTCGTCGCCGAATATGGAGACGTCTTCCACCTTCAAGGTTACGCGCAGAAAGGTGTCACCCAGCCGCGCGACCCGCGTGACCTGTCCGAATTGAAAGTTCGGGGGAAAGCCACCGATTTCGGCACTGTCGGACCAGCGCATGGCCTCGGCCAAATCGGGCAAGACTGTACGCAGATGTTCGACCATGGCGTTTTTCATCATGAAAAGGTTCCGGGAGTCGGACGCGGCGACCATGCCAGCCACCGGCGTGTCGACGCCTTCGCGCAGCCCAATCAGGCCATAGCCCGTTTCCACCGTCACCTGCCCCGGTTCGTCTTCCTGCAGGGTCAGCCCGTGCTCATCGACTTCGAGCAAAAGCATCTTGCGGATCGAGTCGAAGGCCACGCCCGGCAAATCTGCGCGGGCTTCCTCTCTGTAGTGTTTGCGCGTCATGTCTGAACCTCCGCAGCATCGACCCTTCGTCCGGATGCGGCCCACAGGATCAGCGGAACCGTCGATACGGACACCACGCTGGCGATGCAGAAAAAGATGCCGTAGCCCAACCATTCCGCGATCACGCCCGCAACCAGTCCGGCCAGCATGCTCATGGCGGCGTCCATGCACTGCAAAAGCGTGAAGTCGACGCCGCCTTGCCGGGGGTCGGACCACCTCATGAATTGCGCGTATAGCGCCACGAAGCCAAGCGCCATAACGGCGCTACTGGTGACCATGGCAAAGGGCGCCACCTGCGCCGGCGCTACCAGCCCGGTGCCAGCGGCGACCGAGACGAGCGCCAGCAGTGACGCCTGCGCCAGAACCGCCGACACCAAAACTCGGCGGCTGCCAAAGCGGCGGACCACGGCTCCCCCTGTCAGAGCGCCCAAAAGTCCCAGCGATACGCTGCCAAGCCCGGACAGAAGGCCCAGTTCCCCGAGGCTGTAGCCCGCGTCGATAAAGAAGGGACCGAAAAGCCCCATCGCTGTCTTCTGGGCAACCACGTATAGTGCTGCAATCACCAACCCACGGCGAAGGTCGGGCCGGATCAGCGCGGACCGCAGGCTAGGCACATGCGCCCGTGTCACCGGCTTCGCCGCGCGGCGTGCCAGGAATACGAAGGGCAGGCAGATCACCGCGATCACGCCCGCCATGCTCCAGGTTCCCACGGCCCAGCCGGCGCGATCCACCAGGATCAGGAAAGCCCCGCCGCCAATGGCCGAACCGATATACGCGCCGCCCACTTGCGCCGCGTTCCCCCAGCCGTAACGGGTCTGCGACAGGGCGGCCACGGCGTAGCCGTCCACCGCGATGTCGACCGTCGCCGTGGCGGTGGCGGCCACCAGCAGAACGCCCAGCACGGCCAGCACCGGCACCGGCCCGATCGCACCGACCAGCGCCAGCATGGCGACGACAACCGCGATACCGGCCACCACCAGCTCCGCCGAGCGGTCCCTGCCCACCGCGGGCAATCGCAGCCGCTCGAAGGCCGGCGCCCACAGGAACTTCAGCGCCCAGGGCAGCACGATCAGCGAGACGAGCCCGATATGGTCCAGCGGCAATCCCTGGTCCCGCAGCACGCCGGGCAGCCCGCTCCAGGTCAGCCCACCCAGCACGCTTTGCGCCACGTAGATCCCGCCGATCGCCCCGACGATCCTGCGTTGCCCTGCCGCCATTCCCTAGAACCGGCGCTGCACGGCGAAGGTCGCGGTCCGCCCCTGGTGACGATAGCAATTACCGGCGCTGCACGTCTGTCCGTCCTCGTCGAAGACGTTGCGAACATTGGCCTGCACTTCCAGGCCTTCATAGCCCTGCTTGGCGAAGTCATAGGTCATGGCCAGATCGACGAAGACCCGATCGCGGTTCTTGTAGGTGTTCTGGTCGTCGCCGTAGCTTTCGCCGACATAACGCAGGCCACCGCCAATACCGAAGCCTTCCATCATACCGTTTTGCGGCTCATAGAATGCCCAGAGCGCGGCCTGGTGCTTGGGAGTTCCCGACAACTGGTTGCCGACCGTGCCGGTGGTCCCGGCTTCGATCTCGACATCGAGATAGGTGTAGCTTCCGGTCATCCTCAGCCCGTTGCCCAGGTTGAACTTCCCTTCCAACTCGAGCCCCTGAGAACGCAGGTCATAGGGCACCTGGACCTGGTTCAACCCGCCGAAGACGGCGCTGTTGACCGGCTGAAAGACGACACCGTCCTCCTGCTGGATGTCGAAGATCGACGCGGTAACCAGGCTGTCGGTTCCGGGCAGTTCATACTTGAAGCCAAGCTCGGTCTGCACCGCCTCTGTCGGTGCGGCAGGCGCGTCGCTGGCAGGGTCGGTCGGGTCGGAATAGGTCACGCCCGTGTTGGGCACGAACGTGCTGGAGAAATTGGCAAAGGGCGTCATTCCGTTCGCCATGGCGTAAGAGATGCCGATGCGGCCGGTAAGGGCGTCATCCGTCGTTCTCGTGCCTGCCCGCGTGGCATCAAAGCTGGTCGTTTCGACAAAATCGTACCGGCCGCTGACGAAAACGTTGAGCGCGCCATTGGTGATCTGGTCGTGGACATAAATGCCTGTCTGCTCGATGTCCTGCCCTTGGCTGTAGGGAGCTGGAGTGGCTTCGACAGCGGCGGCCGACGCGAAACCGAATGTGGAGAACGCATCGAATTCGGACCTCGTGTAGTCCAGTCCTGCAACGAACTGATGCGTCAGGGCCCCGGTTTCCAACTCCGCCTCGATGGTGTTGTCGACGCTGAAATTCGACTGGTTCTCGAGGTACTTTCCCCAACCGCGCCCGATGGCGCCGCCACCGAAATCGTACAGCCCGCTATAGCGCAATTCGCTGTCCACCTCGGAATAGCGCATCTTCTGGCGCAGGGTCACTGTGTCGGTCAGTTCATGTGCGATTTCGTAACCGATGCGATACTGCTCGTTGTCGAACGTGTTGTAGGCCGGATCGCCGTTATAGGTCTCCGACGCCACACCCGGTGCCGGATTGAAATAGGCCGCGGTCGCCCCGACGGTCGAATCCGAGTATTCCGTCAAAAGCGTGATGCGCGTGCGCTCCGTCAGATCATAGGTCAGCGACGGCGCAATCAGAATCTTGTCGTCCTTGTACCCCGGCAGGGGCGTGTCGGCGTCCCGCACAAGACCGGTCAGCCGGTATAGGAGCCGCCCATCCTCGTCCACCGGACCGGTAAAGTCGAACGCCAGTTCCGCCCGGTTGTCGGTGCCCGTCGTGAAGCGCAACTCGTTGAACGGCTCCGCCTTCGGGCGCTTGGACACCACGTTCACCAGACCGCCCGGACCGCTGACACCATATAGCGAGGAGGACGGCCCCTTCAGGATGGCAATGCCTTCCAGCGTGTAGGGATCGTTGACGTACCATGCCGATGGCCCGTTGACCTGCCGCAGCCCGTCCCGGAAGAACCCGTTGTTGAACGCCGGGAAGCCGCGCAGGTAAAACGCGTCATACCGGCTGTCGAACCCGAAGGTGCTGGTGGTCGTCCCTGCCGAGAATTCCAGCGCCTCCAGAAGCTGGCGGGGCTTGCGGTCCTCTATCTCGTCCTGCGTGACCGTTCCGATCGACTGCGGAATATTCGCGATCCGGCTCTCCAGCTTGGTCGCCTGCCGCCCGGATTGCGCGACATATCCATTCTGCTGCAGCGTTTCGTCGCTCTCGGATTCCAGTTCGATCGTTCCGAGCTGATACGGGGACCCGCCCTGCGCATAGGCCGAAAGGCTCGTTGTCAGTAAGGCGATTGCGGTCAGGCTGAGATACTTCATACCGTCCTTGATTTGTCTGAGGTTTTCGTGGTCGCACGCCACGTAGAGAGGACGCGGGCCGAAGAGTCAAACTATTTTTGTCAGGTATTTGGCCCGCTGCTTGCAATAGCCGATCCACGGCCGAAAGCCGAGCCTTCAGCAGTTTGAAGCCCTCAGATCAGCGTGCAGAAAGCGTCTAAGTATTCGTTGAAGCGGCGCGGAGAAAACCGATTGCCGACCCCACGACATATCGTTGCGGAGCTCCGAGTTGTTTCCGTCCTTCGCTATTTCAACGCTTTCGCCTCGCTTGACGCGTCAAGGGCCGGGCCCGCGCCGATCGTATCCAGATACAGATCCAACATCTCGGTTGCCGCGTCGTTTGCCGGCGAGAAACCGTCGCGCGAACCGTCCGCGACACTCACCACAACAGCCCACTCGGACGCGTTTCGGCACGCCAGGAACCTTCGGGGCATGGTGCCTGCCGGTTGCACCGAAATGAGGCGGCAAAGTCCTTGTTGAGTCTCGTAGCTGCCAAGCGCCCGCGCCGGGCCAACGCCGCCAACATCCCGGGTCTGCCCTGTCGGCACGTCCGACAGTGCCGCGGCTACATCTTCAAGTGGTGCCGCACCGGACTGAGCAAACCGTTCCTGCAAGGTCCACCCGACTCCGACACCGATAACCAGCGAGGCCGCAAGTGCCAGAGGCCACGCGCGGCGGTGGCGCAAGGGGACGACTGCGGACACGGGCCGATCCTGCGTCTGACCGTCGTCGGTAGGAGTCTCACGAACAGTTTCGACAAGGTGCTCGGGAACGGCCCCTTGGGCGAAGGCCGCGCGCAGGCTCGTGGCGGTCTCGGCAAACAAGGCGTAGCGCGCCGCGAGATCTGGATCCTGTTCGATCCTTTGGCTCAGATCTTCGGCCGTTGCGCCATCAAGTTCGCCGTCGGCAAGGGCCATCAGCATCTCGTCACTTACCTCTACCTTATCTGGCGTGCTCATCGCGCTTCTCCTTTCTTGGGTGCGGTTTCGGGCTGCATGCCCAAGTCCGAAGCAAGCGTGGCGCGGGCGCGTGCCAGCCGGCTCATGACCGTCCCGACGGGAATATCCAGCGCGTCCGCGGCCTCGCGGTAGCGTAGCCCTTCCACGCAGACCAACATCAACACCTCTCGTTGTTCCTGAGGCAGGGCGTCCATCGCCCCACGCACGCGCGCCAATTCCAGCCGCGCCTCGGTGACCCGGCGACCGTCTGTGCCCACCAATTGCCGTGCCCCGTCCGCCTGGTCGATCTCGACCACATCGCGCGTGGCGCGATACTGGTCGATCCAGGCGTTGCGCATGATCCGGAAAAGCCAGCTGTCCAGCCGGGTGCCTTTGGTGAAGCCCGAAAGATTGCGCAAACCTTTCTCGACCGTCACCTGCACGAGATCGTCCGCCTGATCCCAACTCGGCGCGAGGGACCGCGCGAAAGCCCGCAGCCTGGGAAGCAGGTCGATGATTTGCTGTCTGACATCGTCAGTCATGCGGCGGGGTCCTGTGGGCGTGTGCGGTTGCAGGCCGTATTACATTGGTAAAACGGACCATGGCGGGATTTATTCCGTCCCGGCGACCAAAAAAGCTATAGTCACGCTGGAATAAACAGTCTGTGCTGTACGTTATCCCTTTTGTGCTGCCACCGAGCCGTTGAACAGGAGCTTTTAGCCGATGACTGACGACGACCGCCCCGACCTGGCCCGCCGCCGCCTGCTGAAACGCATCGGGCTTGCCGGCGCCACGGCCTATACCGCACCTGCGTTGACGCATCTTGGCATGGCGCATGCCTCCGGCGGATCGGGCGGCGGGAGCGGCGCAGGCAGTGGTGGAAGCGGCGGCAGGGAATCCTGGCGACCGGCCCGACGCCAGACACGGCCAAGGCCAAACCGGCCGCGTGCGGCTCAACCCCGGCAGGCTCCGCCCCCGCCGCCGGAAATCCTGCTGCTCTTGCCGGCAGGTACGAGCGTAGCCCCTGCGATCGACGCGGGCTACGAAGTGCGCGCCACGGCCTCGAATGATCTGCTCGATGGCAGGTTGTATCGGCTGGATCTACCGGCCGGACGTTCCATCGAAGACGGGCTGGCCGACCTGGCCGGCTTGCTTCCCGGGGCCCTGATGGACGAAAACCACTTCTACACGCCGGACGCCTTTTTGTGTGACTCCGAGGGGTGCGATGCGCATGAAATGATCGGCTGGTCCGGTTGGCCCAGCATCTATGCCCCCCGGCTGGGAATGATCGATACCGGCATCAACCAGGATCACCCGGCGCTCAGCGGCCAGAAGCTTACGATCCACCAAGCCGACCTGGGCCCACGGGCAGAGGCCGGGCGCAAGCATGGCACGGCGATTGCCGCCATGCTGATCGGCCGGTTGGACTATCGCGTGCCGGGGCTGCTGCCCAACGCCGAGCTGGTTGCGGTCGAAGCATTCCACCGCGGGCATCTCGGCGAACAGGCTGATGCATTTTCCCTCGCATCAGCGATGGATCTTCTGATGGCGGCCGATGTCGATGTTATCAACATGAGCTTCTCCGGCCCGTACAACCCGATCCTCGAGGAAATGATCATTCGGGCAACCGAACGCGAAACAGCGGTGGTTGCCGCCGCCGGCAACGGCGGTCCGGGCGCCGAGCCCGCTTACCCGGCTGCCTTTGATGCAGTCATCGCCGTGACGGCGATCGACCGAGAAGAGGGCATTTACCGTCAGGCCAACCAAGGTCCCTATATCAATTTCGCGGCGCCGGGCGTGCGGGTCTGGGCGGCCGCGTCAGTATCAGGCGGGCGGCTCAAGTCCGGGACCTCCTATGCCGCGCCTTTCGTCACCGCCTCGCTTGCGGTGCAACGCGTACGCGCACCATCGGTCCCGCTGGATCAGACGGTCGCGGAAATGGTGCGGTGCGCCAAGGATCTTGGTGCTCCGGGCCGTGACAGCGTGTTCGGCGATGGGTTGGTCGCAGCCCCCGGGCAATGTTTCGCCGGTGACACCGAGTTTTTGCCGGTCTCCGGGGAATAAAACCCGGTGCCTTCCGTTTTCCTTGTATGGCCGCAGCGAGTGGCCGACTGAAAACGCAAAGGAGAGAAACCATGGCAGATCAAGAGAACGCCAATATTTCGCGCCGGCGGATGCTCACACGCCTTGGGCTGGCCACGGGTGCAGCCTACGTCGCCCCCGTGATGATGCATCTCAGCGCCGCGCATGCCTCCGGCGGCGGCAGTGGTGGTGGTGCCGGTGGATCTGGTGGCGGCAGGGGCGGCTCCGGTGGGTCCGGTGGCGGCTTTGGCGGCGGATCTCGGGGCTCCGGTGGATTTGGTGGAAGCCGCGGCAGCCGGGGCAGCCGTGGATCGGGACCGTCCGGCGGGCGTCGTTCGGGCCGGGGCACAGGTTTCGGCCGGGCAGTACGCGGAGCTCTGCGCGATCTCGGTCTTTAGACCCCGATGGGCGGACGCTACGACAAGCAGGCAAGAACTGGGGCGCGCGGCGTGTGCGCCCCAGACTCATTCGTGTCACGCATAATGTTCCCCGCGGCGTCTCATGTCGTTGAGTTGCCGGAATGCCCATTCATGCGCGATGACATCTGCAGTGTCATGCCGGATTGGGAGGTCGTCTCTGCAGCCGATACAAAAACAGCCACCACGGTCCTGCGCCGCGACGAAGACGGCACGTTCCAGTTCCAGTCATGGTGGTCCGACACACCGTTGACAAAGCTTGGTCGTGCCGGCGCGACCTGCGGCGCCGTTGCCGATATACTGCAAGGTTATCTTGACTCGCGGCCGGGTGTTTTCGGCTTTCACTGCGGGGCCGTTCAGGTAAACGGTCATCTTTTGGCCTTCACCGGCCCCTACCGGGCCGGAAAGACAACTCTTGTCTCCAGGCTCGGGACCGAGCCGGATTGCGCGCTTTTCTGCGACGACATCCTGCCGATCGATGGCGACGGCGTTGCCACGGCGCTTGGTGTGCAGCCGCGGCTTCGCCTGCCGTTGCCGAACGGGCTGAGCGGCGCTTTCAAAAGCTATGTCGCCGCCAACCTGACTGTCAGCGACAATCGCTACGGGTTCCTTGATCTTTCGAACCAGGCGTCTCTTGGCACCCGCGCACCATTGGCCGCAATGATCGTGCTGTGTCGACAAGAGGGCGCGCGTGCCCGATTTCACGAACTTTCGACCGAGGATGCAGCCGGGTTTCTGATCCGTCAGAACATTGCCGACCCCGGAGATGCCGTATCGCACTACGATCGCGTCGCTGCGATGGCGGAGGACCTTGTCTGTCTCACACTCGTTTATTCCGACCTGGAGGATGCTGTATCCCTGATCAGAGAGGCGTTCGGAGCAGCCGACATCCCGCGTTTGAAAGCGCCGTTGGGGCCGGCTTTGCCGCTGAGAGATCCTGATGCCGATGCCCCTCCGGCAGACCTGTCGCTGCGCCTTGTACGAGCTTCTGATGTGGTGACCCGGCAGATCGGCGAGGATACGTTTCTGTGGCAGATGGCGGATCGAAACTTCTTCAGGCTCAATGCCATCGGGGGCGCGATCTGGATGCTTCTCGAACAGCAACAGACCGGCAATTGCATCGTGCGCGCGCTCCACGATGCCTTTCCGGCAACATCGGAGCAAAAGATACGACGGGATGTCGCCATGCTGCTTGGCCAATTGATCCAGAGGGGTTTGGCGGCGATGTGCCCAGGCGCTTCTCCTGATGAGATGTGATTGCGGATGGAGAAGCAGCATGGCGCGACGACTGCAATCACCACCGGCCGCATTCGAGCCTCGGCGGGCGCACAAAGCGGGAGTATCACCAACGGCCGGAAGAGGACCAAACCCTGATCAAAGCCAACTTTTGGACTCGGACACCAAGGGGGTGTGGTCACACCCGCTGCACAAAAAAAGCCGCCCAGAGGGGCGGCTTTCGCGTTTCAACTCGGTGGCCGACCTTACATCTCGCACTCTTCGACGTAGACGTTGGAGTGATCCTCCAGCGCAGTGCCGATGATCTTGTTGGTGTAGATGTCGCCTTCCTTGATCACCTCGCGGACATAGATGTCCTGTACGGGGTGGTTGTTGGACGAAAACTCGAAATCGCCCCGGGTCGAGGCGAAATCGGCCTCTTTCAGCGCGGCGCGGAAGGCGTCGGCGTCGGTCACGTCAGCTTTCGACATCGCGGACAAAAGCAGGTTCGCGGTGTCATAGCCTTGCGATGCGTAGAGCGAGGGCAGGCGGCCGTATTCTTCCCGGAAGGCGGCGACGAACTCTTGGTTCGCCTCGTTGTCGAGGTCCTTGTTCCACTGGCTGGTGTTCTTGACGCCCATCGCCGCGTCGCCCACGGCCTGCAGGATGCCCTGATCAAAGCTGAAGGCAGGACCAACCACGGGCAGGTCCACGCCGCTGTCGGCATATTGCTTGAGGAACGAGATACCCATCCCGCCCGGCAGGAAGAAGAACACGCTGTCGGCGCCCGAGGCGCGGATCTGGGCGATCTCGGCGGCATAGTCGGTCTGGCCCAGCTGGGTAAAGACCTCGCCGGCCAGCTCGCCCTCGTAGATGCGCTTGTATCCGGTCAGCGCGTCCTGACCCGCGGGATAGTTGGGCGCGAGGATGAAGCTGTTCTGGAACCCGGCAGAGTTGGCATAGCCGCCCGCGGCCTCGTGCAGGTTGTCGTTCTGCCACGCGACGTTGAAATAGTTGGGGTTGCAGCCCTTGCCGGCCAGCGCCGAGGGGCCAGCGTTCGGCGACAGGTAGAACTTGCCTTGCGCCACCGCGGCGGGCACCACGGCCATGGCGAGGTTCGACCAGATGATGCCGGTCAGAACGTCGACCTTTTCGGACTGGATCATCTTGTCGGCCAGTTGCACGGCGATATCGGGCTTGCGCTGGTCATCCTCGACCACGACCTCGATATCGGAATTGCCGGACATCTTGACCGCCAGCAGAAAGCCGTCGCGCACGTCGATGCCAAGGCCCGCACCGCCGCCCGAAAGCGTGGTGATCATGCCCACCTTCACGCCCTCGGCATGGGCCATCGCGCCAAGCGCGGTCATGGCCGTCGCGGCCAGGATGGATTTCAGTTTCATGGTTTCCTCTCCCTTGGAAGTGTCAGAACGCCTTGAACGTCAGCGTCGTCTCGGTGCGTTCGATATTGTCGATTGTCGCGAGGTTCTCGTTGATGAATTTGCCCACGTCTTCGCCGTCGGGGACATACAGCTTCAAGAGCAGGTCAAACGGCCCGGAGGTGGAATAAAGCTCGGAATGGATTTCGCGCAGGGCGATGTCCTCGGCCACCTGGTAGGAGGTGCCGGGGCGGCAGCGGATATTCACGAAAAGTGGGCGCATGTGATGGGTCTCCCGATCGGCTGGGGCCTATTTAGAGCGGTTTTCGGTGCGGATGAAAATGGCGAATTTCGTGCGCCGTTTCGGATCACTCCGGCACATGTCGCGCGCGCGCGCCGCGCTCGATGGCCGCCGCGTGCAGACGGTCAATGTTCAGCTGGTACCGGATCTCGCCCAGAAAGCGCAGTTCCGTCTCGTCCAGCAGGCCATCGGAGGCGGCCACGTCACAGGCAAGCGCATAGGCGGTCTCGAAGAGGCGCTCGGGCAGGTTGTCGGTGACGAGGCCGAAAAGCGCGTCCAGCCCGTCCTCTTCGGCAAAGAGGTCGAACACCATCTGCGACACGGTCTTCATCCGGTCGGCATCGTAGGTGGCAAAGATCGGCAGGTTGTCGATGGCGCTTTCGATCTTGACCAGTTCGGCGGTGCGGATCTCTTCATCCGAGGCCGACACGGCGATCATGACCGCCACGAGGCAGTCCTGCGGGGTGAGCGGGTGAGAATCCTGGTCGGTCATGCGCTGTCCTTAAAGGGGTTTGTTGCGGCGCAGATTATTGACTGTCCGGGGGCGGAGCAATAGGAACCGAGGCGGCCCGCCATTCGTGCGGGCCTTAACCTCTGGAGACCGACATGTCCGAACTGCGCGACGCCGCGATGAGTGCGAAAGCCTGGCCCTTTGAAGAAGCGCGCCGGCTGCTCAAACGGTATGAAAAGGCGCCGCCCGAGAAGGGATATGTTCTGTTCGAGACCGGCTATGGCCCCAGCGGCCTGCCGCATATCGGGACCTTCGGCGAGGTTCTGCGCACGACGATGATCCGCCATGCGTTTCAGCAGATCAGCGATATCCCGACACGGCTGTTCTGCTTTTCCGACGACCTCGACGGTATGCGCAAGGTGCCGGGCAACGTGCCCAACCAGGAGATGCTGCAAGAGCACCTGCAAAAGCCGCTGACCAGCGTGCCGGACCCGTTTGGCGAGTTCGAGAGCTTCGGGCACCACAACAACGCCATGCTGCGCCGGTTCCTCGATACCTTCGGGTTCGAGTACGAGTTCTATTCCGCCACCGATTTCTACAAGTCCGGCCAGTTCGACACGACGCTGCTGCGCGCGGCCGAGCGGTATGACGACATCATGAAGGTCATGCTGAAATCCCTGCGCGAGGAGCGGCAGCAGACCTATTCGATCTTCCTGCCGCTGCACCCCGAGACGGGGCGTGTCCTGTACGTGCCGATGAAGAACGTGGATGCCGCCAAGGGCGAAATCACGTTCGATGATGAGGATGGCCGCGAGTGGACCCTGCCGGTGACCGGCGGCAACGTGAAGCTGCAATGGAAGCCTGATTTCGGCGCGCGCTGGGCCGCGCTGGGCGTGGATTTCGAGATGTACGGCAAGGACCATTCCACCAACACGCCGATCTACGACAAGATCTGCGAGATCCTGGGCACGCCCGCGCCGGAGCATTTCACCTATGAGCTGTTCCTCGACGACAAGGGGCAGAAGATCTCCAAGTCGTCGGGCAACGGGATCAGCATCGACGAATGGCTGAGCTATGCCAGCAGCGAGAGCCTGTCCTATTTCATGTACCAGAAACCGAAGACCGCCAAGCGGCTGTTCTTTGACGTGATCCCGCGCGCGGTGGACGAGTATCACCAGCAATTGCGCGCCTATCCGGGGCAGGATGCGGCGGGCAAGCTGAACAATCCGGTGCATCACATCCACAATGGCGACGTGCCGGAAAGCCGGATGGTGGTGTCGTTTGCCATGCTTCTGAACCTCGCTTCGGTCGCTTCGGCGCAGGACAAGGAAACGCTCTGGGGCTTCATCAACCGCTATGCACCCGATGCCAGCCCCGCCACGCATCCCGACCTCGATGCCGCGGCAGGCTCGGCGGTGAAGTACTACGAGGATTTCGTCGCACCGACAAAGACCTATCGCGCACCCACGAACCTGGAGCGCGAGGCGCTGACCGACCTGCGCGACCAGCTGGCCGCCTATGACGGCCCGGTCGAGGACGAGGCCCTGCAATCCATCGTCTATGCCGTGGGGCGTGACCGGTTCGATCCGCTGCGCGACTGGTTCAAGGCGATCTACGAGACGCTGCTGGGCGCAAGCCAGGGGCCGCGGTTCGGCGGGTTCATCGCACTCTACGGTGTTGACGAAACCGTGGCGTTGATCGACCGTGCGTTGGCGGGCGAGCTGGCTTGATCCACGTCAAGGCTGGCCGTTCGCGGCCCGCTAGACTGGGCAAAAGACAGGGAGCAGGACCATGATCAGATCAATCACCCTCGTTGCGTGCCTCTTGGCCGGGGCGGCGACCGCGCAGGACTCGATGCCCGAACCGGACGAGGGCCGCGAGATTTTCGAGGAGAACTGCGCCGTCTGTCACGGTAGCCGTGGCATGGGCAACGGGCCGTGGGCCGGTTCTTACAACCCGGCCCCTGCCGATCTGACGGCGCTGAGGGAGGACGGCGTGTTTTCCCGCACACGGGTCCTGTCGGTGATCGACGGCTATGACCGCACCGGCCTGCCGGGGCACGAGATGCCGGAGTTCGGCCTGTTGCTGCAGGGCGACACGGTGCCGGTGGACGTGGGCGACGGGGTGATGACGCCGACGCCGCGCCCGCTGGCGGCGCTCTTGATCTATATCGAGAGCATTCAGGACTAGACCCGGCAGATCCCGTTCAGCTCGACCCCGTCCCACGGCAGCACGACCTTGTCGGGGATGGTCAGCTTGCCCAGCGGGAACGCGCCTTCGAGCAATGATTTCAACCGCTTGGTGCGCGGCGCCCTGGGGTCCAGCGTGGCGCAGCAGACATATTCCTCGACGATGGACGCCTGCTGTTCATAGCCGAAGTCGAGGAACCGCGTCTGCGTGTCGATGTCGAAAAGGTAGGGATCGTCGCTGACCTGATGCTCGCGCACGGCCTTGAGCGGGCTATAGCCCGTCTGGCGGCGGTTCTGCCATTGCCAGACATGGGTCATCTCGTGGGCAAAGAGCATCGCCTCGACCAGGTAGAACCGTTCGTCATAGTCGGGCAGGTAATCCTTCAGGTACCAGTCTTTCGAATAGAAAACCTTGCTGAACAGCACGAAGGCGGCGGGGCTGACGGTGACCTCCTTGGTCTCCTCGGCCTGGGGCGGAAAGATCCGCTCGCGACAGGCAAGGCGGGGGCGTTTCTTGCGGGTATAGGTGGTCTTGCCGATCAGGGCGCCCTCGACCAGCCGGATACGGCCCGTGTCGATGGAGGACCCGTGGATCTGCTTGGTGAAGGCTTTCTCGGTGTCCGTCAGGGGACGGCCACAGGAGATCAGGACGGCGAGAGAGAGCAGGAAAAGCCAGCGCATGTCCGGCAGGTTAACGGGGGATGAATGGACCGGATAGAGGGAATGTTAACCACGGCCCGAATCGCGCCCGTTCGTCTTGGTTAACAAGGGGATTGGGGGCAATTTGGAACGTCGGTATCGCGTCGGTATCCGAGTGGTATTGCGACGGTGCGGGTTTCGGGATTTGCCGGGGTTAACGGGGCGTGCGGTGGTTTTGGTGGCGGGGAGGTCCCGGATCAAGTCCGGGACGGGCGGTTTGGGGTGGAGAGGCCGCGCGATGGCCAGACCGCGGGGTGGCGATCCGAGGGGTGTTCAGGGCACTTTATGGTTGCGGTGTCCGCAGAACCTCTGATCGGAGTGCCTGCGTCAGCCAATCGCCAGCCCGGGGGGCGGTCTGGCGATCGCGCGGCGGCGCAGCAGGCTGCGCCTTGATTCCGCGCGCCTTGGTGGGCTCTGTTAGTGACCCGAGTGCATCATAGCTTCGCTATGCGTCATTATTGGCGTCATTTTGAATCCGCTCACTGGGCGAATGAGTTTCTTCCTCTTTGAGCCAATAAGAAGATTGAGGATGTCTCGTTTCGAAATGCTTCATTCTTAGCCTGTGCAAAAAAACCCATCTGATAAGGCCTATTTGCTTTGTCGTTTTGAATGGAATGAACGCTGACAAAAGGTACATCGTTGAAGTCGCAGTGAGCACGATTGAAGCTATCGCGAGGCTCTTATGCAGGGGTACGCTATCAACTGCTCGGACGATCGAAAGAGAATAAGTGCTAGCGTAATACTGGCCTGCCGCTACCGGCAACAGCCCCGCGCAGATGAGCACGAGATATATCAACGAACGAATTGAAAAAGCAGTTCCAGAAGGCTTCAGAAAGCTGTCGTGATACGGGGGCGCCATAAAGTCTTCTATCTCAACGTCTTCGAGAAAAACGAGCATCTCATAGTCTTTTTTGTATCGACCAAAATAGGATTTAAAGGCATCAGAAAACGCAATGAATTGAAAAACGGTTATCAGCGAAAATGTAAAGCCTACCCAAATTAAAGCAGACACAAACAACAAATAAACCGACGGGATAGAGAAAGAGAAAAACGACGTAGTTACAGTAAGCTGACCGGTTTCGATAGAAAAAATCAAAGCCACTGCTGCAACTACAAACCAACCAGCAGTCTTCGCACACTTCATATTGGAAACCGCTGACTGCTTTTTAAGTTTTGCGTACGCTTCAACAGGATCTTGATCACGTTCGCCAAATAACTGCAGCGCTTTCTTGAAGCGATGTTTGTAGAAGGTAATCGAAGAAATTCGTGGTGCCGTCTTACCTTTCCTCAAACATCCAACTCCTCCACGAACCGCGCGTTCTCCTGGATGTACTGGAACCGCAGTTCGGGCTTCTTGCCCATCAGGCGCTCCACCAGGTCTCCGGTCTCGCCCGGTTCGTCCTCGTCGATGGTCACGCGGATCAGCTTGCGCGTCGCGGGGTCCATCGTGGTTTCTTTCAGGTCCTTGGCGTCCATCTCGCCCAGGCCCTTGAAGCGGCTGACGTCGATCTTGCCCTTGCCGCCAAGGCCCTTTTCCAGCCACAGGTCGCGCTCGGCCTCGTCGAGGCAGTAGGTCCGCTTGGTGCCCTGGGTCAGGCGATAGAGCGGCGGGCAGGCGAGGTAGAGGTGGCCCGCGTCGATCATGGGCCGCATCTGGGTGAAGAAGAACGTCATCAGGAGCGAGGCGATATGGGCGCCGTCCACGTCCGCGTCCGTCATGATGATGATCTTGTCATAGCGCAGGTCGTCGATGTTGAACCGCGATCCCAGCCCCACGCCAAGTGCCTGCGTCAGGTCGTTGATCTCGGCGTTCGAGCCCAGTTTCGAGCTGGCCGCGCCCAGCACGTTCAGGATCTTGCCGCGCAGGGGCAGCAGGGCCTGGGTCTTGCGGTCCCGGCCCATTTTCGCCGACCCGCCGGCGGAATCGCCCTCGACAATGAACAATTCGGTGCCGTCGCGGGTTGACGACGAGCAATCCACCAATTTGCCGGGGAGGCGAAGTTTTTTCGTGGCGGATTTGCGTTGTGTCTCCTTCTCGGCGCGCCTGCGCAGGCGTTCCTCGGCCCGCAGGACGAGGAAGTCGAGGATGGCCCCCGCCGACTTGGTGTCGGCCGCCAGCCAGTTGTCGAAATGGTCGCGGACGGCGTTTTCCACCAGACGCTGCGCCTCGGTCGTGGCGAGGCGGTCCTTGGTCTGGCCGACGAATTCCGGCTCGCGGATGAAGCACGAGACCAGCGCGCAGCCGCCGGTCATCAGGTCGTCGCGGGTGATGTTGGCGGCCTTCTTGTTGTTGACCAGCTCGCCATAGGCCTTGATGCCCTTGACGATCGCGGCCCAGAAGCCGGCGACGTGCGTGCCGCCCTCGGGCGTGGGGACGGTGTTACAGTAGCTTTGCAGGAAGCCGTCGCGGCTGGGCGTCCAGTTGATCGCCCACTCCACCTTGCCCGGCGTGCCGAAGCGTTCCTGGAAATCGACGGTGCCGGCAAAGGGATTCTCGGCATAGGTCGAGGCTGTGCCCATCGTCTCGCGCAAGTAATCGGCCAGACCGCCGGGGAAGTGGAACGTGGCCTCCTGCGGGGTGTCGCCGTCGGCAATGGCGGATTTCCAGCGGATCTCGACCCCCGAAAAGAGGTAGGCCTTGGAGCGGATCGAGCTGAAGAGCCGGGCGGGCTTGAAGCGATGCGAGCCGAAGATCTCCTCGTCGGCGTGGAAGGTGACGGTGGTGCCGCGGCGGTTGGGGGCGGCGCCGACCTCCTGCACCGGGCCGAGCGGCTTGCCGCGGGAGAAGCGCTGTTCGTGGAGTTTGCGGTCGCGGGCCACCTGGACGACCATCGAATCCGACAGTGCGTTCACGACCGAGGCGCCCACGCCGTGCAGGCCGCCCGATGTCTGGTAGGCCTTGCCCGAGAACTTGCCGCCCGCGTGCAGGGTGCAGAGGATCACCTCGAGCGCGGATTTGCCGGGGAACTTTGGATGTTCGTCCACCGGCATGCCGCGGCCGTTGTCGCGGATGGTGATGGAATAATCCTCGTGCAGCTCGACCTCGATCCGGTTGGCATGGCCGGCCACGGCCTCGTCCATGGAGTTGTCGAGGATCTCGGCCACCAGGTGATGCAGCGCCCGTTCATCCGTGCCGCCGATATACATGCCGGGGCGTTTGCGGACAGGCTCCAGCCCCTCCAGCACCTCGATCGAGGAGGCGTCGTAATCGCCGGAGTCAGTCGGTGAGAGAAGGTCGTCGGCCATGTGCGCTGCTCTTTGTTTTATGAGTTGGGGCGCAGTATGGCAGAGGGCAGGCGGTGGGGGAAGTGGGATCGGGCCTTATTCCGAGGGGTATTTTGCGAGGTATCGGGCGCAGCCGCGCAGGGCGGCGTTGTCGTCGGCGATGAGGGTCACGCGAATGGCGCGCAGGATATCTGTGTAGGGTCCGCGCGGATGGAACGTGTCGGTGAATCCCAGCGGCACAAGA
This sequence comes from Roseovarius sp. SK2, assembly GCF_028807495.1. Lineage (NCBI taxonomy): Bacteria > Pseudomonadati > Pseudomonadota > Alphaproteobacteria > Rhodobacterales > Roseobacteraceae > Roseovarius > Roseovarius sp. SK2. The sequence goes on from NZ_JARAMK010000008.1 coordinate 104,522, forward strand.
TACGGCGCGACGGCCCGGGCGGTGCCGCCAATGAGGTAAAGCCCCCCGGTGGCCATGTGCGACAGGCACAGGTTCGAGGCGGCGAGCCCCAGCAGTGAGACGAAGGCTTGCAGGGTCTTGCGGGGCTCCTGCGCGATGATCTCGGTCGGGGTCAGTGTCTCGCCCGTATAGAAGGCGTGCAGGCGGCTGAGGCCGGGGCCGGAGAGGGCGGTCTCGATGGGTAGGTGTGATGCCTCGCCGCGCAGGTGATCGTAGAGCGCGCGAAAGCCCGGCGCGTCGGGCAGGGTGGTGTGGCCGGATTCGGACGGCGGCACGAAGAGGTCGTCGCCCACGCGGTGCGCGACCGCGATGTTGCAGCCGGTTCCCAGCCCAAGCACCATGCGCGGACCTTCGGGATCGGGCGTGCCGGGGATCAGCGGCGTGAGGCTGTCCGCGTCCAGATCGTCGAGCGCATAGGCCTGCGCCTGAAGGTCGTTCATCAGGTGCACTTGGTCGGCGCCGGTGGCGCGGGCCAGCGCGTCGGCCTCGATGTGCCAGGCGTGATTGGTGAGCTGCGCCGCGCCGCGCCGCACCGGCCCGGCGACCCCCGCGCAAATCGCACTGACCGCGCCGGGGCGCATCGCATGCAGATAGGCGGCCAGCAGGTCGGCGAGGCTGGTATGATCGGCATTGGCAAAGCTGTGGGCGGTGTCGGGCAACAGGCCCGCCCCAGTCGCCAGCCCGACGCGGCAGGAGGTGCCGCCCAGATCGACCAGAAGGCGCATCACGCCTGCCAATTGCGCGCCAGCGCGCGGGCGGCATTGGCAAAGAGCAGGACGTCGATGCCGACGCCCAGCATCTGCGCACCCCAGTCGCGGTAGGTGCGCGTCGTCTGCGCGTCGATCCCAAGGATGCCGGGCGCCTTGCCCGCCGCGCGAATGCGGGCCAGCGCGTCCTGCATGGCGGCGCGCACCTCGGGGTGGTTCGCGTCGCCGCGATATCCCATGTCGTTGGCCAGGTCCGACGGCCCGATAAAGGCCGCGTCGACGCCGTCGACCGCGCAGATCGCATCGAGATTGTCCAGCGCGGCCACGCTTTCGATCTGGACCACGAGGCACATCTGGTCATTGGCCGTGGCAATATAGTCGGGCACCGCGCCAAAGCCCGAGGCCCGCCCCAGCGCCGCGCCGGAGCCGCGCACGCCCTCGGGCGGGTAGCGCATGGCGCGCACGATCCGCTCGGCGTCGGCCGCGGTGTCGACCATCGGCGCCAGCAGCGTCTGTGCGCCCGCGTCCAGCACCTGCTTGATGATCCAGTCCTCGGCCACGGGCACGCGCACGATGGCCTCGCTGCTGGAGGCTTGCAGGATGCCGATCTGGGCCGACAGGGTCTGGAGCGTGTTGGGCGCATGTTCGCCGTCGAGGATCAGCCAGTCGAACCCGGCCGTGCCAAGAATCTCGGTGGCATAGGCGTCGGCGAACCCGGCCCAGCAGCCGACAAGGGGCTGGCCGGCGGCAAGGGCGGTCTTGAAACGGTTGACGGGGGCGGACATGGGCGGGCCTCGTGTGTCTTGGTGTCGAGGGCCAGTTAAACGCGGCGATGGGGAGACGTCCAGCGACGCAGGGCGGGAACCGTCGGTGCGGGTTGCGCGTTGTCCGCGTGAAACCACCCCGAAGGTGACACACGCAATGACATTCACCGAAGCCGTAGACCGCACCGCGCGGCACAGATCGACCGGGCGGACCAAACGCGAACCGGGCCGCATCGGGCTGACGGTTCTCGGGATTGTCATGCTGGTGGGCGGGATGCTGGCGTTTTTCAACCCGTTTGCCGCATCGCTGACCGTCACCGCCGTCGCGGGTGCCGCGTTCCTGCTGGCCGGTCTGACGCAGCTTTGGCTGGCCTTCAGTGATCACGGCGACGCGCTGGGCGGCCGGGTGATCGGAGGGCTGATCGGGCTGGCCTTCGTGCTTTTCGCGGTATCGCTTTTGCTGAACCCGGTTGCCGGGCTGATTACGCTGACGCTGGCGGTCGCGGGGCTGTTTGCCGTGCTGGGACTGTTGCGTCTGGTCTATGCCGTCCGGATGCGCCCGCGGCACGGCTGGGGCTGGATCGCCGGGGCCGGGCTGATGTCGCTGGCGCTGGCCGGGATGATCGTGCTGGGCCTGCCGGGCGCCGCCGCCGACGTGCTTGGATTGTTCCTCGGCGTCGACCTGACGCTGTCGGGGATCGCGACGCTGGCGCTGGCGTGGCACAAGCCCAAGGCATCCGGCCAGGACGCTTCATAAACGGTAGACTTTCCCAACGTGCAGAGGGGCGCGTTCCATCCGAGGCGCGCCCGATTTCTGCGCGAATGGTCGATGCGCGCACTGATTTCCGGAACGCTTTGCGATGGACAGGATCGTGGCGCTGTGATTCCGTGGCCAGATGACGGACAGGCGCATTCCCATTCGCATTGCGGCCATGCTGGGCCTTGCCACGCTGGTGGTGCTGCTTCTGATGGGGCGCAATCCGACATGCCCCTGTGGCTGGGTGGACCTGTGGGGCACCGTGGGCACCAGCGAGGGCAGCCAGCAGGTGTTCGACTGGTACTGGCCCAGCCACCTGTTGCACGGGTTCCTGTTCTACGCGCTTTTGTGGCTGGTGGCGCGCCGGGTCGATCTGGGCTGGCGGCTGGTGATCGCGACGGCGGTGGAATGCGCGTGGGAGATCGTGGAGAACACCAACGCGGTGATCGAGCGCTACCGCGAGGTGACGATCTCGCTGGATTATTACGGCGACAGCGTGCTGAACTCGGCCTCGGATATCGTGGCGATGTGGCTTGGCTTCTGGCTGGCGCGGCGGTTGCCGGTCTGGGCCAGCGTGGCCGTGGTGGTGGGGTTCGAGCTGCTGACGCTGTGGGTCATCCAGGATAACCTGACGCTGAACGTGGTGATGCTGCTATACCCCGTCGAGGCGATTGCCGACTGGCAGGCGGGCGGCTGAGGCCGCTTAGTCGTCGTCGCGCCGGTCCTTGCCGCGCCGCGTGCCGCGGCCGATGCCGATGAAGGATATCACGACAATGGCGACAAGAAGGAGGACGACAAGGCCCATGCGGTGCGACTCCGGCGAATGTTTCCATTGTCAGGCCTACAATTTGCGGCGCGGGGTCACAAGGCGCACCCCGTCCCGGGCTTGACCCGGGACCTCCTGCGGCGGGAGATCCCGGGTCAAGTCCGGGATGGGAGCGAGAAAATACCGGCGAGCGGCGTCATCGTCACGGGGCGGGCGGGGTACGAAAAACGCCCCCGCAAATCTTGCGGAGGCGTTCGGAATGCAAGAGATAGCGAAGGGCGTCAGATCGCCAGGTTGGGAATGATCTGCTTCTTGCGGCTCACCACGCCGGGCAGGACCACGGTATCGCCCGACACGGACGCGCCAAAGCTTTTCTCGGCCACGCCTTTCACCAGGTCGTTGGGCACCAGCAGGGTCGCTTCCTCGTTCAGGATGTCCACGACGAAGAGCAGTACCTGGTCGACGTCGTCTTCCTTGGCTACATCGGCCATGGAGGCCATCAGGCTGTCCTTGCGCTCCAGCACCGAGGCGGGCGCGGTGGTTTCCAGAACCGAGACGCGGAACTTGGTGCCGCCGACCTCGTATTCCTTGCTGTCCATGCGGAGGAGTTCGGCGTCAGAGAATGCCGAGACGTCGGACTTGGCCGCGAACATCTCGGCGGCGTAATCCGAAATGCTGACGCCGAGGCCGCTGGCCAGTTTCTCGGCCGTGGCGCGATCATGGTCGGTGGTGGTGGGGCTGCGGAATTCCAGCGTGTCAGACAAGATGCAGGTCAGGGCCGCGCCCTTGGCCCAGTCGGGCATCTTTTCGGCGTCCTCGCCCATCAGGTCGATCATGATCGTGGCGGTGCAGGCCAGCGGGCGCACGGTGATGTCGATCGGACCGGCGGTTTCCAGCCCGCCCACCAGCTTGTGGTGGTCGATGATGCCCTGCACGTCGGCGCCGTTGATGTTGGTCGGCAGCTCGGCGGGGTTGTTGGTGTCCACCACGATGCAGGGCTGGCCGTCATCCACGTTGGAGATGATGCGCGGCTTGGGCAGGTCCCACTTTTCCAGCATGAAGGCGGCCTCGGTGTTGGGCTCGCCCAGAAGGACGGCCTCGGCGTCGCCGCCTTTCACTTCGTTCAGGTACCACGCCCAGAGGATGGGCGAGCCGGTGCTGTCGGTGTCGGGGGATTTATGGCCAAATACGAGCGTGGTCATCGGATATGTCGTCCTCGGGGCTGAAATGAGTTTGTTCGCGCGCCTTATAGGGCTGTGCGAAGGGCTTGTCACCCATGCAACCTGCGGCCAAATTGCCGGGATGCATGATGCCCGCGAAACCCTGTTATACGCCCCGGTCAAGACCTGGCTGGAGGCGCTGGGCTATGCCGTGAAATCCGAGGTCGGGCCGGCGGACGTGGTGGGCCTGCGCGCGGATGCCGAGCCGGTGGTGGTGGAGCTGAAGACCGGGTTTTCGTTGACCCTTCTGCAACAGGCGGTGGCGCGGCAGGCGGTGACCGAGCAGGTCTACGTGGCCGTGCCGCGCTGGAAGGGCAAGGCGGGGTGGCGCGCGTTCAAGGGCAACATCGGCCTTTGCAAGCGGCTGGGGCTGGGCGTGTTGAGCGTCGCGCTGGACGAGGGCACGGTGCAGGTGCACTGCGATCCCGCGCCGTTCCAGCCGCGCCGGTCCAAGGTCAAGCGCGCGCGGCTGTTGAAGGAGTTCAACGCCCGGCGGGGCGATCCGAACGAGGGCGGCACACGCGGTCAGATCGAAACGTCCTACAAGCAGGATGTGCGGGCCTGCGTGGCCTACCTGTCCGAGCATGGGCCGTCCTCTGGCGCGGTGATCGCCAGGGCCACCGGCGTGGCGCGGGCGACGCGGATCATGGCGGATAATCATTCCGGCTGGTTCTACCGGGTCGAGCGCGGGGTCTATGCCCTGAGCGACACCGGCATGGCGTTCGGTGAAAGCGAGACCGATGCGTGATGCGCTCCGCGCGGCGCTGATGGCGCCGGTGCTGGTGCCACAGGTGGCCTGGGTCGTGCTGCGGACGGCACACCTGCCCGAGGCGGCGGGCCCGCGCGACGGCGTGGCGGGCGCAGGCCCGGACCTGCGGTTGCTGATCGTCGGCGACAGTTCCGGCGCGGGCGTGGGCGTCGAGACGCAGGAGGACGCGCTGGCCGGGCGACTTGTGGCGCATCTTGCGCCGCATTTCCGCGTGCACTGGCGGCTGGAGGCGCGGGGCGGCGCGACCACGGCAACCGCCTTGGCCGATCTGGCGCAGATGCCGGAGCAGCCCTTCGACGTGGCGGTGATCGCGCTGGGCGTGAATGACGCCAAGAACGGGATGCGCCGGGTGCGGTGGCGGCGCAACTACCGCGACCTCGCGGCCCGTCTGCAAGAGCGGTTCGGCGTGACCCGGATCGTCGCCTCGGGCGTGCCGCCGCTGGGGGTGTTCCCGCTGCTGCCGCGCCCCTTGCGCGGGGTTCTCGGGCGGCGCGCGGCGGCCTTGGATGGCGAGCTACGCAACCTTGTGGCGCAAAACCCCGCGCTGCGCTACGTTTCGATGGATTTCCCGATGGACCGGGGCCTGATGGCCGCAGACGGGTTTCATCCTGCCGCCCCGCTTTATGACATGTGGGCGGGCCGGGTGGCGGAGCGGATCAGGGAGGGCTGAGCGCCATGTTGTGTCGGATCGGTGAGGTGGAGGTGTGGCGCATCCTGGAGATCGACGCGCCGTTTCTTGTACCCGAAGAGATGTTCCCGGGCGCCGGCCCGGATGTGGGCCGCATCATCGCCGAAAAAGTGCCGGGCGGGCTGTGCCCCCGGACGGGCCGCGTGATGCTGCCGATCCAGGGCTTTCTGCTGAAGACGCCCGATCACGTGATCCTCGTCGATACTTGTGTCGGCAACCACAAGACCGCGCCGAGCTTTCCGGACTGGCACCAGCGCGACACGCCGCGTTTTCTCGATGCGCTTAGCGGGGCAGGCGTGGGCGTGGAGGATATCGACTACGTGCTGTGCACCCATCTGCACGTGGATCACATCGGCTGGAACACGCGGCTGCTGGACGGGCGCTGGGTGCCGACGTTCCCCAACGCGCGCTACCTGCTGCCGAAGGCGGACGAGGCGTTCTATGCCGAGAAGGCGAAGGGCATGTATGACGAGAGCCTCCTGCCGGTGATCGAGGCCGGGCAGGCGGAACTGGTCGAGGGCGCGCACGGGATCGGTGATCATGTGACGCTGATGCCGACGCCGGGGCATACCGGGGGGCATGTGTCGGTCGTGGTGCGCTGTGGCGAAGCCGAGGCGATGATTACGGGGGATGCCATCCACAGCGCGGCGCAATGCTGGCACCCCGAGTGGCACTTTACCTTCGATCAGGACGCCGAGCGGGCCGTGCTGTCGCGCCGGGCGTTGTTGGAGCATGCGGTGGATCGGGATGCGCGGGTGCTGGGCACGCATTTCCGGCTGCCGTCGCTGGGCCGGGCGCGTGTCGAGGGGGATGCGTTCGCGTTTCTGGAGGACATGTAGGGTGCGCCATCGCCGCCCCCCTCGGTGGGGGTCGTCGATGGCGCGGCGGCCTACGGCCTTGATTCCGCGCGCAAATGTGTCACGGGTGAGACGTATGCGTTTCCGGAGATTGCGTAGGGTGCGTTTTCAACGCACCACGCGCCCATGCCAGGTGTCCAGCCCGGGAAAGGTGCGTTGAAAACGCACCTTACGCAAACGCCGCCTCTAGCGCGATGTCCACCATGTCGCCGAAGCTGGCCTCGCGGTCTTCGCTGGGCAGGGCCTCGCCGGTTTGCAGATGGTCGGACACGGTCAGCACCGACAGCGTCCGCGCGCCGTGCCGTGCGGCCAGCGTGTACATCTCGGCGGTCTCCATTTCGACGGCGAGGATGCCGTGGCGGGTCATCTGCTCGTTGAGGTCGGGCCGCTCGTCATAGAACGTGTCGGACGAATAGATCCCCCCCACATGATGCGGCACGCCCCGCGCCTCGGTCGCGGCAACGGCGGCCCGCAACAGGCCCCAATCGGCGCAGGGGGCATAATTCAGTTCGCGGAAGATGGTCGAGGAGGGCGTGCCGACGCTGCTGGCGGTCATGGCGATTATCACGTCGCGCAGGCCCACATGCGGCTGCATCGCGCCGGTGGAGCCGATGCGGATCAGCGTCCTTGCCCCAAAGTCGCGCAAAAGCTCGTTGGCATAGATCGACAGGCTCGCCATGCCCATCCCGCTGCCGTGGATCGTCACCGGATGCCCGCGCCACGTGCCGGTAAAGCCCAGCATCCCGCGCACCGCGTTGACCTGGCGCGGCGCATCGAGGAACCGCTCGGCGGCCCACTTGGCGCGCATCGGGTCGCCGGGCATCAGGACGGTTTCGGCAATGTCGCCGGGTGCGGCGCCGATATGGATTGTCATGGGGCTCCCCTCTGTTGCTCGATCGCGTTACGGTAACGTCTGGACCCGCTGCTGCAAGAGAGGACACACGCCGATGCGGATCATTGCGCTACTGGCCCTGCTGGGGACGGCGCCCGCCGCCGCGCCCGCGCAGAGCGCGGACGAGATCGGCGTCGCAAGGCATGTTCTGTCGCAGGCGCAGGCCCGGTCGGTGGCCGAGAACCGGGAATATTGCGGCTATATCGGCTATACCGCCTCGGGCCAGCTGGCCACGACGCGGCCCCGGCGCGGGTACCTGAACTATTGCCAGCCCAGTTGGCCCGAGAGGTTGCGCGTTGTGGCGTCCTGGCACACGCACGGGGCGTATGACGAGGACGCCTGGTCCGAGGTGCCCACCGTCAACGACCTCCGCGCTGACAAGGGCGAAGGCATCAACGGCTATGTCGGCACGCCCGCCGGGCGGCTGTGGTTTCTCGACACGCGCCGCATGGAGGTGCGTCAGGTCTGTGGTCCGGGCTGCATCCCGGCCGATCCGCGCCACGTGATGGGAGCGGAAGGGCCGATCGCGCGATCCTATACCCTGCGCGCGTTGATGCGGCGCGAGGCGGCGCAGTTTCCCTGAACGGAACGCCTCCTATCAGCGGGTATACTTGATGAACGGCGTCAGCTGGCCGATCCGGTCGTAAAGCTGCCGTGCCCGGCTGTTGAAATCCTGCGTCATCCAGTAGACCGAAGGTGTGCCGTTGGCATCGGCGGCGGCATAGACCGCCTCGATCAGCTTTCGGCCCACGCCGGTGCCGCGCACCGATGGATCGGCGTAGAGGTCCTGTAGATAGCAGGTCTTCTCGACCCGCCAGTTATGCGGGTGAAAGATGTAGTGCACCAACCCCACCGGCGTCTCGCCGTCGAGCGCCAGCAGGCCGTTCTGGTCGGTCACCTCGGGGGCGCAGATCCGGGCGAAGGTGGTCTGGTAGACCTCCTCGCTGACGCTGCTTTCGTAGAACTCCAGGTAGGCGGTCCAGAGTCTGCGCCAGTCGGCTTCGTCCTGGGGGGCGATGGGGCGGATGGAAAGGGTCATGCGGCGTGTCCTTCTGGCGCATTCGGCAGTCTGTCGCGTCTGTCCTGCCGATTCCAGCGTTTTTTCGCCGAACGGATTGCAAGACGGCAGGGGACTGGCCATGTGTCACTCAACCGCAAACCAAGACAATCCCGTCGAGGAGACCATAATGATTTCACGTATCGCAATCGCCACCGCATCCGCACTGGCGCTGGGCACTGCCGGCTTCGCACAGGAAGCCACGCAAGACACCCAGACCGAAGGCGCGGCCACCGAGACGACCAAGCAGGAGCCGACCAAGTCGCTGGCAAAGATCGAGCCGGCCGAAGGCATCAGCAACGATACGCTGAGCGACGAGAAAGTCGCGTCCTTCGTGCAGGCGCTGGCGGCGGTCAACACCGTGGCCCAGCACTTCGTGCCCCGGATCGAGGCCGAGTCGGATGGCGAGAAGCGCGCCGAGCTGATGGCCTATGCCAACGACTCGATCGTCAACTCGATCGAAGTGATTGCCGACATCACCCCGGCAGAGTTCAAGGCGATCGACATCGCGGCGCAGGAAGATCAGGAACTCAACGACCGGATCATGGCCCAGCTCAAGACCGCCGCTGCTGAAGGCAAGGCGGCGCAGGAAAACGCGGACGATGCCGGTGCCGTGGCCGAAGGCGCCGAGGGTGCTGCCGATACCGAAGAAGAGACCACCGAGTAAGCGCGCCGGTCATCCGGCACGCCGCATGCGTTCCGGGGTCGCGCTCAATCCCTCCGCGGACGACCCCGGGACGCGTCAGAACAGTCCGTTATCGTTGGCTGACTGGCCGGTGATGACCTGCAGGACATCCCAGTGTTCGACGATCTTGCCGTTCTCGTCGAAGCGGAAAATGTCCATCCCCGCGTAATCGTCGCTGCCCGGCCATGTCTGGTGGCAATGCAGCACCACCAGGTCGGCCTCCGCCACGGCGCGGACAAAGCGCACCTGCTTGCCCGGATAGTCCCGTGCCATGCGTTCGAAATAGTCGACAAAGGCGTCCTTGCCGTCGGCGACATGCGGATTGTGCTGTATATAGACGTCGCCCGCAAAACGCGCGATGGCGTCGCGCGGGCGGCATTGATTGAACATCAGATCGTAAAAGGCCATCGCGTTGGCCTTGTTGCGATCCGTCTGATCGGTCATTCCGCCGCGACGGCCTTGGGATCGGCCAGCGTGACGATATCCATCATGATCGTGTTCAGCTCGAAATCCTTCGGCGTATAGACCCGCGCCACGCCCATCTCCAGCAGGCGCTTGGCGTCCTCTTCGGGGATGATTCCGCCGACGATCAGCGGCACGTGACCCAGCCCCGCCTCGCGCATCCGATTCAGCAGGTCCTCGACCAGCGGCATGTGGCTGCCCGACAGGATCGACAGGCCGATCACGTGCGCCTCGTCGTCCAGCGCGGCGGTGACGATTTCCTCGGGCGTCAGGCGGATCCCCTCATACGCGATATCCATGCCGCAGTCGCGGGCGCGGAAGGCGATCTGCTCGGCGCCGTTGGAATGCCCGTCAAGGCCCGGCTTGCCCATCAGGAATTTCAGGCGGCGGCCCAGCTTGTCGCTGACCGCATCGACCGCGTCGCGGATGTCGTCAAGGCCCTCGGTGCGGTTCGACGGGCTGCCGGACACGCCGGTCGGGCCGCGATACTGGCCATGGATCTGGCGCATCTGTTCGGCCCATTCGCCTGTCGTGACACCCGCCTTGGCCGCAGCGATGGAGGCGGGCATGATGTTCTCGTTCTTCGAGGCGGCCTCTCGCAGGGCCGCCAGCGCGGTTTTCACCGCGTCGTCATCGCGTTCCTCGCGCCAAGCGTTCAGGCGGTCGATCTGTTCGGCCTCGGTCGCCGGGTCGACGCGCATGATGCCGCCATCCTCGGATTGCAGCGGGCTCGGCTCGGAGGTGGTGAACTTGTTGACGCCCACCACGGTCGTCTCGCCCGCCTCGATCCGGCCAAGTCGGTCAGCGTTGCTGTCGACCAGCCGCGCCTTCATGTGTTCGATCGCCCCGATGGCGCCGCCCATGCTGTCCAGCGTCTCAAGCTCTTGCCGGGCGCTTTCCTTCAACTGCTCGACGCGGGCGTCGACGGCGGGGTTGCCTTCGAACAGGTCCTCGTATTCCAGAAGGTCCGTCTCGTAGGCCAGGATCTGCTGCATCCGCATCGACCATTGCTGATCCCATGGGCGGGGCAGACCAAGCGCCTCGTTCCACGCGGGCAGCTGCACCGCGCGGGCGCGGGCCTTTTTCGACAGCGTCACCGCCAGCATTTCGATCAGGATACGGTAGACGTTGTTTTCCGGCTGCTGCTCGGTCAGGCCCAGCGAGTTGACCTGAACGCCATAGCGGAAGCGGCGGAACTTGGGGTTCTCGACGCCATAGCGGGTTTGCAGGATCTCGTCCCACAGGTCGACGAAGGCACGCATCTTGCACATCTCGGTGACGAAGCGGATGCCCGCGTTGACGAAAAAGCTGATGCGCCCCGCCAGCGCCGGGAAATCCTCTTCGGGCACGCGCGGTTTCAACTCGTCCAGCACGGCACAGGCGGTGGCCAGCGCAAAGGCCAGCTCCTGCTGCGGTGTCGCGCCGGCCTCCTGCAGGTGATAGGAACACACGTTCATCGGGTTCCACTTGGGGATATGGGTGTAGCAGTATTCGGCCACGTCCCCGATCATCTTGAGGCTGGGCTTGGGCGGGCAGATATAGGTGCCGCGGCTGAGGTATTCCTTGATCAGGTCGTTCTGCACCGTGCCTTGCAGGGCGCTGACATCCGCGCCCTGTTCCTCGGCCACGGCGATATAGAGCGCCAGAAGCCACGGCGCGGTGGCGTTGATCGTCATCGAAGTGTTCATCTGATCCAGCGGGATCTGGTCGAAAAGCGTGCGCATGTCGCCCAGGTGACAGACCGGCACGCCAACCTTGCCGACCTCGCCCTTGCTGAGGACGTGATCGCTGTCATAGCCCGTCTGGGTGGGCAGGTCGAACGCCACGCTGAGGCCCGTCTGCCCCTTGGCGAGGTTGCCGCGATAGAGCGCGTTCGAGGCCTTGGCGGTGGAGTGGCCGGCATAGGTGCGGATCAACCACGGACGATCCTTGGGGGTGTCATTCTGCATCTGCGACATCAGGCGGCCTCTTGAATCGGTTTGCGCAACTTTCTTTCAACAGGGGCAAACTATTCGGAATTATGTGACGCTGTCAATTCGCTGCGTTGCGGCAATTCGGGGCGGGAAGGGTTTCCATGACCAAATCGCCGTACCTTTTCGAGTATTCAACGGTGTCGGTCATCTTATACCGCGCGGAATCAAGGCCGAAGGCCGCCGCGCGATCGGCCGCTGACCGAAAGGCGATTGCTGCAATCGCCGAAAGGGGGGCCGCCCGGACGGGCTGGCGATTGGGTGACGTTCGCGCTTCGGTCGGAGGTTAGTCGGACGCGGCAACCATAAAGTGCCATGAACCAACGATGGTTCGCCAGCCCGCGGTCTGGCGATCGCGCGGCTTGCGGCGTTTTCCTTTGTACCCCCTCACGCGGGCTGGCATGGTGCGCTGGATGACGCAAACGGTTGAACTTCCCATCTGGCTGCTGGTGCTGATCCTGCTGTTTGCGGCGGTCACCTTTGCCTCGCATTTCCTGTTCCCCTCGGTGCGCTGGTTTTTCCGCCGCCGGATGGAGCGGGTGGTGAACCGCCTGAACCAGCGGCTGGAACGCAAGATCGAGCCGTTCAAGCTGGCGCGCCGCTATGACATGATCCAGCGGCTGATCTACGACCCCGAGGTCAGCAAGGCCATCGCCGAACACGCGCACGAAAACGGCATCCCCGAGAACGTCGCCTTCGAGAAGGCCAAGCGCTACGCGCGGGAGATCGTGCCCAGCTTTTCCGCGACCGCCTATTTCGGCATCGCGATCCGGCTGGCCAAGTTCTTGAGCACGGCGCTTTACCGCGTGCGCATGGGCCGGTTCGACGAAGAGGGGATCGGCAAGATCAACCCCGACGCCACCGTGATCTTCGTGATGAACCATCGGTCGAACATGGATTACGTGCTGGTCACATGGCTGGCCGCCGAGCAGTCGGCGCTCAGCTATGCCGTGGGCGAGTGGGCGCGGGTCTGGCCGCTCAGCCGGCTCATTCGGACGATGGGCGCCTATTTCATCCGGCGCCGGTCGCTCAATGCGCTCTATCGCCGGGTACTGGCGCGCTATGTCGGAATGGCCACCGATGGCGGGGTGACTCAGGCGGTCTTCCCCGAGGGCGGGCTGAGCCTTGACGGGGCGCTGGCCAGGCCCAAGCTTGGCATCCTGAAATACATCATCGAGGAGCGCGAGCCGGACGGGCGCGACGTGGTCTTCGTGCCGGTCGCCGTGAATTATGACCGGGTGTTCGAGGACCGCATCCTGGTGGCCGCGAACAAGGCGGGCAAGCGCCGCTTTGGCGCGCGGATCAGCGTGGTGGGGGGCTTCGTTCTGAAGCAGTTCTGGCTGTGGATCACGCGGCGCTATCACCGTCACGGCTATGCCGCGGTCAGTTTCGGCGCGCCGGTGTCCCTGTCGGCGTTTCAGCGCGAACATCCCGATGCCCCGGTCGAAACCCTGGGCGAGCGCCTGATGGCGCGGATCGGGGAAGAGGTGCCGGTGCTGCCGGTGCCGATGGTCGCCCACGCCCTGCTGGAGGCCGGAACGCCGCTGCCCGAGGCGGAGCTGAAAGAGGTGCTGGCCAAGATGACCGACAGCCTGGGCCAGGCGCATATTCACATCCCGCGCGAGGATCTTGGCTATTCGCTCGAGGCGGGGCTGCGCATCCTGCGCAAGAGGGGGCTCGTCCGCGACACCGCGCAGGGTATCGAGATCGTCCCCGAAGAGTGCGACCTGCTGGTCTATTACGCCAATTCCATCCGACAGTTTTTCGCAGATGCGGCGCAAAAACCCTGATCTTTCTGCACCTGCTGGGTTATAAAATTTCAAAAATACACAAGTCGGCATTGCATTGTTGCGCGATGAAAGTTATTTCAGTGCGGACAGGCGCGATTCTGCATCGCGGCAAACGCATATGAAGGAGGCCCCGATGGCTCTGGACACCGAAACCGGAATTGCGCCCTACGACGCGCCCGAGAAAGACCTCTACGAGATCGGCGAACTGCCGCCCCTGGGGTACGTGCCCAAGCAGATGTACGCCTGGGCCATTCGGCGAGAGCGGCATGGCGAGCCCGACAAGTCCTTCCAGGTCGAGGTGGTGGACACGCCGACGCTGGACAGCAACGAGGTGCTGGTGCTGGTGATGGCCGCGGGCGTGAACTACAACGGCATCTGGGCCGGCCTGGGCGAGCCGATCAGCCCCTTTGACGGGCATGGCGCGGATTACCACATCGCCGGCTCCGACGCCTCGGGTGTCGTGTGGGCCGTGGGCGACAAGGTAAAGAACTGGAAAGTGGGCGACGAGGTCGTAATCCACTGCAACCAGGACGACGGCAACGACATCCACTGCAACGGCGGCGACCCGATGTTCTCGCCCACGCAGCGGATCTGGGGCTACGAGACGCCCGACGGCTCCTTCGCGCAGTTCACCAACGTGCAGGCGCAACAGCTGATGCCGCGCCCCAAGCACCTCAGCTGGGAGGAAAGCGCCTGCTACACGCTGACGCTGGCCACCGCCTACCGGATGCTGTTCGGCCACCACCCGCACGAGCTGAAGCCCGGTCAGAACGTGCTTGTCTGGGGCGCTTCGGGGGGCCTGGGGTCCTTCGCGATCCAGTTGGCCAACACCGTGGGCGCCAACGCGATCGGCGTGATCTCGGATGAGGACAAGCGCGATTTCGTCATGTCGCTGGGGGCCAAGGGCGTCATCAACCGCAAGGATTTCAATTGCTGGGGCGAACTGCCCAAGGTGAACAGCCCCGAATACAAGGAATGGTTTACCGAGGCGCGCAAGTTCGGCAAGGCGATCTGGGACATCACCGGCAAGGGCAACAATGTCGACGTGGTGTTCGAGCACCCCGGCCAGGCGACCTTTCCGGTCTCGACCCTGGTCTGCAAGAAGGGCGGCATGGTCGTGATCTGCGCCGGCACGACCGGGTTCAACTGTACGTTCGACGTGCGGTACATGTGGATGCACCAGAAGCGCCTGCAGGGCAGCCACTTTGCCCACCTGCAACAGGCCTCGTCGGCCAACCAGCTGGTGGTCGAGCGCCGTATCGACCCCTGCATGTCCGAGGTCTTCCCCTGGGACGAGATCCCGGGCGCGCACATGAAGATGCTGCGCAACGAGCACAAGCCGGGCAACATGGCGGTGCTGGTGCAATCCCCGCGGACGGGTCTGCGCACGGTCGAGGACGTGCTGGACGCCGGCAAGAAAGGTTAACGATTTCTCCCTGACGGGCCGGTTCGGCCCGCATCTGGCCTGCGAATCGGTGCCCCGGTTCGCAGGCTTTTTTCTGCCCCGGAAGCGGAGTTAACGATTCCAGGCGCTTGAAGATCGTGACCTCGCTACATTCGGGGAGGGAAAAAGCGCGAATTCGGCGAAAAAGTTCAACATGCTAAGGTTGAGTTAACCTTTCGTTAACTACTCCCGAAGGAGGCTATTATGCAGAACGAGTGGATACTGGATGTCCTGGCGGATCTCAGAACCTTCGCTCGGCAAAATGGCCTTGGGGTTCTTGCCGAACAGATCGACGACACGAGACTCGTCGCGGCGGCGGAACTGACGTCGAAGGGGACGTCGCCGCGGGAGGGAATGACTGGGTATGAACGTGCAACCGCCACGGCGGCTCGAACCGATTCTCGAAGATCTTGAACATGCCCGCGAACCGGCGGACCTTCAGCAAGTCGCCATGCGCCTGCGCGATCACTTCCGGATCGATCATCTTGTCTATCACTGGGTCAGCGCCGCGGGCGACCAGTATGGGTGCGGCACTTATGATCCGGCCTGGGTCGAGCGCTATGTCGAAAAGGATTACCTGCGCGTCGATCCGGTCATAAAGGGCTGTTACCAGCGGTTTCACCCCGTCGAGTGGAAGCGGCTGGACTGGTCCGGCAAGCCCGCGCAGGCTTTCCTCAAGGAAGCGCAGGATCACGGCCTGGGCAACCAGGGCTACTCGATCCCGTTGCGGGGACCGAACGGGCAATTCGCGCTCTTCACCGTGAACCACCGATGTGACGACGACGCCTGGGCGGAATTCACCGAGGCGCATCGTCGGGAGTTGATCCTGTGCGCGCATACCTTCAACCAGAAGGCGCTGGAATTCGAGCCTGACCGCGCGCCCGCGCCCGCCCGCCAGCTTTCCCCGCGCGAGGTCGATGCGCTGACGCTGCTGGCGCTGGGCTATGGCCGGGCGCAGGTGGCCGACACGCTGTCGATTTCCGAACACACGCTGCGGGTCTATATCGAATCCGCGCGGTTCAAGCTGGGGGCGATCAACACGGTTCACGCGGTCGCCCGCGCCATCAGCCAGGGTTTGATCGTGATCTGACCTTGCCGGTGTGCGCAACGCGCGGTGCTCCTACAGGCGTTTAAAGATTTGGCGAGAATTTTCCTCTTGTCGTACTGACAGAGGGGAATTCGACCATGCTACGCTATGTTTACGCCGACCAACTTCACCGTTTCACCAAGCTGGCCGACGGTATGTTCCGCGACCGGGCCGACCAGTTCAAGACCCGGCTCGGCTGGGACGTGGCGGTCGATGACAAGGGGTTGGAGCGGGATCAATATGACGACCTCAACCCGCTCTACGTGATCTGGGAAGGGTCTGACGGGCGCCACAAGGGCTCGATGCGGTTCCTGCCCACCACCGGGCGGACGATGATCAACGAGCATTTCACCGATATCCTTGGCGGCAGTACGATCCAAAGCCCGCATATCTGGGAATGCACGCGGTTCTGCCTGGCGCGCGGCGCCGAAAGCCGGGTCGCCGCTGCGCTGATGCTGGGCGGCGGCGAGTTGATGCGCCACTTCGGGGTGCAGCATTTCGCCGGCGTGTTCGACGCGCGGATGGTGCGGATCTATCGCACGATCGGCTCGTCGCCCGAGGTGCTGGGCAGCATGGGCGCAGGCCGCGACCGGATCAGCGTGGGCCTGTGGGAGTTCACCGACGCCGCCCGCGCCCAAGTGGCCCGCCGCGCCGGTGTCACCCCGCAACTGAGCGAGCAATGGTTCCGCCGCAGCTTCGGTGACGAGCGCCAGCCTTTCGCACAATCGGCCTGAGCGGGGCGCACCGGAATTTTCGAAAATTCCGGGCCGGAAAATTGCAATTTTCCGATCCGATTTCTTGCAAGAAATCGGCTCCCGCGCTGGTGCAGGCCAAGGCGCGGCTGTAGGGTCGCGCCATGTCCCAGACCGCGCTTACATACTCTGACGACCAGGCCGAGGCCCATGACCGCATCGCCGCCGCGCTGCGCGAGGCTGGCGTGGACCTTGACGAGGGGATGCTGACCCCGCCGCGCGAAGGAAAGTCCGGCGTGATGGCCGTTGTCGGCAAGGCCGGGTCGGGCAAGACTCTGCTGCTGGCCGCACTCTACCGCGCTCTGGAAGAGGCCGGCGTCGACGTGGTGTCGGGCGACTGGGAAGGCCGCCGCCGCAAGGATCGGCGCACGCTGGCTATCCTTGCCCCCACCAACAAGGCCGCCAGCGTATTGCGAATACGCGGCGTGCCCGCCACCACCATTCACCGCATCCTTTATACCCCCGTCTACGACCCCGAATACGAGCGCATCGCCGAGTGGCTGGCCGGCAACGGCGAGAAGCCCGAGATCGAGGGCCTGACCGAGGAGGCGCTGGAACGTGCGCGGCTGTTCTATGGCACGCACAAGTCCATCCCCGGCGCGCTGGCCGCCGCGGGGCTGCGCGGCAGTGATTTCATCACCGGCTGGAAGCGCCGCGAGGAGCCTTTGGATATAGGCTTCATCGACGAGGCCTCGATGCTGGATGAAAAGCAGTACGAGGACCTGCAGGAGATCTTTCCGACGCTGCTGCTTTTCGGCGATCCCGCGCAGCTTGCCCCCGTGAACCAGTCCGGCTCGATGGTCTTCGACGGGCTGCCCGCGCCCGCCAAGCTGACGCTGAACCGCATCCACCGGCAGGACGCCGACAACCCGATCCTCGACCTGGCGCACGCCTTGGGCGACCCCAAGGTCGGGTTTCAGGATTTCGAGCGGCTGGTCGAACAGAAGGCGGCGCAGGACGACCGCGTGCAATGGGCGCAAAGGGTCGAGGTGGACCTGATGGCGCGCTCGCCCGTCCTTGTCTGGCGCAACGCCACCCGCATCCGCCTGATCAACGCCTTCCGCGCCGTGCATGGCGCGCCCGAGACCGAGTTGCTGGAAGGGGAACCGCTCATTTGCGACGGGCTGGAACTGCCGCTCAAGCACCGCAAGAAACGGCTGGACCTCGAGGCGCGGGGCCTGATCAAGGGAGCGCAGGTGATCTATCTGGGCGCGGGCCGCAAGCCGGGCTTTTCCCGGCTGCACGTCATGGGCGCCGAGGACCCGCGCGTCAGTGCCGCCAGCATCGTCAAGATCGAGAAGCCGGACGAGGAAGAGCCCTTCATCCCCTTCGCCGCCCGCATGGGCGCCACGTTTCTGCATGGCGCGGCGGTGACGATCCACAAGGCGCAGGGCAGCCAATGGCCCGACGTGCAGGTCTTTGCCCCCGACATCTACGCCGCCGCCCGCATGGGCCGCACCGAGGCGGGGCAGCCCTTGTGGAAACGGCTGGCCTACGTCGCCATCACCCGCGCGGAGGAGCGTCTGCACTGGGTGGTGCGCAACCGGCTGTCGAAACCCACCGGCGCCCTGCGCATCGACGACCTGCGGGCGGCGCCCGCGCCGCTGGAACTGGAAATGGAGGCAGAGACAGAGCTATGAAATCCATCCTGATCACCGGCGCCAGCTCCGGCATTGGCCGTGCGACGGCGGAGGCGTTCCTCGACGCCGGGTGGCGCGTGGGGCTGGTGGCCCGCCGCGCCGACCGGCTGAACGAACTGGCGCAGGGGCGCGAGGCGGTGGTTCTGCCAGCAGACGTGATCGATGCGCAGGCCATGGAACGCGCCTTCGAGGCATTTCTGGGAGAGGCAGGGCGTCTGGATGCGGTGTTCAACAACGCCGGCACGTTCGGCCCCTCGACAACGCCGGACGCGGTGACCGTCGAAGAGTTCGACGAGGTCATCGCCGTCAACCTGCGCGGCATGTTCATCACGGCAAGGCTGGCCTTTGCAGCGATGCGCGCGCAGGACCCGCAGGGCGGGCGGATCATCAACAACGGCTCGCTGTCGGCTTATGTGCCGCGGCCCGGTTCGATCTGCTACACCACGTCCAAGCATGCGATCACCGGCATGACCCGCTCACTGTCGCTGGATGGCCGGCCCTTCGATATCGCCTGCGGGCAGATCGACATCGGTAATGCCGAAAGCGAGCTCGTGGCCGGGCTGAAACAGGCCAACCCCGAAATGCACACGATGGACGTGGACAACGCGGCGCGGTCGGTGTTGCACATGGCCGAGATGCCGCCCGAGGCGAACGTGCAGTTCATGACGGTGATGGCGACGAAGATGCCCTACATCGGCCGGGGTTAGGGGGCCACCTTGTTGATCGAGGGCCTATCGCCCCGCGAGATCCCGGATCGGGTTCGGGATGACATGGTTCTTGCAGTTCGACGCCGCGCGTCCGGCCTTTCCCGTGCGCCGTCATCCTCGGGCCGGACCCGAGGATCTCTCGCCCCCCAAGACCCCGGCTCACCTCCGGGATGACAGCGGCACCGCACAGCCGTCACACCCCGCCCCGTCACAAATTCCTTGCCTCGCCACCCTTTTACCGCAACTCTGGTGGCATGACATTCCAACCCACCTCTCCGTTCCCGCCGCAAGGCAGCGCGCAACAGGTGGCCTTCCACCGCACCGAGCTTGCCGCGATCCTGTCGGTCTATGGCCGCATGGTGGCTGCGGGCGAATGGCGCGACTACGGGATTTCCAGCCTGCGCGACGTGGCGATCTTCTCGGTCTTTCGGCGCACCGCCGAAAACCCGCTCTACCGGATCGAGAAACGCCCCAAGCTGCGCGCACGGCAGGGGCAGTACGCGGTGATCGGCATGGACGGGCAGGTGCTGAAACGCGGCCATGATCTGCGCACGGTCTTGCGCGTGCTGGAACGCAAGCTTATCCGCGCGGTGGATTGAGCTTACAGGACACCCCATGACGACCCTGCCCGATTTCCGGCTGGAAACCCATTTCGCCAAGTGGGAGTTCAAGGCCCGGCACCACATGACCGCCTCGGACGCCGAGAGCATGTCCCTTCCAGAGCTTCTGGCCATGGCCAGCCCCGAAGACCGGGACGGTTTCGAGCAGATGTGGCTGGGCTATACCGAGACCTACGGCGCGCCCGACCTGCGCGCGGCCATCGCGGCGACCTATGCGGGGCGGTCCGCCGACGAAGTGCTCTGTTTTGCGGGGGCCAGCGAAGGCATTTTCGCGGCCAACAATGTGCTGCTGGACAAGGACAGTCACGCCATCGTGGTGACGCCCAACTACCAGTCGCACGAAAGCCTCCCCCTGGCGATCTGCGAAGCGACGGGCGTGCCGCTCGACCCCGACGACAACTGGTCGCTGGATATCGACCGGGTGCGCGACGCGATCCGCCCCAATACCCGCCTGCTGACGATCAACTTTCCGCATAATCCCACGGGCGCAATCCTGCCGCATGACCGGTACGAAGCACTGATTGAGCTTTGCCGCCACCACGGCATCTGGATTTTGCATGACGAGATCTTCAACGGTCTTGGCCCCTCGGATGCCGAACACCTGCCGTTCATCGCAGATGTCTACGAACGCGGGCTGTCGCTGGGCGTGATGTCGAAATCCTATGGCCTGCCGGGGCTGCGGGTGGGGTGGATCGCGTGCCAGGACCGCGACGTGCTGTCCAAGATGGAGCGGATGAAGCACTACCTGTCGATCTGCAATTCCGGCCCCAGCGAGCGGCTGGCGCTGATCGCCTTGAAGAACCGCGCGAAAATCCTGGCGCGCAACTGCGCCATCGTGGACGAGAACCTGCCGAAATGGGATGCCTTCTTTGCCCGTCATCCCGACCTCTTCGAGTGGCAGCGGCCCGATGGTGCCT
Organism: Roseovarius sp. SK2; assembly: GCF_028807495.1. Lineage (NCBI taxonomy): Bacteria > Pseudomonadati > Pseudomonadota > Alphaproteobacteria > Rhodobacterales > Roseobacteraceae > Roseovarius > Roseovarius sp. SK2. The sequence goes on from NZ_JARAMK010000008.1 coordinate 125,112, forward strand.
GCATGGGCTTTCCGCGGTATCTGGGTGCCGACGGGGTCGAGGAATTCGCCCGCAAGCTGGTGGAAGAGGCGGGCGTTCTGCTGTTGCCCAGCACGATCTACCGCTCCGACCTTGGGTCGACGCCCACCGACCGCTTCCGGCTTGGGTTCGGGCGGCGCGGGCTGGACGCCGGGCTGGCGGCGATGGAGGCGCACCTGGCGCGCACCGGCTGATCGGCGCCCCACAAAGTTCGTACGAATTTTGTGGGGCCTACCGCAAATCGTACACCAGGCGTGGCAGCATCCGGTCCGGCATCGCCTCGGACGGGGCGTTGCCTGCCGCGCGGCAGCCCATGGCGGAAAAGAACGGCACCGCGCCGGGATCCGACTCGATGATCATTTCCGTGGCCCCCATGTCGCGGGCCTTTTGGACCGCCCATGTGAACAGCCGCCGCCCCGTGCCCTTACCCATATGCGCGGGGTCGACGAAGAGCTTTTGCAGGTAACAGCCTTCTCGCCTGTTCGAAACCTGTACCATGCCCAGAAGTGTTCCACCCTCGACCTCGGTGATCGTCGAAGTGCCCTGCAAATCCGCCGCGGTCAGCGTCAGGACGGGAACGCAGGCGGCGAGGAACTCCGAGTCATACCCCCAATAGGCCTTGGACCGCAGACAAAGCACCGTCAGGTCGTCGAGGTCTCGCGAGGAAGGGCGGCGCAATTCAAGCATGATGCAGTATATACCAAAAACGGGCGGGAACCATCCCGCCCGTTCATCAAAGTCATGCCCAACCGGCTCACTCGTATTGCGGACCCAGCGCCGTCAGGCCCTTGAGGATGTCGATGGCATAGGCCAGCTGGTAGTCTTCCTCGCGCAGCTTGGCGGCTTCCTCGGCCTTCTCGCGGTCTTCCTCGATCTGGCGGATCTCGTCCTCGCTCAGGCTGTCATTGTCCAGCCGGCCGCGCAAATCGGCCTCGGAGCGGTCGAAGCGGTTGGCCGCGCCATCCTCTTCTTCCTCTTCGGTCTCCTCGGCACGGCGGGGCTGTTCCACCACGATGTCCGGACTGACGCCGAGCGCTTGGATCGAGCGGCCCGACGGCGTGTAGTACCGCGCCGTGGTCAGGCGCATCGCGCCGTCGCCGCGCAGGGGCATCACGGTCTGAACCGAGCCCTTGCCGAAGCTCTTGGTGCCGACGACGATGGCGCGGCGATGGTCCTGCAGCGCGCCGGCAACGATTTCCGACGCCGAGGCCGAACCGCCGTTGATCAGCACCACGATGGGCTTGCCCTCGGCCAGATCGCCCGGTTTGGCATTGAACCGCTCGCCATCCTCGGGCGCGCGGCCACGGGTGCTGACGATCTCGCCCTTCTCCAGGAACGCGTCCGATACCTGGATCGCCTGGTTCAGCAGGCCGCCGGGGTTGTTGCGCAGGTCCAGAACGATGCCGCTGATATTGTCGATGCCGCCGGCTTCCTCGATCTGTTCGGCCAGCCCGCTTTCAAGGTTGCGGAAGGTCTGATCGTTGAAGGTGGTGACCCGCAGAACGACGCTCTGCTGCTCGGTCCGCACCCGCACGGCGGTCAGCTTGATCGTGTCGCGCACGATGGACACGTCGAACGGTTCCGCCTCGCCCTCGCGCACCACGGTAATCACGATCTCGCTGCCCACCGGGCCGCGCATCATTTCCACGGCTTCGTCCAGGGTCAGGCCCAGCACGCTTTCGCTGTCCACATGCGTGATGAAATCGCCGGCCTCGATACCGGCGGTTTCCGCCGGGGTGCCGTCGATGGGTGACACCACCTTCACGAATCCGTCTTCCTGGGTCACCTCGATGCCAAGCCCGCCGAACTCGCCGCGGGTCTGGACGCGCATGTCGGCGGCATCATCGGGGCTGAGGTAGCTGGAATGCGGGTCGAGCGAGGTCAGCATGCCGTTGATGGCCGCCTCGATCAGCTCGCTTTCGTCCACTTCCTCGACATATTGCGAGCGGATGCGCTCGAAAATATCGCCAAAGAGATCAAGCTGTTCGTAGACATTCGTGGTCTTGGCCGCTTCCTGCGCCAGCAGGGGTGCCGCGACTTGCGTCGTCACCACGGCGCCGGTCAGGCTGCCGACGAGGGCGGCGATCAGAAACTTCTTCATCGGGTTGCTCATCCTTCGCTTGTCTGGAACCAGGTCTCCGGATCGACGGGTTCGTTGTCTTCTCGCACTTCTATATAAAGTGTTTGGGTTCGGGACGCACCCGCATCTTTGCCATTCTCGATCAACAGCGCGTTAGTGTCACGCCCGTCGCCGCCCATCATCCCGACAGGGCTGTTTCCCGGTAGAACCTCGCCGATGTCACCGTAGACCACGTCGAGCCCCGCGATGACAAGCAAAAGGCCCGCCTGAGGCTCGAGGATCACCACGTTGCCGTAATCGAGAAGTTCCCCGCGATAGCGCAGCGTGGCGGGCACGGGCGTCGTCACCAGCGCGCGGGGCTGGGTGGCCATGACGATGCCGGGCCGGACGATCCCGGCGGCGTCGGCCTCTCCGGCGCGGCGCAGGATGCGGCCCTCGACCGGCAGGCGCAGGCTGCCCTTGCGCGCGTCGATCCCGGGCAGCGATCCGGCCACTTCGTCCACCGCGATCTGGCTCAGCCCGCTGGCAAACCCCTCCAGCGTTTCGGTCGAGGCCACCAGCAGCGCGGTCCTGACCGGATCCTCGGTAAAGCGGCGGGGCAGGTCGGTGCGGTCGGCAATCGCCTGGCTCAGCGCGGTGCGGGCGTCCTGTGCGCCCTTCAGCCCGTCGCGCAGGGTATCGAGCGCGCTTTCCTGCAAGGTGCGCAGAACGGTGACTTCCTCCAGTTCCGCCCGCAGCGCGGCGGCGCGGGTTTCCAGCGCCGGTGTCACGTCGGATATGATCATGCCGGACCGCGCCGTGCCGATCGGGCCGGAGGGATGCAACAGCAGAACCGGCCCCTCTGACTGCGCCATGCTCTGCAACACGCCCAGCAGGCTGGCGATCTCGTCCTCGCGCGATTGCAGGCGGCGCGTCAGGGTCTCCTCCTGGATGGCGGCGCGGCGCAGGCCCTCGCGCATCGTTTCGAGCCCGTCCTCGTAGGCGCCCACCACCTCGGTCAGCGCCTTCACGCGGTTGGCCGCGCCCTCGGCCGCTTCCATCAAGGCGGCGGCGCGGTTCAGGCGGTCCGACGCGGCCCGCGCCTCGGCGCCGGGGTCCTGTGCCGTGGCGGGCGCGGCGGCGACAAGTGCCAGTGAAAGAAGCGCCGCGCGGATCATTTCAGCAGGCTCTTGCCGGTCATCTCGTCCGGTTGCGACAGCTCCATCAGCTCCAGCACCGTCGGCGCGAGATCGGCCAGCCGCCCGTCGCGCAGGCGCGCGCCCTCGGGCCCACCCTTGAGGATCACCGGCACCGGATTGGTGGTGTGCGCGGTATGCGGCCCGCCGGTCACCGGGTCCACCATGGTTTCGCAGTTGCCGTGATCGGCGGTGACGATGATGGCGCCGCCCGCATCGTCCAGCGCCTCCAGCACACGGCCCAGCCCCGCATCGACCGCCTCGCAGGCGCGGATCGCGGCGCCCAGATCGCCGGTGTGGCCGACCATGTCGGGATTGGCGTAGTTCACCACGATGAAATCATACTCTTCGGCAATGGCATCCACCAGGTGATCGGTCACCTCCTCCGCCGACATCTCGGGTTGCAGGTCATATGTGGCCACCTTGGGCGAGGCGGCCATGTACCGCGCCTCGCCGTCCTCGGGCGTCTCGCGCCCGCCGGCCAGGAAGAAGGTGACGTGCGGGTATTTCTCGGTCTCGGCGGTGTGGAACTGTCGTTTGCCATGCTGTGCCAGCCACGCGCTCAGCGTGTTGACCGGCTGCTCGTCGGGAAAGATGGAATCCATGTAGGCGCTGTGGCGGCGCGAATACTCGGTAAAGCCGCTCACGGCCGAAAAGGCCGGGCGCTGGCCGGTCTCGAAATCGTCGAACTCCGGGTCGGCGAAGGCGGCCAGGATCTCGCGCGCCCGGTCGGCGCGGAAGTTCAGGCACAAAAGGCCGTCGCCGTCCTTCATGCCCTGGTAATCGCCCAGCACGCGCGGCTTGATGAACTCGTCGGTACGGCCCTTGGCATAGGCGTCGTCGATGCCGGTTGCGGCGGTCTCGGCGGTGTAGCCTTCGCCACGTGCCAGCGCCTCGTAGGCCAGTTGCACACGGTCCCAGCGATTGTCGCGGTCCATCGCGTAATACCGGCCCGAAACGGTGGCGATGACCGCGCCCATGGGCAGCGCCGCGCGCAGGGCTTCGAGATACACCTTGGCCGAGGTCGGTGCCACGTCGCGCCCGTCGGTAAAGGCGTGAATGGCGACCGGCACGCCGCGCGCGGTCAGCGCGTTGGCGGCGGCGATCATGTGCCCGATATGGCTGTGCACGCCGCCATCCGACAGCACGCCCAGCAGGTGCGCGGTACCGCCCGCCGCCTCGACCTTGTCGGCAAAACGAACGAAGCCGGGCAGCACACCGAAGGTGCCGGTCTCGATCGCACGGTCGATGCGCCGCAGATCCATCTCGATCACGCGACCGGCCCCGATATTCAGGTGCCCGACCTCGGAATTGCCCATCTGCCCCTCGGGCAGGCCGACATCATGGCCATGCGTGATCAGCGTGGCATTCGGACAGGTTTCCATCAGCCGGTCGAAATGCGGCGTCGCGGCCAGCGCGGGCGCGTTCGCCTCGCGCTCCTCGCTCAGCCCCCAACCGTCGAGAATACACAGAACTACCGGTCTTGGCGCGCTCAATCCTGCCTCCTGAATCCTTGGCCGCTTCTAACCCGTCTGAACCGGGTCGTGAACCGCTTTCTTGCCCGCTTCCTCTGCCCGGAAATATCCCGGGGAGTTTGAGGAGCAGCGCCCCTCATCGAACCAACAGAGCGTGGCGCAGCCACTCCGTCGGATCACGCCCGATGATAGGGCGCGCCCGCCAGGATCGAGGCGGCGCGGTAAAGCTGTTCGGACAGCATCACCCGGGCCAGCATGTGCGGCCAGACCATCTTGCCGAAGGACAGCGTGAAATCCGCCCGGTCCCGCAGCGCGGGCGCGATCCCGTCGGCGCCGCCGATCACGAAAGCCACGTCGCCGCGCCCCGTGTCGCGCCAGCCGGCCAGCTTGTCGGAAAAGTCGGGGGAAGAGAGCAGCTTGCCACGCTCGTCCAGTGCCACGATGACGGCCCCCTTGGGCAAGGCGCGGTCAAGCAATTGCGCCTCGGCGTCCATCCCGCCGCCCTTGCGGTCCTCGACCTCGTGCATCTGCGCCGGGCCAAGCCCAAGGGCGCGCCCGGTCCGGTCGAAGCGGGACATGTAATCATCGAGCAAAGCGCGTTCCGGGCCGGGTTTCATCCGGCCCACCGCGCAGATATGGACACGCATTCAGCTCTTGGCGGCCTGGGTAGCCTCGTGGCCTTGCAGCCACATCTTCTCAAGCTGATAGAACTCGCGCACTTCGGGGCGGAACACATGGACGATCACGTCGCCGGTGTCGATCAGCACCCAGTCGCCCGCGTCCTTGCCCTCGACCTTGGTCAGCACGCCCATCTCGGATTTCAGCCGCTCCGAAAGCTTTTCGGCAATGGCCGTCACCTGGCGCGAGGACCGGCCCGAGCAGATCACCATGTAATCGCCGATCGCGGATTTGCCGCGAAGGTCGATCTGCACGATCTCTTCGGCCTTGTCTTCTTCGAGTGCGGAAAGGATGCGCGCAAGCTGTGCGTCACTGCTTGTCGCCATGTCGGACGCGCTCAAGGCTGCGCCCCGTTCAGCGGCAGGAGCCGCGTCGATTGTAAGAGACAGGACATTGTCCTCCTTCTACTACGCACCGATCCGCCCCGGTGCCGGGCATGGTTCCAAAATAGCAACCCGTCTGTCACAATTCAATGAAGGCTTTCGCCAATCGGCGGCTCTTGTCCGCTGGTGCCTCGAAAAGCGCCGCTATTCCGGCGCGGCCTGTGTCTGACCGCACCGGAAAGACCGCTTACCAGCCGTCCTCGGTATGAATGCGGTCGCCCGGAACGCCCAGTGCCTTCACCGCGTCGCGCATCGCGTCGACATAGCCTTGCGGCCCGCAGATATAGACCTGCCCGGACAGCTTCGCGTGGCGTTCGAGGAACGTCTTGTCGACCTTGCCGTAATGCAGGTCCGGCACGTCTTCCTCGGACAGGACATGATCGACCTTCAGGCCCTGCATCCGCGCCCATTCCTCGCGCAGGATGATGTCGCCCTCGGTCTCGTTGGAAAAGATCAACTGGCAGCCGTCCAGGTCGCCCTCTTTCGCCCGCTTGCGCAGGATCGCGATGAAGGGCGTGACCCCGGCGCCCGCGGCCAGGAACAGGCCCGCACCTTCGTCGGTGATCGCACCAAAGGGACCGTCCAGCGTGACCTCCTCGCCCGGCTTCAGCCCGGGCAACTGCTCGGTCACGCCGTCATGCGACGGATAGCTCTTGATCGTGAACTCCAGGTGTTTGTCCGCGGGCAGCGAGGTGAAGGTGAAAGGACGCCCCTCGTCCTTCCAGCCGTCGCGGCACATCGCCAGTTCGGCGGCCTGCCCGGGCTTGAAATCAAAGCCTTCGGGACGGTCGAACACGTAGCGATGCGTGTCGTGGGTGACGCTCTCCTGTGATTGCAGGGTCAGTGTATGGGCCATGCGAATACTCCTTTTCGCCAGCCAACGCCGCGATCAGGGGCCGTGTTCCTCTGCCGCCCCGCCCTGCGGCGCTTTGCCCGGGTCGCCCCGGTCCAGCGCCCGCGTACCCAGCTCCGAGCCTTCCAGCACGGTGACCTCGCGCTGCGGGAAGGGAATGGAAATGCCGTGTTCCTGGAATGCGTCCCACAGCGCCAGGTAGACATTGCCGCGGATGTTCGTCAGGCCCGCGGTCGGGTCGCTGATCCAGAAGCGCAGGATGTAATCCACGCTGCTGTCGCCGAAGCCCACGATGTGGCAGACCGGCGCCTTGAAGGCCAGCACGCGCTCCACCGCCTTGGCGGCGTCGATGGCCACCTTGCGCACCAGGTGCGGGTCATCGCCATAGGCGGTGCCGAAATAGATATCCAGCCGCACGAATTCGTTGGAATGCGACCAGTTCACCACCTGGCCGGTGATCAGGTCCTCGTTCGGGATGAGGTACTCCTTGCCGTCCCGGGTGGTGATCGAGATATAGCGGGCGCCCAGCGAATTGATCCAGCCGAAGGTCTCGCCCAGGCTGATCACGTCACCCGGCTTGATCGACTTGTCCAGCAGGATGATCACCCCCGACACAAGGTTCGACACCACCTTCTGCAGACCAAAACCAAGACCGACACCGATCGCGCCCGACAGCACCGCGAGGCCGGTCAGGTCCACCCCGACGGCCCGCAGCCCGATGAAGAACGCCGCACCGTAGAGCAGGATCTGGATGACCTTCACCGCCAGCACCTGCATCGACGGTGAGATGTCCTTGTTCGACCGGATGCGCGAAGCCGAGGTGGTCGACACGAACCGCGCCAGGAACATCAGGAGCGCGATCATCGCGATGGCCTGAAGCACCAGCCAGACCGACAGGCGCATCTCGCCCACGTTGACCGCCGCACTGTCCAGAACCTGGATCGTCTCGTCGGTCAGCCCGATGATCGACAGGGTGACCCATGTCCAGGCGGCATAGCGCACCATGCCGCGCAGAAAGGCGTTGCCGATCAGGCGCGTGATGATCGCAATGAACAGCCACGCCGTGGCAAGGCTCGCCATCACGCCGATCAGGTAGGACCGACTGGGCCAGGTCACCTCCTGCATGATCCAGTAGACCGGCCAGATCAGCAGAACCATGAAGATAAGCCGCAGCCGCCTGTGCATCATCACCAGAAAGCGCATGCGCCACTTGGGCCAGCCTTCGCGCGTGCGCATCCAGTTGTGCAAATGCGGGCTGAATATCCGCGCCAGGATCGTCGCGGCAACCCACAGCCCGATGATGATGCCGACCTGGTAAAGGCTCCATGGCCTCAGCAGACCCGTCACGAACAACTGCGCCTGTTCCCACAGCCCGATGGCGATGGTCTGCGCCTGTTCGATGGCGTCGTTCGTCGGATCCGGCGTCGCCTCGGCGGGCGAGCTCATCCCGGCCTCCTCGCCGGTCGGGGCGCTTGTGGCATCCTCTTCCATAAGCTCAAGTTTACACGCCCGCTGCTTGTGGACAAGTCGCGCTGGACAGTCGGCGCATGGTCTTTAAGTTGTGGCACCTGCGCGGTGGCGACCCTTCGCCGCCGTGACAAGGCATTGCACAGGAGGAGCCGCGCCCATGTCCACCCTACTAGTCACCCACGAGGATGGCCTGAACCACGTTACGCCCGACGGTCATCCTGAACGCGTGGCACGGCTGGAACACCTGTGGCCCGCGCTCGAGGGCAAGGACGTTGTGCGCGCCGAGGCGCCGCTGGCCGAGGACGCCGACCTGACGCTGTGTCATCCGCAGGATTACGTGACGATGATCCGCGAGGCGATCCCGGCGCAGGGGTTCAACCAGCTGGATGGCGACACCTGGCTGTCCCCCGGGTCGTATAACTGCGCGTCGCGGGCCGTGGGCGGCGCGATGCTGGCCGTGGACAAGGTGATGGCGGGCGAGGTCGGCAATGCCTTCGTCGCCATGCGCCCGCCGGGCCACCACGCCGAGACGGCGACGCCAATGGGCTTTTGCCTCTTTGGCACGGTGGCGATTGCCGCCAAACACGCGCTGGAACGGCACGGATTGTCCCGCGTCGCGGTGGTGGATTTCGACGTGCATCACGGCAACGGCTCGCAGGACCTTCTGCGCGGTGAGGCGCGCGCGCTTTTCATCTCATCCCACCAGATGCCGCTCTGGCCCGGCTCGGGCGGGGCGCACGAAACCGGCGATCACAACAACGTGCTGAACGTGCCGCTGGCACCGGGCACGGCCGGGCAGGGGTTCCGGCAGGAATACGAAGGCCAGGTCTTTCCCCGGCTGGAAGAGTTCAAGCCGGAACTGATCCTGATCTCGGCGGGGTTCGATGCCCATGCCGACGACCCGCTGGCCAACCTGAACCTGCGCGAGGACGATTTCGCCTGGGTCACCCGCCGCCTGTGCGAAATAGCGGCGGAGCAGTGCGACGGGCGCGTGGTCTCAAGCCTCGAAGGCGGCTATGACCTGCGCGCGCTGGCCGCCAGCGGGGCGGTGCATCTGGATGAGCTGATCCGCGCCGGTGGCTGAGCGGGACGGCGCCCTGCCGTAACGTAAGTTAACCGTTTCATCGAAAACTCATGGAAAATGCCGCGCTGCGGCATTATCTTGGCGTCAGGGAGGGCACCTCTGCGCGGAATGGCCCGCGCCAAGGAGTCCATGACCATGAATGCCGATATCAATCGTGACAAGATCCTGATAAGACCGGACATTCGCCGCCTCTGGCCGGCGGACAAGGCTGCTTTGCTGGCCCATTTTGCCCGGCTCGACCCGGAAATGCGGCGCCTGCGCTTCGGCGCCAGTGTGACCGAAGACTACGTCACCGACTACGCCGACTCCATCCTGAGCCTCGACAGTGTCGTTCACGGCGCCTTCGTCGATGGGGATCTGCACGGCGTGGGCGAGCTGCGGATGTTGCTGAACAGTTGGCCGGTGCGGGCCGAGATCGCGCTCAGCGTCGACCCCGACTGGCAGCACGAGGGCATTGGCGATGCGCTTTTCGTGCGAATGCTGGCCGCGGCGCAAAACCGGGGCGTGCGCTCACTTTACATGATGTGCCTGCCCGAGAACGAGCGGATGCAGCGCCTGGCCCGCCGGCACGAGGCCACGCTGACCTTCGATATCGGCGAGGTCGAGGCCACGCTCGACCCGCCCTGGCCCACGGCCCTGTCGCTGGCCGAAGAGATGATGGGCGAAACCCGCACCTACCTGCACGCGGTCCTGCGCCCGCCTTTCTGAGAAATGGGTACAGCCCCAGAAAATTCGTACGAATTTTCTGGGGCGCAGATTATTCGCAGAATAATCTGCAAGACGCCCCGTGTTTCACTCCGCCGCGTATCTCTGGCGTGCGGCACTTTCCTGCAGCAGCCAATGCGCCACGATGGCGCTTTCGTTGCGCGGCTCGACCCCCTGCCGTCGCAACAGGTAATAGCCCGAGCGCGTGCGCACATGCTCGCCCCCCATGGGCCGGATCAGGTCGCCTGATTGCAGGTGGTGATCCACCAGATGCCCCCAGCCCAGCGCGACGCCCAGGCCATCCCGCGCCGCCTGGATCGCCAGCGGATAGGTATTGACCGACGCCGACGGGCGCACCGAGTCCGGGTCCGCGCCTTTCCGGTCCAGCCAGGTGCGCCAGTTCAGCCATTCGGTGTGGTTGTTGCTGACCTCGATCAGGTCGTGCTGGCGCAGCGCCTCGATACTGTCGATCCGCGCCTGCCCCTGCAGGTAGCCCGGCGCACAGACCGGAAACACCGTCTCGCCGAAAAGCTGTGTCGCCTCGAACCCGGGCCAGTCGCCCTCGCCGCGCAGGATCGCAAGGTCCATGCCCTCGGCCAGGCACTCTTCGTCCACGTCCGATGACGTGAGTGCGATGGTGATGTTGCAATTCGCCTCGTGAAAGGCCCGCAGCCGCGGCATCAGCCACAGCGACGAGACCGAGTTGGTCGCCGCCAGCCGCACCGTGCTTTTCTCGAGGTCCGCGCACATGTCCTCGGACACCCGCACCAGCGTCTTCAGCGCCGGCGTGATCCCCGAAAGCAGCTTGCGCCCCATATCCGTCAGCTGCACCGAGCGGTGCCCCCGCACGAAGAGCGCGCATTGGTAATGCTGCTCCAGCAGCCGGATCTTGCGGCTGATGGCGGTTTCCGAGACGTTCAGTTCCTTGCCCGCCGCGGCAAAGCTTTCCAGGTCCGCCGCCACCTCGAAGGCCAGCAGGTACTCAAGGCGCGGCAACACGGCGCGATTGCGCAGCATCCTTCTCACTCCTCAAACTCGGGACAATGACCCGAGCCTAGCCACGCCCACCTCTCATTGCCAAACATTTTTAGAGGCATGGCACAAAAAGTTTATAATCAGAATTTTGTCGCACCTGCGCGATACTTCCCACTCCAACAAAGGGCCGGCACTCAGAATCAGGCCCATGCAACCGACTGGGAGTTAACATGAAAATCCATTCAATGATGTCCGTGGCAGCCGTCGCGCTGGCCTCCGCATCGGCCGGTTTCGCCGCCGAGGACAGTTCCGAACCGATCGTCATCCCGATTCACAACTGGTCCAGCCAGATCGTGATGAGCCACGTCGTGGGCCAGATCTACGAGGAAATGGGCAACAACGTCGAATTCGTCACCACCGACAGCCAAGCCGTGTACGAATCGGTCCGCCTGGGCGACGTGACGCTGGAACTGGAAGTCTGGGAAGGTGCCTTCGGCGCGTCCTTCCGCGAGGCGCTGGAAAAGGGCGGCCTGCATGACGCGGGCGATCACGACGCCGTCACGCGCGAGGATTGGTGGTACCCGATGTGGACCAAGGACGCCTGCCCGGGCCTGCCCGACTGGAAGGCGCTGAACGACTGTGCCGAGCTGTTCGCCACGCCCGAAACCGGCGACAAGGGCCTGTTCCTCGACGGTCCGGTCGACTGGCTCAAGCACGGCAAGGAACGGGCCGAGGCGCTGGACCTGAACTATGTCGTGAAAAACGCGGGCTCCGCCGCGGCGCTCTGGGCGCATATCGCCTCCGCCGAGGAAGACAAGACACCGATCCTGGTCTTCAACTGGACCCCCAACTTTGCCGAGGCCGTCTGGCCCGGTGAATTCGTCGAGTTCCCGGCCTGGGAAGACGGCTGCGACACCGATCCTGCGGTCGGCCCGAACCCCGACGCGCTCTACGATTGCGGCAACCCCGCCGACGGCTACCTGAAAAAGGCCGCTTGGGACGGCATGGAGGAAAAATGGCCAAATGCCTACGAGGTGCTCACCAAGATCTCCTTCACCAACGCGCAGATCGCCGAAATGGCCAAGCTGGTGGATGTCGAGGATTACGAGCCCGAGGAAGCCGCCGAGATCTGGCTGGAAGACAACGAGGACGTCTGGAAGGGCTGGCTGCCCGGCGGCGACACCTGATCTCTTCGCCTTTCCCTGTCCGGTGACGCACCGGGCAGGGCCTTGCCGGCGGCTCGTACCGCCGGCGTTTCATCAAGGACCTGCGCCCCTCATGACCTCGGACAGCCCCGTCATTTCCTGCCGCAACGCGTGGAAGCTTTTCGGCCCCAACCCGCGCCAATACCTCAAATCCATGCCCGCCGGGCACAGTTACGAGGATATCCGCGCCGATGGTTATATCGCCGGGGTCAAGGATGTGTCGGTCGAGGTCGCCAAGGGCGAGATGCTGGTCATCATGGGGCTTTCCGGCTCCGGCAAGTCCACGCTGGTGCGCTGTTTTTCGCGCCTGCACGACATCACCGGCGGCACGATCGAGGTCGAGGGCCAGGACATCATGGCCCTGCCCGAGAAAGAGCTGATCGAGTTGCGCCGCTCCAAGATGGGGATGGTGTTTCAGTCCTTCGGCCTGTTGCCGCACCGCACGGTTCTGGAAAACGTGGCGTTCCCGCTGGAAATGCGCGGGCAGGACCGGCACGCGCGCCGCGAACGCGCTTTGGAGGTTATCAAGCTGGTGGGGCTTGAAGGCCGCGAGGAATATTTCCCGCGCGAATTGTCCGGCGGCCAGCAACAGCGCGTCGGCATCGCCCGCAGCCTCGCCATCGAGCCCGATATCTGGTTTCTCGACGAGCCGTTCTCGGCCCTCGACCCGCTGATCCGGCGCGAGATGCAGGACGAGTTCCTGCGCCTTCAGGCGATGCTGGGCAAGACCATCGTTTTCATTACCCACGATTTCGACGAGGCGCTGCGCCTGGCCGACCGTATCGCCATCATGAAGGACGGCGCGATCGAGCAATGCGACACGCCCGACCAGATCGTGCTGGACCCGCAGACCGAATATGTCCGCAAGTTCACCGAGGATATCGACAAGGCGCATGTCGTTCATGCCAGCGTTCTGGCCAAACCCGTCAACGGACACGCCGTCGAAGGTGACGCAATCGACGGCGACCGCACCATTCACCAGATCGCGCGCCAGCTTGTCAGCGACCCGCGCGAGCATCTGCCGGTGGCGGGCAAGGACGGCAAGGTGATGGGCGTGATGGCCCGGCAAGAGGCGCTGGAGGTGCTTCTGGGGGACAGCGCCAATGGCTGATGTCGCCACGAACGCCACCCGCACCTCCCTGTCGATGCGCCAGCCCGGGGCCACCCGCGACCCCGTGCTGGTGGCGCTTTTACTGGCCGCGATCTTGCTGTGCGCGGCCAAGCCCATCCTGCCGGATTTCCTCGTCCGCCTGCCCGAGGCGTGGATCCCGCCACTGGCGCAGTGGCTCGATGCGTTCTTCGACTTCATCACCGGCGACATGCAGGAAGGGCGCTTTGGCCTGATCTACATCACCCGCTGGTTCGCCGAAGGCCCGCTGGATTTCCTGCTGGGCGTCACCGCAAACCTGCTGGAAGGCAAGTACCGCTGGCCCTACATGGCCGACCCCATCCCCTGGGCCGCCGTGGCGGGGCTGGCCGCCGTGATCGGCTATTACCTCGGCGGCTGGAAACTGTCGCTCCTGGCCGGTGGCACCTTTGTCTGGACCGCCTTCATGGGTCAGTGGGAACTGACGATGCAGACGCTTTCCGTGCTGCTGGTCGCGGCCCCCCTGGGCTTTTTCGTGGGCCTCGTCATCGGTATCGCGGCTTGGAAATACAAGTGGTTCGACAACGCGATCAAGCCCCTGCTGGCCGTCATGCAGACGCTGCCCTTCTACACCTACCTTCTGCCTGCCGTGATCTTCTTCAAGGTCGGCCCCACCGCGGGGGCCATTGCCACCACGATCTATGCCACCCCACCGATGATCCTGATGACGACCGTGGGTCTGAAAAAGGTCTCGCCCGAAATCGTCGAGGCCGGCAAGATGTCGGGCGCCTCGCGCTGGCAGATGCTGACCAAGGTGTTCATCCCCTCGGCCCGTACCGAAATCCTCGTCGGCGTGAACCAGGTCATCATGCTCTGCCTCGCCATGGTCGTTCTGACGGCCTTCATCGGGATGCCGGGGCTTGGCGGCAAGCTGCTGGCGATGATGAACAGCCTGAAACTGGGCCGCTCCTTCGAGATCGGGATCACCATCGTGCTCGTCGCGATCACCCTCGACCGCCTGTCAAAGGCGTGGGTGCGCAAGCTGCCCGAGCATCACCCCAAGGACACGCCGTTCTACATTCGCTACAAGTACACCGTCCTGTCCGTGGTGGTCTTCGCCGGGCTGTACCTTCTGGCGCAACCGATCGAGATCCTGAACGAGGTCGGCCGCCGCCAATCGCTGTCCATGGGGCGCGAGATCGACGGCGTGTTCGAGACCTTCCTCAACCTCGATTCCGTCGAGGCGATCACCGGCACCATCCGCTATGTGCTGAACGTCTGGGTCCTGATCCCCTTCCGCGACGCGCTTCTGTGGATTCCAACCTCGGCCTTCATCCTGCTGGTGGTGGCCTTCGCCTACGGCGTGGGCGGCAAGAAACCGGCGATCTACGCCGCGATCTTCTTCTCCATCGTCGCCTTCTCCGGCTGGTGGGACCGGTCGGTCATCACGCTCTACTCGGTGCTGTCGGCCATGGCGATCTCGATGATGATCGGCATTCCCATCGGCATCCTCGCCGCGCGGTCCGAAAAATGGTCAGAACGGATGCTGCTGGCCTGCGACACCGCGCAGACATTCCCAAGCTTCATCTACCTTTTGCCGGCGATCATGCTCTTCGGGATCACCGACACCACCGTGGTGCTGTCCATCGTGATCTTCACCATGGTCCCGCTCACCCGCTACACCATCGAGGGGCTGCGCAGCGTGCCCCCCGAACTGACCGAGGCCGCCGACATGGCCGGCTGCTCGCGCTGGCAGAAACTGACCTCGGTGCAATTGCCGCTGGCCATGCCCACCATGGCCGTCGGCTTCAACCAGGGCATCATGTTCGCCTTCTTCATGGTCATCATCGCGGCCTTCATCGGCACGCAGGACCTGGGCCAGGAGCTTCAGCGCACGCTGGCGGGCACGGACCTGGGGAAAAACTTCGTCCTCGGGATCAATGTCTCGCTCATGGCGTTGACCTTCGACATGGCGATCCTCAGCTGGGCCAACCGGCGCAAGAAGGCGCTAGGCCTCGATTGATGCCACAATTCGCGAGTGATAAAAGGCACATCCATGACCGTTAAGCCTGTCTTCGAGACCCCGTATGAACGCGCCGGCGTCATCACGCCCGGCCTGCCCATCCTGCCCCACGGAACGGAACGACACCCCATCCCCGGCGGCGGATCGCGCGCCGTGCCGATCTTTCGCGGAGACGAGGTGTCGGTGCTGGATTTCCAGGGGCTGCAACCGGGCGAGATGGTCTTCTTTACCCCCGACGGCAAGTCCGACCCCGGCCGCCTCGGCGCCTCCAGCCACGGCCGCCCGGATGGAGTGCTTTCAGTTCTCGACAACGGCTCGGTTTCGGGCCGCCGCGTGGCCTCGGCGCTCGACCGCGCCGGGTTCAAGCTGGGCGACGCGCAGTGCATCAAGGTGTTCTCCGAAGGCTCCCGCGCCGGTGAGATGGCGACATTCCAGGCCGACAGCGACGGGTTGCTGATCGTCGCCGCCCCCGGCGGCCCGATGGACCCGGGCACGCAGGCCCCGCCCACCGACCTTATCCTCTATATCCGCCGCGCCGATCCCGGCGTCGCCAAGGGCGGACACATGCCGCCCGACCCGCTGGCCGACCCGATCCACGACATCAACATCCAGCCGGGCGAGGCGAAATCCTATCACGTGCAGAAAGGCCAGTTCATCCAGGTCCTCGACGTGCAGGGCCGCGAATGCTCGGACTTCCAGGCGTTTTCTCTGCGCTCGCTCGACAAGGGCCTCGACCGCGAGATCGACCCGACCACGACCCGGACCCTGATGGGCTCGCTCTACCCCCAGCCGGGCATCTTCGCCAAGTACTGGAACGTCGACCAGGAACCGCTGGTCGAGATCGTGCAGGACACCTGCGGGCGGCACGATACGTTCGGCCTGGCCTGCACCGCGCGTTATTACGAGGAACTGGGTTATCCCGGTCACGTCAACTGTTCCGAGAACATGAACAAGGATCTCGAACAATACGGCGTGCGCCCCCGCGCCGGCTGGCCCGCGATCAACTTCTTCTTCAACACCATGCTGGACGAGACCAACGCGCTGGGCATGGATGACCCGTGGTCGCGCCCGGGCGATTACGTGCTTTTGCGCGCGCTGACCGATCTGGTCTGCATTTCCACCGCCTGTCCCTGCGACGTGGACGAGGCGAACGGCTGGAACCCCACCGATATCCAGGTCCGCACCTATGGTGAGACCAACAGCTTCAGCCGCTCAATCGGCTACAGAAAATCAGCGGAGGCGCCTTTGGAACACACCAAGGAAACCGGGTTCCACAACTGCTTTGCCAAGCACACGCGGGACTTTGTCGAGTATAACGGGTACTGGCTGCCGAACAGCTTCCCGTCGGTTGGCACGATCGGCGAATACTGGGCCTGCCGCGAGAAGGCGGCGATCATGGACCTGTCGCCCCTGCGCAAGTACGAGGTCACAGGCCCCGACGCCGAGGAACTGATGCAGTATTGCGTCACCCGCAACGTCAAGAAACTGGCCGTGGGGCAACTGGTCTATACCGCCATCTGCTATGAACACGGCGGCATGATCGACGACGGCACGCTGTTTCGCATGGGCGAGAATGCCTTCCGCTGGATCGGCGGCAACGACACGTCGGGTCTGTGGATCCGTGAACAGGCCGAGAAACTGCGCCTGAACGCCTGGGTCCGCAATTCCACCGATCAGCTGCATAACGTGGCCGTGCAGGGGCCTCTGTCGCGGGATATCCTGAAACAGATCATCTGGACCGCGCCCGCGAATCCGACGCTGGAGGAATTGGGCATGTTCCGCTTCACCCCCGCGCGCCTGAATGATTTCGACGGCACGGCGATCGTGGTGGGCCGGGCGGGGTATTCCGGCGAGTTGGGCTACGAGATCTTCTGCCATCCCAAGGACGCCGAAGAGGTGTTCGACACGATCTGGACCGTGGGCGAGCCGATGGGACTGAAGCCGCTTGGCCTCGCCGCGCTCGACATGATCCGGATCGAGGCGGGGCTGATCTTTGCGGGCAGTGAGTTCGACGACCAGACCGACCCGTTCGAGGCCGGCATCGGTTTCGCGGTGCCGCTCAAGTCCAAGAACGACGATTTCATCGGGCGCGCCGCACTGGAAGAACGCAAGGCCCACCCGCATCGCAAGATGGTCGGGCTGGAACTGGAAGGCGGCCGTGTCGCCAGCCCCGGCGATTGCGTTCGCATCGGCAAGGCGCAGGTGGGCGAGGTGACCTCCGCCGTCAAATCCCCCATCCTCGGGAAGAACATCGCGCTGGCTCGCGTGGACGTCACCCATGCCGAGCCGGGCACCGATATCGAGGTGGGCCAGCTCGATGGCTTGCAGAAACGCCTGAAGGCCAAGGTGGTGCCCTACCCGCATTTCGACCCCACCAAGGAACGGGTGAAGGGCAACTACGGCTGAACCCGTTTCCGTCATCCTTGGGCCTGACCCGAGAGATCCCGGATCAAGTCCGGGATGACGGCTTGTCTCTCGTCTCGCGCGGAACAAAGGCGCGGCGCTGCCGCGCCGCCGCGCGATCGTCAGACCGCCCCCCGGTCTGGCGGTTGGCTGACGTCGGCTCTTCGATTTGAACACCAACGGACTTGGCTGCCATAAAGCGCCCTGAACATCCGTCAGTCCGCCAGCCCGCGGTCTGACGGTCGCCCGGCCATGCCAGGAAATATCCCGGCCTGCGCCCACCCCGTCCCGGGCTCGACCCGGTCCCTCCTCCCCATCCGCGATCCCGCGTAGGGTGGGTGAAAACCCACGCGCCCCGAACGCCCGGTTAATTCCGGCCCCCGGGGCACCGCACCGTCGCGATACCACCCGGATACCGACGCGATACCGACATCGGATTTCCCACGATCCACCCCGTTAACCTTTTGATTCGCCTACGCAAACCGCCCCTGGCAGAACCATCCCGATGACATCGTCCCACCATGGGCATAATACAGCCACAACCGCTCCCCCCGGCCGGTGACCACCTGCCAGTAATCCCGCACGCCAGACCGCCAGTTCGGATCGTCCAGCCACCATTCGGGCGCGATCCGCTCCGGGCCCTTCGCCTCGGCCAGGTCATGCGCCCGCCCGCGCCATCGGAAGGTGGCGGGCAGGTGTGGCACGTCCGGGGCGTTCACCGGCTCGGGGCCCCAGATCAGCAAGGGACGCGGCGTGGCGGGGCGAGGCCACTCCGCTGCCGGCTCGGACCATGCGGCGGCCAGGATTTGTGACGTCTTTTCAGGGATATGGCTGCTTGCCGGATGCAGGCGGGTGATCGCCTCCAGCCCGATCCGCCCGCCGATCCGACCGATCAGATCCTCCACGCCCGTATCCCGCGCCAGCCGGTCTCGGGCGGCGGCGGTGGCATCCAGGTGACCCGCGGCGGTGCGGTGCTGTATGGGCTCGCTGACGGCCGCGATCAGGCGCAACGTGTCGATGCCAAAGCCTGCGTCGATCTCATCCAGCCGCATGGCCAGCAGGGGGCGGATGCGGTCGGGCTCGTCCGTCGCCCGCGCCAGCCCCGCCTCGATCCAGCCCATGGTGCCGTCGGCCCGCCACGCCTCCAGCCGGACCTTGCGCACGCCTTCTCCCTGGTCCGCCAGAAGCTGGCACAGCCGCGGCACCAGCCGGTCCAGCCCGGCCTGCAAATCGTCAATCAAACCAATGGGTTCTGGCAGGGTCAGCCGTGTCGCCAGCCGCGGCTTCACCCGCGCGGGCGACACCGGCTCGGGCGCCGCGCCGATCGCCTGATCCATCCGCAAGAGCAGCCCCCGGCCAAAGCGCCGCGCCAGCGGCCCGCGCGGCTGATTCAGCAGGTCACCGATCTTGCGCAGGCCCAGCCGGTTCAGGGCGGCGACTTGCTCTTCTTCCAGCCGCAGGGCGGCGATGGGCAGGGGGGAGAGGAAGGTGCGCGCTTTTCCCGGTGGCGCGATGGAAAACGGCCTTTGATTCGAACGGCTTACGCCCGCCACCGGCGCTGCGCCGCCCTTTTCCCAATGCCGCCGCTTTGCCGCGCGGGAGCGGGTCGCGCGGGCCTCCTGGTCGATGGCGTCGCCGCTGCGATGCGCGCCCGGCACGGCCCCGGCATAGCGCGCCAGCGCCCAGGCCGCGCCCACGGTTCCGGCCAGCCCGCAGCGCGTGGTCAGCCCGAAAATCGCCGCCTCCTCAATGACCTGCCGCGCCATCGCCTCTTCCCCGCCAAAGAGGTGGGCACAGCCCGTGATGTCCAGCAGCAACGCGTCGGGTGGCTGCGTCGCCACCCACGGGCTCAGCCGTTCGGCCCACCGCCCGAGGCTGGCCAGGAACGCCGCCTCCTGATGCGGGTTTTGCAGTTTCGTGACCAGCGTGGCGCACATCGCATGGGCATCGCGCAAGGGCTGGCCCCCCCGCAGCCCCGCCGCCTCGGCCGCCTCGGACAGCGAGCACAGCACCTGCATCTGCCCGGTGTCGCGCACCACGGCAAAAGGCACGTCCGCATCCAGCCCGGTCCGCCGCAGCAGCCGTTCGGCCCCCAGCCGGGGGAACCAGACAGAAAGGATACGCCGTTCGGGCATGGCAGCGGGACCGGGGCAGCAGCGGGCAGATGTTCTTGATATGTTCCAAATTAGGGCGTGCCGCGACCGGAGTCGAGTCCGCAATGCCCGGGAAAGGGCCAAGAGAGTTGACGCGGCCAGCCCGGCAAGGCTTAAACGGTGCACCATGGCCCAATCGCTCGACACCGTATTTGCCGCACTGGCCGACCCGACCCGCCGCAGGATCCTGTCGATGCTGCTGGAGGATGACATGGCCGTCACGGACGTGGCCGAGCCGTTCGAGATGTCGCTGGCGGCCGTGTCGAAGCACCTTGGCATCCTGACGCGCGCGGGCCTGATCAGCCAGGAACGGCGGGGCCGGGTCGTGTGGTGCAAGCTGGAGCCCGATGCCCTGCGCGATGCCAGCATCTGGATGCAGAGTTTCGGCCAGTTCGAGGCGGTGCACCTGGATGCGTTCGAGCAGTTCCTGGCGAAAGAGTTTCGCGATGATGGATGACGCGGCGTCGGGTGCGGGGCTGGATCCGCGCATTTTGCCGGAGCCGCGTATCGAGACGGTGGAGCAGGCGCTGGTGGCGCCGATGCCGGAGGGACGGGAGTTGGCCTGCGGGGTGTTTCGCGCTGACCGGAGCTTCGTGGAGCAGTCGCGGACGCTTTATTCCTCCAATCGTTTTACCGCGCAGCCGGATTTTCCGGAGGCGGCGGAGAGCCTGTCGGGGCGGCACCTGTTCATCGGCATCGGGCGGCATCATTTCGGGCATTTCCTGTTGGAATGCATCTCGCGGCTGTGGCCGCTGTCGGATGGCGGCCATGACGGGCTGGTCCTGATCCCGATGCATGGCATTGATTTCGGGGCAGTGTTCCAGCGGCGACTGAAAGCGTTCGTGGACCTTCTGAGCGATGGCCTGCCGGTGCATTTCGTGCAGTCACCTGTGCGGATCGAGGAACTGGACGTGCCGACGCAGGGCATGGGACACCGCGACTGGATTTCCGGCACACCGGAGTTTCGCCGGTTCATTCGCGGACGGCTTCAGGCCGTGGTGACACCGGAGGGGGATGAGAAGATCTACCTGTCGCGGTCGCTGCTGAAACGCGCGGGCCAGATGGTGGACCAGGAAGAGCGGATCGAGCGGCTGATGCTCAAGGCTGGTTACACGATCCTGCATCCGCAGCGCCACAGCCTGCCGGAGCAATGCGCCCGCTATGCCGCCGCGCGGCAGATTGTGGGGCCCGATGGTTCGGCGTTTCACCTGGCGCCTTTCGTGATGCGGCCCGGCACAAAGGTGGGCCTGATCCAGCGGCGTTGGAGGCAGGGGGCGTTCGATGCGCTGGTCAACCAGATCGACGCGTTCTGCGACGTGGACCTTGTGAAAATGAACCCGCTGTTGCGCCCGGACGACGGACAGGTGTCAGAGGACGTTCCGCCGCCCTTGGATTATCGGCGCCTTGTGCGGAAACTGGAGGCGGGCGGGTTTCTCTGACCAACCGGAGGAGTAGCGCCATGAAGACATCTGCCCTGACCTTGATACTGGCCATTTGGGCCGCGCCTGGCCTGGCCCAGAACGCTTGTGTCGCGCCGCCGCCTGTAGGCGACCCCTGCATGGTCGGACATTGGGTTGGTGAGAACACGGCGCCTGCGCACATCCGGGACGCGTTGCAGGGGATGGTGCCTGACCGCGTGATCCGTGAAATCGCGGCGGGCGCGTCGCCCGCGTTGGGGATCTCGATCTACGAGGACGGGTTCTATCACAAGCTGCCTTTTCACCATGCCACGGAATTCACCGATACCTTTGTCGAGACCGGCGATGTCGTGGATGTGCGGCTTGACCTTGCCGCGCCGACACAGGTGGGGTTCATCAATGGCGAGGCCGGACGGATCACCTTCTGCGACGCAGGTTCCGGCCCCGCGCTGTTTTCGATGACGGCCAATGGGGATGGCATGACCGCACCGGTGATGGGCGGGGCGGGGTACGAGCCGACGATCACCTATGCTTGCGCCGGCAACACGATGACGATGGATGTGCAACTGCCGGCGCCGATCGGCACGGTGGAGTATTCTCTGCGCCGTGTTCCCGAGGATTCGCTCGGCGAAGAATTCCGGCGGCTCTACGAGGCGGCGCGAGACCTGGCGGAGTAGCTATTCGTCCTTCAACAGCAGCACCAGCGCCACGATGGTCAGCCCGACGCCCACAAGGATCAGGGGCGGGGGCAGGGCGTGGCCAAGTGCGGCCTGCCAGCAGATCACCCATGTGGGCGTGAGGTAGGTGTAGGCCATGACCTTGGCGCTGGGCAGGCGCAGCGAGGCGTATTGCAGCAGGACAAAGGTGATCGCCGTCGCCGCGACGGCGGTATAGATGATGGTGATCCATACGATGGCGGGCAGGCCGGGCCAGTCGGTGCTGCGCATGTCGGACCAGCCCGCCAGCGCGATCAGACCGGCGGCGGCGACCATGGCGCCGAAGGAAAAGACGATGGGCCGCTCTCCCCGGTTCAGCTTGCGCACCAGCGGGGTATAAAACGCGTGCGCGATGCAGCCGAAGAAGAAGATCACCTCGCCCCGGCCCATTTCGAACCGCAAGAGCGCCTGCAGGTCAGCGTCGAAGATCACCCAGAGCGCGCCCGCCGCGCCGATGACCAGCGCCACGCCCATGCGCGGGGTCATCACCTGCCGCAGAAGGATATAGCCGAAAAGCCCGGACATGATGGGTGTCAGGGTAAAGACCGCCGCCGCGCTGACCGGGGCGGCGGTTTTCAGCGCCTCGAACATCATCACGAAGTAAAGACCCATCGATCCGCCCAGCAGCAGGTAGCGCCAGGGCGCCTGCCACGTGGTGCGCGGAATGCCGACGGTGGCCCAGGCCGCGCTGCCCAGAAGGACCGAGGCGAGGATGAACCGCACGGCATTGAGCGCGGTGGGCGCGATATGCGGGGCCGCCATGGAGCCAAGGGCGAAGGACCCGGCGATCAGCCCGGAGAAGGCCAGCATCGCGGCATGGCCGCGCAGCCGGTCGGTCATTCGATCTCCCACGCCTTGGCGCGATCCTTGAGGAACCGCAGGAAGGCCTGAACCTTGGTCGTGCGGTGCAAGTCCATGTGGGTCACCAGCCAGATCGGCGCGGACCATTCGTCGCGCGCGGGCATGACCTCGGTCAGGTTGCCGAGCTGGTTGGCGAGGACCTTGCTGAGAAACCCGATACCCGCGCCCTCGGTGATCGCGCGGCGTTGGGCGTGCACGTCCTGGCTGCGGAAGATGATGCGCTCGTCGGGCGCTGTCTGTCGCAGCCACTGGTTGAAGGGCGCGCGGTTCTTTGGGTCGTCTGCGCTGACGAACCAGTGCTGGTCGAACTCGTCTTCGGAGGCGGGCAGGCCGTACTTGTCGACATAGGATTGCGCCGCGTAAAGCGTGTGCGCTTGCTTGTAGAATGGCTGCACCACGTTGTCCGGCTGATCGGGGGCGCGGCCGGCGCGGATGGCGACGTGCGCTTCGCCGTATTCAAGGCGAAACAGGCGGTCGCCAGTCAGGTAGCGCAGGATGATGTCGGGGTATTCCTTCCGGAATTCCGTCAGCACCGGTACCAAAAGGTGGCTGAACCCGCCCAGCGAGGTGATGACGAGCTCGCCGGACACATCGTTGCCGCGGCCCTTGATCCGGCCTGCAAGCTGGCTGAACTGGTCGTCGGTGGCCTGGGCCACGCGCAGCAGGTCCTCGCCGGCCTCGGTGGTGGAATAGCCGCGGGCGTGGCGCTGGAAGAGCTTGACGCCCAGCCGCTCCTCGAGCGCGTCGATATGGCGGATGACGGTGGCGTGGTGAACACCCAGCGCTTCGGCGGCGCCGCTGACCGTTCCCACGCGCGCCACGTGAAAGGCTGTGCGGACTTCATCCCAGCTGTCCATGAGGGGCCTCGCTTATCTGTGCGAAATCAAACATTACTAACAACGCAGTATCAACTGCGTTGAAATAAGCGCAAGACAAGAATTGCCCTCGGGCCGGGACGCCTGGGTGGGATCAGGCGTCAGGACGCGGTCTTAGCCGCACCAGAAGCGCACGATGTTGTCGCTGCTGTCCAAGTCGACGTTCAGGCGCTTGGGATTGTATTCCATCGTGACGATGCCGCCGGGCGGTATGATGCGCACGGGCTGGTCCAGCGCGGACTGGTCGAAAGCCGCGATCGGCTGGCCCACAAGGTCGGCGTGGTTGGCGGCCTTGCAGATGTCGGGGCCTTCCTCTTCGGCGCGCGAGGGCACGCCGTTATCCGTCACGGCCGGCCCGCAGGCCGCCACAGTTGCCAGTGTCGCTATTGCCCACCACCGCATCATCAAGTCTCCTTCGCGCGTTCCAAGGCAGCATTGGCCAAAGCATGCCGGCTGTGCAACCCTTAACGCCGACAGATTTGAAAACCGTTGTGTTCTCTTGGGTTGACCGCATCGCACAGAAATCTGTGCAGGGCTGCACCTTGCATTGCCGGCGCTGTCGGTTAGCTGTTCTCATGAACAAAGGACAAAGCGAGAGCCGTACATGACCGACGATACCTACACCCCGCCCGAAGTCTGGACCTGGGACGCCGAAAGCGGCGGCACCTTCGCCTCGACCAACCGGCCGATCGCCGGGGCAACCCATGACAAGGAGCTGCCTGTGGGCGAGCATCCGTTCCAGCTTTACTCCATGGGCACGCCCAACGGGGTGAAGGTGACGGTGCTGTTCGAGGAGCTTCTGGCGGCGGGCCATGACGCGGAATATGACGCCTGGCTGATCCGCATCGGCGATGGCGACCAGTTCGGGTCGGGTTTTGTCGAGGTGAACCCCAATTCCAAGATCCCCGCGATGGTGGACCGGTCGGGGCCCGAGCCGATCGACGTGTTCGAATCCGGGTCGATCCTGATCCACCTAGCGGAAAAGTTCGGGGCGTTTTTGCCCACGTCCGGCCCGCAGCGGACCGAGGTGATGAACTGGCTGATGTGGCAAATGGGCAGTGCGCCGTATCTTGGCGGCGGCTTTGGGCATTTCTATGCCTATGCGCCCGAGAAATACGAGTACCCGATCAATCGCTTCGCCATGGAGACCAAGCGGCAGCTGGACGTGCTGGACAGGCGGCTGGCAGACCGGCCCTTTATCGCAGGGCAGGAGTACAGCATCGCGGATATGGCGATCTGGCCCTGGTACGGCAACCTGGCGCTGGGGCGGCAGTACAATGCCGGCAAGTTCCTGAGCGTGCACGAATACAAGAACGTGGTGGCCTGGGCCGAAAAGATTCTCGATCGGGATGCGGTGCAGCGCGGGCGCATGGTGAACCGCACCTTTGGCGAGCCGCACGAGCAGTTGCTTGAGCGGCACGACGCTTCGGATTTCGAGACCAAGACGCAGGACAAAATCGGCGACAAGGGCTGAGCGCCAAGTATCGGCTTTCGCCGCGTTGACGGATAGGGCAGGGTGCGTCCTGAGAAGGAGTTTCCATGCCCGACCGTTCCCACCTGCTTGCCGTGCTGATCGACGCCGACAACGTGCCCTCCAAATACGCCGAGGCCATCCTGAAGGAGGTCACCAGCTATGGCGAGCCGGGCCTGCGGCGGGTCTATGGCGACTGGTCCAGCCAGCAGCTGAGCGGGTGGACCAAGACGGCGCAGAACCTCGGGCTGGTCCAGCATCAGCAGACGGCGAATACCAAGGGCAAGAACGCGTCGGATATCGGGCTGGTGATCGACGCGATGGACATCCTGCACGCGGGTCATTTCGACGGGTTCGTGCTCGTCTCGTCGGACAGCGATTTTACCCGGCTGGCCAGCCGCATCCGCGAACAGGGCCTGACGGTGATCGGCATCGGCGAAGCCAAGGCGCCCGACGCGCTGAAGAATGCGTGCAACCGGTTCGTGGCGATCGAGAACATCTACCAGGAGGCCGGATCATCCGCGCGCACCAAGGCCAAGGCGGGGCTCGATTCGAAATCCGCCTCCAATGCTCGTAACCTGATTTTCGACGCGATGGAGAAGATCGATCAGGAGGGCGAGTGGTACCCGTTGGGGCGGATCGGGCAGCAGATCCAGGCGGACAAGCCGGATTTCGACACGCGGACCTATGGTGAGAAGAAGCTGAGCGACCTTGTGGGCAAGCTGAAGGTGTTCGAAACCAAGTCGGGCCCGGGCAACCAGATGCTGGTGCGCCGGGTCGACTAGACTAGAAGGCGCCCATTTCCAGCCCCGCCCCGAGCGCCTGACCCAGCTCGCGGCAGGGGGTAAGGTCCTCTTCCGACAGATGTTTATCGGCCAGGATCTGATCTTGCGTCTGGGCGTGGGTGCAGATGATGAACGGCTCCTGCACCGCTTTCAGCCGCCAGCCCTGGGCGATACGGGCGATCTGTTTCTGGGCATTGGTGCCGTCCGACCCGGCGCAGACCATCTGGGCATAGGGGCGCCCCTCGATCCGGCCCAGCACGGGGTAATAGCAGCGATCGAAGAAGTCCTTCATCACGCCGGCGATGGCGGCCAGGTTTTCGGGCGCGCAGAAGATATAGCCATCGGCGCGCAGAAGGTCATCGGGGCCGGTGTCTTCGGCGGTCTGGAGCGTCGTGGTCGTCTCATCCCGCGCGGCCTCGGCGGCGGCCTGTGCCATCTGGCGGCTGCCGCCGGTCTTGGAATGATAGACGATCAGAAGCTCGGCCATGGGCCGTGCCCTAGTTCATCAGCCCGGCATGGCGCAAGCCGTCATCGACCATCGCCTTGGTCTCGTCGCTGAGGTCGGTCAGGGGGGAACGCACCTCGTCGCTGCACAGACCCAGGCGCGACAGGGCGTATTTCGCGCCCACGAGGCCCGGTTCGGTGAAAATCGCCTTGTGCAGCGGCATCAGCCGGTCCTGGATTTCCAGCGCCTTGGCATAATCCCCCGCCAGAGTGGCGTTCTGTACTTCGGCCACCATGCGCGGCGCGACGTTGCCGGTGACCGTGATCACGCCAACGCCGCCCTGGGCGTTGAAGCCGTGCGCGGTCGCGTCCTCGCCGGAGATCTGGCAGAAGTCCTTGCCGCAGGTCATGCGTTGGTGGCTGACGCGGGCCAGGTCACCGGTGGCGTCCTTGACGCCGACGATACGCGGCAACTTGGCCAGTTCGCCCATCGTGTCGGGCATCATGTCCACCATGGAGCGGCCCGGAATGTTGTAGATGATGATCGGCAGGTTGCAGCAGTCGTGCAGCGCGGTGAAATGGGCGATCAGTCCGCGCTGGGTGGGCTTGTTGTAATAGGGCGTCACCACCAGAGCCGCATCGGCGCCGACCTCTTCGGCGTGCTGGATGAAGCGGATCGATTCGAGCGTGTTGTTGCTGCCCGCGCCCGCGATCACCGGAATGCGGCCGTTGACGGCGCGCACCACTTCGGACACCACGGTTTCATGCTCGGTATGGCTGAGCGTAGGGCTTTCGCCGGTGGTGCCAACGGGCACGAGGCCGTGGCTGCCTTCGGCGATATGCCACTCGACAAGTTTCTTGAGCGTGTCGAGATCCAGCTCGCCGTCCTTGAACGGCGTGACCAGGGCAGGAAATGATCCTTTGAACATGATACGCTCCTCTCTATGTCGTAGCCCGTGGGGCTGGTGGATGACCGCGGTGGAACACGCAATCGTGCCGCGGCGTTGCCCAGCTTGTGAATGGACGATCCGTCCCCTTGAAACTAGGCTGGCTGTGTCTATCGTCGCTGGCCCGGGAAAATGCAAGAGATGTTCAGCGTTCAAAGAGTTGTCGTGGCCTTAATGGCCCTGCTGTGGCCGCTGCTCGCGGTGGCCCAGTCCGAGGATGGGGGGCAGGCGGAGCCCGCTGCCGTCTCCGAGGCCGAGGCCGAGGCGAGTGCGGAGGAAACCGTCATGGTCGCCCCCGCGCCGCGCATACCGCCGCGCCCGATGTCGAGCGCGTTCGATGCAATGCTGGCCGGGCGCTGGACTACGGCGGTGCAGATTGCTGAACGGGCTGGGCCTGCGGGCGTGACGCTGATCGAATGGCACCGGCTTCGGGCGGGCGAGGGCACGCCGGAGGAAATCCTGACCTTTCTCGAGGACCATGCCGATTGGCCAGGGCTGGATTATCTGCATACGCAGGCCGAGGTGGCGATGATCGACGCCTCCCCCGAGGAGATCATTACTTTCTACGAAGACCGGGTGCCGCAATCGGGCCTTGGCGCGCTGTCCTATGCGCGGGCGCTGCAGGAGGCCGGCCGGCCCGGCGATGCCGATGTCGCGATCGTGCTGGCGTGGCGGACGCTGGACTTGTCGACGGCGGAGCATGACGCCTTTATCCGGGCGCGACCGAACCTTTTGAAGCCGCATCATGCGGCGCGGCTGGACATGGCCTTGTGGCGGGGGTTGCGGGACGTGCAGCAGATGCTGCCGCTTGTGGACGAGGAGACGCGCGATATCGCCCAGACCCGGCTGGCGATCGAGGCCGATGCGGACGGTGCGGACAAGCGGCTGGAGCTGCTGCCTGATGCGGCAAAAAGCAACCCGCATATCGCCTATGCCCTGTACAACCGCCATATTCAAAAAAACCGGCCGGACGACGCGATCAAACTGATCCTTCGGCAAAGCCGGCTGGAGGGCAACGGGCTGGGCGATGCCGAACGGTGGGCCGGCTGGCGGCGGGAATTGGCACGCGACCGGATGCGCGACGGTGCGGCCCGCACGGCCTATGACCTGGCATCGGTGCACGGGCTTGTGGAAGGCTCGCATTTCGCCGACCTGGAATGGCTGGCGGGGTTCATCGCGCTCACGGACCTGAACGACCCCGAACTGGCGATTTTCCATTTCCAGCGGTTCATGGACGGGGTCGAGACGCCGATCTCGCTGGGTCGGGCCGGGTACTGGCTGGGCCGGGCGCAGGAGGCGGCGGGCAACGAGAGTGCCGCCGAGATAGCCTACGAGTTGGGGGCGCTGCACCAGACCAGCTTTTACGGGTTGCTGGCGGCCGAGCAGGGCGGGTTCCCGTTCGACCGCAAGCTGAGCGGGCGACAGAGCTTTGCGGACTGGCGCGAGGCGGACTTTGCGCAGGGCGAGGTGTTCCAGGCCGGTGTGCTGGCGCTGGCTAACGGGCGAGTGTCACTGGCTGAGCGGTTCTTCAAGCACCTCGCAGCCACGCTGGAGCCGCCCGAACTGGGCCAGTTGGGGCAAGCGATGCACGACCTTGGGTCGCCGCACCTGCAGGTGATGGTGGGCAAGGCGGCGGCGCAGCGCGGGATCACGCTGCCGGCGCCATACTATCCGCTGCACCCGATGCACGAGTTGGAGCTTCCGGTGCCGATGGAGCTGGCGCTGGCGATCGCGCGGCGCGAAAGCGAGTTCGACCAGGGCGTGGCCAGCGGCGCGGGCGCGATGGGCCTGATGCAGCTTATGCCCGGCACCGCCGCCGAGGTCGCCCGGCGGCTGGGCGAGCCCGGGCACACCCGGTCGCGCGTTTTCGACGATTGGGCCTATAACGCACGGCTTGGCTCGGCCTATCTGGCGCAGATGGCGTCGCAGTTCGACGGTAATGTGATCATGATGGCCGCGGCCTATAACGCGGGTCCCGCACGACCGCCGCGCTGGATGACGCGGTTCGGCGATCCGCGGCAGGAGGGCGGGGACATCATCGACTGGATCGAACATATCCCGTTCAATGAGACGCGAAACTACGTGATGCGCGTGGCCGAAAGCCTGCCGGTCTACCGGGCGCGGCTGGGAAAAGAGCCGCACCCGGTGCCGTTTTCGCAGGAGCTGGTCGGCAATACGCTTTCACCGACGGTGGATTGACCCGGTGACTCGGTGACGCGGTGCCGGGGGCGGCATCCGCCCCGTCCCGCGTTCCGCGCGGATCAGTGGTTGGAGTGGTCCATGCTGTCGCCGCCCTCGGGGCGCGCCTCGACGTTGAACGTGATCTCGACTTCGCCCGCCTTTTCGAAGACCAGCGTGGCCGGGATTTCCTGACCGTCCTCGAACGGTGCCTCCAGCCCCATGAACATTACGTGATAGGCGCCGGGCGAAAGCTCGACCGCTTCGCCGGCCGGGATGGGCAGGTTTTCAACATGCATCATCTTGGCGACGCCATCGGTTTCCTCGGTGGTGTGGACCTCGACCTTGGGAAAGTCGGCGCGCACCTCGAGCAGGACGTCGTCGGTGTCGCCATTGTTGGTAATGGTAAGAAAACCGGCGCCGGCCTTGGCCATTTTCGGCGTCTCGAATGCCATCGGGTGCATGATTTCAAGGTCGCCCACGGTGTAATCATGCGCGGTGGCGATGCCTGTCGAAAGGATGAGGGCAGATGCAAGTGTAGGAAGGGTTTTCATGTCAGTTTCCTGTGGTGTGGTGGCGCGGGCCATGTGCCGCGTGCTGGATGTGGTATGACAACGCTCCGGGCCGAAGCCCGCCTGCGTCTATTGTCTGGGGGAGTGTTGTGCGGGCGCTGTGCGCGCACCAGGTCAAGCCCGCAGCGGCGGGGCGCGTGCGGCGTTCTGAACCGGGGCGGTGGTCACCGGCTGTGACGTGCCCGTCTGGAATAGGGCGAGCGCGGCGGGCACCTGCAACGGCGTCGGCAGAGTCCGGTCCGCGCCGAGGTTGAAGGCCGTTACCCCGAAGAAGGGGCAGGAGTCGGCCAGCAGGCCGGTTTCGTCGTCGTTTTCCACCGGCAAGCCGGTCTCCATCGAGACGTAGACGATCTGGCCGCCCGAGCAGAGCGCCATCAGCCCTGGGTCAGGCGCGGTTAGGATCGTGGGCTGGGCCACAACGCGGATCGCGATGAACAGCGCGACGAGTACCGTCAGTGCTGCCTTGCAGATCGCTGTCACGTTTCGCGCCTTGCGCATGGGGTGTTCCCTTGCCGTCCACGCGTTTTGATACATCGTCTGCCGTGCGCGGGAAAGCCCGGTAAAATGCCGCACTGAAGCGTTTCCGGGTCAGTCTCAAACATGCATCGCTTTTTGCGTCTCAAGAGGCAGTGAAAAGCGATTCACTGTGTCCTGCAAATGCTTTAGCCGCGCAGCCGCTGGCGCCAGAGGGTAAACAACCCGGCAGCCACGATGAGCCCCGCACCGAGCGCCACGTTGAGGCGGATCGTTTCGGAAAAGAACAGGATGCCGATGGTGCTGGCGAAGACCAGTTGCAGATAGGCGAAGGGCTGGACCGCGCTGGCCTCGGCGACCTCGTAGCACTTGATAAGCGTATAGTGTCCCGCCGCGCCGGTAACGCAGAGGGCGGCCATCCAGAGCCAGTTATAGGCCGACATCGGCTCCCAGAACCAGATGCCGACGGCGGTCATGGCGACCGAGCCGACCGTGCCGGTCCAGAAAAAGCTGGTTGCGGCGCTGTCGCGGCGGCCGACATAGCGCGTCAGTAGGCCATAAAGTGCGAACATCAGGGCGGCGATCAGGGGCACGAAAGCCTCGGGCTGGAAGACGCCGAAGCCAGGTTCGAGGATGATCGTGACGCCGACGAAACCCACGCCAATGGCCGCCCAGCGGCGCCAGCCGACGCTTTCGCCGAGGACCGGGCCGGAGAGCGCGGCGATGAGCAGGGGATAGCAGGCAAAGACGGCGTGGCTTTCGACGAGGCCCAGCAGGGTGAAGCCGAAGATCATCACGCAGATCTCGGCTACCAGCAGCACGGCGCGGAAGCCCTGTACCAGTGGCTGATCCGTGCGGGCGGCAGCGCGCAGGCCCCCGGCGGTGCGGCTGGCCACGGTCATCACGAAGGCCGCAAAGAACCAATAGCGGATCATCACGATCATCAGCACGTTGTATTCCCGCGCGAGGTATTGCGAGATGCCGTCCTGCACCGCGAAGATGAAGGTGGTTGTCACCATCATCAGGATGCCGAGACGAGTGTTCTGCTCTGCCATGGTCAGATCTTTCTTGCGGGGGTCATGTGTCGCTTGCGCCCGTATCCCGGAACGCGCGTGACTTCAAATCCCGCCGCCTGTAATCCGCGCCGGACGAAGCCCGCGGCGGTGTAGGTGGCCGCGGTGCCGCCCGGCGCGGTGTGCCGGCCCACTTCGCGCATGAGGTCTTCTTGCCAAAGCTCGGGGTTCTTTGCCGGGGAAAAGCCGTCGAGAAACCAGGCGTCTGCCATCCCGTCCCAGCCCGGGAGGGTGGCACGTGCGTCGCCCTGGATGACGCGCAGGGTGAAATCGGGGCCGGTCAGAAGGTCGCCGAAGGGGCCACCGCGTTCCAGTTCGAGCGCTTCGACCGGCAGATCGGGAAAGACCGACAGGGCGCGCGCAATCTGGTCGGGGTCCATCGGGAATGCCTCGAAGCTGATGAAATGCAGGGTGCCCGGCGCGCCCGCCGTGCGCCACGCTTGAAGTGCGGTCAGGAAGTTGAGGCCCGTGCCGAAGCCCAGCTCGGCGATGCGAAAGCCGTCGCGAAACCGGGCGGGAAGGTCGTTTCCGTCCAGAAAGACGTGGCGCGTTTCGGCCAGGCCGTTTTCGAGGCTGAAATACGGGTCGTCGAACTGGGTGGAGACCGGCACATCGCCGTCACGCCATTCCAGTTCTGCCTGCTGGTCCTGCATCGCGCCTTCCGGTAGTCAGGGAAAATCCCGGCGACCATGCCGCCGGGCAGGGGAAATGACAATGGCAGACGTCACCATATTCGGCGCCGGGATCTTCGGCTTGTCCATCGCCTTTGCGTGCCAGTCGCGGGGGGCGTCGGTGCGGGTGATCGACCCCGGCGGCGTGGGTGCGGGGGCGTCGGGCGGCGTGGTGGGCGCGTTGGCGCCGCACGTGCCCGAGAACTGGAACGAGAAGAAGGCGTTCCAGTTGGAGAGCCTGCTGTTGGCCGAGGCGTTCTGGGCCGAGGTGGCCGAGGTATCGGGCCTGCCCTCGGGGTATGCGCGAACGGGCCGGGTGCAGCCGGTGGCGGACGAGGCCGCGCTGGCGCTGGCGCGGCAGCGGGAGGTCACGGCGCGCGAACTGTGGGGCGAGGCTGCGACGTGGCAGGTGGTGGCGGTGGATACGGTGGCCCATGCGCCGGTCACGCCCACGGGGTTGCTGATCCTCGACACGTTGTCGGCACGGCTGCATCCGCGCGAAGGCGGCAAGGCGCTGGCGGCGGCGATCCTGCAACGTGGCGGAGAGATCCTGGCGGAAGGCCATGCGACGGGGCGCGTGGTACATGCCACGGGTGTCGCGGGGCTGGCGGAGCTGTCCGACAAGCTGGGCGCGCCGGTGGGCAATGGCGTGAAGGGGCAGGGGGCGGTGCTGGATTTCGCCGCGCCGGACGCTCCGCAGGTGTTTGCCGACGCGCTGCACGTGATTTTTCATCGAAACGGGACGACCGCCGTTGGGTCGACCTCGGAGCGCGAGTATGCAAGCGCGACGGACACGGATACGCAATTGGACGCGGTGCTGGAGCGCGCCCGCGCGGCGGTGCCGGCGTTGCGCGACGCGAAGGTGATCGAGCGTTGGGCCGGGGTGCGGCCCCGGGCGCGGTCACGGGCGCCGATGTTGGGGGTGCATCCGCTTTACCCGGACCAGTTCATTGCCAATGGCGGCTTCAAGATCGGGTTCGGCATGGCGCCGAAGGTGGCGCAGGTGATGGCGGATCTTGTGCTGGACGGGCGGGACGAGATCCCGGCGCCGTTCAGGCCCGAGGCGTCACTGCCGAAGTCGGGATGATCAACTCGCCTGCGCAGACATGCATTGCCGACCGTCGGGGCCGCGCACCCAGCATTTTCCGTCCTCGCCCCAGCAGAGTTCTGCTGTTTCAAAGTGCATCAGGGGGCTGGTCGCGCGGAAGCTGAAGCGTTTCAACCCGCCCAGTTCGGCATTGGCCATCTGCATCAGGTGATGCGCCAGCAACGGACCGTGCACGACAAGGCCGTCATAGCCTTCGACCTTCCGGGCATAGTCTTCGTCGTAATGGATGCGGTGGCCGTTGAAAGTGAGCGCGGAATAGCGAAAGAGAAGCGTGCTGTCGAAGCTGACCTTGCGGGTTTTCATCGCGCCGTCGGGGGTGCGGGGCGGTTCGGGTTTCCGGCCCGTCTCGTCCTCGCGATAGACGAGGTCCTGATGCTCGGTGATGCAACAGGTGTCGTCTTGCCAGATTTCATGGCGCAGGGTGACGAAGGCAAGCGGGCCGCTGCGGCCCTGCTTGTGTTCGGCCCTTTCGCGGGTCGTGCGACGGGTGGCGGGCTGTCCGGCGCGAAAGGGGGCGTGAAACTGTAACTGCCCGCCGGCCCACATGCGCCGGGGCAGGCCCATGTCGGGGATGACGCCGCCAAGTTCGGGGTGCCCGTCGCGGCCAAGGTCGGCGGGCACCTGCGGGTCCCAGAAATAGATCTGGTGAAAGAAGGGCGGAAGGGCGTCTCCTTCTTGTATGGCTGGCGTGTCACCCAGCGTCGCCTGAAGCGCGCGAGCGCGGGCCGGGTCGATCGGATCGTTAAGGGTTTGCGTGGCGTCTGTCATCGTGGCCTGCAGTCTGGTTTTGGCGTATGTCTATGCCCGGGTTTGCAAGGATGACAATCCCCCTGGCAAAGGAGACGCTAATGCCCCCCGCACTGACTTCGCTGGATCATCTTGTGCTGACCGTGGCGGATATCGACGCGACACTGGCCTTTTATACCGATGCCCTGGGGATGAATGCGGAGGCGTTCACCCCTGCCGACGGCTCGCGGCGGTGGGCTCTGAAGTTCGGAGTGCAGAAGATCAACCTGCACAAGGCCGGGGCGGAGTTTGAGCCGAAGGCAGCGCATCCCGCGCCCGGCACGGCGGACCTGTGTTTCCTGAGCGACCTGCCCTTGGCCGACTGGCAGGCGCATCTGCATGCGCAGGGCGTGACGGTCGAGGAAGGGTCGGTACCGCGCACCGGGGCGACGGGGCCGCTGACCTCGATCTATGTGCGCGACCCGGATGGCAACCTGATCGAGATTTCCAACGCTGGTTGAGCGCCTAGTCCGGTTCGGCGAAGCTTTCGGCGCAGAAGCGGTGGATTTCAAGCGTGTCGCTCCAGTGATCCTTGGGCAGGCCTGCCTTGACCTTCAGGGCAGTCAGGAATTCGACGGGGTCGGGCAGGTTGTCCCAGACCATCGGCAGGAACACACCGCGCTTGGCCCCGTCGCGCAGGATCAGCCCGTCGCGGTACGGCGTCAGTTGTGGCAGCAGGTCGGACTCGCCTGAAAACGTCATTGGCGCGGAGGGCGACAGGACTGCGATCTTGAGGCGCAAGTCGAGGACCTCTTCGGCGGTCACAGGCTTGAAACGCGGATCGGCGGATGCGGCCTTGACCGTGTTGTCCGACACGTCGCGCACCAGCGGTTGATGCGCGGAGAGCGAGCCGATGCAACCGCGCAGGCGTCCGTCCTGTTGCAGCGTGATGAAACTGGTACCGTGGCCGCGCAGCGTCTGCGGAAAGCTGGTTTCATCGAGCTTGGGCGGCTTGCCGCGCTTGGTGAAAGAGTCGAGCGTCTGCCGCGCGGCCCTGAGCAACATCTGGCGGTGGCGCGGGATGATGATCTCGTCGGTGGTGTCGAAAAGCGCCCAGGCGCCGTAACCAACGGTACGCGACGTGTCGCCGGTGACATCGGCGCTAGAGGCCATGGCGAGACGGGCGACGCGCAGGCCCGCGCCCGTGGTCGAAGCGAGGAACCCGGTGATAGCGGTGGCGCCGCAGGCATGACGGGATGTGAGCATCTTGCCCTTGGAGGTTTCCAGCAGCTTGGCGGTCTCGGTGTCCTTGGCGTCCGCCGCCTCGCGGGGCAGGAAGTGGCTGAGATCGCTGGACAGGACGAAAAGCGGCTGGTCCAGCGCACTGAGGTGGTCGATGGCGGCGGACACCTGGTCTTGGGGGGCGTTGCCGATGACGAGCGGCACCACCTTGGCGCGGGGATGCAGGCGGTGCAGGAAAGCAAGCTGCGTCTCGATGCCGTGCTCGCGGTCATGGGCAGCGTCCTCGACATGGGCCAGCTCTGCCTGCACGAGGCTGTTGGCGGCTGCGCGGTCGATCATCACGTCGAAGCCGGGCATGGCGTAGCCCTTTTGCGAGGGCAGGGCGATGCCCTCGAAGGCGTGCGCATGCGACGGCGACAGGATGACGATGGTCGAGGGGCGCCCGCGTGCGGTAGCCCGCCACGCCGCGCCGGCCAGCCAGCCGGAAAAGCGATAGCCGGCATGGGGCGAGATGATCGCGCGGGGCACCGAGCCTTCGGGCCGCCAGCCGCTGGTGCCACGGGTGATGCAGCTTTCGGCCTCGGACCAGAGCGCGTCGGGCTCGGCCGGGTAGAAGGTTCCGGCGACGGCTGGTTGGCGCATCATGGGGTCGGGTTCACTGTTCATTTCGGGATCGCATGCCTATCTGGTAGGCAGGATCATGGAGGAAAACGACCGGCGATGCACCCCGCGCGATTCTGGGAGACTGAAAGCGATGGCAGGCTGCGCTGCACCCTATGCCCGCGCTTTTGCACCTTGCGGGACGGGCAGCGCGGCATGTGTTTCGTGCGGATGCGGCAGGGCGACCGGATGGTGCTGGACACATACGGGCGCTCAACCGGGTTCTGCATCGACCCGATCGAGAAGAAGCCGCTGAATCACTTCCTGCCGGGTACGCCGGTGCTGAGTTTCGGCACGGCGGGGTGCAACCTGGCGTGCAAGTTCTGCCAGAACCACGAGATATCTAAGAGCCGCGAGGTCGACAGCCTGGCGCATCAGGCGGCGCCGGAGAAGATTGCCCAAGTGGCGCGGACAGAGGGCTGTGCGTCTGTGGCGTTCACGTACAATGACCCGGTGATCTTTCACGAATACGCGTTGGACACCGCCACAGCCTGCCGTGAAGCTGGCGTGAAAAGTGTGGCGGTGACGGCGGGGTATATCTGTGATGCGCCACGGTCGGAATTCTTTGCCGCGATGGATGCGGCGAATATCGACCTGAAGGGGTTCACGGAAGGGTTCTATCGCAAGCTGACCGGTTCGGAGATCGCGCCGGTACTGGAGACAATCGATTATGCGGTGAACGAGACCGAATGCTGGGTCGAACTGACGACGCTGCTGATCCCCGGCGAGAATGACAGCGCGGCGGAGCTGGAGGCGCTGTCGGCCTGGGTGATGGAGATATGCGGTCCCGACGTGCCGCTGCATTTCACCGCCTTTCATCCCGATCACCGGATGCTGTCGCACGCGCGCACGCCGCTGGAGACGCTGCTGCGGGCGCGTAACGTGGCGCATCAGGCGGGGCTGCGGCATGTCTATATCGGTAACGCGCATCACCCCGACGCGCAGTCGAGCTATTGCGCCGGGTGCGGAGATCGCGTGATCGGGCGGGACTGGCACGCGCTGTCGGACTGGAAGCTGGACGATTTCGGCGGGTGCGTCAGCTGCGGCACGCGCTTTCCCGGCGTGATCGACGGCCCGCCGGGGGGCTGGGGGCGCAAGCGGCGGCCTGTGCGCATGGCCTGAGGATGCGAAAAAGCCCCGGGTGGCGCGCCGCCCGGGGTCAGGTTGCCTGGCAGGCGGAGGAAAATCTTACCAGTCCGTCGGGCCCTTCTCGGCGAAGGCGTGGACGAGGAAGTCGATAAAGGCGCGGACCTTGGGCTGTGTGAAGCGGCCCGGGGGATACACCGCGTAGATGCCTTGGGTTTCCATCGGCAGGTCGGGGATGACGTCGACCACGTGCCCCTCTTTCAGCGCGTTGGCGTAAAGAAAGCTGGGCAGGTAGGCGATGCCAAGACCAGAGATCGCGGCGTTCAGCAGCGACTGGCCGTCATTGACCGACAGGCCACCCGCGGTGCGCACCTGGCGTTTTTCGCCCGAGGGCGCGGTCAGTTTCCAGACCGAGCCGTTGGACTGGCTGGAATAATGCAGGAGCTTGTGCTCGTTCAGATCGTCGATCTTGCCGGGCCGGCCGTGTTTCTCCAGGTAGCTCGGGCTGGCGATCATACGCTTCGTGGTCTCGGTCAGCTTGCGGGCGCGCAGGGTGCTGTCTTCCAGTTCGCCGATTCGGATCGCCATGTCGAAGCCCTCGGAGATCAGCTCGACGTAGCGGTTGTTGAGCACCATGTTCACGGTGATGTCGGGGAAATCGTCGAGGAACTGTCCAAGTATCGGACTGAGGTGATTCACACCGAAATCGGTGGCCACCGAGATGCGCAAGAGGCCCGAAGGGTCGGACTGCATGGAACTGACCAGCGCATCCGCCTCGCCCGCATCGTTGAGCACGCGCAGGGCACGGTCGTAATAGGCCAAACCGATTTCCGTCGGGCTGACCCGGCGGGTGGTCCGGTTCAGCAGGCGCGCACCCAGTCGGGCCTCGAGCGACGAGACGTGCTTGGATACGGCGGATTTGGAGATGCCCATCTTGCGCGCGGCGTCGGTGAACCCACCCTGGTCCACGACGGTCGCAAAGGCCTCCATTTCGGTAAGGCGATCCATTCTCGATACCCTCGTCGTTTATTGTTGAATTGAAGGTATCGCGGGAAATTCAGGCACAACTGCGGCGCGGGCCAGACAATATCTTGGTTTTGTGGTGCATCGTTCGTGGCCCGGAAACATGTTTGCGCCTTGATCCGGAGCCTGCCACCTTGCCGTGTTGCCCGCGCGCCCCATGTCTAGCAATGTCGCAGGTTCGTTCAGGCAACGCGGCACCTGCTGGATTCGAACAAGGGAGAGCTCGCATGAAACTTCTTGCCAAGACTGCCGCCGCTTTGGTGCTGACCGCCTCGATGGCCTTTGCCCAAGGCACACCAGCCCCCGACGGCGCAGAGGTGTATTTCGTCGATCTTGAAGACGGCGCGACCGTCTCGGCCCCTGTGAAAGTCGTGTTCGGCCTGAGCGGCATGGGCGTGGCGCCTGCCGGCACCGAAAAAGAGAATACCGGGCACCACCATATCCTGGTGGACCGCGCGCCTCTGGGCGAAGGCCCCGATGGCGAGGAGGAACTGCAATCCGCAATCCCGTCGGATGAGAACCACGTGCATTTCGGCGGTGGTCAGACGCAGGTGGAACTGGACCTGGAGCCGGGCGAGCACACGCTGCAACTGGTGCTGGGTGACATGAACCATGTGCCACACGACCCGCCGGTGACGTCGGACCAGATTACGATCACGGTCGAGTAGGCGCGGTCAGATCCACTTCAGCTTTCGCAAGATCCAGACTGCGCCGACGGTCAGGACCACCAGCCCAAGACACAGGGCGGCGAAGGCCCAGGGGGTGTCCACACCGGGCATCCCCGCCACGTTCACGCCGAAAAGGCCGGTGATGAACCCGAGCGGCAGGAAGACCGCCGCGACGATCGACAGGATATAGCCGTTGCGGTTCTGCCGCTGGTCGGCCTGAGTGGCGTGATGGTCCTGCACGGCCTCCATCCGCCCGATCATCGATTCCAGTTCCTCGACCCCCAGCTTTGCCAGGTTGCCCAACTCGCGCAGCCGCGCGCGGGCGTCGGACGTGACAAGCTCGCTGTCGGTGCCGACGAGCGCGATCAGCGCGTCGCGCTGAGGGGCGAGGTAGCGGCGCAGGCGGATCGCCATGCGCTGATCCTCGGCCAGATCCTCGGGCGGATCTTCATCGTCGTCCTCGACGCTGTCTTCCATGTCGTCCACGCGGCGGCTGAGGTCGAAGACCGTGTCCTGCACCCGCGTCATGAGCCGCTGCGCGAGGTCATGCACGAAGGCGACCGGGCTGGCGGGCGCGTCGCCGTTGGCCGCGTCTTCCCGGATGGCGTCGATGGCGAAGACCCGGCGCTTGCGCACTGTCACGACCAGGCGCTCGGTCACCCACATGCGCACCGCCACCATCTGGTCGGCGGGGCCGTCTGCGTTGAGGTTCACGCCGCGCAGGTTCAGCATCAACCCGTCGCCGTAGCGGTCACAGCGCGGCCGGGTTTCCGGGGCCAAAAGCGCGGTGGCCGGGATGGACGGAACGCGCGCCTCGAGCCACGCCGGTAGCTCCGGATCGGCAAGGTCGAAATGCCACCAGGCATAACCTTTGTCCGGACCGTTTTCCGAGGCCGGGCGGGCGGTGCCATCGGGGGCGATATCGAAGGCGCAGACGGGCATGGCGCGACCCTAGGGCCGGGCGTTGGCGGCGACAAGACCTAGAGCGTCGCCGCCAGCCGCGTGCCCTGGTCGATGGCGCGCTTGGCGTCGAGTTCCGCCGCAACATCGGCGCCGCCGATCACGTGACAGGCGATGCCCTTGGCCCCCAGCGCGTCGGCAAGGCTGCGTTCGCTGACCTGACCGGCGCACAGCACGATAGTGTCGACTTCCAGCGTGCGCGGGTCTTCGTGCCCCTCGCCATTGGACACCACGAGGCCAGTGGGTTCGATGCGCTCATAATTGATGCCGCCGACCATCTCGACATCTTTCATCCTGAGCGATGCGCGGTGAATCCAGCCGGTGGTCTTGCCCAGCCGCTTGCCCACGCGTTCGGATTTGCGCTGCAAGAGCGTGACGGCGCGGGCGGGCGCATCCGGCTGCGGGCCTTCGGGGGCAAGGCCGCCGGGGGTTTGGGCGGGGTCGCCGACGCCCCATTCCTCTTTCCATTCCGCGAGGTTCTCGGTCGGGCTTTCGCCCTCGTGGACAAGGAACTCGGCCACGTCGAATCCGATTCCGCCCGCACCGATGATGGCGACGCGCTTGCCCGCCGGCTTCTTGTGCTTCAGCACGTCGATGTAGGAGAGCGTGTTGTCGCCCTCCTGGCCTTCGATCTCGGGGTCGCGGGGCAGGACGCCGGTGGCGATGACCACCTCGTCAAACCCGGCCAGGTCGTCGGCCTGCACGTCATGGCCCAGCTTTACGATCACGCCGGTCTCTTTCAGCATGGTATCGTACCAGTCGACGAGGCCGAAGAATTCCTCCTTGCCGGGGATCTGCTTGGCCATGTTGAGCTGTCCGCCGATCTTGTCGTCGCGGTCGAAAAGCGTCACGTCATGGCCGCGCTGCGCCGCCGTGATCGCGGTGGAAAGGCCCGCGGGACCGGCGCCGACGACGGCGACGGTCTTGGGGGTGTCCGTGGGCGTGATCGGCAGCTCGGTTTCATAGCAGGCGCGCGGGTTCACGAGGCAGGTCGAGATTTTGCCCGAGAAGGTATGGTCAAGGCAGGCCTGGTTGCAGGCGATGCAGGGCGCAATGGTGTCGGCGCGGCCCTCGATGGCCTTTTTCACGAACTCCGCATCGGCCAGGAACGGACGGGCCATCGAAACCATGTCGGCGCAGCCGTCGGCCAGCACGTCCTCGGCCACCTGCGGCGTGTTGATCCGGTTCGAGGTGATGACCGGGATGCCCACGTGCCCCATCAGCTTCTTCGTGACCCAGGTAAAGGCCGCGCGGGGGACGGAGGTGACGATGGTGGGCACACGCGCCTCGTGCCAGCCGATGCCGGTGTTGATGATGCTGGCCCCGGCCTTTTCGACCGCTTTGGCCAGTTGCACCACCTCGTCGAAGGTCGAACCTTCGGGGACGAGATCGATCATCGACAGGCGGTAGATCAGGATGAAATCGGGGCCAACGGCCTCGCGCACCCGGCGTACGATCTCCAGTGGCAGACGCATCCGGTTCTCGTAGGATCCGCCCCAGCGGTCCTCGCGCTTGTTGGTGTGGCGCACGAGGAACTGGTTGATGAAGTACCCCTCGGAGCCCATGATCTCGACCCCGTCATAGCCCGCCTCCCGCGCGCGGGCCGCGGCGGTGACGATATCGGCGATCTGCTTCTCGATGCCGTCCTCGTCCAGTTCCTTGGGCGGGAAGGGCGAGATGGGCGACTTGATCGGCGAGGGGGCCACGCATTCGGGGCCATAGGCGTAGCGGCCCGCATGCAGGATCTGCATGGCGATCAGGCCGCCGGCGTCATGCACCCGGTCGGTCACGACCTTGTGGTTGGCGATGTCCTGATCGTTGAAGAGGCCCGCCGCTCCGGGAAAAACGCCGCCTTCGCGGTTGGGGGCCATGCCGCCGGTGACCATCAGGGACACACCGCCGCGGGCGCGGGCGGCATAGAATTCGGCGACGCGGTTCCAGTCCTTGGTCTCTTCCAGCCCGGTGTGCATCGAGCCCATCACCACGCGGTTCTTCAACGTCACGTGGCCCAGGTCGAGCGGGGCGAGCAGGTGGGGATATTGGGTCATGTGCGGCCTCCCGGG
Organism: Roseovarius sp. SK2; assembly: GCF_028807495.1. Classification (NCBI taxonomy): domain Bacteria; kingdom Pseudomonadati; phylum Pseudomonadota; class Alphaproteobacteria; order Rhodobacterales; family Roseobacteraceae; genus Roseovarius; species Roseovarius sp. SK2. The sequence continues at coordinate 166,900 of NZ_JARAMK010000008.1, forward strand.
GGACGTTCGGATCAAAACGTAGGTTGACGCGCACCATGGTCACGTCAGCCGCGATTGTCACGCCCGACGCTGCGTTAGGCGGCGAAACGGGTCACCCGGATGTGATGCCAGGTGCGAGGGCGAGTGGTTGACGACAGTGTGTGATCCTGTCCAAACTTTGCGCCAACCAAATATGCAAGGAGACCGCCTATGCTGACCCGACGCAACCTTCTCGCCGGTGCCGCCGGTCTGGTGGCCACGGCCCCGCTCGCTGGTCTGGCGCAATCCGGCCCGGCCATTCACGTGATGAAAGATCCCAACTGTGGCTGCTGCAGCGCGTGGATGGACATTCTGCAAGGCGACGGCTTTGCCGTGACCAGCGAGGATGCGTTCGGCACGATCCTGTCGCGCTACAAGATCGACAACGGCATTCCGCAGCAGATGATCTCGTGCCACACGGCCAAGGTCGACGGGTACATGATCGAAGGTCACGTGCCGCCCGCCGATATCCGCCGCCTGCTGGATGAGCGCCCCGACGCGGTGGGCCTTGCGGTGCCGGGGATGCCCTACGGCTCGCCGGGGATGGGACCGGAGGACCGGCGCGAGGCCTATGACGTGCACCTGATCCTTCGGGACGGCAGCACCGAGGTCTTTTCCAGCTACGACGCGGCGGCCTGAGCGAGCTCAGGCGCTGGCCGCCCAGTCCCAGTACATCTCGCGCACCCGGCGCGTGACCGGTCCGATCTGGTAGTTGGTGTCGTCAAACGCCGTGACCGGAATGACCTTCATCATGTTGCCGGACAGAAAGACCTCGTCGGCATCGTGGAAATCGTCAAAGGACATGACGCATTCATGCACGGTCACGCCGTCGGTGCGCAGGTTCTCGATATGCCGCGCGCGGGTGATCCCGGCCAGGAAGGTTCCGTTGGGCACGGGCGTGAAGACCTCGCCATCCTTGACGGCAAAGGCGTTGGCGGTGGCGGCTTCGGCCACGTTGCCAAGCGCGTCGGCCACCAGCGCGTTGGTGAAGCCCTTGGATTTCGCCTCGGCCAGCATCCGGGCGTTGTTGGGGTAAAGGCAGGCGGCCTTGGCGTTGACGACCGCGTCCTCAAGCACCGGGCGGCGGAACCGCGTGCGGGTGATGGTGGCCGAATGCTCGGGCGGGGCCATGGGGATTTCCTCAAGGCTGATGGCAAAGCCGGTGGCGCCGCCGTCCTTGGGCACGATGGCCGACATGCCGCCCTCGATCGCCCAGTACATCGGGCGGATATAGACGGCCGCATCAGGGGCGTAGGCTTTCAGCCCGTCCTGCACGATCTCGACCATGTCCTGCACCGACACGGTCGGCGTGACCATCAGCGCCTCGGCCGAAGCGTTCACGCGGGCGCAGTGCCGGTCGAGGTCCGGAGTCAGCCCGTGGGCGAACCGGGCCCCGTCGAAGACGTTCGAGCCCAGCCACATGCCGTGATCGGCGGCGCGCATCACCGGGATATCCCCGTCATGCCAGGTGCCGTTGAAATAGGTCCGGATGTTGCTGCCTGTGGCCATGGTCGCCTCCCTTTGGCGCGGACCCTAAGCCCGGTCGCCCAAAGGGTCCAGAGGTGTCAGCCGGCTTCGGCCAGCAAAGCCTCGATATCCAGCCGGCTGTTGGCCATCTTGAGATTGCCCTGCGCGTCGCGCGGCCAGTCTTCGGGCGCGCGGTCACGGTAAAGCTCGACGCCGTTGCCATCGGGGTCGGACAGGTAGACCGCCTCGCTGACGCCATGATCGGCGGCGCCTTCCAGCGCGATGCCCGCCTCCAGCACGCGTTTCAAAGCTTGCGCCAACGCGGTGCGATCGGGGTAGAGGAATGCCGTATGGTAAAGGCCCGTATGCCCGGACGGGGGCGGCGTGCCACCCTTGCTCTCCCAGGTGTTCAGGCCGATGTGATGGTGGTAGCCGCCCGCGGATAGAAATGCGGCCTCGGTGCCATAGCGCTGCTGAAGCTCGAAGCCCAGAACGCCGGAATAGAAGGCGATGGCCCGTTCCAGATCCGACACGCGCAGGTGCACGTGGCCGATACGGGTTTCAGGATGCGTTGTGAATGTCATGATATGACCCTTTCTTGCTTGCGCCATAGATGGGCCAGTTGAACGCACCGCGCAATTCCGCGCACTGACGCAGGGATCGTGCGAAAATGCAGAGGCTTTTCTTGCCGCAAATACTCCGGGGTGTTTGAGGGGCAGCGCCCCTCATGCCCTTCAATCGAGCGTGGCGAAGCCACTCAATCGGGTCAGGCGCCGACCATGCCGACGATGTCCTTGGTGCGTTTGAGGATCGGCGCGGCGATCTCGCGGGCCTTTCCGGCGCCGTCCGACAGGATGCGGTCGATCTCGGCGGTGTCCTGCATCAGGCGGGCCATCTCTTGGGAAATCGGCGCCAGCTTTTCCACCGCCAGCTCGGCCAGCGCGGGCTTGAACGTGCCGAACTGCTGCCCGCCCACGTCGCGCATCACGCCATCGACGCTCTGGTCGTTGAGCGCCGCGTAGATGTTCACCAGGTTGCGGGCCTCGGGGCGGTCCTCCAGCCCTTCGGCGTCCGAGGGCAGCGGCTCGGGATCGGTCTTGGCCTTGCGGATCTTCTTGGAAATCGTGTCGGCATCGTCCGTGAGGTTGATCCGGGACATATCGGACGGATCGGACTTCGACATCTTCTTGGACCCGTCCCGAAGGCTCATGACGCGGGTGGCTGCCCCCTCGATCACCGGCTCGGTGATGGGGAAGAAATCGACCTCGAAATCGTTGTTGAACTTGATCGCGATGTCGCGCGTCAGTTCCAGGTGCTGCTTCTGATCCTCGCCCACAGGCACATGCGTAGCGTGGTAGGCCAGGATGTCGGCGGCCATCAGCGCGGGGTAGGCGAAAAGGCCAAGCGAGGCGTTTTCCTGGTTCTTGCCGGCCTTGTCCTTCCACTGGGTCATCCGCTTCATCCAGCCCATGCGGGCGACGCAGTTGAAGATCCAGGCCAGTTCGGCATGGGCCGAGACCTGGCTTTGGTTGAAGAGGACCGACCGCGCCGGATCGACGCCAGAGGCGATGAAGCCCGCGGTCAGTTCGCGGGTGGCGCGGCGCAGGGCCTCGGGGTCCTGCCAGACGGTGATGGCGTGCATGTCGACCATGCAGAAGATCGACTCGACCCCGCTGTTCTGGCTGTCGGCAAAGCGTTTCAGCGCACCGAGGTAATTGCCCAGATGCAGGTTGCCGGACGGCTGGATGCCCGAGAAGACGCGGGGGGTGAAGCTGGCCTCGGCCATGGCGGACTCCGTCTGGAAATTCGTGTCCGCCTCGCTTACTGCTGCGGCCAACAGCCGTCAAGGAGGCCACACCGATGTCCGATCCCCGAGCCACAGGTCCCGGCGACAGCCCGGTCAACCCGATCCCGCCGCTGGTGCTGGTCATCGTGGCCGCCATGGCCGCCGCCGAGGCGGTGTTCCAGTTGGGCGCACGTGGCCTCGCCGGCGGGCCTGAGGCGATCGGGTGGCGAATCTCCACGATCCAGCAGTTCGGGTTTTCCAACCGTGCGATGACCTGGATGCTGGAGACCGGTCAGTTAAGGATTGATTATCTTATCCGCTTCGTCACCTTTCCGTTCGTCCATGCCAGCGTGTTGCAGGCGGTTTTCGCCATCGTCATGACGCTGGCCATCGGAAAATTCGTGGCCGAGCGCATGGCCGGGTGGGCTGTGGCGATTTTATTTTTCGCCTCAAGCATCTTCGGCGCGCTGGTCTTTGGCCTGATCTATCCTGACGGGCCGGGGTTAATAGGGGGTTTCCCCGGCGTCTACGGCCTGATCGGGGGCTTCACCTGCCTTGTCTGGCTGCAACTGGGCGCGATCGGCGAGAACCAGATGCGCGCCTTCGTGATGATCGGCGTTCTGCTGGGCCTGCAGCTGGTCTTCGGACTGCTGTACGGCAACAACTTCACGTGGGTGGCGGATATCGGCGGGTTCGTCGGCGGATTTCTTCTGTCCTTCGTGCTGGTGCCGGGTGGTATGGCGCGGCTGCGCCAGAAATTGCAGCGGCGTTAACGGCGAACCGTCTTGCGGAAATCAGACAGGCGGAACGCGCCCAAAAGCTGGCCCAGACCGAAGTAGCTGACACTGCCGAGACCGATCAGCACCAGGAGCGCCAGCCAGCGCCAGCCGCCCAGGCCGAAGAACGGCGTCATCAGCACTTGCAGGCCCCACAGGATGACGCCCAGGAGGACCGAGGCCAGCAGGATGCGCCAGATGCGGCGGCGGAAGCGGTCGTCGAAGCGTGCCACCTCGCCATAGCCGCGTGCGCCGCGCACCAGAAGCCAGACCATGGCCCAGCCCGCCGCCGTGGCGGCGATGGCCGCGGCCCACCAGCCCACGACCTGCGCCAGCCCCACGGCCAGGGCGGCGTTCACCACCATCGCGACGACGGCGTAGTGAAACGGTTTCTTCGTGTCCGAGCGGGCGAAGAACAGCGGTTGCAGCACCTTTTGCAGCACGAAGGCGGGCAGGCCGAGGCCGTAGATCATCACCGCGAGCGCGGTGGCGGCGGTATCGTCGGCGTCGAATTTGCCACGCTCGAACAGCACCGACACCAGCGGCAGGGGGATCACCATCAGCGCCACGGCGCAGGGTACGGTCAACGCCAGCGAGATCTCGGCGGCGCGGGAATAGGCGTGGCGGGCGCCCTCGTGATCCTCGGCCTTGAGCCGGCGCGAGAGGTCAGGCAGCAGCACGATGCCGACGGCGATACCCACGACGCCCAGGGGCAGCTGGTACAGGCGGTCGGCGGCGTAGAGCCAGCTAACGGCGCTTTCAGTGTTGGAGGCGACAAGCTGTCCCACGACGAGGTTTATCTGCACCACACCCCCCGCCAAGGCCGCGGGTACGGCGACGCGCACTAGCTTGGACATCTCGGGTGTCCAGCGGGGGCGGGTGGGGCGGATGCGCATCCCGGCCCGGTCTGCGGCGATCCAGACCAGCACCAGTTGCGCCACCCCGGCGAAGGGGATCGTCCAGATCAGCGCGTCCGCCACGGGGCCGCGCGTGTAATGCGCGATCATCATCGCGCCGACCAACAGCACGTTCAGGATGACCGGCGCAGCGGCGGCGGCGGCAAAGCGTCCGGCGGCGTTGAGAACACCGGAAAACAGGGCTGCGAGCGAGATGAAGAAGATGTAGGGAAAGGTGATGCGCGCGTAGTCGACGGTGATGTCGAAGCGCGGATCGCCGTAGTAGCCCTCGGCCGTGGCATAGACCAGCGCGGGCATGAAGATCATCGCCAGCGCGGTCAGGATCAGCAGGACGAAGCTGAGGCCGGAAAGAGCCAGCCGGGCAAAGCCGATGGGGTCTTCGTCGGCCTCGAGCCGCTTGGAAAACATCGGCACGAACGCGGCGTTGAACGCGCCCTCGGCAAAGAAGCGGCGGAACATGTTGGGCAGGCGGAAAGCGGCGACATAGGCATCCATCAGCACGCCGGGGCCGATGAGGTTGGCGATGATGACGTCGCGCACGAAGCCCAGGATCCGGCTGGCCAGGGTCCAGACGCCTACGGTCAGGACGCCGGAGAGAAGGCGGATGGGTTTCATGTGTGGTGCCTGCGTCTGCCTTGTTTTCAAGAGCATTAGCCGATTGCCGGGGGCGGGGGAAGTGCGGGAATGCGTGCCTGTTGGCCGAATCGGATATTAACGGTCCTGTTTCCGCCGATTTCGGACGTCGGTATCGCGTCGGTATTCGGGTGGTTTTGCGACGGTGGAATTTTCGCGCGTCGTGCCACGCGACTTCCTGAGGCCGCCGCGCGGTGCGTTTGCCGCATATTGAGGTCTGGCGCCCCGCGACGAGGGTGGTAGCGTCGGGCAACCCCACCCGGATCGGAAGGTGCCCCCGATGACGACCTCGCCCTATGACATCCTGTTCGAGCCCGTGCGGATCGGGCCCAAGACCACGCGCAACCGGTTCTACCAGGTGCCGCATTGCACCGGCATGGGCTTTCGCTATCCGCAGGCCGAGGCGGCGCATCGCGGCGTGAAGGCGGAAGGGGGCTGGGGCGTGGTCTCGACCCAGGAAACAGAGATCCATCCCAGTTCCGACCTGACGCCGGCCAACGAGGGGCGGCTGTGGGATGACGGGGACATTCCGGCGCTGCAGCTGATGGCCGAAGCCGTGCAGGCGCATGGCAGCCTTGCGGCGATCCAGCTGGCGCATAACGGGTTTCATGCCACCGGGCGCTATGCGCGGCAGCCGATTCTGGCGCCTTCGCCCACGCCCAGTGACTGGGGCGATCCATGGCAGGCGCGCGCGATGGACAAGGCCGACATCAAGGCGTTTCGGGGCTGGCATGTGGACGCGGCCAAACGGGCCAGGCGGGCGGGGTTCGACATCATCTATGTCTATGCCGGGCATGACATGACCCTGCTGCAGCATTTCCTGCTGGCGCGGCATAATCACCGGACGGATGAATACGGCGGCAGTTTCGAGAACCGGCTGCGGCTGTTCCGCGAGGTGCTTGCCGATACCAAGGAGGCCGTGGGCGACAGTTGCGCCATCGCGGTGCGGCTGGCGGTGGACGAGTTGATGGGCGCGGACGGGCTGCGCCACGAGGTCGAGGGGCGCGACATCATCGAGGCGCTGGCTGAGGAACCTGACCTGTGGGACGTGAACATCTCGGACTGGTCGAATGACAGCCAGACGTCGCGGTTTGCAAAGGAGGGGTACCAGGAGCCTTACACGGCGTTTGTGAAATCCGTGACGACGAAGCCGGTGGTGGGGGTGGGGCGGTATACCTCGCCCGACACGATGGTGCGGCTGGTCAAGTCGGGGCATCTGGACCTGATTGGCGCGGCGCGACCGTCGATTGCCGACCCGTTCCTGCCGAACAAGATCAAGGATGGGCGGCTGGAGGAAATCCGCGAGTGTATCGGGTGCAATATCTGCGTGTCGGGGGATCAGTTGCTGATGCCGATGCGCTGCACCCAGAACCCGACGGTGGGCGAGGAGTGGCGGCGCGGCTGGCATCCGGAGGTGATGACCGGGGACAAGACTGCGTCGGAGCGGTTCCTGATCGTCGGTGGTGGGCCTGCGGGGATGGAGGCGGCGCGCGGGCTGGTCGCGGCGGGGCACGAGGTTGTGCTGGCGGAAGCCAGTGACGCCTGGGGCGGGCGCGTGGCCATCGAAAGCGCCTTGCCGGGGCTGGCGGAATGGGGCCGGGTGCGCGACTGGCGGCTGTGGCAGTTGCAGCAGAAGGATGCAGCGGACCTCTACCTGCAAAGCCGGCTGAGCGCGTCGGATATCCTGGACTACGGGATCGGGCAGGTGGTGCTGGCCACCGGGGCCAGTTGGCGGCTGGACGGGGTGGGGCGCACGCACCGCCTGCCGGTCGCGGCATTCGGGGCATTGCCGGTGCTGTCGCCCGAAAGCGCGATGCAGGGCGGGCTGGAGCAGGATGATGGATCGGGGCCGATCGTGATCTATGACGATGACGGGTATTACCTTGGCAACGTGCTGGCCGAGCTGGCCGTGCAGACCGGGCGCGAGGTGGTGTTCGTGACGCCCGAAGCGGTGGTAGCGCCGTGGACGACGAACACTCTGGAGCAAGAGCGCATCCAGGCGCGGTTGATCGGGCTGGGAGTCACGATCATTCCGCTGCACAAGGTGGCGGAGGGAGATGGCAGCACGCTGGAACTGGCTTGTGTCTATTCCGACGCCCGGCGGCAGATCCCCTGCGAGACGCTGGTGCCGGTGACGTCGCGGGTGCCGAATGATGCGCTTTGGACCAATCTGAAGGAGCACGAGGCCGACTGGGATGCGGCGGGGATCAGGGCGGTGACGCAGATCGGGGATTGTTATTGCCCGGGCACCATCGCGGCGGCGGTGCATGCGGGGCACGAGTTTGCCCGGACGGTCACCGGCGCGCAGATCGCCCCGCCGCGGCGGGGCGAGCGGGTGGATTTGTCGCCGGAGAGGTGAGGTGGCGCGGACCGGAATTTTCGAAAATTCCGGGCGTTAAAATGAGTATTTTAACGGTCATTTCCTGCGCAGGAAATGGGGCCTGCAGGAACCTGCGGTGGAGTTGAAGCGCAATGACCGCCGCGAGCCCTTTGCGAGACATTAGTATCGAGTCACCAGCCGGTTAACAGCCGCGAAGCGGCCCGGCCATCGTCAGCCCCTCCCTTGGGCTGGCGATTTGGCTGAGGCTGGGCGCAACGATCATTCCGAGGATGTATCTGGCAGGCATAAAGGGCTTCAGAATTGCCGTCGGATCGCCACCCCAGGGGCTGACGCTCGCCTCCGTCATGAACGGCAGCTCCGTCCGCATTGGCGACCTTCAAGCAGCTTGCGACGAAGGACCGGACCGAGCCCTCGCCGCTCAGTCGTCGCGGCCTCAGGTCTCGGTCGGTTCAGTGACGTTCCTATCACGCTCCCACCCTTCATGTTGCAGGGTTATGCGTTCGATCGCGGCCATGGCCTCGCCTTGGCTGTCCAACTCGGGGAGTGCCTCGTAGTCCGATACCCAAGCGCGGAAAACGTTGTAGCGAATGACGAGCTGTCCGGAGAGATTGTAGAGCTCGACCTGGATATCCTTGCGCATGTCCTTGAGCGAGACTGCCGCATCACCTTGCAGGCTGAAGACCTGATTGGCCCAATCCTCGAACGCGGTGTCGTGCGTGATGCCGCGTTCCATGGTGATGGGTTCATAAGCGGTTTTGCCGGGAGAGCGGAGGGGGCGGCTGAGGGTGCCGCCTTCGCGGAGACTGAGAACCTCGGTCGAGCGTTTGAGCGCACTGACCTTGCTGACGCCCGCAACGAAACGGCCGTCCCATTTCACACGAAACTTGAAGTTCTTGTAGGGGTCGAGGCGATGGGTGTTGACGGAAAACTGGGCCATGAAATGTCTCCTGAGAATAGGCGCAGGATATGAATAAAAACGCCGAATTGCCAGAAATGAAGTCGAGGGCTCAACAAGTCGGCCGGCGCTCACCGTTCAGGCGCTTTCGGGAAGATGGCAACCCGAAGCGAACGTTGGCGCCGTCGCAACGAAAGCCCGCTTCGTCCCGCACAACCGCCATTCGTCGCAACCTATTCAATGCCGTGGGCTACACTTTCACGCCCGTTTTCAGCGGATCGCCTGTTCGACGCCGTCCGAGATCGCCTCGCGCAGCTTGCGTTCCAGTGCCCGCTGCTTGGCGGGGGAATAGAATTTCAGGCCGAACATGTCCTTGACGTAGAACGTGTCGACCACCTGTTCGCCATAGGTCGCGATCACCGCCGAGTTGATGTAGACGTTGCCATTGGACAGCGTGCGCGTCAGGTCGAACAGCAGGCCGGGGCGGTCGCGGGTGTCGACCTCGATGATCGTGTAGATTTCCGAGCCTTCGTTGTCGAAGGTGATGTGGGTGGGCACGCGGAAGGCGCGTTCGCGTTTCTTGATCTTGTCGCGCGATTGCATCGCGTCGCCGGTGATGACCTCGCCCCCGAGGGTTTTGCGGATCATCTGGGTCAGGCGCGGCAGGCGGTCGGCCTCGTAGGGGCTGCCGTCGGCGTCCTGGATCCAGAAGGCGGCGGTGGCATAGCCGTCCTTGGTGGTATAGGTGCGCGCGTCCACCACGTTGGCGCCCACCAGCGCCAGCGCGCCGCACATGCGGCTGAAGATGCCGGGGTGATCGGCCAGGGCAAAGCAGACGCGCGTGGCGTCGCGGTCCTCGTCGGGGGTGAGCTGAATGCGCATCTCGTTCTCGGAAATGTCGCGCAGCAGGAGGGCGAAATCTTCGTGTGCGGTGACGTGCAGGCCCTGCCAGTAGGGCGGGTAGTGGCGCTCCAGCTCGGTCTTGAGGTCCTTCGCGTCCCAGTCGGTGAGGGCCTCGCGCAGGTTGCGCTTGGCGTCGGTGCCGCGCTGTTCGCGGTTGAGCGCCTCGAGCCCGCCTTCCATGGCGCGGCGCGTCTGGCGGTAGAGCGCGCGGATGAGCGAGGCCTTCCAGTTGTTCCACGTGTTCGGCCCGACGCCGCGGATGTCGCAGACGGTCAGCACACAGAGAAGATCGAGCCGTTCGCGGGTCTGCACCGCCTTGGCGAAGTCGCGCACGGTGCGCGGATCGGCGATGTCGCGTTTCTGGGCCATGTCGGACATCAGCAGGTGATAGCGCACCAGCCATTCGACCGTGTCGACCTCCTTGGGTTTCAACCCCAGCCGGGGGGCGACGCGGCGGGCGATGCGGGCGCCGAGGATCGAGTGATCCTCGTCCCGGCCCTTGCCGATGTCGTGCAAGAGCATGGCGACGTAAAGCACCTTGCGGTTCACGCCGGCATCGAGGATCGAGGACGCGATCGGCAGGTCCTCGGTCAACTCCTTGCGCTCGATCTTGGAGAGCTGGCTGACGCACTGGATGGTGTGCTCGTCCACCGTGTAGCTGTGATACATGTTGAACTGCATCATGGCCCTGATCGGCTCGAATTCGGGGATGATGGCCGACAGCACGCCAAGCTCGTTCATCCGGCGCAGCGCCCGTTCGGGGTTGCCGTGCTTCAGCAGCAGCCCGAGGAACAGTTTGCGGGCCTCGGGGCTTTCGCGGAAGCTTTCGGTGATGAGGTCGAGATTGGCGGTGACAAGCCGCATCGCGTCGGGGTGGATCAGCAGCCCGGTGCGCAGGCCTTCCTCGAACACGCGCAAGAGGTTGAGCGGGTCCGACAGGAAGTCTTTCTCGTCTACAATGGCCAGCCTCCCGTGGACTTCCTTGTAGCCGTCCTTGAGCTTGCGCTTGCGGGTGAAAAGGCGTTGCAGCAGAGGCTCGGATTTCACATGCGCCGCTTCCAGCTTGGTCAGGAAGATGCGGGTGAGGTCGCCAACGGCGGTGGCGTGGCGGAAATACTCCTGCATGAACACCTCGACCGCGCGGCGCCCGGCGCGGTCCTTGTAGCCCATGCGCTCGGCCACTTCGACCTGAAGGTCGAAGGTCAGTTGTTCGGTCGCGCGGTTGGTGACGAGGTGAAGGTGGCATCGGGTGGCCCAGAGAAAGGTCTCGGCCTTCAGAAAGGTTTCGAACTCGTCTTCCATGAAAAGGCCGTGGTCCACGAGGTCGGACACCTTGTCGACGTGGTAGAGGTACTTGGAAATCCAGAACAGCGATTGCAGGTCGCGCAGACCGCCCTTGCCCTCCTTGACGTTGGGCTCGACCATGTAGCGTTCGCCCTGCTTTTCGTGACGGGCGTCGCGTTCTTCCAGTTTGGCTTCGACGAATTCGCGTTCGGTGCCCTTGAAGAGATCGTTGCGCAGGCGGTGGTCGAGATCGCCCGCCAGCCTGTCGTCGCCGTAAAGCAGGCGCTTTTCCAGCAGCGTGGTGCGGATCGTGAAATCATCCGTCCCGAGGCGGATGCATTCGCGGATCGTGCGGCTGGCGTGCCCGACTTTCAGCTTGAGGTCCCACAGCATGTAGAGCGTGCTTTCGATCACGCTCTCGGCCCAGGCGGTCATCTTGTAGGGCGTGAGAAACAGCAGGTCGACATCCGAGAAAGGCGCCATTTCCCCCCGGCCATAGCCGCCCACGGCGAAGACCGTCAGGCGCTCGGATTCGGTGGGGTTGGGCAGGGGGTGCAGGTGGCGGCTGGCCACTTGCAGGGCGGTCATCACGGCGCAGTCGGTGAGCCAGGTGTACGCGCGCGTCGCCTCGCGTGCGGCGAAGGGCGTCTGCAGAAGTGCCTCGGCAATGGCGGCGTAGCCCGCCGTCATGGCCTCGCGCGTTGCGGTCATCGCCTCGCGGCGCAGGGCGACGGTATCCGACGGGTCGGCCTCGCGCACGGCGTCGATGCGCGCCTGCACGGCGTCCTGGTCGAAAATGACCTCGGCCGGACAGATCAGCGCGTCCGGCGGCGTCAGCGTGTCCTTCATGGCATGGGTCGGCGGCGCGGGATCAGAGACCCGCGCGACCGAAGCTGGCGGGGGCGGGCGACAGCACCACGACCTGCTGGTTGCGGATGGTGGCCACTGCAAGGCCGCGCTGGGTCGTGCCGTTGGGCAGGAAGCGGAAGATGCCGTTTACGCCCTGGAAGCCGGACGATTGCGTCAGGCGGGAGCGCGACAGGGCATCGGCCCGGCCGGAGCTGGTCAGCGCCCCGATGGCGGCGATGGCGTCGTAGCTGAGACCGGCAAGATCATGCGGCGGGTTGCCGTTGGCCGCCTGGAAGCGCGATTTGAACTGGTTGGCGCGCTGCGGGTCGGGAATGGCGAACCAGCCGCCCTGAACGCCCGGCAGCGTGCGGGTCTGCGCCGGTTCGTCCCAGCGGGCAAGGCCGATATACTGCATCTCGGCCGGGGACAGGCCCGCCTCGGGCAGCATTTGAGAAAAGAGTGGCAGCGCGCCGGCGGAATTGGCCGTCAGGAAGATCGCGTCGGCGCTGTTGGTCTGGGCGTTATCCTTGATCGCCGGGATGGCGCCGACGACACCGCCTTGCGAGAATTCGTAGTTCACCACGCCGGCCGATGTCGCGCCGTTGGCGCGAATGGCCTGGGCGATGGCGTCGCGGCCCAGTTCCCCGGCGAGGTTGCGCGAATGCACAGTCAAGATGCGGCGCTTGCCCTGGCTGACGGCATAGCCGGTCAGGCGATTGGCGGTATCCTGGAAAGTCTGGCCGAGGACCAGCAGATTGCCGCCCGCGATGGTGGGGTTGTTGGAGAAGGCCAGCACGTTGATGTTCTTGGGCGCCATTGCGACGGCGACGGCGTTGGCGGATTCGGCGTGCAGGGGGCCCACGATGATCTTGGCACCGTCGGCGGCGGCATTGAGCGCCGCCTGCTGGGCCTTGCCCGCATTGCCGGCAGTGCCGTAGACGCGCAGGTCGATATTGACGCCGGAAAGGTCCGCCACGGCCATGCGGGCGGCGTTTTCCAGGTCGCGCGCAAGGCGCTGTTCGTTCGGGTTTGCCGCGCCGTGCGGCACCAGCAGGGCGACCGGCACGGCGGCGCCCGGGTCGATCCGCTGGCCGCTATTGCCACCGACCACCGGTATGCCGGCGTCGCAGGCGGCGAGCAGCAGGAACGTGGCCAAGAGGGCAAGTCGGTGGAACGGCTTGCGGACGGCATCGAAAACGGCAAACATCAGGGTACGAACTCCTTCTTTCGCGCGGTCCGGGTGGACGGCGCAGTTGGTCACGATAATAGACGTCCAGAGAGGCGGGTCCAGTGATGAATCCCGACAAGCAGAGCCTTGCGCCCGGGCTGTACCTGGTGGCGACCCCGATCGGGGCGGCGCGGGACATCACGCTGCGCACGCTCGACATCCTTGCAGATGCCGATGTGCTGGCGGCGGAGGACACGCGCAGCCTGCGGCGACTGATGGAAATTCACGGGGTGAAACTGGGTGACAGACCGCTCGTGTCCTATCACGACCACAATGGCGACCGCGCCCGCCCGCGCCTGATGGCGGCGCTGGAGAGCGGCAAATCAGTGGTTTACGCGTCCGAGGCGGGCACGCCGATGGTGGCCGATCCGGGCTATGACCTGGCCCGCGCGGCGGTGGCGCAGGGGCATGCGCTGATCTCGGCGCCGGGGCCGTCGGCGGTCGTGACGGCGCTGACCGTGGCGGGATTGCCGACCGACAGGTTCTTTTTCGCGGGCTTTCTGCCGTCGGGCGGATCCAAGCGGAAATCCGCACTTCGGGAGGTGGCGGGCGTGCCCGGCACGCTGGTGTTTTACGAATCGCCCAAGCGGGTGGCGGCGATGCTGCGCGACGCGGCCGAGGTGCTGGGCGAGGAACGGCAGGCGGCGGTGTGCCGGGAACTGACGAAGAAATTCGAAGAGGTGCTGCGTGGCACGCTGAAGGAGCTGGCCGAACGCCTGCAAGCACAACCGGTCAAGGGCGAGATCGTCGTGGTGATCGAACGCGGCACGGCAGAGGTAGGCAGTGCCGAGGATCTGGATGTGGCCCTGAGCGCGGCGCTGGAAACGCTGAGCGTGCGGGATGCGGCCGATACGGTGGCGACGCGGCTGGGGCTGAAACGGCGGGTCGTGTATCAGCGGGCGCTGGAATTGAGCGGTTAGGAAAAAATTAGATGTTTTGGTGTGAGATGCCGGGGTGAGATGAAGTAAGGAAGACCGGAATGACATGCGACACCATCCTGCGCAGGCGCAGGGAACGCGGGCAACGCGCCTATCAGAAGGGGGCGTCCGCCGAGAAATCGGTCGCGCTGGACTATGACCGTCGTGGCGCCGACCTGTTGGAAACCCGTTGGCGCGGACAGGGGGGTGAGATCGACCTGATCTTTCTCGAAAACGGCGTTTACGTGTTCTGCGAGGTGAAGGCGTCGGATACGGTTGAAGGCGCGATGGCGCTGCTGCGCCCGGCCCAGATGCAGCGTATTCACGTGGCGGCGTCCGAATATCTTGGGCAGACGCCTGATGGGCAGCTTAGCGAGGTGCGCTTTGACCTCGCGGTCATGGACGGGCAAGGTATCGTGACGGTTATGGAAAACGCGTTCGGGCATTTCTGAATTGATCCCTGTCGGTGCTTGGCCCATGTAGAGGGCAGCACAAGACGGGGATGGCCCATGAAAATCGCCTTTCAGATGGATCCGATCGACGGGATCGACATTGACGGGGACAGCAGCTTTCGCCTGGCCGAAGAAGCGCAGGCGCGGGGCCACGAGCTGTTCTATTACACGCCCGACAAGCTGGCCTATGACCGCGGGCGGATCACCGCGCGGGGCTGGCCGCTGACGGTGCAGCGGGTGAAGGGCGATCATTTCAGCCTGGGCGAGGAGCGGGTTGCGGACCTGTCGGAGTTCGACGTTGTCTGGCTGCGCCAGGATCCGCCGTTCGACATGTTCTACATCACGACCACGCATCTGTTGGAGCGGGTGAAGGACACGACGCTGGTGGTGAACGACCCGTTCTGGGTGCGGAACTTTCCCGAGAAGCTGTTGATCCTAGACTTCCCGGAGTTGATGCCGCCCACGGCGATTGCCCGCGACCTGGGCACGATCCGCGCCTTCAAGGCCGAGCATGGCGACGTGATCCTGAAGCCGCTTTACGGCAATGGCGGCGCGGGGGTGTTTCACCTGCCCGAGAGCGACCGGAACCTTTCAAGCCTGCACGAGATGTTCACCGGGTTCAGCCGCGAGCCGCTTATCGTTCAGAAATACCTGCCCGAGATCAAGGACGGCGACAAGCGCGTGATCCTGGTGGATGGAGAGCCCGTGGGCGCGATCAACCGTCTGCCCGGCAAGGGCGAGGTGCGGTCGAACATGCATGTGGGCGGGCGACCCGAGAAGGTCAGCTTGAGCGATCGCGACCGGGAGATTTGTTCGATCATAGGCCCGCGGCTGCGCGAAGCGGGGCAGATTTTCGTGGGCATCGACGTGATCGGGCAGTACCTGACCGAGATCAACGTGACCTCGCCCACCGGTATCCAGGAGTTGGAGCGGTTCGACGGGACCAACGTGGCCGGGACGATCTGGGACGCGATCGAGGCGAAACGCGCATGAGCGTGATGCGGCCACTGCTGAACCAGTGGCTGCGGCTGACCGAAAAGCCGCACCTGCGCAAGGCCACGGTCGCCAAGGCGCGCAGTTCCTTCGAGACCAAGGCGAAGGTCCTGTTCCATGCGCCGCGCGGCACCTCGGTGGCCGAGGACGAGTTGGGCGAGGTGCCGGTGCTGTGGACATGGGCGCTGGGCACGGGGCGCGAGGACGGGCCGTTGATCCTCTACTTTCATGGGGGTGGCTTCGTGTTCGGCAGTCCTTGGGTCTATCGCAAGATGCTGGCGGTGTTGTCGCGCGAGGCGCGGGCGCCGGCAGCTTTGGTGCAGTACAGGCTGGCGCCGGAGACGCCCTTTCCCGGTGCGTTCGACGATTGCATGGCGGCGTACCGCGCGGTGATGGACCGGCCCGGCGGCGTGGTGCTGGCGGGCGACAGCGCGGGGGGATGCCTGGCGCTGGCGGTGCTGGCGGAGATCACGCGGGAGGGCCTGACGCAGCCCAGGGGCTGCATCGCCCTGTCGCCGGTGACGGATTTGACGTTTTCGGGTGACAGCATCCGTGAGAATGCCGAAAGCGAAGCGGTGCTGCCGATCGAGCGGGCCGAGGAAATGTGCGAATGGTATCTTGGGGACACGGACCCGAAAGACGTGCGCGTCTCGCCGCTTTTCGCCGATTTCGAGGGCGCGGCGCCGGTCTGGATCGGGGTGGGGGATACCGAGGTGCTGCGCGACGACACGCTTCGAATGGCGGCGCATTTGCGGGCGGCAGGCGTGGACGTGACGGAGGTGGTGGAGCACGACCTGCCGCATGTCTGGCCGCTGTTTCACAACCTGCTGCCCGAGGGGCGCGAGACCCTGGCGGATCTGGGAGACTGGATCAGGTCTCTTTCATCGACATAAGGCGGTAGCTGACGGCCTCGGCCACGTGGGGGCGAAGGACGTCGGTTGAGCCGTCGAGATCGGCGATGGTGCGGGCGACGCGCAGGACGCGGTGATAGCCGCGCGCCGAGAGCCCCATGCGTTCTGCCACGGTGTTCAGTAGGTCGCGGCCTTCGGTGTCGGGGGTCGCGATCTCTTCCAGGGCCTCGCCTTCGGCATCGGCATTGAGGCGCATGTCGGCGTGGTCGGCAAAGCGGGATTGTTGTACCGCCCGCGCCGTGGCGACCCGCTCGGCCATCTGGGCTGAACTGTCGCCGGAGGGGGGCAGGTCAAGGTCGGTGAAGCTGACCGGGGGAACCTCGATGCGCAGGTCGAAGCGGTCCATCAGGGGGCCGGAAATGCGGGACATGTAATCCTCGCCGCATTGGGGCACGCGGGCGCAGGCGCGGGCCGGGTCGGGGAGGTAGCCGCATTTGCAGGGGTTGGCGGCAGCCACCAGCAGGAAGCGGCAGGGGTAGCGGACATGGGCGTTGGCGCGGGCGACGACGACCTCGCCCGTCTCGATGGGCTGGCGCAGGGTCTCAAGGACCGCGCGGGGGTATTCCGGAAACTCGTCCATGAAGAGCACGCCGTTATGGGCAAGGCTGATCTCGCCCGGACCCGCCCGCCGACCGCCGCCGACGATGGCGGCCATGGAGGCTGTGTGGTGCGGCTCGCGGAAAGGCCTTGTGCGGTTGATGCCGCCCTCGGTCAGCAGCCCGGCGAGGGAATGGATCATGGAGGTTTCCAGCGCCTCGGGCGCGGTGAGGGGCGGCAGGATGCCGGGCAGGCGGGCCGCCAGCATGGATTTGCCGGAGCCGGGCGTGCCGACCATCATCAGGTGATGTCGCCCGGCGGCGGCGATTTCGAGTGCGCGCTTGGCGCGTTCCTGCCCCTTGACGTCGCGCAGGTCGCGGCCGGAGGCGTCTGCCGTGACCTCGCCCGGTTCCGCCGGGGGCAGGGGAGACTGGCCAGTGTAATGGCGGACCACGTCGGCGAGGGTGGCGGCACCGATGACCTGCGTGGCGCCGACCCAAGCGGCCTCGGCCCCCGAACCCTTTGGGCAGAGAAGCGTGCGCTCTTCCTCGGCCGCGGCCATGGCTGCGGGGAGAGCGCCGATGACGGGGATGAGGGAGCCGTCGAGAGAGAGTTCCCCGAGGCTGCAGGTGCCCTCGACGGCGTCGGGGGGGATGATTTCCAGCGCGGCGAGCAGGGCGAGGGCGATGGGCAGGTCGAAATGGCTGCCTTCCTTGGGCATGTCGGCGGGCGACAGGTTGATGGTGATGCGCTTGGACGGAAGTGCGATGGCCATCGACGACAACGCGGTTCGCACGCGGTCGCGCGCCTCGGACACGGCCTTGTCTGGTAGGCCCACGAGCGAGAAGGCCGGGACACCGGGGGTGACGGCGCATTGCACCTCGACCTGGCGGGCCTCGACGCCCTCGAAGGCGACGGTGTAGGCGCGGGCGACCATGGGGGACTCCGTTCCGTGAGAATGGTTAACGGATAGCCCGCGATTGGTTTAGGAATGGTTAACGCAGCCCCGACAGCGTGCGTGAGGCACGGTCGGGATTTGAGTATTTTTGGCAAGAAAAAGGGGGTGCTTTCAGGCGGTTCCGTCGCGCATTGCGGTGAAGGCGGGCCAGGCGTCGGGGTCGGCGACGGTTTTATCGCGGCAGGTTGCGTTGCAGAAGCCGAAAATGCGGCCGCCGGTTTCCATCAGGTGCGTGGGGGCCTTGCCGGAATAGGGGCAGGCGGTGTTTTCGGGCGTGCCATCGGCGACGGGACGGGCCGGGGCGGTACGGGGGCCGGGCCATGTGGTGTGGTCGAGCGGCTGGTCATAGGGGACAGGGTCGTAGGACTTGGTGAGCCCGAGCGCGCGCCATTGGCGGAAGGATGTGTCGGCGAGGGTGGTGTCGACATAGGCTTGCGCGGTTTTGCCCACGGGCAGGGCGTAGCCCGCGATGCGGGCGGCGACAGGGGCGTAGAAGGCATCGGCGAGGCTGAAGCGCCCGAAGAGCCAAGGGCCGTCTGCGCCGTGGCGGCTGTGGGCGAGGGACCACAGGGTTTCGATGCGGGCGAGGTCGGCATTGACGGCGTCGGACGGCGTGAAGCCTTGCCATTGATGCCGAAGCTGCATCGAGCAGTCGGCGCGCAGGGCGGAAAAGCCGGAATGCATTTCCGCGGTGATCGAGCGGGCGAGGGCGCGGGCGGCGGGGTCGGCGGGCCAGAGACCGGCGTCGGGGTGACGTTCGGCCAGGGTTTCGGCCATGGCGAGGCTGTCGAAGATGACGATGCCGCCCTCGTCGCGCATCACCGGGACGAGGCGGGCCGGGACGAGATCCTTGAGGTCGTCGGCCATGGTGCCGTCGTAGAGCCCGACCATATGGGTGCGGTGGGGCAGGTCGAACTTTTCGAGCATGAGCCAGCCGCGCAGGGACCAGCTTGAAAAGGTGCGATCGCCGATGAAGAGATCGTATGTCATGGCGCGACGTTAGGCCGGGCCGGGAATGTGGCAAAGCGATCATTTGTGCGCATGTGCATCACGGGGCGTGATCGATGCCTTCGACGTGCCAGCCGGAGGGGACGTGGTGCAATTCGGTCACCGAAAGGGGGGCGATGTTGTGGGAGAACGCCTCGGTCGCGGTTAGGTCGAGGGCGCGCTGAAGCTGGGTGAGAATGACGCCGAGATGGGCGACGATCACCAGGTCGGCACCAGGATGCGCGGAGATGAGCGCGTCGGTGGCGGCGTCCACGCGGGCGACAAGCTCGGGCCAGGTTTCGCCGGAGGGTGGACGCACCTCGCCGGGTTGATCCCAGAACGCCCGGTAGCGGGCCTGGTCCTCGATGTCGTCGGGGGATTGCAGGTCCCAGTCGCCGAAGTGAAGTTCCCGTAGGGCGGGGTCGTGCGGCAGGCGCGTGCGGTGCCCGGCCAGCATGTCGGCGGTGGCGGCGGCGCGGCTGAGGTCGGAGGAGACGAGCATGGCCGGTCGCGGCAGGTGGACGTCAAGGCGGGCGATGCGCGCGGTGTCGGAGAGGTCGGCGGGCAGATCGGCCCAGCCGACGAGGCCTTTCGCGTGGGTGGGGCCATGCCGGACCCAGAAAAGGCGGGTTTTCACGGCAGGTCGCCTTTCAGCACCTGGGGCAGGCCGGCGATGACGTTGACCACGAGGCCGGCCTTGGCGGCCAGCTTGAGGTTCAGGCGGGAGAGCGCGGCGCAAGAGCCGGGCGGGTCGGACGGGGCTGGCTCGTGGCTCAGCACGATCACGGGCGCGGCGCAGAGGGCGAGGCCGGCCATCAGTTCCGCCTCGGCCTCGGCCGGGTCCTTGCCGTCGGCGATGAGGGTGTCGAGCCACGGCGGCAGCGCGTCCAGCAGGACGGCGGAGTCGCCGCTGATCCCGGCGAGCGTGCGGCCGATATCGCGCGGTGCGCGCAGGATGGTCCAGTCGGTTTCGCGGCCTGCAAGGCTGGATTGAGCTGCGGGATCGTCGGCGGGTGCGGTGAGGATGCAGACGGGACCGCGGCCCGTGCCCGTAACGAGGGTTTTCGCGAACCCGGCCTTGCCCGAGCCGGCGGTACCTAAAACAAAAGTGAGTCCCGGCAACATTTTTTTTGCATCCTTTTCGTGATCCGCGCGTTGAGATGATGCGTACCACCACCAAAGACGGCGAAAAAGCTGCTTTCAAATCGCGACCGGGAGTACTTCACCATGGCCTTGGATGGCAATTTCAGCACCAACATGTCACGCGCGGCGATGAAGGCCGAACTGCTTGACGCCGAAACCGAACTGACGCTGGCCTATGCCTGGCGCGACCAGCGGGACGAGGCGGCGCTGCACCGCCTGATCACCGCGTATATGCGCCTGGCGATTTCGATGGCGTCGAAATATCGCCGCTATGGTGCGCCGATGAACGATCTGATCCAGGAAGCGGGTCTTGGGCTGATGAAGGCTGCGGACAAGTTCGATCCGGACCGCGGCGTGCGGTTCTCGACATACGCAGTGTGGTGGATCAAGGCCAGTATCCAGGATTACGTGATGCGCAACTGGTCGATGGTGCGGACCGGCTCGACCAGCAGTCAGAAATCGCTGTTTTTCAACATGCGCCGGGTGCAGGCGCGGCTGGAGCGGGAATCCATGGCCAAGGGCGAGACGTTGGACCGGCACCAGATGCGCGAGATGATCGCCATCGAGGTCGGTGTCCCGCTGCGCGACGTGGAGATGATGGAAGGCCGGCTGTCCGGCTCGGATTTTTCGCTGAACGCGACGCAATCGACCGAGGATGAGGGCCGCGAGTGGATCGACACCATCGAGGATGACGGCAAGCGCGGTGATGAGCTGGTCGAGGAAGACCATGACCGGGGCGCGCTGCGTAATTGGCTGGGCGGTGCGATGTCCAAGCTGAACGAGCGCGAGCGGTTCATCGTGGTGCAGCGCAAGTTGCAGGACGAGGCGCGGACGCTGGAGAGCCTTGGCGAAGAGCTGAGCCTGTCGAAGGAGCGCGTGCGCCAGATCGAGGCGGCGGCGTTCCAGAAGATGCGCCGCTACCTGGAAAAACAGGGTGGCGAAGTGCAGAGCCTGCTGGTCTGATACCCGTCCGTTCCTGACGTATGAAATAACGCTGTCGCGGCCTGCGGCGGCGTTTTTTCATGTCGTGGGACCGGGCCTTGTACCGTGTCGGGTCCGGGCATAGTGTTTGGCCGAAGATTCAGGGAGCCGTCGCATGCTGGCCGGAAAACGTGTTTTGCTGATCATCGGCGGCGGGATCGCGGCCTACAAGGCGCTGGACCTGATCCGGCGGCTGCGCGAACGGGGCGCGGCGGTGACGCCTGTTCTGACGCGGGCGGGCGCGGAGTTCGTGACGCCGCTGTCGGTGTCGGCCCTGGCGGGGACGAAGGTGTTTCAGGACCTCTTTGACCTCACGGACGAGGCCGAGATGGGGCATATCGAGTTGAGCCGCAGCGCGGACCTGATCGTGGTGGCGCCTGCGACGGCGGATCTGATGGCGAAGATGGCAGGAGGCCAGGCGGATGATCTTGCCTCGACGCTATTGCTCGCGACGGACACAGCCGTGCTGCTGGCGCCGGCAATGAACGTGCGGATGTGGCAACATGCGGCGACGCAGCGCAATATCGCGACGCTGAAGGACGACGGGATCGGGTTTGTCGGGCCGAACGCGGGCGACATGGCGTGCGGCGAGCATGGGCCGGGCCGCATGTCCGAGCCGCTGGAGATCGTGGCGGCGGTGGAGGCGCGGCTGGCGCAGGGGCCGCTGGTGGGCAGGCGCGTGATCGTCACCTCGGGGCCGACGCATGAGCCGATCGACCCGGTGCGGTACATCGCCAACCGCTCGTCCGGCGCGCAGGGCACGGCGATTGCCAGGGCGCTGGCGGGCGCGGGGGCGGAGGTGGTTTTCGTCACGGGGCCGGCGGATGTGCCGCCGCCCGACGGTGTGGAGGTCGTGGCCGTCGAGACCGCGCAGGAGATGCTGGAGGCGGTGGAGGCCGCGCTGCCCGCCGATGTGGGCGTCTTTGCCGCCGCCGTTGCGGATTGGCGCGTGGCGAGCGCGGGGGCGCGCAAGATCAAGAAGGAAGGTGGCAAGCTGCCGGTGCTGGAGTTTGCCGAGAACCCGGACATCCTGGCCACTGTCAGCCGGATGGAGGCCGGGCGACCGCCGCTGGTGGTGGGCTTTGCGGCCGAAACCGATGACGTGGTGGATCATGCCACGGCCAAGCGGGCGCGCAAGGGGTGCGACTGGATCGTGGCCAATGACGTGAGCCCGGCGACGGGCATCATGGGCGGTGCCGAGAATGCCGTGACGCTGATCACGGCCGACGGGGCCGAGGCTTGGCCGCGCATGTCGAAGGCGGACGTGGCGCAACGGCTGGTGGCGCGGATCGCGGAGGCGTTGGGCTGAGGCGACGGTGGTTGCGCCCGAAGAGTATCTTGCCTTCGGCGAGGATATTTATGGCCAGAGGAAAAGCAGGAAGAACCGGCGCATGGTGAGCATTTCGGTGATGTGGGATGATGGCGCGGACCGTGAGTTGGGTCTGCCGCGCTATGAGACGGCGGGGGCGGCGGGGGCGGACCTGCGCGCGAACTTGGCCGATCGGGGCGCTGTGGTGATCGCGCCGGGAGCGCGGGCGCTGGTGCCGACGGGGCTGCGGCTGGCGATACCCGAGGGGTACGAGGTGCAGGTGCGGCCGCGCTCGGGGCTGGCGTTGAAGCACGGGATCACGCTGCCCAACAGCCCTGGGACGATCGACAGCGATTATCGCGGACCGTTGGGGGTG
Organism: Roseovarius sp. SK2; assembly: GCF_028807495.1. Taxonomy (NCBI): domain Bacteria; kingdom Pseudomonadati; phylum Pseudomonadota; class Alphaproteobacteria; order Rhodobacterales; family Roseobacteraceae; genus Roseovarius; species Roseovarius sp. SK2. The sequence goes on from NZ_JARAMK010000008.1 coordinate 189,561, forward strand.
ATCGTGATGAATGCCGGGGCCGAGCCGTTCACGGTGGAGCACGGGATGCGGATCGCGCAGATGGTGGTGGCGCCGGTGGTTCAGGCGGAATTCGACGTGGTGGAGCGCCTTGAGGACACCGCGCGCGGGACGGGCGGTTTCGGGTCGACGGGGGCAGGCTGATGCTGTTGGTGCTTGTGCTGGCCGGTGCGATCTGGGGGCTTGGGGCGTGGATGGGCGCGCCGCGGCGGCAACGCTGGATGATGATCGCGATCCTTTGGGCGTTCGTGGTGCTGACGCAACTGGTGCTGCCCGATGGGAACGGGTTGCGCGAGGCGACGGGCGGCACGGCGGCGCCTTGGCTGTTGCTGGCCGGAGCGGTGGCGCTGGTCCTGGCCTATCGCCAGGTGTTGCGGCGATTGCGGGGCCGTGTGGCGGCGCCGGAGCCGGAGAAACCGAAGGGGCTGTTCGCGCCGACGGAGCTGGAACGCTATGCGCGGCATATCGTGCTGCGCGAGATCGGCGGGCCGGGGCAGAAAGCCTTGAAACAGGCGAAGGTGCTGGTGATCGGGGCCGGGGGGCTGGGCTCGCCCGCGATCCTCTACCTGGCGGCTGCGGGCGTGGGGCGGATCGGGGTGATCGACGACGACGTGGTGGATGCGACCAACCTGCAACGACAGGTGATACACACCGATGCGCGGATCGACATGCCCAAGGTGCATTCGGCGGCGCAGGCGGCGGAGGCGGTGAATCCATACGTGGAGATGCGCCCCTATCAGCGGCGGTTGAGCGAGGCGTTCGCGGCGGACTTGTTTGCCGAGTATGATCTGGTGTTGGACGGGACGGACAATTTCGACACGCGCTACCTGGCCAACCGGGTGGCGGTGGCGCAGGGCAAGCCCTTGATTTCAGGGGCGTTGTCGCAATGGGAAGGGCAGGTGAGCGTGTTTGATCCGGCGAAGGGCGCGCCCTGCTACCAGTGCATTTTCCCCGAGGCCCCTGCGGCGGGGCTGGCGCCGAGCTGTGCCGAGGCGGGGGTGCTGGGGCCGTTGCCGGGCGTGGTGGGATCGATGATGGCGGTGGAGGCCGTGAAGGTGATCACGCAGGCGGGTGCGGCGCTGCGGGGTGAAATGCTGATCTATGACGCCCTATATGGGGAAAGCCGGAAGATATCACTGAGCCGCCGGGCGGACTGCCCCGTGTGCGGCCAAAGAGGAGAGCAAGATGACCAATCCGCTGTTGAGTGAGTGGGAGACGCCGTTCGAGATGGCGCCGTTCGACACCGTGTCGGACGAAGATTTCGCACCTGCGTTCGAGGCCGCCCTGGAAGAGGCGCGGGGCGAGATCGCGGCGATTGCGGACAATCCCGCGCCGCCGACATTTGCCAACACGGTGGAGGCGCTGGAAGTGGCGGGCGACAGGCTGGACAAGGTGCTGTCGGTGTTCTTTACCGTGGCAGGGGCCGACAGCAATGACAGGCGGCAGGAATTGCAGCGGGAGTTCAGCCCGAAGCTGGCCGCGTATTCGTCGGAGATCTACGGCAACAAGGCGCTGTTTCAGCGGATCGCGACGTTGTGGGACGCGCGCGAGAGCCTGCGGCTGACCGAGGAGCAGGAGCGGGTGCTGATGCTGACGCATCGCGGGTTTCGCCGCGCCGGGGCCGGGCTGGAAGGCGCGGCGGACAAGCGGATGCGCGAGATTCGCGCGCGGCTTGCGGAACTGGGCACGGCCTTCACGCAGAACCTGCTGAAAGACGAGGCGGGGTGGTTCATGGAATTGAACGAGGCGGACCTGGACGGGCTGCCGGAGTTCGTGGTGCGCTCGGCCCGGGCGGCGGGCGAGGAGAAAGGCGCGGAGGGGCCGGTGATCACGCTGTCGCGGTCGTTGATCGTGCCGTTCCTGCAGTTCTCGCCGCGGAGGGATTTGCGGGAGAAAGCCTATGAGGCGTGGACCTCGCGCGGGGCCAATGGGGGCGAGACGGACAACCGCGAGATTGCCGCAGAGGTGCTGAAGCTGCGCGAGGAGCGGGCGAAGCTGTTGGGCTACGAGAGTTTCGCGGCGTTCAAGCTGGAGACCGAGATGGCCAAGACGCCAGAGGCGGTGCGGGGGCTGTTGATGGATGTCTGGGGCCCGGCCCGCGCGCAGGCGGAGGCGGATGCGGACGTGCTGACCGAGATGATGCGGGAAGATGGTGTGAACGGGCCTTTGGAGCCTTGGGACTGGCGGTACTATTCCGAGAAGCGGCGCAAGATCGAGCATAATCTGGATGAGACGGCGTTGAAGCCGTATTTGCAGCTGGATCGGATGATCGAGGCGGCGTTCGCCTGTGCGCATCGGCTGTTCGGGCTGGAGTTCGAGCGGCTGGATGTGCCGCTTTACCACTCCGATTGCCGGGCGTGGGAGGTGACGCGGGAGGGGCGCCATGTGGCTGTCTTTATCGGGGATTACTTTGCGCGCGGATCGAAGCGGTCGGGCGCGTGGTGTTCGGCCATGCGGGGCCAGCGGAAGTTTCCCGATGTGAAGGGGCCGGTGGTGATCAACGTGTGCAATTTCGCCAAGGGCGATCCGGCGCTGTTGAGCTATGACGATGCGCGGACGCTCTTTCACGAGTTCGGGCACGCGCTGCACCAGATGCTGTCGGACGTGACCTATGAGAGCATTTCGGGCACGTCCGTGGCGCGGGATTTCGTGGAATTGCCGAGCCAACTCTATGAGCACTGGCTGGAGGTGCCGGAGGTGCTGTCGGAGTTCGCGACGCACGCCGAGACGGGCGAGCCGATGCCGCAGGAGATGCTGGACAAGGTGCTGGGCGCCGCCACCTATGACATGGGGTTCCAGACGGTGGAATACGTGGCCTCGGCCATGGTCGATCTGGCCTTCCACGAGGGGGAGGCTCCCGACGATCCGATGGCGAAACAGGCCGCGGTGTTGGCGGAGATGGGGATGCCCCGCGCGATAAGGATGCGCCACGCGACGCCGCATTTCGCGCATGTGTTCAGTGGCGACGGGTATTCGAGCGGCTATTACAGCTACATGTGGTCGGAGGTGATGGATGCCGATGCCTTTGCCGCGTTCGAGGAAGCGGGCGGGGCGTTTGACGCCGAGAAGGCGAAGGCGCTGGAGGAGAATATCCTGTCGACCGGCGGATCGCGCGAGGCGGAGGAGTTGTACCTGGCCTTCCGCGGGCGGATGCCCGGCGTTGAGGCGCTCTTGAAAGGACGGGGATTGGCGGCATGACACCGGAAGAGATCGAAAAGCTGCCGTATCGGCCCTGCGCGGGGGTGATGCTGGTGAACGAGGATGGCAAGGTCTTTGTCGGCCAGCGGATCGACAGCGAGTATGACGCCTGGCAGATGCCGCAAGGCGGGATCGACGAGGGCGAGGCTCCGCGGGACGCGGCCCTGCGCGAGCTGTGGGAAGAAACCGGGGTGAAGGCCGACCTCGTGACGGTGGAGGCGGAGACGCCGGAGTGGATACCTTACGACCTGCCGCATGAGCTGGTGCCGAAGCTGTGGAAGGCGCAATACCGGGGGCAGATGCAGAAGTGGTTTCTGCTGCGGTTTCATGGGGTCGATGCGGATGTGGACATCACCCTGCCGCCGGCGGAGTTTTCCAGATGGAAGTGGATATCGCCGGACGAGGTGGTGGACGCCATCGTGCCGTTCAAGCGCGGGGTTTATGCCAATGTGATGAACGCGTTTGGAGACAGGCTATGAAGACGTTTTTGACGAGTATGGCCTTGGTACTGGCGGCTGGACCGGCGCTGGCACTGTCGTGCCTGCGGCCGGACGTGGCGCGGACCTACAGCCAGGCGTCGGAGGCGGAGCAGGCCTATGTGGTGGTGGCGGGCGCGTTGCGGTTCGACGAGGGCCGGCTGCCCGAGAATGACGGCACCAACCAGGACCGGCGGACCGTGGCGATCCCGGCGCGGCTGGAGGGGAAATCGCTGTCGCGGGCCGGGTTCACGACGCCGTTTGCGCGGGACATCACGCTGGAAGTCAGCTGTTTCGGGCCGTGGTGTGGCGGGGCGCAGTCGGGGGCGGAGTACCTCGTTTTTTTGGAAAAGCACGGGCGGAAGCTGGTGATGGTGGCCGACCCTTGCGGCAGCTGGGCCTTTCCCGAGCCGTCGGCGGAGCAGGTCAAGCAGGTGGAGACCTGCATGGGCGGGTTGGAGTGTGTGCCGCTGAAGTGAGGGGGGGACGCGTGGGTTTTCACCCGCCCTACGAGGTCCCGGATCGGGTCCGGGACGGGGTGAGTGGGCCCCGCGCGGCTTTCACCAACCCCACGATTCGGACTCGAAATGAGAACAAAAGGTGAATATGATGCGGGTCTGCCATGTTCACCGAATTGTCGATCACCTCCAATTTCACCTTCCTGACCGGGGCGTCCCATGCCGAGGAATACGTGGCGCGGGCGGCAGAGCTGGGTCTGGCGGGGCTGGCCATTGCCGACGAGAACTCGGTCGCGGGCGTGGTGCGCGCCCATGCGGCGGTGCGCGAGATCGCCCGCGTGGTGGCCGAGCGGGAGCGCATCGAGGCGCGTGACGGCGCCATAGGCCCGCCCGCGCCGCAGCCGCGCGCGCCCGAGTGGGCCCATGTGCCGCGCTTCTACCCCGCCGCGCGGCTGGTGCTGCGCGAGGGACTGGTGCTGACCGCCCTGCCCGAGACGCGGCAAGGGTGGGGGCGGCTGAGCCGGTTGATCAGTGCCGGGCGGCTGCGGGCCGAGAAGGGGGAATGCGACCTGCGGCTGGACGACCTGCTGGAGAGGATAGAGGAGATCGTGCTGTTGCTGCATCCGCCGGAGGGGGCGTTGCGGGACTGGAAGCGTCACGCGGGGCGGCTGGTGAAGGGTGTTGGTGGGCAGTGTTACCTGCTGATGGCGCCGCGCTATGACGGGCAGGATGCGAAGCGGCTCAAACGGCTGGCGGCGCTGGCGGGGGAGCTGGGGCTGGAAACGGTCGCCTCGGCCCTGCCCGCGATGCACCACGCGCGGCGGCGGCGGCTGGCGGATGTGCTGACCGCGATCCGGCAGGGGCGGCGGGTGGACGAGTTGGGCCGGGATGCGTTGGCCAACGGCGAGCAGCGGTTGCGGTCCGAGGCGGAGATGTTGCGGCTGTTCGCGGGGCACGAGGACGCGGTGCGGCGCACGGGGGAGGTGGCGGCGCGGCTGCGGTTCTCGCTGGACGAGTTGCGGTACGAGTATCCCAGCGAGGTGTCGCAGGGGGAAACGGCGGCGCAAAGACTGCGGCGGCTGGCGATGGAGGGGTTGCGCTGGCGCTATCCCGACGGCGCGCCGGAGCGGGTGCGCGGCATGATCGAGCACGAGTTGAGCCTGATCGCCAAGCTGAATTACGAGCCGTATTTCCTGACGGTGCGTGACGTGGTCGCCTTTGCCCGATCACGCGGGATCCTGTGCCAGGGGCGCGGATCGGCGGCCAATTCGGTGGTGTGCTATTGCCTGGGCGTGACCTCGGTCAGCCCGGAAACCGGCACGATGGTGTTCGAACGCTTCGTCAGCGAGGCGCGCAACGAGCCGCCTGACATTGACGTGGATTTCGAGCATGAGCGGCGCGAGGAGGTGATCCAGCATATCTATGAGCGCTACGGCCGGCACCGCGCGGGGCTGTGCGCGACGGTCATTCATTACCGGGGCAAGCGGGCCATTCGCGAGGTCGGTGCGGCGATGGGGCTGAGCCAGGACACGGTGGGGGCGCTGTCGTCGCAGCTATGGGGGTTCTTTGCGACCTCGGGCGCGGTGGAGCGGGAGCGGATGCGCGAGATCGGGCTTGACCCCGACGACCGGCGGCTGCGCCAGACGATGGAGCTGGTGCGCGAGATCGAGGGGTTTCCGCGGCACCTGAGCCAGCATGTGGGCGGGTTCGTCATCACCGAGGGGCGGCTGGACGAGCTGGTGCCCATTGAGAACGCCACGATGGAAGGCCGCACGGTCATCTGCTGGGACAAGGACGATATCGACGCGCTGGGCATCCTGAAGGTGGATGTGCTGGCGCTGGGGATGCTGAGCTGTCTGCGCAAGGCGTTCGACCTGATCGATCAGCATCACGGGCAGACGCATACGCTGGCCTCGCTGCCGCCGGAAGACCCGCGCGTCTATGACATGCTGTGCAAGGCGGACACGATCGGGGTGTTCCAGGTGGAGTCGCGCGCGCAGATGAATTTCCTGCCCCGGATGCGGCCGCGGACGTTTTATGACCTGGTGATCGAGGTGGCGATCATCCGGCCCGGGCCGATCCAGGGCGACATGGTGCACCCCTATATCCGGCGGCGGAATGGCGAGGAAAAGGTCGAGTTTCCGTCCGACGAGCTGGGCCGGGTGCTGGGCAAGACGCTGGGGGTGCCGCTGTTCCAGGAACAGGCCATGCAGATCGCCATCATCGGGGCCGGGTTCACGCCGGACGAGGCGGACCGGCTGCGCCGGTCGCTGGCGACGTTCAAGAAGCACGGGAATATCAGCGAATTCCGCACGCGGTTCCTGCGCGGTATGCGGGCCAATGGCTATGACATGGAGTTCGCCGAACGGTGTTTCAGCCAGATCGAGGGGTTCGGCAGCTACGGCTTTCCCGAAAGCCATGCGGCGAGCTTTGCGCTGCTGGTCTATGCGAGTGCATGGGTCAAGCGGCACCATCCGGGGATCTTTGCCTGTGCACTGCTGAACGCGCAGCCTATGGGGTTCTACGCGCCGGCGCAGATCGTGCGGGACGCGCGGGAGCACGGCGTGGAGGTGCGCCCGGTCTGCATCAACGCCAGTTTCTGGGACAACGTGATGGAGCCCGACGAAGCCGGCGGGCTGGCCCTGCGGCTGGGGTTCCGGCAGGTCAAGGGGATGGTGGAGGAAGACGCCCACTGGATCACCGCGGCGCGGGGCAACGGGTACCGCGAGGTGAGCGACGTGTGGCGTCGCGCGGGCGTGGCGCCCGAGGTGATGACGCGGCTGGCGGAGGCGGATGCCTTTGCCAGCATCGACGTGGCGCGGCGCGGGGCGCTGTGGGAAACGCATGCGATGGTGGGCAAGAGCGCGCTGCCGCTGTTCGCCGGGGACATGGAGGGCGAGGCGGTGTTCGAGCCCGACGTGGACCTGCCCGCCATGACCACGGGCGAGGAGGTGGTGGAGGATTACGTTTCGATGCGGTTGTCGCTGAAGGCGCACCCGCTTGCGCTGCTGCGCGATGTGTTGACGCCTGCCGCTTCGACACGGCGCCCGCCCGCCCACCCCGCCGTGTCGAAGCGGCAGGGGTAAGAAACGCAGACCTCATCGCGCGCGGCAGGTGGTGGAGCCTCCGGCGGGAGTATTGTCAGGCGATGAGATGATTTTCTGTCAGCTGGTTAATGCAGGTGACCGTGGAAAAACCATCCATTGCGCAAGTTGGCCCAAGCTCGGGACCAGGCGCGGGGTCGGAGGGTAATGTCGTGGCCATCCAGACAGGGCTGTTTGCGACACCGCAGTTTCAGCTACGGCAAGGTGTTCACGCCCTGGCACACCCGCATGACGGTTCGGCAGCAGAACGGCCCGCCGGGAGGCGGCGGGCCGTTGCGCTTGCGGGGTCTTGCCGACCGGGAGGATGGGAGGAAGACACGGCCCCGCGATGACGGATCAGGTGTCACGCGCCATGCGCGATCCAGATCGATTTCGGTTCGGTGAAGTTTTCCAGCGCGATCTCGCCGTGCTCGCGGCCAAAGCCGGAGTCCCGAGTGCCGCCCCATGGCAACCGCACGTCGGTCGGCCCAAAAGTGTTGGCCCAGACGGTGCCTGCCTTCAGGTCGCGAAGGAAACGGTGCATCCGGCGCATGTCATTGGTCCAGATACCCGCCGCGAGACTGAAGCTGGTACCGTTGGCGATGGCGAGCGCCTCGTCCTCGTCATCGAAGCCGATCACCGAGGCGACAGGGCCGAAAATCTCCTCCTGCGAGATGCGCATCTCGGGGCGGACATCGTCGAACACGGTCGGGGCGACAAAATATCCGCGCTCCATTGCGCGGGCGCCGCCTGTCACGAGCCGTGCGCCCTCTTCCTCGCCGATACGGATATAGTCGAGAATCCGGCCCATCTGTTTCTCGGAAACGACCGGCCCCATCTGCGTGTCGCCATCGGACGGATCGCCGGTTCGGATCTTCTCGGCCCGCGCCACGAGCCGTTCCACGACTTGCTCGCGGATCGAGTTGTGGACGACGATCCGAGAGCCGGCCGAGCAGACCTGTCCGCTGTTGAAGAAAATACCGGACGCGGCGGCCTTGGCCGCGGTTTCAATGTCGGCATCGGGAAAGATGACGTTGGCCGATTTGCCGCCAAGTTCCAGAGTGACGCGCTTGAGGTTGCCCGCGGAGCCTTGCAGGATCTGCCGGCCGACCCCCGGAGAGCCGGTGAAGGTCACCTTGTCCACGTCCGGGTGATCGACCAGTGCCTGCCCCGCGACGGCGCCGAAGCCCGGCACGACGTTCAGCACGCCGGCGGGAATGCCGGCCTCGAGCGCAAGTTCGCCCAGTTTCAGCGCGGTCAGCGGTGTGAGTTCCGCCGGTTTCAGGACCACGGTGCAGCCGCAGGCCAGGGCCGGGGCAATCTTCCACATGCCGATCATCATCGGGAAGTTCCAGGGTACGATGGCCCCGACCACGCCGACCGGCTCTCGTACGGTGTAGGTCAGTGCGTCCTGCCGGGCGGGAATGACCTGTCCGTTGATCTTGTCGGCGAAGCCTGCGTAGTAGGTCAGCGTGTCCAGCACCGCCGGCATGTCCTGCCGCCGGATGGTCGAGACCGGTTTGCCGGAATCGAGGCTTTCCAGTTCGATCAGTTCGTCCTGATCGCGGCGGATGAGGTCGGCGAAGCGCAGCAGGATCTGGCCGCGATCGGCTGCGCGCATCCGGCCCCAGTCACCGGTCAGCGCCTCCCGGGCGGAGGCGACCGCGTCGTTCACATCCTCCACGCCCGCCTCGGCGACCTGTGCGAGCGGTTGCTCGGTGGCCGGGTTGAGCGTTTCAAAGCTGCGACCGGAACGCGCCGGCATCCGTTCACCATGAATGATCAGATCCGCGCGGGTGGTCGAGATATCGTAGGGCATGGCGTCCTCACTATATGCATTTAAGTTCATATTTAGCCTTCGGCTCCGTGCTTTGGAAGCCGCATGCCCTCAACTTAGGAATGGTTTTCATTTGATAAAATATGATATTTACTGCATATAAGCCGAAATGACTGCTTAAAGTTATGCACTGATGTGCATATTAAGGAGACCACATGCAGATCGAGATTGTCCCCGTCTGGCGCTTTCGTAAGTCCGAAGACGAGCCGCCGATGATGGTCATGCTGGATTTTCTCAACGAGATCCGCGCCACCGGCAAGATCACGCGCGCTGCCGAGCAGGCGCAGATTTCCTACCGGCACGCGTGGAACCTGATCGAGAAATGGTCGGACTTCTTCGAGACACCGCTGGTGGAGCGCAAACGCGGCAAGGGCACCAGCCTGACGCCGTTCGGCGAACGGCTGGTCTGGGCGGGACAGCGGCTGCAAGCCCGGCTGATGCCGCAGCTCGCCAACCTGGTGCACGAGCTGGAGGCGGAACTGGTGGAATTTCTTCCGCAGGCCACCACGGAGATTCGTGCTCATGCCAGCCACGGGTTCGCCGTGGAACAGTTGCAGCACATCCTGGACAGTCAGGGCGACATGGTCTTTGACCTGCGGTACGTCAGCAACGAAACCTCACTGATGGCATTGAAGCGAGGCGAATGCGATCTTGCCGGGCTGCATCTGCCACAGGGGCCGTTGCGTCAGCAGGCGATCGAGGCGAACCAGGAATTCCTGACCGGAGAGCGCTACAGCGTGATCAGCTTCGTCACCCGCGAAATGGGCTTGATGCTCGGGGCCAACAATCCGTTGGGCATTCGGGGCGTCGAGGATCTGAAGACCCCCGATATCCGTTTCGTCGCGCGTGACCCGGTCTCGGGGACGGCGCATCTCTTCAAGCAGATCCTTGCGCAACTTGGCATGACGCCGGATGACATTGGCGGCGGGCATCCGCCCTTCGAGTTCACCCATGCCGCCGTCGCCGCTTATGTCGCGAGCGGAATGGCCGATGCGAGCTTTGGCGTGGAGGCCGCCGCGCGTCGGTTCAACCTGGAGTTTCTGCCCCTGGTGACAGAGGACTACGTGTTCGTCTGTCGCGACGCGCTGCTGGCGTCGGAAGCCATGAAGCGGGTCATCGCCGCCATGCAGAGCCGGGAGTTCGCGAGCGCAATCAAGATCCTTCCGGGATATCGTGCAGCCAATCCCGGCGCAGTGCGGCCAGTGGCCGAGATTTTCGGAGAATGAATGCCGTTTATCGCAAGCTGCGCCAGAACGGCATACCGCGATCAGATTGACATTGCCTGGTTATGCTCGCAGCATATGTTCAGCCACGCGTGCAGACCTTGCCCGAAGCCAGACACCCACCTGATCCCGGAGTCTGCATGCGTTTTCCATCTTTGGTTATTGCCGCCCTTTTCCTGTCTGTCGGCGGCGCCGTGGCCTGTGACGGTGTCGCGGTCGAAGACCCGGCGATCTATGGCGGGAACCTGTGCCTCGACGCGGCACCGGAGCGGGTCGTGGTGCTGGACCCGAGTTTCGGACTGGGCGTGGCGATGGATACAGGGTTGCAGGTCGTCGGCGCGCCGCTGGACCTGATGAGTGACGAGACATTGAAGGCGCGGGCCGAGAGGGCGGGTGTGACCAGCATAGGCGCCGTGACCGAGCCGAGCATGGAGGCGATCGTGGCTTTGCAGCCGGATCTGATCCTGGGCTTTGCAGGGTCCGAGAGCATGGCGTCCGGTATCTACCCGATGGCGAGTCAGCTTGCGCCAACTTTGCTTTATACAGACCTCGACTGGCGGGCTTTCTATCGCCTGCTTGCGCCGTTGGGGAACGAGGTTTCAAAGGCCGCCGTCGAGGCCGGGCTTGCCGCGTTCGAGGCGCGAATGGCGGACCTGCGGGCGCGGGTGCCCCACGACCGGACCCTGTCGGTGGTGCGGATCACGTCCTGGGATTTCCAAGTCTACATGGATGCGCCGGTGACCTACGCGCCCTTTGCGCTTTTGCGCGAACTCGGTGTGCAGCGTAGTGCGTACGAGAGCACCGATGACCCCAGCCTGTCGATGAAGCGTCCCGACCTCGAGGAACTGGCTGCGCTGGACGGCGACGTGCTGTTCTACATTGTCGGTGGCACCAATGATTCCGACACCGATGGCCGGTTCGAGGAAGTGACGGGCAACCCGCTGTGGCGGATGCTGCCGGCGGTGGACACGGAGCGTGCCTATCGCGTGGATCACGCCCACTGGATGGAGTTCAGCGGGCTCGATGCCGCCAACGCGGTTCTGGATGATGTCGAGCGATACCTGATCGGCACGCCTTGAAGTTTCCTCTTTGGTCGATACTGCTGCCCGGCGCGCTGGCGTTGTTGGCTTTGTCGCTCTGGGCGTTGACCGTGGGCGCATCGGATATGGGGTGGTCGGAGGCGTTGAAGGCCTTGACTGCCGACGGGTCCGACCGGGCGGGCCTGGTGATGCAGGAAGTGCGCCTGCCGCGTTTGCTGGCCGGGCTGCTGACCGGCGGGGCGCTGGCCGTTGCCGGTGCGATTATCCAGGCGATGACGGGCAATCCGCTGGCCGATCCGGGACTCCTGGGCGTGAATGCGGGGGCGGCTTTTGCCGTGGTCTGCGGCATCGCCTTTCTGGGTGTCGATGCGATGGGGGTGCTGGTCTGGCTGGCCTTTCTCGGCGCGGCGCTGGCGGCGGCGCTGGTGCTGGCGCTGGGGTCGGCGGGCCGGTCGGGGGCGAGCCCGGTGCGCCTGATCCTCGCCGGCGTGATCGTGGCCAGTTTCATCGGCGCGCTCACCGCCGCGATCCTCGTGCTGGACGCGCAGACACAGGAAGTGGTGCGGCAGTGGACGATTGGCAGTCTGCGTGGCCGGACGCTCGATGTGGTTCTGCCTCTGGTGCCCTACGTGGCCTTTCCGATGGGGCTGGCGCTGGTGCTGTCGGGGCAGGTGACGGCGCTGAGCCTCGGGGCCGAGGTGGCGCGGAGCATCGGGCAGGCGCAGACCGTTTGGCGTCTGGTATCCGCGGCACTGGTGGTAGCCTTGGCAGGGGTGGCCGTGGCGCTGGCGGGGCCGCTGGGATTCGTCGGACTGGTGGTGCCGCACATGGTGCGTCTTTCGGTGGGAGCGGATTACCGGCGGATCCTGCCGGTCGCGGCGGTGGCGGGTGCCGCGCTGGTCGTGGTGGCGGACGCGTTGCCGCGCGCGATCTGGGCGCGGGACGTGCCGGTGGGCGTCTCGATGGCGCTGGTCGGCGCACCGGTCTTCATCTGGCTGGCGCGGCGTCGCACGGGTGGCTTGGCATGACCGGCGCGGTGCTCTGTGCCCTACTGCTGCTGGCTATGCTGCTGGCGCTGGCCGCAGGCGACCAGCCGGTGTCGCCGGTGGACGTGCTGCGCGCGCTGGCCGGGGTGGAGGTGTCGCAAGTCTCGGAGACGATCGTGATGACCCTGCGCCTGCCGCGCGTGGCGCTGGCGGCCGCGGTGGGGGCGGCGCTGGCGGTGGCGGGCACGGCGACACAGGCGGTTCTGCGCAACCCGCTGGCCGAGCCCGGCCTGCTTGGGATCAATGCGGGTGCGGCCCTGGCCGCGATGATCGTGATCGTCGAGGTTGCCAGCCTGCCCGAAAGCGTTCTGCCCGCCGTCAGTTTCGCCGGTGCGCTGATCACCGCGCTGGCGATCCAGATGTTTGCCTGGCGGGCGGGAACGTCGTCCCTGCGGTTGATCCTCGTGGGAGTGGGGGTCGGCGCACTGGCCGGGGCCGGGGCGAGTTTCATCGCCGCATTCGGTCCGGCCGCTGAGGTGCAGCGTGCGATCACCTGGTCGGCAGGATCGTTGCAGGATGCGCGCTGGGTCAAGCTGGAATGGCTCGTGCTGTGGGGCCTGCCGGGTGCGCTGGCGCTGTGGCTGGCGGCCCGTGAGCTGGACCTGATCGCGCTGGGTGACAGGGTGGCGGGCGGTGTCGGACAACGGGTGCAGCTGGTGCGGGGGCTGGTGATCGTGGCCGTCGCCTTGCTGGCGGGCGCGGCCGTGGCCGCTTCGGGGCCGATCGCCTTTGTCGGACTGGCCGCGCCGCATGTGGCGCGGGCGTTGACCGGGCGCAATCACGCACGGCTGATCCCGGTCGCCGCGGTCTGCGGTGCGATCCTGCTGGTGGTGGCCGACCTGGCCGCTCGCCGACTGCTTGCGCCGGTGCAGGTGCCTGTCGGGCTGGCCACCGCGCTGATCGGGGCGCCATTCTTTGGATACCTTCTCTGGAGCCGCCGCAATGAGCTTTGATCCCTCCGAAGCGCAGGCCGGTCTTGTCGCCGAAGCCCTGACCCTTGGCTATGGTGCGTTACCGATCGTGGACAGCTTGTCGGTCACGCTGCCCAAGGGCCGGTTCATTGCGATCCTGGGACCGAATGGCTGTGGGAAATCGACCCTTCTGAAAGCGCTGTCGCGGCAATTGGCGCCGCTTCAGGGGCAGGTCCTGCTGGACGGGCGTGCGATTGCCGATCTCGGGTCCAAGCAGGCCGCGCGGGCGCTGGGCCTGCTGGCGCAGGGGGCGGAGCCGCCCGAGGGCCTGAGCGTCGAGGCGCTTGTGCGGCAGGGCCGCTATCCGCATCGCGGCCCGTTCAGCCCGTGGCAGGCCCGTGATCAGCGGGCGGTGGACCGGGCCTTGCATCAGACCGGCCTGACGGAGCTGCGTGACCGGCCGGTCGAGGTGCTTTCGGGCGGGCAGCGACAGCGGGCCTGGATCGCCATGGTGCTGGCACAGGACGCGCCTGTCCTGTTGCTGGACGAGCCGACGACGTGGTTGGACCTGCGCCACCAGCTGGAAGTGCTGGGCCTGATGCGGCGACTGGTGAATGAAGGCGGCCTGACCGTGATCGCGGTGCTGCACGACCTGGACCAGGCGGCGCGGCACGCTGATCACGTGGTCATGATGAAGGCCGGCCGAATCGTTGCCGAAGGCGCGGTGCGCGCAGCCCTGACCAAGGACCGCCTGGCCGAAGTCTTCGGTGTGGATGTCGACGTGCTGGAGGACCCCGCGACCGGGCGGCCAATGTGTGTTCCCCGCTCCATACTGCCGGAATAAGTTGCTAATTTGATACAAGAACGTCGTCGAGCGATGATATCGCCTTGCTTGCGCGGCCTACCTGAGTAATTTGGTCAACAAAGCGAGCGTTACGCCAGCCATTTCCTTTTCAAATGCTTCCGGAAGGACATCTGGCCGTGCTTATTTTCCCGCTCAAGAAGCTGGTTTTCACCAGCAGTATTTCGATCCTTGCCGTCACGGCTGCACAGGCGCAGGACGGCCAGATTCCGTTCGACCTCGGCACACTGGAAATCTACGGCGACAGGACTTCGACAGATGCCGAGGACAGTACCGCGCCTCTGAGCGTCGTGCGGGGCGAGCAGTTGGACGATGCCACAATCGCGTCGATCGAGGACACGTTCGGCCTGATCCCCAACGTTCAGGGCGGGGACAGCGCGCTGACCGGCTTTGTCATCCGCGGCGTCAATTCCGAAGGCCAGACGCCGGGGCTGGGTGCGCCGTTGGCATCCTTCTATATCGACGGTGTCCAGCAAACGGTCGAGGGCACGCGCCGTGGCGCACGCTCGACCTTCGATGTCGAGCAGGTGGAGGTCTATCGCGGGCCGCAATCCATGCTCAGCGGCCGCGCCGCGCTGGCCGGTGCCGTCTATGTCAAGACCAAGGACCCGGAGTTCGAACCCGGCGGCGCCATGCGTCTGACCTATGGCAGCGATAACCGCAGGACCGTGGGCATTGCGGGAACCGGCCCGGTTTCGGATACCGTGGCGATCCGGCTGAGCGGTGAGTGGTACCATAAGGACAGTTCGATCGACTATCCCTCCTACCAGGGGTTCAGCGGGTATGACGACATCAGCGAGGACAAGTACCACACGCTGCGCGGCAAACTCCTGTGGACGCCGACCGACCGTACGCGCGTGCTGCTCAGCTATTCCCACTCCTATGACAATACCAGCCCCAACATCGTGGCCAGCGGGACCAACCGCGGTGATGTCAACGGGGCGCTGAGTCCGAACTTTCCGGTCCTGCAGGCGAACTCAGCGGCCTTGAGCCTGTTCTTCGGCATTCCGCCGGAAAACCAGCTGGGCCTGCTGACGGTACTGGAAGAGGTGCGCAATACCACCACGAACAATTTCGGGCTGGAGATCACGCACGAGATCAATGCCAACCTCAAGTTTACCTCGATGACGAGCGTGTCGATGTCGGAAACCGACGTGCGGTCCCTGAACTTCGGCAACCCGGGTGAGCTTACATCGGCCGATGCGGGGCAGCAGCAGGACCTCTTCACGCAGGAATTCCGCCTGAACTACGAGAGCGAGGGTCTGCGCTGGGTGCTGGGCGCCTATGCCGGCCGCGAGGTGCGGGATACCTATCGCCGCGGCACCTACTTCAACACCGGAATCCTGGCCGATCCGACGCAGCCGCTGACCATCGGCATCAACCAGATGACCGATATCGAAACCAACAACACCGCGATTTTCGGCGAGGGGACCTATGAATTCGCGCCCGGCTGGTCGGTGATCGCGGGCGGACGGCTGGATCATATCGACCAGGAAACGACGCAGGTGGTTTCCGGCGCCACGACCAGCTTTTCCTATGACGACGTGGTCGCCCTGGGCAAGCTGGGCCTGACGCGCGAACTGGCCAACGAGGACAGGATATCGCTTGTGGTGCAGCAGGGCTACCGCCCCGGCGGCGCCGGGAGCAACCTGGCTGGCGCGTACCGTTTCGATCCGGAAACCTCCACGGTCGTCGAACTGGGTTACCAGGGGCGGTTCGTGCAGGACCAGCTGGGTTTCTCTGCGACGGCGTTCTGGCAGACATGGGATGACCAGCAGGTCGAGATCGGCCTGTTTCCGAACAACAGCATCGTCAATGCGGGAGAGTCCGAATCTTACGGCGCCGAGTTCGAGCTGGACTACGCGGCGACCGGCAAGCTGGATCTTTTCGCCTCGGTCGGTCTGCTGCATACCGAGTTCAAGGATTTCAACACCGGCGGCGTGAACTACACAGGTCTCGGCTTTCCCAATGCGCCGGAATTCACGGCCGCGGTCGGGTATCGCTGGGGCGCTCCGACCGGATGGTTCTCTTCCGGGGTGGTCAAGCATACCGGGCGGCAGAAATCGCGCTTTGACAACGCGACGCCGGACACGCTCAGCGCCTTCACCACGGTCGATCTGAACGTGGGCTATGCGTGGGATCAGGCCAGGATCACGGCCTATGCGACGAACCTCTTCGACGAGGATTACCTGGTCTACGAGAACAGCAGCGCGAGCCTTCAGGGGCTGGGCAACCGGCAAGAGATCGGCCTGCAGCTCGACTACACGTTTTGAGGCGAGGTTGACGTTTGCGAAAGCGATACTGGCGGTTGACGGCACACGCGCCGTCGCCGCCTTTCGGGTCTTTGCCGAGGACGCCGAGCGACCGGTCGAGCCGCACGGCGACGGGATTCGCATCGGCCTGATGACGGGCTGTCTTGTCGTCGAGCCGCGGGGAAAGGACACTGCGATCACCATCGATGCCACCGATGCGGTCGGCTTGCAGTTGATCCGCGACACACTTGTCGAGCGGCTGGCCGGTATGGGGCTTGTCCCCGACTGGCAGGAAGATCTGGCCGGAAAAAAGCCCGGCAACCAGGCGCTTGCGCGGGTCGCCGGGGTGACGCGGATATCGCCCTCCTACAGCAGGGTGGTGATCGAGGGCGATGAGCTTGGGCGTTTCGCCGCCGAGCCGCTGCATTTTCGTCTGTTGATGGGACCGGCGGGCGCGCCCTGGCCGGTGACGGACGAAACGGGTGCCACGGATTGGCCCGGCGGGATCGGCCAGTGGCATCGGCCGGTCTACACCACGCGGGAGGCCGAACCCACGCGGCAAGGCACGCGCCTGAGCTTTGACGTGTTTCGACATGATGGCGGGCGTGTGACCACGTGGTGCGACCGGGTGGGCCCGGGAGACGAGATCGCCCTGACCGGCCCGGGCGGGAGTGGCTATCCTGCGCCGGTTGGCTGGCTTGGGCTTGTCGGAGATGAAACCGGGATGCCGGTCATGGCGCGGATCCTGTCCGTCTTGCCGCGCGACGCGCGGGGTGCGGCCGCGATCGTCGTGCCGCATTCGGAAGACATTCAGAAGATACCGCATCCCGACGGTGTCACCCTGCGCTGGTGCATCCGGAGCAAGGGGGAAACGCCGATGTCGGCCCTGGCCGGTCTGCCGTTCCCCGAAAGCGACCGGTACATCTTTTTCGCCGCTGAAAGATCCGAGGCAGAGCAGGCGCGCAAGTGGTTGGCCGAAAGAGGATTCCGGAAAGGTGAGTCGCGGACGGCAGCCTACTGGGCGGCAGCGTAATGCTCTTTTAAACGGTGGATCAAGAACATGGGCGGTGCTGTCAGACCAATTCGAACTCGCCTCCACTTGGACAGTGAAGGTGTCTTTTATGCTGCGCCGAGACTGTGGCACTCGGCGAGAGCGGCGGTTCTGTTCAGCTTGAAGATATCGCGGCTGGAGAGTGTTCGGCCCTGATTGAAGTGGTTGAAAATGGAAGAATGAACGGCAGCGAATTTCTGAAGACTTCGCATTCGGCGGAGGCGCTGCATGGCTCGGTCCCTTCGTCGGAATGGCAGGTGTGAATTCTCAATACGGTTGTTGAGCCAGCGCCCACATGCCTGGAGATCATCACATCCGAGGTCGCGCAGGGCGGCTTTATACGAAGGGAGCCGGTCGGTAACCAGCACCTCTGGACGACCGTAGCGCCGCATCATTTTCCTCAGCATTTTCAATGCGGCTTGCTTGTTTCGTCGCTTTGCAACAACGCTTTCCGGTACGTCGCCTTCGTGATCTACGGCCCGCCAGAGATAGTGGCGCTCGCCTTCAATCTTCACGAAAACTTCGTCCACGTGCCGCTGCCATTTCGAGACGGCACGCAGCTTTTGAACCCGTTTTCTTCTTAGCTCTGAGGCAAACATTGAGCCGAACCTGTTCCACCAATACCGTACCGTCTCGTCGCTGACGTCGATGCCGCGCTCGTGGAGAAGGTTTTGGCATTTCGCAGCGAGAGCGGGAGCCGGACGTAGAGCATCGCCGTCAGACGCATGATCTCGGGACCGGATTTGAAGTACTTGAAAGGGGCGCGTTCTGCCATTCGGGCTGGGTAGGCGGAGGTTCAACCCGCCTCAAGCCAAGTTCCTCTGACATGGCCCCGGCACCACCCAGCCAACAATTCAGCGTCTAAGATATTAGAGCAAAATTACACCTGTGGCACGGATACGCCCTCGGGATGGCTGCCTGACGATTAGGCTTCAGGTTGATCGCGGCCGCCATCAGAAAACTTGGCACTGTTCCCACAACGTCTTCCCACTCCCGTTTACATGAAACTCGCTCAGACGAAATATTTCTGTATTATGAAATTAATTTCTGTGTTACGGAACAGAAGTGACAGGCGAGATCGCCTTTTTCAACTGTTCGTATCGCGCCTGAGGAGGAGATGGGGTGAACGACTACACGATACCGCGCAAATCGCTGGCGACCCTATTCCAGCCGGATTCCGTGGCCGTCATCGGCGCGTCCGAGGATCAGGCGAAATTCGGCGGTCGGCTGTTCCACCTGTTGGTACGCCATGGGTTTGATGGCCGGATCATCCCGATCAATCCCAAACGCGAAATGATCCTGGGTCTGCCGGCATTCGCGACGGTGACGGATGCGCCGGGCCCGGTGGATATGGCCGCGATCGTGGTTCCGCGCGAGATGGTGCCGGCGGCACTTCGCGACTGTGCGGCAGCCGGTGTCCAAAGCGCCGTCATCATCACCAACGGGTTTTCCGAGGCGGACGAGGCAGGTGCCGCTCTGGAGGCCGAGGTGCTGGCAATCGCCCGCCAGAACGGCATCCGACTGATCGGCCCCAACTGCCTCGGCTTCGTGAGTCCCGGCGCAAGGCTCTGTGTCTCGTCCTCTCCCGCCTTCTTCATCGACGACCTGAAGTCGGGAAGCATCGCCTTCACGAGCCAGTCGGGCGCGATGATGGCAACCCTGTTCGACAAGGCGAATGAAATGGGTATCGGGTTCTCGCACCTGTTCTCGATTGGGAACCAGGCTGACCTAGAGCTTTGCGATTTCGTCGATTTCGCCATCGACGATCCGGCGACGCGGGTCATCACCAGCTACATCGAGGGACTGAAGGCTCCCCCCCGCTTCGTCGAGACGGCGCGCCGGGCCCGGGCCGCGGGCAAGCCGTGGTTGGTGGTCCGGGCCGGACGCACCGCCTCCGGCGCGGCGGCCGCCTTTTCCCATACCGCGTCGCTGTCCGGCAATTACAAGGTGTTCGACACGATCTGTCGCGAGAACGGCGTGTTGCCGATGGATGACCTCGACGCCATGATCACGTTGGCGGCGGTTCTAGGCGCTTCCGGTGCGCCGAAGCCTGGCGCGGTTGGCGGGCTCAGCTTCTCGGGCGGCGGCACCACGGTGCTGGCCGACCGGCTGACCGAAGCGGGCTTGCCGTTGGCGGAATGGTCCGACGGCACGCGGGCCACGCTTGCCGAGTACCTGCCCGAGGCCGCGCGTCTCAACCCCATCGACGCCACCGCCGGCGGCGCCCGCAATGCCGACACGGTCCGCGCCAGCGCCACTGCCCTGTGCCGCGACCCCGGTGTCGCTTTCGGCATGACGGCGGTGACGACCGTGCCCGCGCTCGCAGATGTCTGCGAGGCCTATGCCGACGGAATCGATGCCGCCCGGAAGGAAGGGCAGGAGATGCCGAACATCATGCTCATGTTCCCCGGCGCTGCTGCCGACGAGGCGCGCGACCGCCTGAAGGCGCGTGGGCAGGTCATCGTCGATACGCTGGACACCGGTATCCGCGCCCTGCAGGGCTGGATGGCGCTACGCGAAATGCGCGTGCGTCCCTTGCCGAGCCAGCCAGAGGGCATGGAACTGCCGAAAAACCTCTTCGGCGCGTTGAGTGAAGACCGCTCCAAGGAGGTGCTGAAAGGGATCGGGGTGCCGGTGAACGCCGGGGGTATCGCCCTCGACGCGGAGGAGGCACGGCGCATTGCCGGAGGGTTCGACGGCCCGGCGGTGGTCAAGATCGTCTCGCCGCAGATCGTGCACAAGTCCGACGCGGGCGGTGTGAGGCTGAACCTGAATGGTCCCGACGCGGTCGCGGCAGCGGTGACGGAGATGGGCGCACGGATAAGCCGCGAGCGGCCCGACGCCCGGATCGAGGGCTATTCGGTCCAGGCCATGCAGGAGGGCGAGTTGGAATTGCTCGTCGGGGCCCGCAACGATGACGACTTCGGGCCGGTCGTGATGATCGGTGCCGGGGGCATCCTCGTGGAACTGTTGGCCGACGTCTCGCTCGCCTCGGCGCCGGTGGATGCCGGAACGGCGGAGGCGATGATCGACCGCCTGGCCATCGCGCCGATGGTGGCTGGCTTCCGCGGAAGTGGCCCGCTGGACCGTGCGGCCCTGGTCGATGCGATCGTCCGAGTCTCGCATTTTGCGGCGCTGGCGGGGCCGGGGTTCCGCGAACTGGATATCAACCCGCTACTGCTGCGCAAGGCGGGGGAAGGATGCATAGCGGTCGATGCGCGCATCCTCATGGCAGACAACAACGACTGAAAGGAAAGAGGATAAGATGAGTGTCGTAACGGTACGCAAAGAAGGCAAGGTTTCGATCATCGCGATCAACCGGCCGGAGAAGATGAACGCGATCAACACGCCGGTCGCCCTTGCGCTGCAGGAAGCCTTCGAGGAGTTCGATGCCTCGGATCAGCGTGTCGCCATCCTGACCAGCGAAGGCGACCGGGCCTTCTGCGCCGGGGCTGATCTCCATGATATTCCCGATTTCTGGCGCTGCGCACCGGGGCTGGGCATCCGCACGAAGAAACCGATCATTGCGGCCGTCACCGGTTGGTGTGTCGGCGGCGGGCTGGTCATGGCCGCGATGAGCGACCTTTGCGTCGCGACCGAGAGTACGCGGTTCTCATATCCCGAGGCGAAGCTGGGCTTTACTGGCGGGATCGTGGCCACGCTGGCCTCGCGCATTCCCACCAAGCTCGCGATGGAGATCATGCTGATGGCCGAACCGGTGCCCGGTCGTCGCGCCTATGAGATGGGGCTGGTTAACCGCATCGTCGAGGACGGCCAGCATATCGAGGTGGCGCTGGAAATGGCTCAATCCATGGCAGCCATGGCGCCCATGGTGCTGGCCACGCTGAAGACCCACGTCCTCGACGGGACGATCACGACCTGCCCCGCGGAGCGGATGTGGCAGGCCAGGGTGGAATTCGACCGGATCAACGCGAGCGACGACAAGAACGAAGGTCTGGCCGCTTCGCGGGAGAAGAGAATGCCCGAGTTCAGCGGGCAGTAGGGAAGGTCGCGGCAGGGCGGAGGACCCAGTCGCGGGCATTCATTCAAAGGGAGGAAGACAATGTTGAGATTTGTAGGGAGATTGGTGGCCGCCGCCACGGCCGGGCTGCTGGTTGCGGGAACGCTCGCCGTAGGTGAGGCGCGGGCGGAATGGCCGACGGGAGACCTGCGGGTGATGGTTCCGTACAATCCCGGTGGCACCACCGACAACGCTGCCCGGGCGATCGTGCCTGCACTGGAGGAAATTCTTGGCGTGTCGATCACGGTCGAGAACATCGGCGGCGCCGGCGGCACCATCGGGATGACGCGCCTGGCCGCGGCCCCGGCGGACGGCAGCGTCTTCGGTATTACGCCCAATGCTACCTTGACCATCGCGCCGAACATGCGCCCGGTCTCCTACGACCCGCTCGAGGACATCCAGGCCGTCGCCAAGATGAATGTTGCCATCGGCTCGCTTGCGCTGCGACCCAACTTCCCGGTCGACACGATGGAGGAATTCGTCGCTTACATGAACGAACATCCCGGCGAGGTGACTTTCGGATCCGCCGGTGTCGGCTCCACCACGCATCTCTACATCGAGCTGCTCAAGGACATGACCGGCTCGCAGGCCACCCACGTGCCCTTCAAAGGATCGAATGAGGCGGTCAACAGCCTGGTGGGCGGACATATCGATGCAGCCTTCGACTACAGCCCGCTGCTGGCGCAGGGCCAGGCCGGCGCGGTCAAGACGATGGCCGTCCTCAAGGAAGAACGCTGGGACGGCCTGCCGGACGTGCCGACGCTGGCCGAGGCCGGCTTTGCAGACCTGCAGTCGATCATCTGGTACGGTGTCGTCGCACCGGCGGGCATGTCGCAGGAAGCGCTAGACGGGATGCAGGCCGCGGTCGAGGAGGCCGTGCAGCGCCAGGACGTTCTGGAACGGTTCGAAAAGCTGGGGCTCGTCGCGGACTATAGGGACGCGGAGACCTTCGGGCAGGAACTGCGGGACAACCACGCATTCTTCGCTGAAACGCTCAAGCGGTTGAATCTGGCACAGCAATAGACGTTTCCGAGGAAAGACAGCGACATGCTATCGAGACTCTTTCCCGGACTGGTCCTGCTCTGCCTCGGTCTGTTCCTTGTGTTCGTCCTGATCCCCATGGGGATCAGGGCACCCGGCTATGTGCAGCCGAATTCGCTCAGTCCACAGGACCTGCCACGCCTGCTGGCTTGGGTGGTGGTCGCGGTCAGCCTGTGCATCATTTTCGCCGGCATCTTCGTCGGCGGACAGGAGGGCTTATCGCTGGGGGCGATGTCGCCGCTGCGCGGCATCGTCTTCATCGCGGCTTTCGCCGGCCTGCTCCTGCTTCTGCCTGTGCTGGGCACTGCGTTGACGGTGTTCTTGTTCGTCTTCGGCCTGCTGCTGTTCAAGTCGCGGCTGGGACCGTTACGCAGCCTCGTGCTGTCGATCCTGTTCAGTTCCACCGTGCACGTTTTGTTCATCGAGATCGCCCGCATCCCGTTGCCGAACCGGCTGCCTGACCTCTTCTGAGGAGATCATAATGGAAAATCTGGGGGCGTCTCTGGACCTCTTGCTGAACTGGCAGATATTCGTCTATCTGCCGCTCGGAGTCATCTTGGGCGCGATCATTGGTGCGATACCGGGGCTGACGATCACCATGGCCATCGGCATCCTGCTGCCGTTCACGCTGTTCTTCGACCCGCTGGCGGGCATCGTCCTGCTCCTGGGTATCACCAAGGGGGGGCTTTTCGGCGGGTCGATCTCGGCCATATTGCTGAACGTGCCCGGATCGCCCGCCGCCGCCTGTACCATGCTCGAGGGCTATCCACTGGCCCGCAAGGGCCGCGCCGGAGAGGCGCTGGACACTGCGCTTTGGGCCTCCTTCATCGGCGACTTGATCTCGGTTCTGGCGCTAATTCTGCTGGCCGGTATGCTGGCCCGCTTCGGTCTGCGCTTCGGCCCGGTCGAGCTGCTGGCGCTGGTCATCTTCTCACTGACGATCATTGCGGCCGTGTCGAACGCGGGCCTGCTGAAGGGCGTGATTGGCGGGGCGCTGGGGCTCTTCGCGGGCACCGTAGGGCTGGACCTGATCTACGGCACCGAACGGTTCACCTTCGGCCAGCCGAACCTCTACGACGGGATCGCCTTCCTGCCGCTGCTGGTGGGGCTCTTCGCGCTGCCGGATATCCTGCTATACTATTTCCGTCCGGCGAAGGAGGCCGAGATCGAAATCTCCGGAAAACCGGAGCAGCGGGGACGCCTGTCGCGGGCGAACTTCCGCATGGTCCTGCCGACAATCCTGCGTGGCAGCGCTGTCGGCATTGTGCTGGGCGCGATCCCCGGGGTCGGGGCTACGCCTTCAACCTTCGCCTCCTACGCTATCGCGCGCAAGACGGCGCCGGACCGCAAGGAATTCGGCCAAGGCGCCCTGTCGGGCGTGGCCGCGGCGGAAAGCGCCAATTCGGGCACCGGGGCCTCGACCCTGATACCATTGCTGGCGCTCGGCATTCCCGGCGACGTGATCACCGCAATGCTGATGGGGGCTTTCTTCTTCCACGGCCTCGCGCCGGGGCCGAACCTTTTCCAGGACAACATCAGCTTCGTCTACGCGCTCTATGTCGCGCTGCTGGTGTCCTCCGGTGTGATCCTCGTGGTCGGGCGCTTCGGCGTGCCGCTGATCCGCCGGATCGTCGAGGTGCCCCGCGCGATCCTTTTCCCGATGGTCATCGTGCTGACCGTGGTCGGATCCTACGCCATATCCAACTCCATGTTCGACGTCTGGGTCATGTTTTTCGCCGGCTTCGTCGGGCTTGCCTTCCGGGCGCTTCGGGTGTCGGAGGCGGCTTTCTTAATTGGCTTCGTGCTCTCGCCGCTGCTGGAGGACAACCTGCAGCGCGTGCTGATCATATCCCGCGGCGACCTGACCGTTTTCTTCTCCAGTGGCATCGCGATCTTCTTCTACGGGGTGACGACGCTGGTGGTGCTGTTCCAGCTCGCGTTGTCGTTGTCGCAGATTTTCCGACCCGCGGGCCGGCATGACAGCGCAATCTCTGAATCAGCAAGCAGGGCGGAAACCGATGGACGGCGGAGGACGAGTTAGTCCTGTCCCTGCCACCCCAGCGCCCGAGACATGGTCAGTGCCCCCGAGATGACCGCCGGGGCAAGGCCCTGAAGCCGTTCCGCGTTCAGCCGGATCGCCGGCCCGGAGATCCCCAGCGCCGCGATGACGGACCCACGGGCGTCCCGGATCGGTGAGGCGGCGCCACAGACGTCCGGGCGCCATTCCCCGTTGTTGAAGGCGATGCCGGTCTCGCGAATGCGCGCGAATTCGGCCCGCAGACTGTCCTTGGTCACCAGCGTCTTGGGCGAGAACCTTTTTCGACGGGCGGAGGCAATCAGCGCCTCCTCGGCCGCGGGAATATGGGCCAGCATCGCCTTGCCTGTGGCCACCGCCCAAGCGGGCGCGCGCGCGCCAATGTTGGTATAGGCGCGGACCGCCTGCGTGGCCTCGATCTTGTCAACGTAAATCACCTCGAGCCCATCGAGAACCGACAGGTGAATGGTTTCGCCCACCTTGTCGGACAATTCCTGCATCGGAGTGCGCGCTATTCCCATCAGGTCAAGATCGGCCACGATGCGCGACCCCATTTCCCACAAGCGCAGCGTCGCGGAATAAAGTCCCTTTTCGCCGTCCTGCTTGACGAACCCCTCTTCGATCAAAGTGTGCAGCAGGCGATGCGTATTGCTTTTCGTCAGACCCAGCTGATCAGCGAGACTGGTCAGCGTTCTCGGTCCGCCGCTCTCGGAAAGCGCAGAAAGGAGTTTCAATCCTTTAACGAAAGCCTTGTCCGCCAAATGTATATTCCTTTCCGACTGAAGTGTGAGAATAGCATTTCTACTCCACGGATGGAAAGCGTGTCACACTGTCGCCTTGCGAGTGACCCGGGCGCGCTCGCTGTAGCGTCGGATCCTTTCCTTGAGCCCGGACACGGCGGCACTTCGCACAAGGGCATCGATGTCCCTTCCATAGCCCTCGTAGCCGATCCGCCGGGCCTCGATGCAACTCATGTGCGTGCCGAGCGCACTCTCCCGATTGGCCAGGTTGGCGATCCGGTCGCAGACCCACATTTCAAAGCGGTATCGAGATCGACGGGATCGGGACGGTCAGACAGGTTGCGCATCATTGCCGGCCCGACAAGTCGCGCGAGCCGGCCGGGCCCGATGATTGCCGTCAAGGCCCCCGCCCTCCCGGACTGCAACAACCATCTCTCGAGTCATCCAGTCCTCCATTGACACCACAATGAAATTCCATTTTATAGAAATCTATTCTGTATTGTGAAAGTAAAGGCTGGTATGGCGAACGTGTTGTGCATTGCAGACAGAATTGATGGTCTCCTGTCCGAGATCGATCTGCAAGGCGGTAGCCGGACCCGCACTTTTGGTCCGCCGATGATAACCATCGTGCGTCCAAGGGCTGCGCTGCGTCGCCCGCCCGGCCTTGACGAACATGGCCCGGCGATCCGGGCCGAGAACTCTAATGGGAGGCCAAAGAATGACGGCGCTGCTCAGGACATTCATACGCAAGGCGACCGAGACACTGGATGGAGGCGCCGCCGAGTCCGAGATACTGGAGACCCTGCAGGCGCCCTTCGCCACGCTCATCTCCTCGGATGACTGGCTGCCCCAAGCCTGTGCCCGCCCGCACCCCGAATTCTACCAGCAGTACCTGCTGCACTGCGATCCCTTCGAGCGGTTCTCGGTGGTCAGCTTTGTCTGGGGGCCGGGACAGGAGACACCGATCCACAATCACACCGTCTGGGGCATGATCGGGATGCTGCGCGGCGCGGAAGTTGCGCAGAGCTATGAGCCGCCCGCAGAAGGGGCGCCGATGGTCTGCACCGGCGAGGAACGGCTCGATCCCGGCATGATCGACCTGGTATCGCCCGACATCGGCGACGTCCACAAGGTTCGCAACGCCTACGATGACCGGGTGTCGATCAGCATCCACATCTATGGCGCGAATATCGGTAAGGTGCCGCGGTCAGTCTTCGATCTCGAGACCGGCAAGGCCAAACAGTTCATTTCGGGCTTTTCTGGCGACAGCATCCCCAACATCTGGGCCTGACGGTCACGGCAGGGCGCGTCTGCTCTAGCGCGTAGTCTCGCCCCCGGCCCGCTGCCGGACCTCCGCCGTGTCGGCCCCGAGGTCGGGCACCGGGCGCGTGATCGCCGGCTCGAACCGCGACATGCGGACCGGCGGCGCCAGCTTGCCTTCCTCCAGCACCAGCCCACGGGCCTGCACCTGCGCCGAGGCGAGGGCCTCCTCCGTGGTGAGAACGGCGTTTACGCAGCAGTCGTGATTCGCGAAATGTTTGGCCCAGTCGGCCTGCGTGCGCCCGCGGAAGATCGCCTCGAGCTCGGACCGGGCATGGCGTTGCTGTTCGGGCGTGCCCAGTCCGCAGGATTCGAGGTCCGGGCGGGACAGCGCGTTGACCAGCACCTTCCAGAACTTTGCCTCAAGCGCGCCCACAGCCATGTAGCGCCCGTCGGACGTCTCGTAATAGCCGTAGCCCGGGAAAGCACCGGATAGCCGGCCCCGGCCCCGTTCCGGCGGCCGCCCGTGCTGGACCGTGTCGGCCACAGGCATAACCGTGTGAGTAAAGGCCGCGTCGGTCATCGAAACGTCGACGTGCCGCCCCCGACCGGTCCGCGCGGCGTCGTAGAGGGCAATCATCATCCCCATGCCGGCGGCCAGTGTGCCCCCTGCGAGGTCCGCTATCTGGAAGTTCGACAACGCCGGGGGGCCGCCCGCCGCGCCGGTCTGATCCGACACGCCGGAGGCGGCGAGGTAGTTGATGTCATGACCGGCCCGCAGCCGGTTCGGCCCGGTCTGGCCATAACCCGAGATGCTGCACATCACGATGGCCGGGTTCCGCGCGGCAAGCGCGTCATAGCCCAGCCCGAGGCGGTCCATGACGCCGGGCCGGAAGCCCTCGACCACCAGATTGGCGGTCTCGCAGAGCGTCAGAAACAGGGCGCGGTCCGCCTCGGACTTCAGGTCGAGTGCTACTGACCGCTTGTTGCGATTCAAGGCGTTGAAGATGGCGGAGTGCTTGCCCGCGCTGTCGGTCCGGCGGGCGTAGTCGCCCAGCTTCGGCTCCTCGATCTTGATCACCTCCGCGCCGTAATCGGCAAGGTGCTGTGTCGCGAGCGGACCCGGCAGCAGTCGGGACAGGTCGAGTACCGTTATTCCGGCCAGAGGGGGAGAGTTGGTCACATGCGTCTCCTTCACAGGGGCATCGTCCGGCGAAGAGCCGATCAGGCGGTCGCGGGCGCCATCAGCGCCCGGGCATCCACCGCAACGGCCCCTTTGCCCGCCTCGGCAACGAACAGGGGGTTGATGTCCAGCTCGCGCAGGCGGCCGCCCAGGTCGTGCGCCAGCCAGCTTGTCCGGGAAATCGCGTCGGCGACGGCGTCCATGTCCAGTGGCGGCTGCCCCCGGACGCCTTCGAGGATACGCGCGATCTTCAGGGTTCCCAGCATCCGCTTGGCGTCTTCCGGGGACACCGGGACGCTCGCCGTGGCCACGTCGGCCAGCAGTTCCACCAGCCCACCGCCTGCGCCCACCATGATCATCGCGCCGAAGAGGTCGTCGTGCTGTACCCCGATCATTACCTCGGCGAGGCCGGTGGCCTGTTCCTGCACGAGGAAGCCGTGGATCTCGGCATCCGGTGCGGTCTGTTCCAGCCGGGCGCGCATCGCGCGGACAGCATCGGCCATCGCCTCGGGGCCGTCGATGTCCAGCATCACGCCGCCGACATCCGCTTTGTGCACGACGTCCGGCGACACGACCTTGAGCACAAGCGGCGCGGTCAACCCGGCGGCGATGCCCCGCGCGCTCTCGGCGTCGGTAGCCAGCCTGCCGGTGTTGGTGCGGATGCCGTAGCTTTCCAGCAGGGCCTTGGCCGCCTTCTCGTCCAACGGTCCGGAAGGCAGGTCCGCGGGCAGGGCGCAGCCCTCCGGACGGATGGCGGCCGTGCGGGCCGTCCTTGTGCCCGCAGCGCGCAGGGCGCGGATGGCGCGGGCCGCGCCGTGCAGGCTGTCAGTATAGGGGATGGCATTCTCGCGCAGGTAGGCACGCGCCTCGTCCGCCATCGCGGCGGGCTGGATCACCAGCAGATGTGGCGTATCACCCGCGCCATCGGCCACCAGTTGGGAGACCAGCCGGACGTCGGGACAGGTGCTGATCACACCCAGCAGCAGGCTGACCGCCGGGTCCTGCACGATAGCCTGCGTCACGGGACCGTTGGCACCCACGATCGGATCCTTGACGGCCGCGCCGGTATCCACCGGGTTCGTCATGTCGTCGGGAAAGTACGCCGGCAGGGCCGCGCGGGTCGCGGGGCCGAACTCGGCCATTGGCAGGTCCATGTCGCTGAACAGGTCGGCGGTCATGACGCAGCTTCCCCCCGAAGGAGAGACCACACCGATCCGGTCGATCCGCGCCGCTGGGCTGTGCGAGACAAGCAGGGTCGCGGTGACAAACGATTCGAAGTCGTCGAACAGCACGATCCCGTTGTCGCGGCAGATGTTGGTGAAGGCGTCGTGGCTGCTAGCAAGACTCGCGGTATGGGAAAAGGCGGCCTCCATCCCGGCCTCGGTCCGGCCTGATTTCATCATCAGCCAAGTCTTGCCAGATGCGCGCACGCGCCGCGCCGTCTCGATGAAGCGGGAGGGAGAGCTAAGGCCCTCAACATAGGTGCAAATCACCTGCGTCATCGGATCGTCGACCAGCCCGCCGACGAGGTCGCAGAAATCGACGTCCGCCTGATTGCCGGTTGGAAAGGCGTGCGAGATGCCGAACCCGTGCTGCTCCACGAAGTCCATCAGGGCGCTGAGGACACCGCCGCTCTGGCTGACGATGCCGATGTTGCCGGTGCGCAGCCTGTCGACCTTCAAGACGTGCGAGGACATCATCGCCAGGTTGTTGACCGGGCTGGCAAAGCCCATGACGTTCGGCCCGATCAAGCGCATCCCGTGCGACTTCGCCAGCGCTGCAAGCGCCGCTTCGCCTTCCTTATCGCCCGCGTCCGCGAAACCGCTGGAGATGACGACCACCACCTTGGCCCCGCGCTGCCCGGCCTTGTCGATCATGCCCGCGATCGTCGGCTTCGGCGTGCCGATTAGCACAACGTCGGGTGTGGCCGGGAGGTCGTCGAGCGAGGGATAGGCGCGTCGTCCGAACAGGGTCTCGCGTGAGGGGTTGATCAGGTAGACATCGCCTGCATAGCTGTGCTTCAGCAGGTAATGCGTGATCCTTCCACTGAACTTGGCCTGATCCTCGGATGCGCCGACGATGGCGACGGAGCGCGGGTTCAGCAGCGCGCGAATGCCGTCGTCATTTGCCGTGGTGGTTTCTATGCTGTTCATGTGTCCTCGAGATTTTCTGCATGCGCCCTGCCGCGTGTCGCCGGTCGGGGGATCCGCTGCGCGATCAGGCGGTGACGTTCAGTCGGATCGTCTGGATGTCGTTGTTGCCATAGCCTAGCCGGTTGGCCGCGCTCTGCGTCTGCTGGACCCGACCCGAGACGTCGGTAGAGCGGGCCGACAGGAAGTTGTAGCCGGGCGGTCCGTCGAGCGTAACCTCGGCGCGCCAGGTCCGCCAAACGAAGGGACCCTCGTCCGCGCCCAACTCGGCCGCGGTCCAGGTCTTGCCGCCGTCGAGGCTCAACTCGACCTTTTCCACCGGTTGATCCCCGGCCCAGGCGATGCCCGAAACGGAAACACTGCCGCCCTTCGTGGCCTGGTCGCCATCCTCGGGGGACTGGATGATCGCGCGCGGCAGGCCCGGGCCAACCACGCCGGTGATGCTGCCAGACGTATCCTGATAGGTGTAGCGTTCCTTCTGCCAGAAGCCACCGTAGGTCCGGTCGGTCGAAAATTCGAGCTTGCACGGCCATTTTACCCACCAGACACCGAACCAGCCGGGCACCACCAGCCGCACCGGCCCGCCGTGAAGCCAGGGCAGTTGCGCGCCGTTCATCTCGGTGGCGAGGATGGTGGAGCCGTCCAGCGCCTTCTCTTTCGGCAGGCCCTTGGAGAAATCGGAATGCATGTTCTCGGGC
This sequence comes from Roseovarius sp. SK2, assembly GCF_028807495.1. Lineage (NCBI taxonomy): Bacteria > Pseudomonadati > Pseudomonadota > Alphaproteobacteria > Rhodobacterales > Roseobacteraceae > Roseovarius > Roseovarius sp. SK2. The sequence goes on from NZ_JARAMK010000008.1 coordinate 220,144, forward strand.
TGGGTCACGCCTTCGTCGCCGCCCCGCAGGATCACGCATTCGAACCCGTCGCGCACCCCCAAGTGATCAAGTACGTCCGACAGTCGCGGGCCGCGCCACGTTGCCGTGCCGACCATGCCGTGCCCGAATTGCGTGCCAGGGGTCTTGTCGGCCAGGAAGCCGCGGCTCATCCCGGCGCACTCCAGCAGCGCCGTGACTTCGCGCTTTGGCAGCGCCTCGATATCCGCCAGCACGAGTTTCGCGGTCGACCCGTCCGGCTTCGTCACCTCGAGCGACCAGTCCTCGCTGCCGACCTTGTGGGGGGCGTAGTGGTGAACGATGAAAAAATCGTCGGTCTGGGTGATCCCGCCGCCCTCCGGCAGGCGGCCCTCGGCCATCTGGGGATTGCCCTCGGCATCGCGGGCGCGAACCGTCAGGCCGTCTTCATTGATCTGATCCTTCATCGTCTCTTCCTCGTGCTGCTTTGGCTCTGCGTCCGGCCTGAACTGATCTGTGCGAAGATAGCAGGTCATTCCGACAGGTCTTTGAGTTACGTATGTTAGAACATGTTTTTGTTATTTGGAACATGTGATCATTGTCAAGCGGGAATGGCGTCCGCTCACTTCGGCCATCAACTGCCGAGAGCGTCGCGGTCAAGGTTGAAGGAACCGCTTGACGCCGGTCGCGTCTGTAGCATAGCGTGTTCCAAAATATGATATATAATTCTGAAATATAGAAAAGCGGGGCCCAGTGACGATCAGTTTTAGTGATCCGGCCCTGTTTGCGGACGGTGCATGGCTGCGGCAGCCGCCCGTTACCATCGAGGTGACGAACCCTGTGACTCGCAGCGTTGCAACCGCTTTGCCGGGGGCGAGGATGCCTACGCGGCGTCCAATGGCACCGGCTTTGTGCTTGGTCGCTACGTCTTCAACGGCTCGAAAGATCGCGCCCGGTCAGCCGCCACGCGGATCGACGCCGGGATGGTCGACAACAACACCTTTGGATTCGTCTATTTCGGTTCGCCGATCGGCGGTCGCCGGGACAGCGGCTTGGGGCAGCGCCGGTGGGTCGGAGGGGATGGAAGCCTACCGCATCAACAAGTTCGACAGCCAGTTCTGAGGTTTACAGGAGAGGAGACAGAAGATGGAATGCCAATGCGTCGTCAAATTCGGGGCGGATATGGAGCTTATGCAGCGCCCGGATCTCGAGGCCGCGGGGGACGAGATCGTCCTGCGTATCACCGCGTGCGGGGTCTGCCACAGCGACGTCCACATGAAGGCTGGGGGCTATGACGTGGGCAACGGCGAGATCGTCGACCGCGGCAGGCCGCTGCCCCGCATCCTCGGCCACGAGATCGCAGGCGAGGTGATCGGCATGGGTGACAGCGCGACCGGGGTAAGCCTGGGTGACAAGGTCGTTGTCTACCCTTGGCAGGGCTGCGGCATGTGCGACACCTGCAAGACCGGTGACGAGCATCTCTGTACCCAGCCGCATTTCATCGGCGTGCAGCTCGAGGGCGGCTTTGCTTCGCATATCAAGGTGCGCCATTCCCGCTACCTGGTCGACATCGGCACCCGCGATCCGCTCTACCTCGCGCCACTTTCCTGCTCGGGGCTGACTGCCTTCGGCGCGATCAACAAGATACGTCCGCAGGTCGCGGAGGAAACGGTCGTCATCATCGGCGCCGGCGGGCTTGGACTTATGGCGATCGAAATTCTCAAGGCGCTCGGGGCCCGGTCGCCGGTCGTCGTGGATGTAGATCCGGCCAAGCGCGAGGCAGCAATTGCCGCCGGCGCCGGTGCTGCCATCGACGGCGCCGCCACGGATGCCGTCGCGCAAGTGCAGCGCGCCTGCGGCGGATCGGTCAAATGCGTGATCGACTTCGTGGGGAACCCCAAGACCACCGAACTGGGCTTCGAAGCCCTGAGCAAGGCGGGCACGCTCGTGCTCGTTGGGCTCTACGGCGGAGCAACGCCTTGGCGCATCCCCTACATCACTTGGAAGTCGGCGCGGATCGTCGGCAGCTGCGTCGGATCGTTGACCGAGTTTCGCGATCTGATGAGCATGGCCATGGATGACAAGCTGGGGCGGATCCCCACCCGCGCACATGATCTGCACGAAGCCAATACCGTGATCACAGACCTGGAGAAGGGCAAGGTCATCGGCCGCGCCGTGCTGACCCCCTGACCGTCGCCGACAGGCGTTTCGACCCCGGCGGCGCGCCGCCGGGTGCTCACGCGACACCCGCGTGGGCAATGGGATCGGCAAGGCCAAGCGTGCGCAGGCGTTCTTCAACAGTCCGCTGCCCGGCACCATTCCTATCGGCTCGCAGTACTAGATGGTCGCCATCTGCTTTTTGCCCCTCGTCCTGGTCGAAAAGCCGGAACGCCCATATCGCGGTGGAGGTGGTGACGCGGCCGCTGCCGGAGACGATCCATAAGGTGCTGCATTTCCTCGCCGCACTGCTCTTTGCCGTCTTCACCTGGCGCGCGCTGATGCCCCCTCGATCCTCTGCATCCTCCAGGGCATTATCGCCCGGGTGCCGATCAGCCAGCTTTTCGTGGCCGGGGCCGTGGGCGCGTCCATGAGCATCCTGATCACGCCGGTGAAGCGCACCATGTGCTTCGACGTAATGAAACAGGGCGGCCTCGAGACGCTCCAGATATGCAGTGCGATCTTTGTGATGGCCATAGGTGCCAACATGCTGAGCCGGTTCATGGCCTTTTCGGCCTGACTCTGTTTGGTCCCGGTCTCTTGTCTCATCTCCACTCGCTGGTGATTGCGATGAGGTACTTGTCGGTCAAGTCGAAGCGCGCGTGGATGCGCCGGCAATTCCGGGGCGTCTCATTTGAATGTCAATTAGTGCCTTCCAGGAGCGTCAATCTCAGGGTTTACAGTCAAAAACCATTAATGTATGTGAAAAGGCGTTCACGCTTGAAGAACAACGGAATCCCTCGTGATCGCGTCTAGCCACCCAGAAACAGCGAAAACCTCGATACACATCCTTTGCGGCCTGCGGCCTGATTTCCACTTTCCTGGGCAAGTTGCGGGGCCGGATCCGTGCCATGCCGGAATATCCGGGCGTTCCCGGAGAGGGCCCGTTTGCAGTTCTCGAACACTTCGCACCTATTCAGCTATGATGGACTGCACCACCCCAGTCTGGATGGCTGAAAAAAGGAACGAGAGATGATGAAAGACAGAAAGACAGCTGCGTCAGCAGAAGCGGACTCCGCGGCATCGAAGCCGAAAGCGGCGCCGCGCCGGGATACCACGCTGCGCAAAGGGTTGCGCCTTATCGAGATATTGTCGGCGCGCGGCGCGATGAGCCTAGGCGATATTTCCCGCGTGGCCGAGCTTAGCAAGACAAACGCTCACCACCTGCTGCACACTCTGATCGAGGAAGGGTACGTCGAGCAGGACCCGGAAACGGTTCGCTATGGCGCAACACTGCGTCTTTGGGAGGTCGCGATGATGCGGTCGGAGCAGCCCGACTGGATCAATCCGTGCCTTCCGGCAATGCAGCGGCTGCGCCACGATAGCCGCGAGACGGTGATCCTTGGCCTGATCGACGGCGACGAAGTCCTGTACCTGCATCGGCTGGACAGCCCGGAAGCGGTGCGCACCTTCACCCGCGTGGGGGAGCGTGCGCCGGCCTATTGCGTGGCGACGGGCAAGGCGATCCTGGCCTTCGATCCAGATGGGGAAACCCGATGGCGCGCGCTGGAGCCGGTCGCGCAGAGCGATGAGACGATCACCGATCTCGATGCACTGGTGGAGGATATGAAAGCCACCCGCGACCGGGGCTATTCGATCAATCGCGGCGAATGGCGCGGCGGGGTCTGTGCGATCGGCGCACCGATCTATGGCCTGAACGGACGTGTCCGGATGGCGCTGTCCATCGCAGGTCCCGCGGATAGGGTGACCGAGACCCGCATTCCGGAACTTGCGAAGATGGTGACGACGGCGGCGGAAGAGGCGTCTGCCGCGCTGCAAACACGAAAGGAAACCTGATGAACGAACCGCAATCCCTTCCGCTGGCCGGCGTTCGCGTGGTCGAGATTTGCCAGATCGCGGCTGGGCCGTTTTGCGGGATGCTTCTGGCCGATATGGGGGCGGAGGTCATCAAGATCG
>NZ_JARAMK010000009.1:0-217054 GCF_028807495.1 Roseovarius sp. SK2
GCAAGGGCGGCGCCGACGACAAGATCGAGGCGATGAAATCCGCCGGCATCACCGTCGCCGAGTCCCCCGCAGGATTGGGCGAAGCCGTGCTCGAAGCTATCGGAAAATAAGACATCAAGCGTCGGGCCGGGAGCATTTCCCGGCCCACGCAGTCCGCGGCAGCCCCGCCATACGGACGCGTGTTCATACCAAGGTCTAGCCTTCAAGGGGGCTGGCGCCATAGGAGAACACAACGCATACTCACCTCATTGACACGACTGTTAGTCTTGGCATACCAAATACCAAGAGCCATCGCCGAGGGGAGGCCGCGCATGCTGCTTGCAGAATACCAGTCCAAGGAATTGCTGGCCCAGTACGGCGTGTCCGTGCCGCCGGGCAAGATGGCCCGCACGCCTGACGAAGCCGAGGCCGCCTGCGCCAACATTCCGGCCCGCAAGTTCGTGGTGAAGGCGCAGATCACCTCGGGCGCGCGCGGCCTTGCCGGCGGCATCAAGTTCGCCGCCACCGCCTCTGCGGTAAAGGACGAGGCTGCCAGGCTTCTGGGAAAGCAACTGATCACGAACCAGACCGGCGCCACCGGTGAAACGGTGCATGCCGTCTATGTCGAAGCCGACGTCAAGCATGACGCCCAGTATTACATTGCCTTCGCACTAGACCCCGACACTGGCGCACCGCTACTCGTCGCCTCCCCCGATGGTGGGGTGGAATTCGAGCAGAAGGCGCAGATGAACGCCAGCGAAGTCGCCAAGCACAGCCTGACCGGCAGCATTGATGCGGACCGCGCCGGTCTGACCGAGTTTCTGTCCGGCATCGGGATGGAGGACGAGAAGGCAGTCGAGCAACTTCTGTCGGCCTGCGAGGCGTTCATCGAGAACGACATGGCGCTGCTGGAGATCAACCCGTTCGTCCGCACGCCCGACGGCACCTGGATGGCCATCGACGCCAAGGTCGCGCTGGATGCCAGTGCCGCGTTCCGGCACCCGGAATGGGATTCGATGGTCTCGGGCGAGGGTCTGCCCGCCGTGGAAACCGCAGCGCAGAAAAGCAACATCAACTTCGTCAAGCTGACCGGCAACCTCGGGGTCGTGGTCAACGGCGCGGGGCTGGGCCTGGCCACGAACGACATGATCATCGATGCGGGCGGCAAGCCCGCGAACTTCATGGATATCCGCACGACCGCCACCAGCATGGACATCGCCCGCGGCGTCGAACTGCTGCTGCAGGAGCCTTCGGTCACTGCCATCCTGCTGAATGTGCATGGTGGCGGCATGACGGTCTGCGATACCATCGCCGAGGGCGTGAACTTCGCCTATTCGCGCAACAAGGGCACCAAGCCCGTTATCGCCCGTCTGGCCGGCCAGAACGCCGAATGGGGCCAGCGCATTCTCGTCGACCGAAAGGTGCCGGTCGAGATTTGCGGCACCATGTCCGAGGCCGTCAACCGCGCGGTCGAAATCGCATCCAAGGGGGCACGCTGATGGCAATTCTGGTCAACGAGAACACCCGACTCCTGGTTCAGGGCATGACCGGTCGCGCCGGCACGTTCTATACCGACCAGGCGATGCGTTACGGAACGAACTGCGTTGCGGGCGTACGTCCCGGGCGTGGCGGCACCTCGCATCTCGGCTTGCCGGTCTTTCACACCTGCGCCGAAGCGGTCAAGGAAACGAAGGCCAATGCCAGCCTTGTCACCGTGCCCGCCCCCAAAGCCGCCGACGCCATGATCGAGGCGATCGAAGCCGAGATAGAGGTGGTCGTCTGCATCACCGAACGGGTGCCGCAACACGACATGCGCAGGGTCAAGGAGGCGCTCGAAGGGTCGCAGACAATGCTGATCGGCCCGAACAGCCAGGGAATCCTGACGCCCGGACAATGCAAGATAGGGGTGATGCCGACCGTCGACGCGAAGCCGGGCCAGATCGGCATCGCGTCGCGCTCGGCCTCGCTCACGTCCGAGGTTCTGGCCAGTTGCAGCGCCGCCAATCTGGGCCAGTCCACAACCGTCGGTGTCGGAGGCGACGTGCTGCACGGGATCGGCTTTGTCGGCTGCCTGGAAAAGTTCCGTGACGACCCGGATACGAAGGCCGTGGTGCTGATCGGCGAAATGGGCGGACGCGAAGAGGAACTGGCCGCCGAGTATCTCTCTTCGGTCGATTACGGCAAGCCCGTGGTGGGTCTGGTGGTGGGGCGCCACGCGCCGGTCGGCCGCCGGATGGGCCACGCCGGCACATTGTCGGTCTTCGGCAACCTGTCGGCCGATGACAAGGTTTCGCTTCTGCGCGATGCGGGCGTCGTGATTGCCCGCGACGCAGGAACCGTGGTGGAAACCGTCCAATCCTGCCTGTCCTGATTTCGGGAAATTCTCGAACGACCTGTCGCGTCGTACCCGAAGGCAGGCCAGGACACTCAAGAAAACCGCCCAGGCACCGGATGAACTTACGGATTCGGTTTCCTGGGCCGACGACCGCGCGACGCAGGTCGAAACCCAGATCAAATTGACACGGCAAGACGTCAGCCGGTCCCGCGTTGGGATTTTCTCTTTCCTCACCCGGCGTCATGCACTAACACCCGAGTCGCTTCGGTTCCTGTCGGCTTTCCGGCGGGAGAATAGGGAATGCGGTGCGACGCGCCAGGCGTCAACTCCGCAACTGCCCCCGCAACTGTAGGCGGAGAGCGAGGCCGGACCATGTCACTGTCATGCGGCGCATGATGGGAAGACCCGGCCAAGCGTTGACCCGCAAGTCAGGAGACCTGCCGAGGTGATCACCCTGTCCGAACGCGGGGCGCGTTTCGACAACGGATCTTCCGTAGCGGTGACACTTGCACCGTCTGCGAAGAGTTTCCTTCCAGGCATGAACCAAAAAATCAGCGCATCAAGCGCGCCCCGGAGGGACAATCCATGTCACGCCCGTTCAAGTCCGTCCTTGCGGCAACCACCGCCCTTTTCATCCAGCCCGCCGTCGCGCAGGATGAACCCTACGACCTCGGCACGATCTTCGTCTCCGGCGGTCTGACGCCCATCGAAGGCAGCGCGTATGGCCGGGCCGGTAGCGTCATCACCGAGGAAGAAATCGAGGACCGCAACGCGGTCTACGTCGCGGACCTGCTGCGGTCGCTGCCGGGTGTTTCCGTATCCCGCACCGGCGCCTATGGCAGCGTCACCCAGGTGCGTCTGCGCGGTCACGAAGGCAACCACACGCTCGTTCTGATTGACGGGATCGAGGTCGCCGCCCCCAATACCGGCGAGTACGACTTTTCCGGCCTTCTGGCCGCCGATATCGAGCGCATCGAGGTCATTCGCGGACCGCAATCGGCGCTTTACGGCTCCAACGCCATCGGCGGGGTCATTTCGATCACCACCAAGACGGCGCAAGAGCCGGGTTTCTCTGGCAACGTCGGTTTTGAAGTGGGATCGGACGGCACCACCGAGGGCCGCCTCGGCCTGCGCCTGAATACCGAACGCGGTCAACTCAGCTTTTCCGCTGCGCGGCGCGAAACCGGCGGATTCGACATTTCCGGCACGCCCGGCGGCGAGGATGACGGCGATCTGAACCGCACCTACAACCTCAAGGGCCGCTACCGTGTGAACGAGGTTCTGACGATCGGCGGCAGTATCCGCCATGTCGACCGCACCGGCGACAGCGACAGCGGCGTGTTCGGCGCCCCGACCCGCGCAGGTCTTGTCGTCGATGACCTGTCGGGCACATCGCTTCAGGAAACCTATGGTGGCCTTTACGCAGAACTCGATACGCTTGGCGGGCGGCTCCTGAACCGGGTTGACCTGTCTTTCGGCACGATCGACCGCCAGGGTGTGAGCGGCGCCGGCGTGCGCAATTCAGACAATTCCGGCACCCGCGCAAAAGTCGCCTATCGCGGCACGGTCGCGCTGGACGCGCCCACCCTCAACAGCGCCAACCATACCCTTAGCTTCGCCGCCGAATGGGAGCGTCTGACCTACAAGGAAAACGATCCCACGATCGTCTTCGCGCCGGGACAGCTCGTCAAACGTTCGCGTGAACAGACGGCCATCGCGCTCGAATACCAGGGCGATTTCGGAAATGGCTTTGCGCTACAGGGCAGCGTGCGGCACGATTTCAATGACAAGTTCGAGGATTTCACGACCTACGCGATCGGTGCCTCCTACCAGTTGCCCAACCAGACGACGCGCCTGCATGCCTCTTATGGCACCGGCGTCCAGAACCCGACGCTGATCGAGCAATTCGGCTTCTTCGCCAACTTCGCCGGCAACCCGAACCTTGAACCCGAACAGAGCAAAGGCTGGGATTTCGGTGTCGAGCAGCAATTCCTGAACGGTCGTGGCCTGATCGACGTGACCTATTTCAACGAGGAACTGACGGACGAGATCACGTCGGTCTTCGACCCTGGCACGGGGATCTCGACACCAGTCAACCAGACCGGCACAAGCGACCGGCAAGGCATCGAGGTCGCCGCCAGCGCCGCCCTGACCGACCGGCTGGACATGTCGCTCAGCTATACCTGGCTCGACGCCGAAAACCCTGACGGCAGCGTCGAGGTCCGGCGCCCCGAGCACGAGGCGCTGTTGCGGCTGGGCTACCTGATGCCGAATGACCGCACCCGCCTGAACCTCGAGGTGCAGCATGTCGCCGGTCTCTTCGACAGCGACTTCACCGCGGCGTCGCTCGGTGCGAATGTGGTAGAGCTTCAGGACTATACGCTTGTGAATGTCGGGTTCAGCCACGAAGTTACCGATGACATCCAGGTCTACGGACGGATCCATAACGTGACGGACGAAAGCTACGAAGAACTGGACGGATACTCGACGCAAGGCCGCACCGCGTTCTTCGGCGTGACCGCGAACTTCTGACATGGCGGCGCGGCGCTTTCATATCGTCGCGACCCGGCTCGCCTTCGCAGTGATCCTGTGCTGGGCGGGCCTTGCCTCGGCCGAGGCGCCGCGCCGCGTCGTGTCGATGAATCTCTGCACCGATCAGCTTGCCATGCTGCTTGCCGGGCCGGGACAGTTGCATTCGGTTTCCGACATCTCGCTCGACCCGCGGATGTCGGCGATGACCGAAGAGGCGCGGGACTACGTGATAAACCAGGGCCTGGCCGAAGAAATCTACCTGATGAAGCCCGACCTGGTTCTGGCGGGCAATTTCACGACGCGCGCCAGTGTCGCCATGCTGCGCCGGCTGGGCGTCGAGGTGGTCGAGTTCGAGCAGGCTCGATCCCTGCCAGAGATCCGCAGTAACATTCTTCGCATGGGTGAGATTCTGCACCGGCAGTCCGCCGCACGCGAGATGGTCGCCCATTTCGATGCGCGCCTTGCCGCGCTGCAACAGGACAGCGGCGACCGGCCCGACGCGATGCTGTACTACGCCAGCGGGTATACGTCGCCGGCAGGCACGTTGTCGGATCAGATCCTTCAGGCCGCGGGCTTCGACAACGCGGCGGTCAAGGCCGGGCTCGGCACTCAGATGAAAATCCAGCTGGAAACGCTGGCGATGCTTGATCCCGACATCGTCATCACTTCGCAGCCATATCCCGGCGCCTCGCGCTCCGAGGCGATCATGCAGCATCCGGTGGTCGAGGCGCTGCGCGCCGAATTGCCCTTTGCCACGGTCACGGACAGCGACTGGGTCTGTGGCACGCCCCACGTGCTGCGCGCCATAGAATCGCTGGCCGAGACCCGTCATCGGCTGACGAAAAACACGCCATGACCCGTCTGGCGATCATCCTGTGCGTGCTGGTCGTCGGGCTGTTCTTCGGATCCCTGCTGATTGGCCCCGCCGAGATCGGCATCACCGACAGCCTTTCAGCGCTCTTCGTCGACGACGGCGGCGCGATGACGCTTGTCATGCGCGAGATCCGCCTGCCCCGAGCCTTGCTGGCCCTGATGATCGGCGCCAGCCTCGGTCTTGCCGGTGCCGCGATGCAGGGCTACCTGCGCAATCCGCTGGCGGAACCGGGGCTGATCGGCGTGTCCGGCTCCGCGGCGTTCGGCGCGGTGCTGGCCATCCACACCGGCGTGGCCGCGTCCTTCGCGCTGGCCCTGCCCTTCTCGGCCCTGGCCGGTGCGCTTTGCGGCGTGTTCCTGATCATGGCGCTGGCCGGGTCGCGCGGCACGTCGCTGACCCTGATACTGGCCGGGATCGCCGTTTCGGCGCTGGCGGCCGCGCTGACGTCGCTCGTGCTGAACCTGTCGCCCAACCCCTTCGCCGCAAGCGAGATCGTCTTCTGGATGATGGGCTCGCTCGCCGACCGATCCATGACCCACGTCTGGCTTGCCGCGCCGTTCATGGCGGTGGGCTTTGCCCTGCTGGGCGGCCTTGGCCGCGGGCTCGACGCGCTGACCCTGGGCGAGGATTCGGCGCAGGCCATGGGCATCGGCCTGACCCGTCTGCGCCTGATGCTGGTGCTGGGGACCGCCTGTGTCGTCGGCGCGGGCACGGCGGTGGCCGGCGCAATCGGATTTGTCGGTCTCGTGGTGCCGCACCTGTTGCGGCCCCTGGTCGGCGCGCATCCGTCGCGCTTGCTCTGGGCCTCGGCCCTGGGCGGTGCGGCGATGGTGCTCGCCGCCGACATCGCCGTGCGGGTGGTCCTTCCGTCGCGAGACCTCAAGCTGGGCGTGCTCACGGCCCTCGTCGGCGCACCGCTCTTCCTGCACCTGATCCTGAAACTGCGGCGGGAACGGATATGACGCTTCTCTCGGTCAAGGACCTGTCGGTGTCGCTCAAGGGGCGGGACGTTCTGCGCGACGTCACCTTCGATATCGGACCGGGCGAGTTCGTGGGGCTTATCGGCCCCAACGGCGCCGGCAAGACCACGCTGATGCGCGCGGCACTGGGTCTTCTGCCGTTCACCGGAACATGCAGTCTTGCGGCGCTGTCCGAGAACGCGCGGGCCCGGCAAGCGGCATGGATGCCGCAAGCGCGCGAGATCGCCTGGCCCGTCACCGTGGAAACCGTGGTCACGCTGGGCCGGACACCGCACCTGAAGTCGATCCAGAACCCCGCCGACCACGATCGCAAGGCTGTCGACACTGCGCTGGACCGGATGGAACTCGGCGGCATGCGCCACCGCGATGCCACCCAGCTTTCGGGCGGCGAACAGGCCCGGGTCCTGATCGCGCGCGCACTTGCGCAGGAGACGCCGCTGCTGCTGGCCGATGAGCCCATCGCGGGCCTTGACCCCGCACACCAGATCTCGACCATGCAGACCTTTGCGGCGCTGGCACGAAGTGGCAAATCCTCACTGGTTTCGCTGCATGACCTGGGGCTTGCAGCACGCCACTGCACCCGGCTCATCCTGCTCGGCGGGAAGGGCCTGGTTGCCGATGGTCCACCGCAGGATGTTCTGACCTCCCGGCGCCTGGCCGATGTGTTCGGCGTCACCGCCTGGTTCCAGGAGACGCCCAGCGGCATGGTGTTCCAGCCTTTGGACACGCTCAGCTGACGCGCCAGCTCTCGGGTTCCGGCCCCCCTCTGCCGGAACATCGCGCAAAATGCTATGATGCAGGTCTCATCCGAATGCGCTGCCGGTCTTGCCGACCGCGCGCCAACGGAACTTTTGCTCAAGCCCGCACGTTTTGTGCCGAAAGGAGTTCCCGCATGTCCAGCTTCCGCGCACGCGCGATCACCAAGCCCGTCTTCAAATGGGCCAAGGGCGTTTTGCCCGGGATGTCCAAGACCGAAAGCGAAGCCCTGAACGCCGGCGAAGTCTGGTGGGAGGCCGAGCTTTTCTCGGGCAACCCGGACTGGTCCAAGCTGCGCGCGGTCAAGACGCCGAAACTGTCGGACGAAGAACAGGCCTTTTTCGACGGTCCCGTGCAACAGCTGTGCGAGATGATCGACGATTGGAAGATCAACCACGAAACCGGCGACCTTGCCCCGGAGGTCTGGCAGTTTCTGCGCGACAACAAGTTCTTCGGGATGATCATTCCCAAGGCGCATGGTGGGCTGGAGTTTTCCGCCTTCGCGCATTCCGAGATCGTTCGCTATATCTCGACGCGCTCTGTCGCCGCCGCCGTGACCGTCATGGTGCCCAACTCGCTTGGCCCCGGCGAGCTGATCCACCAGTTCGGCACCGACGAACAGAAAGACTACTGGCTGCCCCGCCTTGCCGACGGGCGCGAACTGCCCGCCTTCGGCCTGACCAGCGCCGAGGCCGGGTCCGACGCAGGCGCGATGGTCGATGACGGTGTGGTCTGCAAGGGCCAGTGGAAAGGCGAGGAAGTGCTGGGCATCCGCCTGAACTGGGCCAAGCGGTACATCACGCTGTCGCCGGTCTGCACCGTGCTGGGTCTGGCCTTCAAGCTGCGGGACCCCGATGGCCTTTTGGGTGAAACGCCCGATATCGGCATCACTTGTGCGCTCGTTCCGACCGACCTCGAGGGTGTCGAAACCGGTCGCCGCCACATCCCGTCCTCTACGATGTTCATGAACGGCCCGACCACGGGCAAGGATGTGTTCATCCCGCTCGAAAACATCATCGGCGGGCAGGAGTATGCCGGCGAAGGCTGGATGATGCTGATGAGCGCGCTTGCCGCCGGGCGTGGCATCTCGTTGCCCTCCATGGGTTGCGCCGCCATTGCCCTGTCGGCCCACACGACCGGCGCCTACGCCCGTATACGCGAACAGTTCAACCTGCCCATCGGCAAGTTCGGCGGCGTGCAGGCGCGACTTGGACGCCTTGCCGCCGACGCCTATTCGATGGATGCCGCACGCCACCTGACCTGCGCCGGGCTGGACGAAGGGCGCGCGCTGTCGGTGATCTCGGCGATCATGAAGGCCCATGCGACCTTCCGCATGCGCGAGGCGCTGAATGATGCGATGGACGTGCATTCCGGCAAGGCGGTGATCGACGGGCCGTCGAATTACCTGCTGCCACTCTACCGCGCCGTGCCCATCGGCATCACGGTCGAGGGGGCGAACATCGTCACCCGCAGCCTCATCATTTTCGGGCAGGGCTCGATCCGCGCCCATCCCCATATGCTCGACAACATGCTGGCCTTGGAAGAGGACGACCCCGACAAGGCGCTTGAGATGTTCGACAAGTCCCTGTGGGCCCATGTCGGGCACAGCACCCGCACCCTGTTCCGCAGCTGGGGCCGGGCCTTGACCGGCGGCCGCTTCGCACCGGCCCCCGCGGCGGGCGATGCAACCGATATCTACAAGCAGCTGTCGCGCTGGTCCGCGGCCTATGCGCTGACCGCCGACATGCTCTTCCTGTCGCTGGGGGGAGAGCTCAAGCGCAAGGAAATGATCTCGGGCCGCATGGGCGACATCCTGTCCGAGATGTACATTCTCTCCGCCGCGCTCAAACGGTGGGAGGACGAAGGCCGCCAAAAGGCCGACCTGCCGGTTCTACGCTATGTGGCCGCCGACGCGTTCCACAACATCCAGACCGCCCTGGACGAGGTCATCGCCAACCTGCCGGCCCGCTGGGCGGCATGGCTGCTGCGTGTCTTCACCCTGCCGGGCATGGCCCAGCGCAAGCCCGGCGACAAGCTGACCGCACAGTGCAGCGACCTTCTGTACGATCAGTCCGAGGCCCGCGACCGCATCGTCGGCCGTATCGCCGGTGGATGTAACCGCGACGGTGTGCAGGTGCTGAACGAATGCTACGCCAAGGTCACCCAGATGGCGCCGGTCATGAAACGCCTGCGCGATGCGAAAAAGACCCCGCAGGAGGCTCTGGAGGCTGGCATTCTGAGCGATGCCGAGATGGCCGATATCGAGGAGATGTCGCGCCTGGTCGACGAGGTCGTCGCCGTGGAGGACTACGCGCCCGAAGATTTCGCCGCGCTTTTCCCCGCGCCGCAGCAACATGAGCGCACCCAGCGCGAGGCGGCGGAATGACGGCAACGAGTGGCAACCGCGTCTTTCTCGTAGACGGCGCCCGCACGCCTTTCCTGAAGGCGCAAGCCGGCCCCGGGCCGTTCACGCCCGTGGATCTTGCCGTGCAATGCGGCAGGCCGCTGCTGGCACGTCAGCCCTTCGACCGCGCCGCGCTCGACCTCGTGATCCTTGGATGCGTCAACGTCATCGCCGACGAGATGAACCCGGCGCGCGTCGCCGGATTGCGTCTTGGCCTGCCGGAGGCGACCGTGGCGTTCACGGTTCAGATCAACTGCGGCTCGGGGATGCAAAGCATCGACACTGCCTATCGTTACATCCGCGACGGCAGCCACCAGATGATCCTTGCCGGCGGGGCCGAGGCCCTCAGCCACGCGCCCCTGACCCTGCGCCAGTCCGCTGTCGAATGGTTCGGCCGGATGAGCACAGCCAAGGGACCGCTGGAGCAGGCCAAGAACATGGCCGGGATAAGACCTGAGTTCTTCAAGCCCGTTATCGGCCTGGAACGCGGCCTGACCGACCCCATCACCACGCTCAGCATGGGCCAGACCGCCGAGGTGCTTGCGCATCATTTCGGCATCGACCGCGAAACCGCCGATGCCTACGCCATGCAAAGCCACCACCGCCTTGCCGCCGCTCACGAGGAAGGCCGGCTGAAGGGCGAACTGATGCCCGCCTTCGCCAAGGACGGCACGGTTTATGACCACGACAACGGCGTGCGCCCCGACAGCGACATGGACGGCCTGGCAAAGCCCAAGCCGGTGTTCGAGCCGCCATACGGCAAGGTCACGGCGGGCAATTCCAGCCAGATCACCGACGGTGCAAGCTGGTGCATCCTGGCCTCCGAAAAGGCCGTCGACGCGCACGGCCTTGAACCGCTGGCCGAGATCACCGACAGCGAATGGGCCGGGCTCGATCCGTCGATCATGGGCCTCGGTCCGGTCATGTCCGCCACCCCGATTGTAAAGCGCCACGGCTTCGGCATCGGGGATATCGAGCTGTGGGAACTGAACGAGGCCTTCGCGGCCCAGGTGCTGTCCTGTCTCGCCGCCTGGAACGACGAAGACTTCTGCCGCGAGGTGCTGGGGCTCGACGGCGCCTTTGGCCGGATCGACCGCGATCAACTGAATGTCGATGGCGGTGCCATATCGCTGGGCCACCCTGTCGGCACCAGTGGCAACCGCATCGTGCTGCACCTTGCCAACGCCATGAAGACGCGCGGTGCGAAACGCGGCATCGCGACGGAATGCATCGGCGGCGGGCTTGGCGGCGCGATGCTGCTGGAGGCTGTGCAATGACCGGACATGTTCTGAATTTCCTCGGCGAGACAAAGCTGGAACTCGGCCCGGTCGGGGAAGCCGACGGCAACTGGCGCACGGCACGGGACGGCGACAACGTGCTTTGGCTCGTCCTCGACAAGGCCGGCAGCAGCGTCAACACGATCTCCGAAGACGTGATCCGCGAACTGGACGACCACATCGCCGCCGCCGAGGCGGACAAGCCCGCCGCCCTTGTCATTCGCTCGGCCAAGAAGGCCGGTTTTGCCGCCGGGGCCGACATCACCGGGTTCGAGTCCATGACCGATCAGGGCGCCGCGGACATGCTGAGACAGGCGCATGACGTGCTTGACCGAATCGAGGCTCTGCCCTGCCCCACCATCTGCATCGCCCACGGAGCAGCTTTGGGGGCCGGCTTCGAACTGGCGCTCGCCTGCGACTACCGCATCGCCACGCCGGGCGCATCCTTCGGCTTTCCCGAGGTACAGCTTGGCCTGCATCCCGGGCTTGGCGGCACGTTTCGCCTGCCCGCCCTGATCGACCCGACCGACGCCATGACCATGATGCTGACCGGCAAGACCTCTCATACCAAGCGGGCCAAGTCACAAGGCATCGCCGACAAGATCGTCGAGGAACGCCACGTTGCCGCCGCGATCACTGCGGCCAGGAACGGCAAGATCGAGCGTCAGTCGCCAGGCCTCAAGTCCCGCGCTTTTTCTTTCGACCAAGCGCGCGGCCTCGCCGCCCGCCAGATGCGCAGCAAGACGGAAGAGAAAGCCCCGAAAGAGCATTACCCGGCGCCCTACGCCCTGATCGACCTGTGGGAAGAGCATGGCGACGATCGCGATGCGATGCAGCAGGCCGAGATCGACAGCTTCGCGCGGCTTCTCGATACGGACACCTCGAAGAACCTGCGTCGTGTTTTCTTCCTCCAGCAATCGCTGAAGGACGCCGGGCGCGGCGACGACGGCATCGCGCATGTCCATGTGATCGGCGCCGGCGCCATGGGCGCAGAAATTGCCACCATCGCCGCGATCAAGGGCAAGAGCGTGACCTTGGGTGACATTCAAACCGATCCACTGGGCCAGGCGATCAAGACCGCCGCGAAGATCTGCGAAGACAAGCACCTTAGCGGAACCGAAACGCGCGATGCACTCGACCGCCTTATGCCGGACCCGCACGGCTACGGCCTTGCCCATGCAGATCTGGTGATCGAGGCGGCCAGCGAAGAACAGGACGTCAAGCAGAAGATCTTCAAAGGGCTGAAGGGTGCCTTGAAGAAGGACGCGATTCTTGCCACGAACACGTCCAGCTTGTCGGTCGATGACCTCGCCACCGCCGCGCCAGCCAAGTCTCGCTTCGCCGGGCTTCATTACTTCAACCCGGTCTCGAAAATCGACCTCGTCGAGGTCGTCAAGGGCACCGCCACGAATGACAAGACCGCCAGCAGCCTTGCCGCGTTCTGCGGTGCGACCGGCAAGCTGCCCGCATTGGTGACCGACTATCCCGGCTTTGTCGTCAATCGCGCGCTCGTGCCTTACATGCTCGAAGCTATGGTGCTTATGGACGAGGGCGTCTCCAAGGAGGTCATCGACACCGCCGCGATCCGGTTCGGCATGCCCATGGGGCCGGTCACGCTGGCGGATCAGGTGGGGCTGGATATCGGCCTGCACGTGGCCGAAAGCCTGGCTGACAGCCTCGACACCGCCATGCCGCCGATCAGCGACGACTTGCGTCTGCGCGTTGAAAATGGCGAGCTTGGCAAGAAGACCGGAAAAGGCTTCTATGACTGGTCCGAGGGCACGCCGCACCCCGATGCCGACATGGACAACGCCCCCGACGGCCTGACAGACCGCTTGATCCTTCCCATGCTCAACGCCTGCGTCGAAGTCCTGCGCAAGGGTGTGGCGAAAGATGCCGACCAACTGGATGCCGCAATGGTCTTCGCCACGGGATGGGCGCCCTTTCGCGGCGGCCCCATGCACTATGCCAAGACCCGCGGCATCGCCGACATAAAGAAACGACTGACGGACCTCGAGTCCGCCCACGGCCCGCGCTTCGCCCCTGATCCCGGCTGGTCAAACCTTGGCTGAAAGGCCTAAGGTCCATACCGACGCCGACGCGATGGCGCGGGCCACCTATGACGCGACGGGCGGCGAGATCCGCCTGGCGCTTCCGCTTGGGCTTGGCAAACCCGTCACCTTCGTCAACGCGCTGGTGCGTGCTGCCGTCGATGACCCGTCGCTGACGCTCAAGATCTTCACGGCGCTGACCCTGCAGCGCCCAGAGCCGTCCTCGGACATCGAGGCGCGCTTCCTCAATCCCGCGATGGATCGCTTTTTCGGCTCCGCGCCGTCGCTGGCCTATGCCGACCTGATCAAGCAAGGCGCCCTGCCCGACAACATCGAAGTCTCCGAGTTCTTCTTTCAGGCCGGAACATGGCTCGGCAACGATTACGCCCAGCGCAAGTATATCTCCGCCAACTACACCCATGCCCGCGATGTCCTGATCGCACAGAACCCCAACGTCCTGGCCCAGCTCATGCCGCGCGAGGGCGACCGCTTCAGCATGTCATGCAACACGGATATCTCTGCCGATCTCTTTGCGCGCCGCGCGGCGGGCCGGATGGATTTCATCGCGGTGGCCGAATTGAACGAAGCGCTGCCCTTCATGAGTGGTCCCGCGGCGCTTGATGCCGGCGAATTCGCCATGGTGCTGGAGCCGCCGGAACAGATCGACCTCTTTTCCGCCCTGCGCCGCCCCGTGGCCGATGCGCAGCATGCCATTGCCCTGCACGTGTCGCGCCTCGTTCCCGATGGCGGCACGCTTCAGATCGGCATCGGCGCCATCGGGGATGCCGTGGCCAACGCCCTGATAGCCCGCGACCGTGCATCCCTTCACGAGGTCTGGCGTCAATCACCGCTCCCGCTTCAGGGCGCCGAGGAAGGGCCGTTCCGCACAGGCCTCTACGCGGTCACCGAAATGCTGGTCGGTGGCCTGGTCGCCCTGTTCGAAGCCGATATCCTGAAACGCGAAGTGGACGGCGCGGTGATCCACGCGGGCTTTTTTGTCGATGCCCGCGACATGTACGAACGCCTGCGCGCGCTGCCGCCTGATCGTCGTGACAAAATTCAGATGATGCCGGTCAGTTTCACCAACGCGCTCTACGGTGACGAAGCGGCCAAGCGCACCGCGCGGCAAGACGCCCGTTTCGTCAATGGCGCCATGCAAGTCAGCCTCCTGGGCGACGCGATGTCCGACGCCGCCAAACCCGGCCAGGTGGTCAGCGGCGTCGGCGGCCAGTTCAATTTCTTCGAACAGGCGTTTGCCCTCGAAGACGCCCATGCCATTCTCACCTTGCCTGCGACGCGGCAAAGCGGTGGCTCGCTCACCTCGAACATCGTCTGGCAGCTGCCTGTCACGACGGTTCCCCGCCACATGCGCGATATCGTCGTCACCGAGTACGGCGCGGCCTTTCTGCGCGGTCTGCCCGACGAAGAAGTCATCAAGCGCCTTATCTGCATCGCAGACAGCCGGTTCCAGCCCGGCCTCCTGGAAAAGGCCCACAAGGCCGGCAAGCTTGATCCGGACTGGACGCTTCCCGACGCGCACACGCGAAACACACCCGAAACAATTGCCAGATGGCTTGCCCCCTACCGGGACACCCTGTTGCCCGATTATCCCTTGGGCACCGACTTCACCGAGACCGAGAAGATCCTTGTCCGTGCCCTCTCTCACCTGAAAGACGCGTCTGACAGCAAACTGGGTCTGCTGTCTCTGGTATGGTCAGGCCTAGCCCACGCACCACATCCGCACGAAGGCCCGGCGATGGAGCGCATGGGCTACGCCGCCAAACCCAGCTTGACGGAACCGCTTCAGGCGCGCGCCCTGCGCGGGGCGTTGCGCGACATCGCCTGAGTCCCGCGTCGACAACCTTCGGGTTCGCATTACCTCTCTGACCGACTGGCAGAACAGGCGTCCAATGACCGATGATATCTCCACTCCGGACTGGCCCACCCCGACACGCGAGGCCGCCGAGCAGCATCTCGCCGCCGTTCTGCCGCGCCTTGGGGTCCGCTACGCCCACCGGCGCAATGTCGACCATGGACCGGGAGAGCACCACCACGTCTCGCAACTCTCTCCCTTCCTGCGCCGGCGCCTGCTTTTGGAAACCGATGTCATGGCTGCGGCCCTCGCGCAGCACGGCGCTGAAGGTGCCGAGACATTCCTGCAGGAAATCCTGTGGCGCAGTTACTTCAAGGGTTGGCTCGAACGCCGCCCGCAGATCTGGCACAGCTACCGCGACGGGCTTCGCGCCGATCTGGACCGCCTCGACGACGATCCCGACCTGCGCGATGCCGTCGAGCGCGTCCAAGCGGCTGAAACCGATCTCGACTGCATGAACGCCTGGGCGCGGGAATTGACCGAGACCGGCTATCTGCACAATCACGCCCGCATGTGGTTTGCCTCGATCTGGGTGTTCACCTTGCGCCTTCCCTGGCGGCTGGGCGCGGATTTCTTCTATCGCCACCTGCTTGACGGGGACCCGGCCTCGAACACGCTCAGCTGGAGATGGGTCTGCGGGCTTCACACCCGGGGCAAGTTCTACGAGGCGCAGGCGTGGAACATTGCCAAGTTTACCGATCATCGCTTCACACCCGATGCGTCCGACCTCGCCGAGGTGACGGCCGGACTGGAAGATCACGAACCCGACGGCCTGCCGGACCTTCAGCCCTTGCGCAGCCCCAACGCGCCCGATCCCGACACGCCGACCGCCCTGCTTGTGACCGAAGAAGACTGCCGGCCCGACGACTTTGCATTGGACCGTTTCGATATCCGCGCCACGGCAACGCTCGCCGCAAGCGCCCTGCGCGCGCCCGGCCCGGTGGGCGAAAAGGTGGTGGAATTCGAAGCAGCGGCACTGGCCGACACGGCCCAACGCATCGCGCGCAAGGCCGACAACCTGCAGGCGGGCGATCCAGACATGCTGGCCCACTGGGCCACGGAGGCGGGCGCGTCCCAGATCGTCACACCCTACGTGCCAACGGGACCCTTGCGCGACTGGCTCGACGCCGCCGAACCCGCGCTTGAAAAGGCCGGCATCACGCTGTGCGAATGGCGCCGCGATTGGGATGCGCTTGTCTGGCCCCACGCGACGACAGGCTATTTCAAGGTCCGCAAGAAACTGCCGGACCTTTTGCACCAAGCCGGTCTGGCCTAGGCCGTCAGGCGGCCGTGAACAGGTCCTTGAACTCGTCCCGCAGCAGGTTCTTCTGCACTTTCCCCATGGAATTGCGCGGCAACTCGTCCCTGACGATCAGTTTCCGGGGATGTTTGAACCGCGCAAGCGCCTTGGACGTCGCCTCGCCGATCGCATCAAGGTCCGGCTGCGCCCCGGCCTCGGGCACGATGACGCCCACCACCGTCTCGCCGAAATCCGCATGCGGCACACCGATCACCGCGCTTTCCAGCACGCCGGGCTGCTCGTCCAGCACCAGTTCGATCTCTTTTGGATAGATGTTGTATCCGCCCGAGATGATCAGGTCCTTGTTGCGCCCCACGATCTGGACATAGCCGCGATCGTCGATAATGCCGAGGTCGCCGGTGATGAAAAACCCGTTCTCCCGCAGCTCCGCCGCGGTCTTCTCCGGCATCTGCCAATACCCCTGGAACACGTTCGGCCCGCGCACCTCGATCTGGCCGACCTCGCCCTGCGCCACCTCCACGCCCGTCTCGGGGTCGGTGATCTTCAGCTCCACCCCCGGCAGCGGAAAGCCCACGGTGCCGGCGCGCCGGTCCCCGTCATAGGGGTTCGACGTGTTCATGTTGGTTTCGGTCATGCCATAGCGTTCAAGGATGCGATGGCCCGTGCGTTTTTCGAACTGCGTATGCGTCTCGGCCAGAAGCGGGGCACTGCCCGACACGAACAGCCGCATATGCGCCACAAGATCCCTGTCGAACCGCGCATCGTCCAGAAGGCGCGTATAGAATGTCGGCACCCCCATCATCGCGGTGGCATCCGGCAAAAGGTCGATGACCGTGTCCAGATCGAATTTCGGCAGGAATATCATCGCGCCACCCGCCACCAGCGTGATGTTGGTGGCCACGAACAGACCATGCGTGTGAAAGATCGGCAGCGCGTGCAGCAGGACATCGTCGCTGGTGAACCGCCAGTGCTCCGCCAATGTCTCGGCGTTCGATAGCAGGTTCTCCTGGCTCAGCATTGCGCCTTTTGACCGCCCCGTGGTCCCCGAGGTGTAGAGCAGCGCAGCCAGGTCATCTTCCTTGCGGCTTACGGTCTCGAACGTCTCGGACGCGTCCGCCGCCTTCTCCGACAGACTGCCAGAGCCATCTTCGTCCAGTGTCTCCAGCGCCGCGCCGTGCTCCGACGTGATAGGCTGTAGCGCACTGCGCCTGTCTCCCTTGCAGATCATCATCGACGCGCCACTGTCTTCGATGAAATAGCTCAGTTCCTCCACCGTATAGCCGGTGTTCAGCGGCAGGAACACCAGCCCTGCCTGCACGCAGGCGGCATATGCGGCCAGCGCATAGTGCGACTTCTCGACCTGCGCGGCCACCCGGGCACCGGGCTGAAGCCCTGCCGCCGCGAATGCGTTGGCATATTGCGCGGTCAGCCGCAGAAACTGGTCGTGGGTCAGCGTGTCACCGTCCGGCAGATAAAGGAACGGCGTGTCTTTGCCCACGTGATCTCCGAACAGGGCATCGAAAAGGGGATTGGTCATGCGTGTCCCTCCTCCGGCATTGTTTTTGCGGCACTTGCGGCCAGCGATTTGATCTCGCTCGACGTCGCGACCCTCTGTTCGGCCGCGAAGCGTTCATGGTTCTGGGACACCTTGCTCAGGTCATAGAGGTAATTCACCATCACCCCCGCGGATTGCTTAATCCCGTTGGTCGACACGTCCGCCCCGGCATGAACCTTGTGAACCTGCGCCCCGTTGCCAAGGTGGAACCGCGCCACCGGGTCCAGCGGCAGGCCATCGTCGCGCTTGGCCTGCGTCAGGTAATAGGCGGCGTATTCGCAAAGCGCATCGGGTTGCTGCGCCCCGGGGTTGATGTCGAGGCTTTCCATCCAACGGGTCAGGCCGGGGATCGGCGACAAGGTGACGAAATTCCTCAGCGCCGGATTCTCCAGCGCAAGATCCGCCGCCACCTGCTTGATCAGCGAGTTTCCGAAAGAGATCTGCGCCAAGCCGGATTGGCAGTTCGAGATCGAGTAAAACACGGCGGTGTTGGCCCGTTCGACGTCGATCTGGTCGCGTTCTTCGGCCAGAACCTCCTGGATCGAGCCCGGGATGCCATCGGTCAGCGCCACTTCCACGAAAATCAAAGGCTCGTCCGGCATGGCCGGGTGAAAGAACGCGAAACAGCGCCGGTCCGCCGGCTCCAGCCGCCGGCGCAGGTCGTTCCAACTGTCGATCGCGTGCACGGCCTCGTAGGCGATGATCTTTTCCAGGATATGCGCCGGGCTTTCCCAGCTGATCGGGCGCAGAACAAGGAACCCGCGATTGAACCAGCTTGCGAACAAATGCCGGAAATCCAGGTCCAGAGCCTGCAACTCGTCATCGCCCCGGCCCAGCCGCAGCAGGTCCGTGCGCATCCCGACCAGCCGCTTGGTGGCGCCCGGCACCTGGTTCATCCGCCGGATCAACTCCTGCCGCGGCGATTCCGAGGCGTTCAGGAAGGCGCGGTAGGTGGCCTTGGACTGGCCGCGCTCGTACGCGTCCAGCGCGTCACGCACCTGCTCTGGGTTGATAACCATATCCCGCGCGAGGTGCCGGAAAAACTCCAGCTTCGCGGCATCGTCCCAGCCTTCGTACCGGCCCAGGATCTGCCGCGCCACGGCCTGTCCAGAGACCTCGCCGGTGGCCCCGATCAGGTCGGCGGTCAGTTCCTCGATGGGCCGATCGTCGCGCGGCACCCCCCGGGACGCGCCGTAGCGACGCTCGAAAACCGTGGACAATAGGTCGGCCAGCAAGGTCATAGCTCCGCTCCCATCACCATATCGGGCAGCCACGTGGCGATACCCGGAAACAGGCACAGCAGGATGATCGCGATCACCATGCAGGCCACGAAGGGCAGTGACCCGGTCAGGATCGTCTTCAGCGAGATATCCGGCGCAATGCCGTTGATCACGTAAAGGTTCAGGCCCACCGGCGGCGAAATCAGCCCGATTTCCATGTTGATCGTCAGCACGACGGCAAACCAGATCGGGTCGAACCCGGCGGTGGTGATGATCGGCAGCAGGATCGGCGCGGCCATCAGGATCACCGCCACCGGCGGCAGGAAGAAGCCCGCGATCAGCAGGAAGACGTTGATCGCGCCCATCAGCACCCAACGGTTCACGTCCAGCGTACCGATCCATTCGGCGATGGATTGCGTGATGAAGAGCGACGACAGCATGTAGGAGAACACGCCGGCCGCCGCGATGATGAACAGGATCATCACGCTTTCCCGCGTACTGTCGCGCAGCACCGTCCAGATCTGGCGTGGGTCCCACAGGCGATAGATCACCATGGCGATCAACATGCACATCAGCGCGCCGACGGCCGCCGTTTCCGATGGCGTGGCGATGCCGCCATACATGGCGTAAAGCACGCCAAGGATGATGAACAGGAACGGCAGGACACGCGGCAGGATCTCCACCCGTTCCTTCCAGGTGTAGCTGCCCGCCGACAGCACGCTCGCGTTGCCCGACTTCCAAGTGGAATAGAGCGACCACGCCATGAACAGGCCCACCAGCAGCAGCCCCGGAAAGACACCTGCCAGGAACAGCCGGCCAATCGAGGTCTCGGTGGCGATGCCGTAGACGATCATCGTGACCGACGGCGGGATCAGGATCCCCAGCGTCCCGCCCGCGGCGATGGACCCCGCGGCGACGCCATCGGGATAGCCCCGCTTGCGCATTTCGGGGATGCCCATCTTGCCGATGGCCGCACAGGTGGCCGGGCTCGACCCCGACATCGCGGCAAACAGCGCACAGGCCCCGAGGTTCGACACCACCAGCCCGCCCGGCACGCGGGTCAGCCAGCGTTCCAGCGCCTCGTACAGGTCCGCACCCGCGCGGGTCGAGGCGATGGACGCGCCCATGATGATGAACATCGGAATCGACAGCAGCGCGAAATTGTCCAGCTTGCCGAAAAAGATCTCCGGCATCAGCGACAGCGAGCTCATCCCGTCGAAGATGATCAGGAATCCGGC
Organism: Roseovarius sp. SK2; assembly: GCF_028807495.1. NCBI lineage: Bacteria > Pseudomonadati > Pseudomonadota > Alphaproteobacteria > Rhodobacterales > Roseobacteraceae > Roseovarius > Roseovarius sp. SK2. The sequence continues at coordinate 20,336 of NZ_JARAMK010000009.1, forward strand.
CGAGACGACCAGCAGACCCGCGGCCACGGAGATGCCCGAAAACAGGACAACGATGGTGATGATGGCAACCAGGCCACCCAGTGCAAGCGGATCCATCAGACGTCCTCCAGCCCGAAGGGCTTGTCGATGCCCGTGGTCATTGCAAAAAGGTCAGCCGCCAGTTGCAGCGCATAAAGGCCAAAGCCCAGCGGCAGCGCAAGATACGGCACCCAAAGCTTGGGGTTCCACGGCGTGTTCGACGTCTCGCCCCAGTCCCAGGCCTCGTGCCAGAAATGATACCCGTGCCAGAGCATCATGCCGACCACGGCCAGGGTCAGCGCCATGACGATCCCGGCCAGCACCCGCCGCGCCTTGTTGGGGATCATGATCGGCAGCAGGTCAACGTTCACGTGACCCCGCACGTATTGCACGTAGGGCAGGCCCAGCATGGTCGCGCCGATCATCAGGTACGTCACACCCTCGGTGTGCCAGATCGTGGACTGGTTCAGCACGAACCGGATGAAAATCATCTGACAGACGATCAACACGGACGCGACGATCATCAGCGCGGCGACGACGCCGCAAATCTGGCTGATCCAGCCGATGATCCGCAGAACGGGGTTGCCACCATGGCGGGCGGCCGCTGTGGCGTGGGCGGAACCGGACATCGCTCGGCCTCCGTTGAAAAAGTGGAAATGGTACGCGGCGTCGGGCCCGGCGCGGTGCCGGGCCCGATGATGGGTTCAGCGGATCACTCGACGGCCAGCGCCTTGTCCAGCAGTTCCTGACCTTCGGGCGAGCCTTCCAGGAACGCCTTGTAGGCCGTTTCCTGTGCGATTTCGCGCCAAGCGTCGAACTCTTCCTGGCTCATCTCGGCGATCTCGACACCGTTCTCGGCAAAGACGTCACGCGCATTGCCGTCCTGGCTCTTGGCCTCTTCGAGGTAGAACGCCTCGGCCTTCTCGGCGGCCTCCATCAGCGCGGTCTGCTGTTCCTCGCTCAGGCTTTCGAACTTGGATTTGTTCATCAGAAGCGGCTGGTACATGAACCACAGCGCATAGTCGCCCGCCGGGGTAAAGCACGACACCTGCTCGTAGATGCGGTAGCTGACAAAGGACGAGGACGAGGTGTTCGCCGCGTCCAGAACGCCGGTCTGCATCGCGTTATAGATCTCGGCCGAGCTCATCGACGCGATCGACGCACCGGCCCCCGCCAGCATCTGCTCGAACGCCTTGCCTGCGGCACGGGTCTGCAGGCCTTCCACGTCCTCGGGCGCGGTAATGCACTGCTCCTTGCCGGCAAAGCCACCGGCCAGGTAGCCGTGGACCAGCACCATGATGTCATCCTCGGCCATGATGGCCTCGATATCGCCCATGAACTCGGATTCGTTCAAACGCGCGGCGTGGTCGTGGTTCTTCACCAGCCCGGGCATCAGGGTCAGGTTGTAGGCGTTGCGCAGGCCGCCTGCATAGGACAGCGGAAAGACGATCATGTCGACCTGCCCACGGGCCAGCGGCTTGTATTGCTCGCGCGCCTTGAACAGCGATTGCGACGGGAAAATCTGGATATCCAGATCGACATCCGCCGCCGCGACCTCGTCGGCAACCATCTGCGCCACCTTGTGACGCACATCGCTCGTGGACCATTGGTGCGACAGGCGCAGATCTTCGGCACTTGCCGTCAGGCTGCCTGCGAATAGCGCTGCTGCCGCGACTGCGGCTGTGAAATTCAGTTTCATATGTTCCTCCCAAAACGTCCTGATTCGTACTCGGACTGCCCCGCACCCTAACGAGATTGTGTCACCAGTCAAATTCTTTGTATACAAGAACGGATTTCTTGCGCTCTAGACTGCGGTGTGCTAGCGGATTGAAATGGAACGCAAGCGCGCAGATCTCATCGCGGACGCCATCGAGGAGTTGATCCTCGACGGAACCTTCGACGATGGGGACAGGCTTGACGAGGTCCAGCTGGCCGAACGCTTCAACGTCTCCAGAACCCCGATAAGAGAGGCGCTTCAAAGGCTTATCCTGTCCGGCCTGGTGGAACAGCTGCCACGCCGCGGGGTCTTCGTGCGCCAGCCCGGCCCCGTCGAACTGATCGAGATGTTCGAGGTCATGGCCGAACTTGAAGCGGTTTGCGCCCGGCTGGCCGCGTCACGCATTTCCGACGCGGCCCTTGCCCAGTTGCGCGCCATAAACGAGCGATGCCGCACCGCGACCGAGGCGCAGGACGCCGATGGCAACTACGACCAGAACGATCTTTTCCACGCCACGCTCTACGCCCAGACCGGCAACGCGTTCCTCGAACAGGAGTGTCTGCGGCTGCAGCGCCGCCTGCGCCCGTTCCGCCGCCTGCAACTGCGCTGGCGCGGACGCATGGCGCAATCGGTGGCCGAACATGACGCCATTCTGGCCGCGATCGAGGCCGGAGACGGCGATCAGGCCGGCAACCTGCTGCGCCAGCACGTCGCTGTCCAGGGCGAGAAATTCCACCGCCTGATGTCCAGCCTGAAGCCTGCCGCCGAGTGACCCCGGCGCTCAGCCCAGCGCGGTCTCCACTGCCTGCCCCAGCTTGTCGACCAACTCGTCCATTTGGTCTTCGGTCAGGATGAAGGGCGGCGCCAACAGCACGTGATCGCCGCGCTGCCCGTCCACGGTGCCGCCCATCGGATAACAGATCAGCCCCGCCTCGAACGCCGCTGCCTTGACCCTCGCGTGCAGCTTCCGGCCCGGATCGAACGGCGCTTTGGTCTCGCGATCCTCGACCAGTTCGATCCCCTGGAACAACCCGCGCCCGCGAATGTCGCCCACATGCGGGTGCTGTCCGAACCTGTCGATCAACCGCTCCCGCAGCGCCTTGCCCAGCGGTGCCACCCGCGCCGCCACGCCATCGTCCAGCAAACGGTCCAGCACCGCCCCCGCCGCCGCGCAGGCGGTCGGATGGCCCAGATAGGTATGGCCGTGCTGGAAGAACCCCGAGCCTTCCGCGATCGTGTCGTGGATCAGGGCCGTGCACATCATCGCGCCAATCGGCTGATACCCGGCCCCCAGCCCCTTGGCGATGGCGCAAATATCCGGCGCGATCCCGTCCTGTTCGCAGGCGAACAGCGTGCCGGTGCGTCCCATCCCGCACATCACCTCGTCGAGGATCAGCAGGATGCCATGCCGGTCACAGACCTCCCGTACCGCACGGTAATACCCCTCGACCGGCGGGACCGCGCCCAGCGTCGCCCCCACCACGGGCTCGGCCACGAAGGCCATGATCGTCTCTGCACCGTGCTGCTGGATCTCGGCCTCCAGCTCTGCCACCAGCCGCGCGGCATAGCCCTGCGCGGTCTCGCCCTCCTGCATGCCCCGATAGGCATAGCAGGGCGAGACATGGCTCACCTCCATCAAGAGCGGCGCGAACGGCGCGCGCCGCCACGCGTTGCCGCCCGTCGCCAGCGCCCCCAGCGTATTGCCGTGATAGCTTTGCCGCCGCGCGATCACCCGGCTGCGCTGTGGCTGTCCCGCCTCGATGAAATACTGCCGCGCCAGTTTCAGCGCCGCTTCCATCGCCTCGGACCCGCCGGACACGAAGTAAACCCGCTCCAGACCCTTGGGCGCCACGGCCACCAACCGATCCGCCAGGGCCTCCGCCGGCTCGGACGACAGGAACCCGGTATGCGCAAAGGCAACCTTGTCCAACTGCGCCTTGATCGCCGCCGTCACATGCGGGTCGCCATGCCCCAGGCACGACACCGCCGCGCCGCCGGAACCATCGAGATACGCCTTGCCCGATGTGTCGTAGAGGTAGGCCCCTTCGCCCCGTGACACGGTCGGCGGCGCAGCGCGGCTGTTGCGGTGAAACACGCGGCTCATTCGGCTAACACCTTGAATTCAATAATTTGTCGCCCGATGGCCTTGCAAGCGAGGCAAGTTCTGGCTCTACTGTGCCCATCGACTCATCCCAGGATGATGTTCGCAACAGAGGGAGAACACCATGAAAAACTACCTTCTCGGCGCGTTTGCCGCCGCAGGAATCGCCATTTCCGCCCCCGCATCGGCGCAGGAGTTCATCTCCATTGGCACCGGTGGCGTGACGGGCGTCTATTATCCCACCGGCGGCGCGATCTGCCGTCTTGTCAACAAGTCCCGCAAGGATCACGGCATCCGCTGCGCCGTGGAATCCACCGGCGGCTCGGTCTACAACATCAACACGATCAAGGCCGGCGAGCTGGAATTCGGCGTCGCGCAGTCCGACTGGCAGTACCACGCCTATAACGGCACCTCGACCTTCTCGGACAACCCCTTTCCGGAAATCCGTTCGGTCTTCTCGGTCCACCCCGAACCCTTCACGTTGATCGCCCGGTCCGACGCCGGCATCGAAAGCTTCGAGGACCTCAAGGGCAAGCGCTTCAACGTGGGCAACGCCGGTTCCGGCCTGCGCGCCACGACCGAGGTGCTGATGGCCGAATACGGCATGACCATGGACGATTTCGCGCTGGCGACCGAGTACAAAGGTTCGGAAATGTCGCAACAGCTTTGCGACGGCAACATCGACGCCATGGTCTACGTCGTGGGTCACCCGGCCGCCGCCATCCAGGAAGCGGCGACCACCTGTGACGTCACGCTCGTGAACGTCACAGGCGACGTGATCGACAAGCTGATCGACGAAAACCCCTATTACCGCACCGCCACGGTGCCCGGCGGCATGTACGCCGGCAACGACGAGGACGTCACCACCTTCGGCGTGGGCGCAACCCTCGTGACCTCCGCCGACGTGTCGGAAGACACGGTCTACGTGCTTGCGAAGGGAGTGATGGAGAACATCGACGACTTCCGCCAGCTGCACCCGGCCTTCGCCAACCTCGAGCCTTCCGAGATGGTTCAGGACGCTCTGTCGGCCCCGCTGCACCCCGGCGCGGAAAAGGCCTACAAGGAACTGGACCTGATGGAATAAGCCTCTGACACCCAAAGGGCGCCCCGATGCGGGCGCCCTTTTCACGACGACGAGACTTGCTTGAGGGGGCATGACAGTGAGCGATCAAACCGAGAATACACGCAGTGCCGATGATATGGTGGCCGAGGCCGATACCGGCGCGCGCAACCCGTCCGCCGCATGGCAGACAAGGCTGATCATCGGCACGTGCATCGTCTGGTCCTTGTTTCAGCTCTACATCGCTTCCCGCGTGCCGGGCATCGTGGCGCAGGCCACCGGCATGTCGATCTTCGCCAATATCGTCGCACAGGCCCGCTACGTGCACCTGGCCTTTGCCATCATGCTGGCGACGCTCGCCTTTCCGCTGTTCAAGACCTCGCCGCGCGACCGCATCCCGCTCTATGACTGGGCGCTCATCATCCTTGGCGTGTCCGCCTGCCTCTACCTCGTGGTTTTCCGGTTCGAGATCGCCGACCGTCCGGGGCTGTGGAACACGACCGACGTCACCATGTCCGCCATCGGCATGACCGTGCTGATGATCTCGGTCTACCGCTCGCTCGGGCTTCCACTGGTGATCATCGCGTCCTGCTTCATCCTGTTCGCCTTTTTCGGCGGGTATTCGGAATGGGCCCGCAACATCACCAATTACGGGGGCGCGTCCCTGTCCAAGGCGCTCGGTCACTACTGGATGCAGACCGAGGGTGTCTTTGGCGTGGCCCTTGGCGTGTCGACCACGATGATCTTCCTCTTCGTGCTGTTCGGCGCCCTGCTGGACCGTGCCGGCGGCGGCAACTGGTTCATCAAGGTGGCCATCGCCCTTCTGGGCGCCCTGCGCGGCGGCCCGGCCAAGGCCTCGGTCCTGTCGTCCATGATGACCGGCATGATCTCCGGCTCGTCCATCGCCAATACCGTCACCACCGGGACCTTCACCATCCCTCTGATGAAGCGCATCGGTTTCCCCGCGGAAAAGGCCGGCGCGGTCGAGGTCGCCTCGTCCACCAACGGCCAGCTGACCCCGCCCGTCATGGGCGCTGCGGCCTTCCTGATGGTCGAATACGTCAACATCCCCTATATCGACGTGGTCAAGCACGCCTTTCTTCCAGCGGTCATCTCCTACATCGCGCTGCTCTACATCGTGCATCTTGAAAGCCTGAAGATGGGCCTGAAGGGGCTGGAGAAACCGGGCCGCCGCATCGGCGTGCTGATGATCTTGATCCTGTTCCTCTCCGGCTTCATCTTCCTCGGCATCTGCACCTTCCTGATGATCGGCCTGCGCACCGTTCTCGAGCCGATCATGGGCAATTCCATCTATGCGGCGGTCGCGCTCGTGGCCGTGCTCTACATCGTGCTCGTCGCCATCGCCGCGCGTTATCCCGACCTCAAGATGGACAAGGACGAAGATGGCCCGCCCGAGGCGCCGCGTCTGACACCGACGCTGATCGGCGGGCTTTATTTCGCCATTCCGATCTTCATCCTGGTGTGGAACCTGATGGTGCGCACCGACACGCTCGACCGCCTGTCGCCTGCACTCTCGGCCTTCTGGGCGACGATATTCATGATCATCATCGCGCTGACACACCGCCCTTTGAAGGCGATGTTCCGCGGCGAGGGCTTTGCCGGCGAAACATGGCAGGGCTGGCGCGATTTCATCGACGGGCTGATCCTGGGCGCGCGCAACATGATCGGCATCGGCGTCGCCACCGGCGCCGCCGGCATCATCGTCGGCACGATCTCCCTGACCGGTGCGCACCAGGTCATCGGCCAGGTGATCGAGGTCATCTCCGGCGGGAATATCTGGGCATTGCTGATCCTCGTCGCGATCCTGTCACTGATCCTCGGCATGGGCCTGCCCACCACCGCGAACTACATCGTGGTCTCGTCCCTGATGGCCCCGGTGATCATCTCGGTCGGCGCCACGGCCGGCTATCAGTTCGAGCTCATCGCCGTGCACCTGTTCGTCTTCTACTTCGGCATTCTGGCGGATGATACGCCACCCGTGGGCCTCGCGGCCTACGCGGCGGCGGCAATCTCACGCGGCGACCCGATCAAGACCGGTGTGCAGGGCTTTGGCTACGATATCCGCACGGCGCTCCTGCCGTTCCTGTTCATCTTCAACACCGACTTGCTTCTGATGGACGTGGGGCTGCTCAAGGGCATTATGGTGTTCTTCATATCACTGATCGCCATGCTGCTCTTCGCGGCTGCCACGCAGGGCTATTTCATCGCCAAATCGCGCAAGTGGGAAAGCGCGATGCTCCTCGTCATCGCCTTCATGCTGTTCCGGCCCGGCGTCTTCCTCGACCAGATATCAGAGCCGTACCAGACCGCCACAGGCAGCGAGGTGTTTGCGCTGATGGACACGGTCGACACCGGTCAGGACATTCGCCTGACCATCGAGGGGCCGGACTTCGACACCGCCGAGATCCGGCCAACCACCATCGTGGTCCCCGGTATCGCCGGCGACGGCACCGCGGCGCTCTCCGAACAGGGGCTCAATATCATCGAAGAAGACGGCATGCTCAAGCTCGAAGAACCCTTCCCCGGCACCCCGCATTTCGAAGCCATCGGCATCGAGTACGACTTTTACGGCGACAGCCCTGTTGTCCTGGACAAGGTCGAGGTCGAGAATGACCGCATGCCGAAGGAGCTGTTCTTCATCCCCGCCTTGATCCTGCTGGCAGGGATCGTCCTGATCCAGCGGCCCCGTGCCACCCAACCGGCCTTCTGAGGAGGACACGCCATGTTCCGGAAACTGCTTCTGGCCGTCGACATCAACGCGATGGAAGGCGCCGACCGCCTGGCGCAAGCGGCCAAGCTGCTGGCCGCAGGCGACGGTGCCGAAATCCACGTTATCAACGTGGTCCCGGGCAGCGGCATGAACATGGTCGGTGCCGCCTTCGAGGGCGACTACAACCGCGAAGCCAAAGCCGCCGCCGAGAAAGCGCTGAAAGACTGGTCTGATGGCGCCTTTGACGGCACGGCGCAGGTGCACGTGACCGAGGGGACGATCTATGACAGCGTCCTGCGCATGGCCGACAAGATCGGCGCGGACGTGATCGTCGTAGGGGCGCATCGCCCCGAGTTGCGCGATTACCTCGTCGGCCCGAACGCCGCGCGGATCACCCGCCACGCCAACCAGTCCGTGATCGTCATCCGCTAGGATTTGTTGGCGGCCACCCGCGCCAGCAAGGCTTTTGCGGCGGATTGCTCCGCCTGCCGCTTGGCCCCGGCGGTGGCCTCTTCGGCCTCGCCGTTTTCCAGCCGCGCCTCGATGGTGAATTGCGGCGCGTGATCCGGCCCGCTGCGCGCCGTCTCCGCGTAGACCGGCGGGGCCAGCCCCTGCGCCTGCGCCCATTCCTGCAACGCGGTCTTGGCATCCCGCGCGTCGGCCTTGACGGATGTCACCCGGTCCCCCCACAGCCGCAGGATCACCTCCTGCGCCGCGTCGAACCCGGCATCGCGGTAGACGGCGGCGATCACCGCCTCCATCGCATCGCCCAGAAGTGCCTGCTTGCGCCGCCCGCCCGACATCATCTCGGACCGGCCCAGCTTCAGCACCTGGCCAAGGTCGATCTGCCGCGCCACCTCGGCGCAGGTTTCCTTGCGGACCAGCGCATTGTAGCGCGGCGCAAGCTGCCCTTCGGCGGCCCCCTTGTCGCTTTCCAGCAGCGCCTCGGCAATGACCAGCCCCAGAACCCTGTCGCCCAGGAATTCCAGCCGCTGGTTATCGTCCCGGTTGGCCGTGGTCATCGACCCGTGGGTGACCGCCCTGACCAGCAATTCGGGCCGCCCGAATTCATGCCCCAGGCGGCTCTCGAACGCTTTGAGATCGCCCGACAGCTTCATTCCTGCCTCAGTCCAGCTTCTCGAAAAAGCGGTCGCCGCGCCATGTCCAGAAGAACAGCATCGACCGGCCCGCCGACGAAAAGATCACCCGGTCCGCCCGGCCGATCAGGTTCTCGAACGGAACGTATCCCACCCCGCCCGGCGCCGTCAGCGGCGCGCGGCTGTCGGTGGAATTGTCCCGGTTGTCGCCCATGAAGAAATAATGCCCCTCGGGCACCTCGTAGACGCCAGTGCTGTCGTACCTTTGCGAGCCCACATTCAGAATGCTGTGCGACACGCCGTTGGGCAGGGTTTCGATCTGCCGCTCTTTCTCGCAGATGCCTCCCACGCCCACGGCCCCGTTGGCACAGCGCGGCGTCTTGCCCAGCGGGCCCTGCGCTTCCAGCACTTCCTCGAAGTTTCCGGCATCTTCGAGTTCGACCGGCTCGCCGTTGATGTTCAGCACGCCGTCTTTCATCTGGATACGGTCGCCCGGCAGGCCCACGACCCGCTTGATGTAATCCGTGCCGTTACTGGGGTGACGGAACACGATGATATCGCCCCGCTCGGGTTCCGAGCCGAAAAGACGCGTGTTGTCGTTATCCAGAAAGCCGCAGATGTTCTTGGCGTCGATGTCGATCCCGAGCCGCTCCATCTTGATGTTCGGGCAGGACGCATAGGAATAGCCATAAGCGAACTTGTTGACGAACAGGAAATCCCCGATCAACAGGGTATCTTTCATCGACCCGGACGGAATCCAGAACGGCTGGAACAGGATCGTGCGGAAAATACCGGCGATCAGCAGCGCCCAGAAGACCGTCTTGACGGTTTCCCAGATCGTGCTCGATGTCTTGGATTCTTCGGCCATGCCTGCCTCCGCTTGCTCTTCTGCGCTACATGCGGGGCGGGGTGACGAGTGTCAAGCCACGCTCACGTGCGCAGCCGGCGTTGCAGCCAGCCACAAAGTCGCACCGCATAACAATTTCACGCCGCCTGTCGCGCCTCGATCACCACAAAGGCCTGCGCCCAGGGATGATCGTCGGTCAACGTCACGTGGATAATCGCCTCGTATCCCTCGGGCGTCATCTCCGCCAGACGCTCGGCGGCCCAGCCCGTGACCTTCATCACCGGCTGCCCGGTCTCCAGGTTGCTGACCGCCATGTCCTTCCACGCGATCCCCATGCGCAGGCCCGTGCCCAGCGCCTTGGAACAGGCCTCCTTGGCCGCCCAACGCTTGGCATAGGTGCCCGCCACATCGCGGCGGCGTTCGGCCTTGCGCTGCTCGATTGGCGTGAACACCCGGTTGCGGAACCGGTCACCGAACCGCTCCAGCGTGCCCGCGATCCGGTCTATGTTGGCCAGGTCCGTGCCGATCCCCAGGATCATGAATGCGCCCCTTATCCGGCTGAAAACAGGGGGAAACTTACACCCAAAGCCCAGGCAAGCGCCAGCCCCAGACCGACACCCGGGCCAACCGCGCCAAAGCGCGTCGCCGCCATCCGCCCGATCCAGCCGAAGCTGAGAAAGAACAGCACGATCACCGGCGCGATCAGAAGCAGAAAGAAAAGCCCCTCGAAATCCAGTGCCACGGCGAGGCCCAGCGATACCAGAAAGCCCAGCCTTGCCAGCACCCTGCGCCCCAGACCTGCGCCCTGAACCGCCCACGCGTCGGCCAGCATGAACGGCACGGCCCCCAGCGCCAGCGCCGCGATGATCCCGTACCGCTCGGGCACGGGCCAGAAGTTGGCGCCGTAGCGATCCAGCGCGAAGCCGAAGACGCCCACGGTCCAGACCAGCACCAGCACCCCGCCCAAGATGCTGATCGGCCCCGGCCGCGCCCCAGTGGCCCAAAGCGCGCCAAGCTGCACCAAACCGTATATCAGCAGGTGCAGGGCCAGGTAATCCGCCACCAGAACCGGCAGGACTTGCGTATCCACAGGCGCGGCCAGCGTTGGGGCCGCAAGGATCGGCGCCGCCACGATTGCAGCGAACCGTCGCCACGACAGCTCATCGGGCAATCCCCCGGCCGCCGGGAACAGCCGTGCGACGGGCGCAAACAGCATCGTGATCGCCGCCAGCAAGCCGACCAGCGCCCAACCGGTCGGGCGCACCTGCGCCTTTCCATCCCGTCCGTAATAAGCGTTCAGCCAGTCCAGTGCCGCGGTCCGGCCCGCCCGCGAATGCAGGATCGCCACATGGTCCACCGCCGGTACCACGATCGCCTCCCGCCGCACGCCTTCGGCCGCGTCAGCCACCGCGTCAGCGGCAAAGCCTTGCAAACGCGGCTCCCACGCGCCGGTGATCATCAGCATGTTATCCGGCGCCTGCGCCGTCACCGCGCCCGAAAACGTGGCCAACAGGACCAGCGGCCCAATGCCCTCGGTCTCCAGCGCCGCCCGGACCAGCACATCGGTCGCCATCGAATGCCCGACCAGCGCCACGTCTCCGGCATCGGCCCGCGCCGCCGCGATCACCTCCAGCGTCTGGTTCACCAACAACCGCGTTGTGCCGTCCACGGCCGTGACATCGCCCGACATCGGTACGGGATGCCGCCCGTGCCCTTCGAAATCATAGGCATGGACGCGGTACCCCGCCTGCGCCAACAGCAGGCCATACCCCTGCATCATCTGCCGCGACCCGGCAAAGCCATGCGCCATGACCACCGCCGGCCCGTCCTCGGACCCGGCCCAGACGGTCACAGGCGTCGGCCCCACACTCATCTCTTCGAACGTGACCCCTGAACGCGCGCTTTCCAGCGTCCAAAGCGCCCAACAGCCCAAAAGCAGCGCCGCCACGGCCAGCCACCGATGCCATCGCACCGTCACCGAAGGCTGGCCTCGATCGCACCGCTGGCCTGGTTCACGCTGAATCGCAGCATCCGATCCTCGGCCTCGATCGGCCCCATAACCCGCACCGCAAGCTCGAAGATCAGCCCGATTGAAGGATCATAGTCCGCCTCAAGAGAACCGAAATCGACGTCCGCGAACCCGCGCGTGCCCTCGACGCTCAGGATCCGGCACTGCCGTGCACCCAGCTCGTCATAGGGCGGTGACAGGATCAGGATATGCAAAGGCGACGCGCCCGGCTCGATCCGGTCCAGCAGTGCGATCCGCACCTTCCCGTCCGAGAACGTCCGCGTGTAATCCTCCCAGGGTTCGATCAGCCCTTCGGCACCGCTGCGCCAGTCGCAAGGACCGACGTCTTGCGCGTGCCCCTTGCCGCCCAACGCGACAAGGCCAACCGCCAGTGCAGCCAATGTCTTCCTCATGGCTCCGCCCCCGCATACCGCGTAGGGTGGGTGAAAACCCACCGCCGCCCCCGCACATCGCTCGCGCCCATCACTCGCCTCCCCGTTCCTCGCGGGCCTTGTCGCGGCTCATCGTGTTGCCCGCACCGATCCCGTAGAAGAACCGGTTGGCCAACAGGTAGCCGCCCGCATACATCAGCAGCAACGTCACGAATTGCTGAGATCCCGGCGCGGCAATGGCCAGCTTGGCAAATTCCGGCGCCACCTGCGGTCCGGCATAGGCCAGCGCCACGTTCAACACCGTTGCCACACCCATCCCGATGAAGCCAAAGCGCCAGGCCCGGCTCGACCCGGGCAGGCCGGCGTGACGGCGCACATATTGCTGACCTTCGATCAGCGCGGCGATCATCGCCGGCACCATGATCTGCGCGGCCGAGCCCAGCATCTCGTCCTTCGTGATCCCCAACAATCGCACCACCTGCGACACGCCGATGGCCACGGCCAGAAAAACGGCGCTGTAGCGCAGCCAGATCATCCCGCCGAACGCAGCGTGTCGCCCCGCGCCTCGTCCATCAGCCGCCGCATCTCCTCGATCGCGGGCCCAAGGCCGCGAAAGATCGACTCGCCGATCAGGAAATGCCCGATATTCAGTTCCATCACCTCGGGGAACGCAGCGACCGGCTTCACCGTGTCATAGGTCAGGCCATGCCCTGCATGGACTTCCAGCCCCAGCGACTGGGCGAAAGCCGACATTTCCCGCAGGCTGTCCAGTTCCCGGTCACGTTCTTCGAACCGGCCCTCTGCATGGGCATCGCAATAGGCCCCAGTATGCAGCTCGATCACCTCGGCGCCGATCCTGTGCGCGGCCTCGATCTGACGCTTGTCGGCGGCGATGAAAATCGACACCCGGCACCCCGCCTCGCGCAAGGGCGCGATGAAATGCGCCAGCCGGTTTTCCTCGCGCGCCACTTCCAGACCGCCTTCGGTTGTGCGTTCCTCGCGCTTCTCGGGCACGATGCAGACCGCGTGCGGCTTGTGGCGCAGGGCGATCTTCTGCATCTCGTCGGTCGCGGCCATCTCGAAGTTCAATGGCCCCTTCAGCGCCGCCATCAGCCCGTCGATATCCGCATCCGAGATATGCCGCCGGTCCTCGCGCAGATGCGCCGTGATCCCGTCCGCCCCGGCCGCCTCGGCCTGCTTGGCGGCCCGGACCGGGTCGGGATAGGCCCCGCCGCGCGCATTCCGCACCGTCGCGACGTGGTCGATATTCACGCCAAGGCGCAGTTTTCCGGCATCGCTCATGACATTCTCCAGCTTGTGATCGGCGACTCGGCCTTGACCCTAAAGCGTTTCGCGAAAAACCTGAATCACTGATTCTCGCGGAATGCGGTGCACCGTTCACTCGTTGCGCGCGTTCTGCCTTTCGCTGATGTCTCAGGTTAAAGGCAGAACGCTTTAGTGCTTCTCGGGCTCCGCGTCAGCCTTGTCCTTGTTCCCAGCCCTGGCCTCCTTGGCCGCGGCCTTTTCTGCGGCCTTCTCCGCCGCCTTCTCGCGAATCGCGGCCAGCTTGGCCTTGATCCGGCCCTTGCGACGGTTCTGATAAGCCTGGATCAATGGCAGGCTGATGTAATAGCAGGTCAGGCCCGCAATCGTGCCCGGGATCAACGCGCCGATCATGTAGGGAAAGAACACTTCGTCGTAAAAGACTGTCAGCCGGCTCCAATCCGCGCTCTGCTCGTTGAAGATCGCCCAAAGGTTATCCTTAAGGTCTCGCCCCGCATCGACGAACTTGCTGCCAAGGGTGCCATGCGCCTCCAGCTCGGGATTGTTGCGCAACCCCAGCATGAAATACCCGGTCTGAAGCGAAGACGCCCCGATAAATACGAAAGTGAGGGGATTGCCGAAAAACGTCGACAACAACGCCGCAACAATATTCGCACGCAAGATCCATGCGAGCGTGACCGCCAGCACAAAGTGCAGCCCGAAGAACGGCGTGAAGCTGACGAAGACTCCGGCAAAAATGCCGCGCGCGATCCGGTGCGGCGGATCCGGCAGGCGTCTGACCCGGTGCTTGACGTAGTGGAACGCCCGCGTCCAACCCGATCGTGGCCAAAGGAACCGTAACGTGGCCTTCCACCAAGGCAGTCTGTCACGGCGTTTGAAAACCACGGGGCGCGGCTCCTTCGGGTCAGCTCTGTTCCGTTCCGCTACTGGCCGCCAGCCGGCCGGGATCACGGAACCGTTCCACCGTGGCCACGTCGCTTTCTGCATCCAGAACCGAGATCACGCCGTGCAGATGTTCTGCATCACGCAACTCGACATCTATCAGCAGCCGGTAAAAATCCGGTTTGCGGTCCACGAATGTCAGGTCCGAGATATTGGCCTTCTGCTCTCCGATCAACGTGCAAATACGTCCCAGCACCCCGGCGTCATTGCCGATGGTCACATCCAGCGTCGCCTCGTAGACGGCCGCGTGCGTGCCGCCGTGCCATTGCAGGTCCATCCAGCGCTCTGGCTGTTCCTCGTAACGTTGCAGGTTCTCGCAGTCGATCGTGTGCACCACCACGCCCTTGCCGCGATAGGTGATGCCGACGATTCGCTCCCCCGGCAGCGGCTGACAGCATGGCGCACGGTCGAATCGCTGGTCCGGCTCCAGACCGATAACGGCACGGTCCAGCCCCACCTCGTTGCCGGTATCCGGCGCCAGGTCCGGGTAGACCGCGTTCAGAACCCGGCTGGTGGTCAGTTCGGCACTGCCCAGCCGCGCCAGGACCTCGTCACGGCCTTTCAGGCGCAGGGTCTTGGCCGCGCGTTCCAGCGCCTTGTCCGTGGGTTTCTTGCCCACATGCTCGAACGCCGCCCGCGCCAGCTCCCGGCCCAGCCGGATATAGCGGTCACGATCGACCTCGCGCAGCGCCCGGCGAATTGCCGCTCGCGCCTTGCCCGTGGTGGCGATATCCAGCCAAGTGGCCTGCGGCGTCTGCCCGTCGGCGGTGATCACCTCGACCGACTGGCCATTCTTGATCCGGGTCCACAAAGGCACCCGCATCCCGTCCACCTTGGCGCCCACGCAGCCATTGCCGATCCGCGTGTGAATCGCATAGCCGAAATCAATCGGCGTCGCCCCGCGCGGCAACTTCACCACGTCCCCCTTGGGCGTGAAGCAGAACACCTGGTCGGCATACATCTCCAGCTTCACCGCCTCGAGGAATTCGTCGTGGTCCTCCTCGCTGTCGAACTGCTCGGTCAGGCTGGAAATCCACTTGGCCGGGTCCACGGCAAAGGGGTTCTCGGCCGGCACGCCGTCACGATAGGACCAATGCGCCGCCACGCCGGTTTCGGCCACCTCGTGCATCTGGCGGGTGCGCAGCTGCACCTCGACCAGCTTGCCGTCACGTCCCGACACCGTTGTGTGGATCGACCGATACCCGTTCGATTTGGGCTGGCTGATGTAATCCTTGAAACGCCCCGGCACCGCGCGCCAGCGCCGGTGGATCACGCCCAGCGTGCGGTAACAATCATCCTCGGCGGCCGTGATGATGCGAAACCCGTAGATGTCGCTCAGCCGGGAAAAGCCCATCTCCTTTTCCTGCATCTTGCGCCAGATCGAATAGGGCTTCTTCGCCCGGCCCAGGATCTCGGCCTTGATCCCCGCCTCCTGCAGCTCCAGCCGCATGTCGCCGGTGATCCGCTCGATCACGTCACCCGCCTCGCGCTGCAAGGTGATGAACCGCCGCATGATCGACGCCCGCGCCTCGGGGTTGATGACGCGAAAGGCCAGGTCTTCCAGTTCCTCGCGCATCCACTGCATGCCCATCCGGCCCGCCAGCGGCGCGAAGATATCCATCGTCTCGCGCGCTTTCTTCAGCTGCTTTTCGGGCCGCATCGCGCGGATCGTGCGCATGTTGTGCAGCCGGTCCGCCAGCTTCACCAGGATCACGCGCATGTCCTTCGACATGGCCATGAACAGCTTGCGAAAGTTTTCCGCCTGCTGGGTCTCGGTGCTGGACAGTTGCAGGTTGGTCAGCTTGGTGACGCCATCCACCAGGTCGGCGATCTCGCCGCCAAACCGTTCGGCCACGGCGTTGTACGATGCGCGCGTGTCCTCGATCGTATCATGCAGCAGAGCCGTGATGATCGTCGCATCGTCCAGCCGCTGTTCCGTCAGAATGGCGGCGACCGCCACGGGATGGCTGAAATAGGGCTCCCCGGAATGCCGGGTCTGGCCCTCGTGCATTTCCATTCCGAACGCATAGGCGTCGCGGATCAGGTCGCTATGACTTCTCGGGTTATAGGCGCGAACAAGATCGACAAGCGTATCTGCACCAATCATCTGGTCCGCGTCCCATCACCTGCCCGGAGGCCAGGGTCTCAGCCCTGGCCCTGCGCCTCCATCAGCGCGCGCAGCAGTTTCTCTTCGGACATATCGTCCTCGGCAGGTTTCTCGGCTTCTTCGCCCATCAGCAGCGCCATGGAATCGTCTTCCGGCTCGTCGACCTCGATCTGGCTCTGGTTCGATTCGATCAGACGCTCGCGCAGATCGTCTGCGGCTTGCGTTTCCTCTGCGATCTCGCGCAGCGCCACGACCGGGTTCTTGTCGTTGTCGCGGTCCACGGTGACCGGCGAGCCCGACGAAATCTCGCGCGCACGGTGTGCCGCCAGCATCACCAGGTCAAAGCGGTTCGGGACTTTGTCAACGCAGTCTTCAGTGGTTACGCGCGCCATGGGGCCTCCGGATAGGGCAGATATCTAAAGAAGCCCTTCATTTAAAGCGTCTCCCTAGGCTTTACAAGCAGAGAATCAGTCCAGCGCCACAACCTCCGCAACCGCATCGGCCGGCAGATCCGACAGCATTTCGGCCACGGTCCTCTTCAGAACCGGATGCACCCAGTCTGACGCGACGTCATTCAATGGCACCAGCACGAAGGCCCGCTCGTGCAACCGCGGGTGCGGCAGGATAAGGCAGTCGGGCGCATCCCGCATCTGCCGCTCAAGCGGCAAGCCTTGCCATGCGGTGTATGTCTCTTCGTCCGGCACCACGCGCGCCCCCGCAGCCAAAAGATCAAGGTCCAGCGTCCGCTGCCCCCAGCGTTGGTCCCGCGCGCGCCCGAACGCGCCCTCCAATTCGTGCAAAAGTTGTAGCAATTCGGCAGGACTGGCCTCTACCGCAAGCACAGCAGCCGCATTGACGTAGTCCGGTCCTGCGCCTGCGGGAAAGCAAGGTGTGCGGTACATCCGGCTTGCCTGCACCACGCGCGCACCCATCTGCGGCAACCGGTCCAACGCGGCCCGCAAGGTCGCCTCCGGCGCCCCGGCCTCGGACGGCAAGTTCCCGCCCAAAGCGATCAGGTAGTTTTGCTCAGGCATCGCTCGGCCTTATCCTCGTATATAGGTGTAGCGGTCTTGCGGAGGTCAGACTAAACTTTTAGGTACAGCTTCTGTCCTGCCGAGTTTCAAATCCACTCACAGGTTTATCGTCTAGTACATCGTCGCGGCAGGGCAAACACATTCGGAAGGACATTTTATGTTTTACAAGGACGAACGGCTCGCGCTGTTCATCGACGGCTCAAACTTATACGCAGCGGCCAAGGCACTGGGCTTTGACATCGATTACAAGCTTCTGCGGACTGAGTTCATGCGCCGTGGCAAGCTGCTCCGTGCGTTTTACTACACGGCGCTGCTGGAGAACGAGGAATACTCACCGATCCGCCCGCTGGTCGACTGGCTCAATTACAACGGCTTCACCATGGTCACGAAACCGGCCAAGGAATATACCGACAGTCAGGGCCGTCGTAAGGTCAAAGGCAACATGGACATCGAACTGACCGTGGACGCCATGGAACTCGCGCCCCGGATCGACCATATCGTCCTGTTCTCCGGCGACGGCGATTTCCGCCCGCTCGTGGAAAGCCTTCAGCGCCAGGGCGTGCGTGTGTCGGTCGTCTCGACCATCCGCAGCCAGCCGCCAATGATCTCCGACGACCTGCGTCGCCAGGCCGATAATTTCATCGAGCTTGAAGACCTCAAGGAAGTCATCGGTCGCCCTCCGCGCGAGGACGCGCCCGAACGCCAGCAGGCCTCCGCCTGACGTAGCGCAGAGCTTGAGAACGGTGCGGGACGCGCATCATGCCGACGTCCCGCGCCGCCAAGCCAGTGCGACCGATATTCCCACCCCCTCTGGACGCAGCCTGTCACAGTCTTTACGTCTTAGGGTGAACAGGAGTGTCCATGACCAAGCCGCCCCTCACCCTCTATCTCGCAGCCCCGCGCGGCTTCTGCGCCGGCGTCGACCGCGCCATCAAGATCGTCGAGATGGCGCTCGAGAAATGGGGCGCCCCGGTCTATGTCCGCCACGAGATCGTGCATAACAAGTACGTGGTCGACGACCTGCGTTCCAAGGGCGCGGTGTTCGTCGAGGAACTCGACGAATGCCCGGATGACCGCCCCGTGATCTTTTCCGCCCACGGCGTCCCCAAATCGGTCCCGGCCGAGGCCGCCTCGCGCGAGATGGTCTATGTCGACGCCACCTGCCCGCTCGTGTCCAAGGTCCATATCGAGGCCGAGCGTCACGCCGTGAACGGCCTTCAGATCATCATGATCGGCCATGCCGGCCACCCCGAGACCGTCGGCACCATGGGCCAGCTGCCGGACGGTGACGTCCTGCTGGTCGAAACGCCCGAGGATGTGGCGCATGTCGAGGTCCGCGACCCCGGCAAGCTCGCCTTCGTCACGCAGACCACCCTTTCGGTGGACGACACCGCCGATATCGTCACCGCCCTTCAGGCCCGTTTCCCCGACATCACCGGCCCGCACAAGGAAGACATCTGCTACGCCACCACCAACCGGCAGGAGGCCGTCAAGGCCATGGCTGAAAAGGCCGACGCGATGCTTGTGGTCGGCGCCCCCAATTCGTCCAACTCCAGGCGGCTGGTCGAGGTCGGCGCCCGCGCCGGCTGTTCCTACTCCCAGCTTGTGCAACGCGCCGCCGACATCGACTGGCGCGCGCTCGAAGGCATCACCACCATGGGGATTACCGCCGGCGCCTCGGCCCCCGAGGTGCTGATCAACGAGGTGATGGATGCGTTCCGCGACCGCTATGACGTCACCGTCGAACAGGTGGAAACCGCGCAGGAAAACGTCGAATTCAAGGTGCCCCGGGTTCTGCGCGAACCAGCCTGATGCCATGGCCCGCGACGGTATTTCCTGGCGCACGTATTTTGACCCGTCCCGATGCTGCCAGCGCCACGCCACTCGAAACGAAGCAAAGGCACCACCCGCGCGACCCGTCCCGGGCCTGACCCGGAACCTCTCTCTGCGAGTCAGGTTTTCCTGTCTTTTCAAATTCCACCGTGACTGTAGGCTCTCCCGAAAGACGGGAACTCAACTTGACACGCGACATCCTTGCCCGGCTCACCGGCAGCGCCATCACCACCTTCGCGCGGCTCATCACCGCCGTTCGTGCCATCTGGGACGGCTCAGATCCCGAACCGGTCCAGCGGGTCTATTTCGCCAACCACACCTCCAACGGCGATTTCATCCTGATCTGGACGGTCCTGCCGCCCAACCTGCGGCGCCGGACGCGCCCGGTGGCCGGGGCCGATTACTGGCTCAAATCCCCGCTCAAGACATTCATCGGCCGCGATGTCTTCAACGCGGTCCTGATCGACCGCGACACCGAGCCCCGCACCCAGGACCCGATAAAGCTCATCCTCGACGGGCTTGATGCCGGCGCCTCGCTTATCCTCTTCCCCGAGGGCACCCGGAACACCACGGACAAGCCTCTTCTGCCGTTCAAAAGCGGGCTCTACAACATCTCCGATGCCCGCCCCGAGGTGGATCTGGTGCCGGTCTGGATCGACAATCTCAACGACGTCATGCCCAAGGGCAAGCTGGTGCCGATCCCGCTTCTGTGCACCGTCACCTTTGGCGCACCGATCCGCGTCGAACCCGGCGAGGACCGCAAGGATTTCCTCAATCGGGCCGAAACCGCCCTGCAGGCGCTTGCCCCAGCCGACGACAGTCCGGCAGAGAAGGCCACAGCATGACCGACACGCACGCGGATTTTCTCACCCTGCTGGCCGGTATCATCGGCGTCCTCATCGTCGCCAGCGGCATCGGCTACGTGCTCAAGCAGCGCGTCGCACCGGATGGCTCCAACGCGACGATCGAAAACCTCAATGCCCGCATCATCGCCTGGTGGGGCATGACGGCGTTTCTCGCCGTGGCGTTCCTCGCCGGGCGCGGCGGCGTCATCGCGCTTTTCGCCTTCACCTCCTTCGCGGCCCTGCGCGAATTCGTGACGCTGACAACCCGCCGCGCGTCCGATCACTGGGCCATCGCCTGCGCCTTCTTCGTGATCCTTCCCCTGCAATACTGGCTCATCTGGTACGAATGGTACGGCATGTGGTCGCTCTTGATCCCGGTCTATGCCTTCCTCATCCTGCCCATCATCGCGGTGCTGCAAGGCGACAGCCGCAACTTCCTCGTCCGCATCTCACAGATGCAATGGGCCCTGATGATCTGCGTTTTCTGCGCCAGCCACGTGCCCGCGCTCCTCTTCCTCGAAATCCCCGGCTTCGAGGCCCGCAACGTCCTGCTGATCGCCTTCCTCATCGTCGTGGTCCAGCTGTCGGACGTGCTGCAATACACGTGGGGCAAGCTTTTCGGACGCCACCCGGTCGCGCCCTCGCTCTCGCCGTCGAAGACATGGGAAGGACTGATCGGCGGCGTCGCCTCGGCCACGCTGATCGGCACGGCGCTGTTCTGGATCACGCCCTTCACCCCGCTTCAGGCCGCCGGCATGTCGCTCGTCATCACACTCGCGGGCTTTTTCGGCGGGCTGGTGATGTCCGCGATCAAGCGCGACCGGGGCGTCAAGGACTGGGGCCACATGATCGCAGGCCACGGCGGCTTCATCGACCGGCTCGATTCGGTGGTGTTCTCGGCCCCGCTCTTCTTCCACCTGACGCGGTATTACTGGTCGCTCACATGAGCCTCTTGCGCTCGAACCTCGTGCATATGGCCGGTGGCTTCGTCCTGATGGGCGGCTGGGCGGTCTTTGCCAACGCGGCCCACCCGATGCCGGCGCCTGTGATTGCAGGCCTCGTGCAGGGCGCACTGTCCGCCGGCATCACGCTGGTGCTGAAATCGGTGATCGAACGCCTGCTGCCGCGCATCTCCGGCACCCCCGGCCTGATCCTGCCGCCGCTCGCCTGTGCCGCGGTGTCGATCACGGTGCTGTTCCTCGTGCATCGCACCGTTGGCACGCCGGAAATCGCGGCGACCCTCGCCCTGCCCGTCACCGTCGCCACCTGTTACGCCGCACTCTACAATTACCGCCTGAGGCACACCCCATGACCGACACCCGCCGCCCCCTGAACAGCCGAGACACCGGCTGGGCCCGCCGCATCGCGCGCTGGCTCAGCCGCACGTCGCTCACACCCAACCGCATCAGCCAGGGCTCGATCCTCTTCTCGGCCCTCGCCTGCCTCGCGTTCTGGGCCTCCGCGCACACCGGCACGACCGCCGCCATCGTCCTGCTGCTGATTGCCGCGCTCGGCTGTCAGGTGCGCCTGCTCTGCAATCTTTTCGACGGCATGGTCGCCGTCGAAGGCGGCAAGTCCGAACCCGACGGCCCCTTCTGGAACGAGGCCCCCGACCGCGCCGCCGATCTGCTGATCCTGACCGGCGCGGGGCTGGCCACCGGACAACTCGCGCTCGGCCTGCTGGCCGGAGCATTGGCCATCGCCACCGCCTATATCCGCGAACTGGGCCGGGCCGAGGGGCTGGGCCCGGATTTCTCGGGCCCCTTCGCCAAACCGCAGCGCATGGCCGCGATCACCGCCGGCGCAGTCCTGACCGCGATCGAACTGGCGCTATTCGACACGCGCTACGCCTTGCTTGTCGCGCTGATCGTGACCGCTCTCGGCACGGGCACCACCGCCCTCGCCCGCTCCGCCCGCATGATCCACGCCCTGAAACACCGGGCGAACGACACGTCTGACACTTGATCCCGCCGGGGCGGCCTTCTAAACCAAGTCCGACGCTTGCAGCCAAGGACCGCCCCGCCCCGTGAACGAGATTCCCCGCACACCCCTGATCCTTGCACTGGCCGGCCTGCTGCCGTTCCTGTGGAGCGCCGCGACCGTGCTCTGGCCCGATCTGGCGATCTGGACCCAGCGCGTGGTCGGGCCGCGCTTCGTCGGGCCTTACGTGGGGCTGTTCTACGGCGCGGTGATCCTCAGCTTCATGTCCGGCGTGCTCTGGGGGTTCGCCACGCGCATGACCGGCCCCTCGGCCACCACCGGCTACGTGCTCTCGGTCATTCCCGCGCTCTGGGTGTTCTTCACCCAAGGCGGCGGCGCGTACAAGGCCGGGATCATGCTGATCGTCGGCTTCGCCGGTATCCTCGCGCTCGACTGGCTGTTCTGGCGCGACGGGGTGACGCCGAACTGGTGGATGCGCCTGCGCCTGATCATCACCGCCGTTGTCGTGCTCTGCCTCGTGATCGGCCTCACGCAATGAGCCATGACGACGAGACCATCCGGGTCTACGGGTCCGAGGCCGCGCGCTATGCCGACATGACGAAGAATGCGGGCAAGGACCCGGCGCTGCGTCTCTTTCTCGACCATCTCGCCCCCGGCAGCCGCATCCTCGATCTCGGCTGCGGCCCCGGCATCGCCTCGGGCATCATGGCGTCCGAGGGACACGCGGTCACCGCCACCGACGCCACGCCGGAAATGGTCGCCCTCGCCGAGGCGCGACCGGGCGTCACCGCCCGGCGCGCCACTTTCGACGAGATCGACGAGGTCGCGGCCTATGACGCGGTCTGGGCCAATTTCTCGCTCCTGCACGCGCCCCGCGCCGACCTGCCCCGGTATATTGCGGCACTGGCGACCGCGCTGAAACCCGGCGGGCTGCTGCATATCGGCATGAAAACCGGCACCGGCGAACATCGCGACACGCTCGGACGGCTCTATACCTATGTCACCGAGGCCGAGCTTTCCGACCTTCTGACCGCGGCGGGCCTGCACCCGTTCAAGACGCGCACCGGCGCCGACAAAGGCCTTGATGGCAGTCTGGCCGAGTGGGTGACCCTCCTTGCAAGAAAGCCCGCTGATGACTGAGCTTTTCGCCTATACCGATGGCGCCTGTTCCGGCAATCCCGGCCCCGGCGGCTGGGGGGCGCTGCTCCAGGCCAAGGACGGCGACGACATCGTCAAGGAACGCGAACTCAGCGGCGGCGAGGCCGAGACCACGAACAACCGGATGGAATTGCTGGCGGCCATCACCGCGCTCGAGACGCTGTCAAAGCCCACGCAGATCACCATCGTCACCGACAGCGCCTATGTGAAGAACGGCGTCACCGGCTGGATTCACGGCTGGAAGCGGAACGGCTGGAAAACCTCGAACAAGAAGCCGGTCAAGAATGTCGATCTGTGGCAAAGGCTCGACGCCGCGGCCAACCGCCATGACGTGACTTGGGAATGGGTCAAGGGCCATGCCGGCCACCCGGAAAACGAACGCGCCGACGAACTCGCCCGCGCCGGCATGGCCCCCTTCAAGCCCGGCAAAGCCAAGTCATGACGGCGCTTTTCCTGCTGGACCACACCTCGGTTCTGATCTTCGCGCTGACCGGGGCGCTGGTGGCGTCGCGGGCGCAGCTCGACGTGGTGGGCTTCGCCTTCATCGCCTGCCTGACGGCGGTGGGCGGCGGCACCGTTCGCGATGTGCTTCTTGATCGCAACCCGGTCTTCTGGATCGCCAACCCCAGCTTCATCGCCACCGCCTGCGCCGCCGCGATCCTGATCTTCTTCACTGCGCATCTGTTCGAGAGCCGGTACCGCCTCCTGCTCTGGCTCGACAGCCTTGCGCTGGCCGTGGCGGTTCCGGCCGGGGTCGCCACTGCGCTGGCCATGGCGCAACCGCTGCCCATCGTGGTGATCATGGGCATGGTCACAGGCTGCCTCGGCGGGTTGATGCGCGACGTTGTGTGCAACGAGCTGCCTCTGGTGTTGAAGCAAGGCGAACTCTACGTCACCGCCGCCTTCGCCGGGTCGCTGGCCGCCGTGGCGGTATCGCTGATCACGCGGCAGGAGATCTTTATCCTGATCGCCTGCGCCGGCGTCACCTGGGCCTTGCGCGCGGGGTCATTGGCTTTCGGCTGGCGCCTTCCGGTCTACCGCTCGCGCCCGCCGCGAGCGTAAGCTATTTCCGCGCCTTGTACGCCTGGTAGCCCCAGATCAGCACGAGCGCCCCCAGCACCGCGCCAATAATGCCGCCCAGCAGGCCAAGGAAGGCCAGGATACCTTGCAGGATCAGCCCACCCAGCAGCGCCCCGGCCACACCAATGCCGATCGTCACCAGCGGGTCGGCGTCGATGCGCATGATCCGTGTCGCAAGATAGCCCGCAACGGCCCCGATGACGATGAGATAGATCAGTCCCATGCTGCGCCTCCCTCTCAGCGGCCTCTACGCCAGTGCGTCGGAATTATGATCAGCGCCCCGATGGACGAGATGATCGCATCCACCCCCGGCGCACCGAAACGAAAGCCGAACATGATGCGGATGAAGTAGAACAAAAAGGCCCCACCGACGCAGATGATGATCGATTGCAGGATCCCGTTGCGGGTGAAGCCGGATTTCTCGCTGAGATAGCCGACGATCCCGGCGATCACCACGGTGCCGAACAGTTGCAGATACATGAGACCTCGTTGCTCTGGTTGGCGCGATGCTGGCCTGTTTCCGGACCGGACGCAAGCGCGGGTCACTGGGATATTCTTGGCCAGAGGAAAAGGAGGGTCAAAGGCGGGTTCCCTTGGGGAGCGCCATGCCGCGCAGGAAGTCCTCCGTCCCCTGTGGCCCACGTCCGGCCTTTTGCAAACGCAGGACTTTCACCGCGCCGCTGCCACACGCGATGGTCAGCGCGTCGTCGAGCACCTCGCCGGGCGTCCCGCTGCCCGCGCCAATTTGCGAGGCAAGGAACTTGATCCGCGTGCCCTCGTGGTCGATCCACGCGCCAGGAAAGGGTGAAAGGCCACGGATCTGGCGGTCGACAGCTTCAGCAGGACGGGTCCAGTCGATCCGCGCCTCCGCCTTGTCGATCTTGTCGGCATAGGTGACGCCGTCCTCCGGCTGCGGCTCGGGCGTCAGCGTATCGAGCTGTGCCAGAGCCTCGGTAATCGCCTCCGCACCCAAACGCGACAGGCGATCATGCAGCGCTCCGGTTGTCTCCTCCGCGCCGATCGGTGTCTCGCGACGCAACAGCACCGGCCCGGTGTCCAGACCCGCCTCCATCTGCATGATGCAGACGCCGGTCTTGTCATCCCCCGCCATGATCGCGCGGTGGATCGGCGCCGCCCCGCGCCAGCGCGGCAGCAGGCTGGCGTGGATATTCAGGCAGCCTCGCTTCGGCGCGTCCAGAATGGCTTGCGGCAGGATCAGCCCATAGGCGACCACCACCGCCGCGTCGGCGTTCAGTGCGGCAAAATCCGCCTGCTCGGCCTCGCCTTTCAGACTGACGGGATGGCGCACGGCCAGACCCAGCGTCTCGGCCCGCGCCTGGACCGGAGTGGGGCGGTCCTTCTTGCCGCGCCCTGCCGGGCGGGGCGGCTGGCAATAGACCGCCGCGATCTCGTGTCCGGCATCCACCAGCGCGTCCAGCACCGGCACCGAAAATTCGGGCGTTCCCATGAAGATCAGGCGCATGACACTCTCCTGCTGGCGCCTCAGCGCTGTTTGCGGGCGCGGCGCAGCAGCATGTCGCGCTTCACCTTGCTCAATCGGTCGAAATACATGCGCCCGTTCAGATGATCGACCTGGTGTTGCACACTGGTCGCCCAAAGCCCGACGAAATCCCGCTCCTCGACCTCACCTTCAGCGTTCAGGAACCGCACCGTCACGGCGCGCGGGCGACTGATCCTGGCATGCACGCCGGGCAGGTTCGGGCTGGCCTCGTCATGCTCGCGCATCTGGGCGCTGGCGTGCAGGATCTCGGGGTTCGCCAAGCGCACCGCCTGACCGCGCGCATCGCTGGCATCGACCACGGCCAGCCGCTTCATCACGCCGATCTGCACGGCGGCCAGCCCCACGCCCGGCATCGCGTCCATCGTCTCGATCATGTCGTCCCAGATCGCGCGCTCGGCATCGGTGACCGCAGCGACCGGCGCCGCGGGCGTGCGCAACCGCTTGTCCGGCCAGGGCACGAAGGGGCGCACGGCCACGCGGCTAGCCCCGCGCCTTTTCGCGCTTCAGCTTCTGCATTTTACGCGTGATCAGCTGGCGTTTTATCGGGCCCAGGTAGTCGATGAACAGCTTGCCGTTCAGGTGGTCGATCTCGTGCTGCACGCAAGTAGCCCACAGCCCGTCGAACGTGTCGGACTGTTCGTTCCCGTCCCGGTCGATCCACGTCACGTCCACCACCTTTGGCCGCGTCACCTCGGCGAACTGGTCGGGGATCGACAGGCAGCCTTCCTCGTAGACGTTCGTCTCGTCCGACGACGCCACCACCTCGGGGTTGAACATCACCAGCGGACGCGGCGGCTCGCCGGCCTCCTCGTCCTTGGCGCAATCCAGCACGATCAGCCGGTCCATCACGCCGATCTGCGGCGCGGCGAGGCCAATGCCAGGCGCGTCATACATCGTCTCCAGCATGTCGTCGGCCAGCGCGCGCAATTCGTCGCTCAGGTCGGATACCGGGTCGCACACCTTTTTCAGGCGCGGGTCGGGATGGATCAGGATCGGTCGCAGCATGGGCGTCCATTTAGGCGATAGATCAGCGCGGCGCAACGCCCTTGCACCTGCGGCACTTTCCGCTAGCTTCCCGCCCGAGGCACAACCGGAGGACACCATGACCATCCATCCCGATTTCGACCGTCTTATCGACCGGCGCGGTACCAACTGCGCGAAATGGGATGCGATGCAAAAAGCCTACGGAGTCGATCCCGTGGATGGCATTCCGATGTGGGTGGCCGACATGGATTTCTCCGCCGCCGACGTGCTGCAAGAGGCGGTGCAGCAGCTTCTTGAGAAGGCCAATTACGGCTATTTCACCGGCGAGGCCGAAATGAAGACGGCCGTGGCCTGGTGGATGGAGACGCGCCATGGCTGGTCCCCCGACCCGCGCCACATGTTTTCCACCGCCGGTCTCGGCAATGCGATCGCGCTCTGTTTGCAGACCTACAGCGATCCGGGCGACGAGATCATCATCTTCACGCCGGTTTATCACGAGTTTACCAACAAGATCGTGAACGCGGGCCGCACGGTCAAGGAAAGCCCGCTTCTTCGCGACGCGGACGGCATGTATCGCATGGATCTTGAAACGCTCGAAACGGCGATGACGGGACGCGAAAAGATCGTGCTGTTCTGCTCGCCGCACAACCCGGCGGGCCGTGTCTGGTCCGTCGAGGAGCAACAGGCGCTCGCGGCCTTCTGTATCAAGCACGACCTGATCCTGATGTCGGACGAAATCCACCATGACCTTGTGTTTCCCGGCGCCACGCATGTGCCGATGCCGATCGCCGCGCCAGAGATCATTGAGCGGCTGATCATGCTCACCTCGTCGTCCAAGACCTTCAACACTGCCGGGTCGCGGCTTGGCACCGTCACGATCCCGGGCGCCGATCTGCGCGCGCGCTTCGTCGATGCCCTCAAAGCGCTGAACCTGTCGCCCAATCTGCTGGGCTACGTCCTGACACGCGCCGCCTACACCCAGCGGGGCGCTGACTGGGTCGATGCCCTGGTGGGCTACCTCGACCGGAACCGCGTCACGTTTCTCGAGGCGATACGGCAAATTCCCGGCCTGCGCGCGATGCCGATGCAGGCGACGTACCTGGCATGGGTCGATTTCACCGATACCGGCATGGACATGAGCGAGGTGCTGCGCCGGGTCAAATCAGACGCGCGTATCGCGCCGTCCGTCGGCGCCGAGTTCGGCAGCGGGGGCGAAAGCTTCCTGCGTTTCAACATCGCCACGCCGCGTGCGCGTCTGTCGGAGGCGGCAGCACGGCTGCAGGACGCGTTCTCGGACTTGCAGTAGGGTCGCCCTCGGGGATTTCGCATTGCGCGCAGCTCAATGCGATTGATACGAGGGGCCAGCCCCTCGCGCTCCCCGGGATATTTTCGGCCAGAGGAAAAGGCCGGATCAGCCTTCCGCGATCAGCGCCACCGGCGCGTCATCGGGGCGTTCGAAATCCACCGGCTGCTCGCCCGTAGCCTCGTTGACGACCTTCAGCTCAAACCGGATCTCGCGTCCGTCCTCTTCGGACGCCACGATAAGGCACCGCTTGAGGTGCCGCGCCCCATCGTAAAGGTCCACCAGCCCGCGCAGATGCGGCGCCGCCCCGGCAGGCAGGGCAAAACCGTCATTCCAAGCCCGCAGAACGGCGTGCGATTGCGCCCCGGCCTCGACCCTCAAACGGTTGCTTTTCTGCCAGCCACGCATCCGCGCTTCTTCGAGGCCCGCAAGGATCTCCGGGGAAAGAAAAGTCGTCATGGCCAGCACCTGTGCAAAGAATCGTCCCGATAGAATGTAGGGCTAAACCATGACAGTCACGTGAAAATTTCGCCGCATTGCCGCAATGCAGGCGCGGCGCGTCACTCGCCCAGAAGTCCGGTCAGCTGATCGCCCAGATAATAGCAGACAGCCACCTGCCCGCCTGCGCCATGCGGCCCCATGAAAACCCCGTCTGCATCCGAGATGTAGGCGCAGATCGCCTGGAACTCCGCCAGCCGCGCCGCGTCCACCGGCCCGCCCCGGCTCAGCAGGTCCTCGATCTCCTGCCGCTCCCCGAATTGCTGTACCGCCCAGGCCGCCTGCTGCATCGGCAGGGGCACGTCCGGATGACCCCAGGCCCACATCCAACTGCCATCGTCGGAATAGGTGCCGATCACCTGCGCCTGCGCCGCGGTTTCCTGCCCGCCATCGGGGAAGAAAACGATCCGGCCTTTCTTCAGGTTCAGTCGAAACGCGCTCGATCCGTCCCGCGGCGGTGTGAAACGGCCACCGGCCATGCGGGTCTTCAGGAAAAAGCCCGCGTTGACCGCCAGTTGCCGATAGCTCTCCGGCAATTGCGTCGCTCCGGCATCGGCCTGTCGACCGGCGAATTCCAACAGGATCTCGTTCATTCTCTCGTTCCTTTCGGGATGGCGGGTGGGGCGGCGTTGCGCCGCAGCGCAACCAGCGTCACCTGCCATCGTGGTTAACGCTTCACCATGCTCCATTGCATGACCGTCTCCAGTGCGCGCCATCGGATCTCGCCCTCCACCGGCTCGGCCCGCTCGACCGACAGTCTGACAAGATCTCCGCCATGTGCACCATGGAGATCCGACAGCACAGCTTCGGTTTCCGGCGTGTCCGCATTCGCCACCAACCGCCCCAGCGGACGCAGCCGCGACCATGCCGCGTCGAACACCTCGCGGCTCATCCCTCCGCCGATGTACACGGCGTCCGGCGCGGGCAGTCCCTCGAACGCGGCCGGCGCGCTGCCATCGACAAGGTCGAGCTTCGGAACGCCAAGCGCCAGCGCGTTCGCCGCGGCCATCGCCCGCCGGTCGGCCCGTGGCTCGACCCCGATGGCCCGGGCATAGCGCGCGCCGCGCATCCATTCCACGGCGACCGAGCCGCATCCGGTCCCGATATCCCACAGGACCGCGCCGCGCATGGGCATCAGTCTGGCCAGCGTCACGGCACGTACCTCGCTCGGGGTCACTGTGCCGTCATGCTCGAACAACTCGTCCGACAACCCGGGCACGCGCGGCAATAGTGCTGCGTCCGGCGCGGCCACGCAGTCCACCGCCAAGGTGTTGAACGCGGGCACTACGTGATCCCACGTTTCCGCCATGCCATCAAAGCGCATTTCCTGCGCGCCGCCCATCGCGGCAAGCACCGTCATGCGGGACGCGCCGAACCCCCGCTCGGTCAGAAACCGAGCGATCCGGCCCGGTGTGCCAGCGCCTGTGGCCAGGATGATCAACCGCGCCTCCGGCTGGATAAAGGCAATCATCTGTTCCACCGGACGGCCATGCACGGTCAGCGTTTCCACGTCCGGCAAGCTCCAGCCCATCCGGGCGGCAGCCAGTTGAAATGCGCTCACCTGCGGATGATAGGTGATGTCTGCAGGATCGAGAACGCGCCCGATCCGGGCCCCTATTGAAAACCACAGGGGGTCCCCCGCCGCCAGCACCACCACACGCCGCCCGCGCAGGCTGCGCAACAGCGCGATCAGGTCGTCGAACGCCTCGGGCCACGCCAGGCGCTCGGCCTCGCCCGCGCCCTTCAATGCCGGATGACGGTCGCCGCCGATGATGAATTCGGCGGACTCGACCACGGCCCGAGTCGCGGGCAAGAGGCCTTCCATGCCGTCCTCGCCGATGCCTACGACATGCAACCAGGCTGTTTCCATCGCTCGTCCCTCCCTGGCGCGAGGGCCTCGCCGGGCGCTACTCCACCTGTCGCGAAGACACCTACAGCAGGCGTCACGAACGGGCAAACCAAAGCGGGCACATGGTGCCATTGCGTCGCCCTTGTGTGTGCCTGCACAGCCTCTGCGCGGCGATTGGTCCTGCCCGAAACCATCTGTGCCGCTATGTGTTGACCCAAGGACAAAGGAGGCTCCGATGGGCGAACTGATAGACGGCACCTGGCACACCGGCTGGTACGACACCAAGAAACACAGCGGCGCTTTCAAACGCGAAACGTCGAAATTCCGCAACTGGATCACCTCCGACGGCAGCCCCGGTCCGAGCGGCGAAGGCGGTTTCAAGGCCGAGCCAGGTCGCTATCACCTTTATGTTTCGCTGGCATGCCCCTGGGCGCACCGCGCGCTGATCTTCCGCCGCCTGAAGGCGCTGGCGGACCTGATCGACGTTTCCGTCGTGCATCCCGACATGCTGTCGGATGGCTGGACCTTCGACTCCGAGCACCCCGGCGCGACGGGTGACAAGCTGTTCGGACTCCCCTTTGCGCGCGACCTGTATATCCGCGCGGACCCGAACACGACCGGCCACGTCACTGTCCCGATCCTGTGGGACATGCAGCGCGAAACCATCGTGTCGAACGAAAGCGCCGAGATCATCCGCATGTTCAACACCGCCTTCAACGACATCACCGGCAATACCGACGACTACTATCCCGAGGACCTGCGCGGCGAGATCGACCCGATCAATGAGCGCGTCTACAACACCGTGAACAATGGCGTCTACAAGGCCGGGTTCGCAACCACCCAAGACGCCTATGACGATGCGGTCACACCGCTTTTCGAGTCGCTGGACTGGCTTGAAAACCTGCTGTCAAAGCGGCGCTATCTTGCCGGCGATCGGGTGACCGAAGCCGATTGGCGGCTGTTCACCACGCTCATCCGCTTCGACAAAGTCTATCACGGGCATTTCAAATGCAATCGGGCCCGGATCGTGGACTATCCCAACCTTTGGGGTTTCCTGCGGGAACTCTATCAATGGCCCGAGGTGTCGATGACCGTGAATTTCGACCACATCACCCGGCACTACCATTACAGTCATGACAGCGTGAACCCGCACCGCATCATCCCTATCGGCCCCGATCTCGACCTCACCGCGCCCCACGGGCGCGGCTGACAAGGCCGGTCAGGCGGCGCGCCAGTCACCGGCGTCTGGCTCCGTACCGGCGTTGGCACCTGCTGCGCCTTCGGATTTGCGCCCCTTCAGGCGGAACGCTGTCACCATTCCATGCAGGGTTTCGGCTTCCTTTTTGAGCGAATTCGAGGCTGCTGACGATTCCTCGACCATCGCGGCGTTCTGCTGCGTGACCTGGTCAAGCTGCGCGACGCTGGTGTTCAGTTCCGAAAGGCTGGTCGACTGTTCGTTCGCACCATTGGCAATATCGCCGATCAGGTCCGCGATGTTCCCGACGCGCGTGACGATGTCGGTCAGCGCGTCGCCCGCGCTGTTGACCAATGACACGCCATTCTCCACATGCGCGCCACCCGCCCCAATCAAGCTCTTGATTTCGCGTGCCGATTCCGCACTACGCTGCGCCAGTGCCCGGACCTCGGAGGCGACGACTGCGAAACCGCGTCCCGCATCGCCCGCACGCGCCGCCTCTACCCCGGCGTTCAACGCCAGAAGATTGGTCTGGAAAGCGATGTCGTCGATCACGCCGATGATCTGATTGATTTCGTCCGACGACTTCTTGATCTCGGACATTGCCCCTATCGCGTCACGCACGACGTCTCCACTGGTCTCGGCCTTGCCGCGGGTCTGTTGTACGACCTCCTTGACGCGCGTGGTGCCCTCGGCGGCCGATCGCACGCTGGATGTCATCTCTTCAAGCGCCGCGGCTGTTTCCTCCAGCGTGGCAGCCTGACCTTCCGTCCGTCGGGACAAGTCCAGCGACCCGACGCTCAGCTCTTCGGCGCGCAGATGAATCTCCGTCGCATTCTCGGCGACCGCGCCGATCAGGTCGCGCAGGCTCCTGACCGTGGTGTTGAAGTCCTCTCGCAGGCTTTCATACTCGGGCGGGAACGGATCTTCGATCGTCTCGCTCAGGTCGCCGGCCGCAAGCGTGTTAAGCCGGTCGCGCAGCACACCCACGAGGTCACGCGCCTCCTGGCCCGCCCGCTGCGCCGCCTTCCGCGCGGTGTCCGCCTCTTCCGTCAGCCGCAATGCCTCGCTGCGCTGCTCGATCATCGTCGCGCGACGCCGTTTCGCGTCCAGCATCGACAGGGACAGGATGCCGCCCTCGATAACGACGATCGTACCGTGGATGGCCGTGCGCATCACGTTGCTCAGAAGGTCCGCCGCAGGATAGACCATCGCCGGCAGCGCCAGCGTCAGGCCAAGGTGATGCACCGCCGTCAGCCCGCAGGCCATGATCAGCACCCGGATACTGCCCATGGTGGAAACCACCGCCAGCACAGCAAAGAACATCATATGGGTGTCGATCTGCCACGGGTGCCTTGACAGCGCCGCCGTCAGCAGGGCCGATTGCCCCACGAGTCCTGCTGCCAGTATTCCGCGCGTCAGTCTGCTGCGCCCCCGATGCGCCAGCAGGCCCGCTCCGGCGAAACCAAGCGACAGAAGCATGAGCGGCAGGGCGGCATTGCCGACGATCCATGCAGCCGCCGCAGGTAGCGGCATCATCAGCAGCAGCATAAGTGCCGCGAATTTCATGCGCTTCTCATCGTCGTCGCTACCGTACTCTGTCATGTCAGGCTCCCTAGAAACCACAAATTGACGCCAGCGCCGTCGCGTCGAGAACTGCCCACGCGCCGCCCGCGACCGCGTCCTCCGGCCTGTCCAGCACGGCAAGCCGCGCCACTGGCGCCACCACCAGCCCGATTTCCCGGCCTCCGGCCGCCGCGATGATCCGCTCCGGGTCTTCGCCCCATGGCGGCACCAGGACCAGCGCCGGCCGCCCCGCCTTTCCAGGGCCAGACATCATCAATGTCACGGGCAGCGTCGCAAGAAGCTGCACGGCGAGAAACCCTGCAAGGCAGGAATCGATGGCAAATGACCGTCGCATATCGCGGGTTTTAGAGGTAGAAACCCTAACAGCAGGTTTAGCCGGCCGGAAAAACCGGCCGCGCATCTGCATGGGGTAACGCAGGCCTGCAAAAAGCGCGCCCGAATCCCTTGACGGCCTGTCCCAATGGCCGTAGATACGCGCAACGGAATTCAGGGCGCTGCCTATGGCGGTGCCCCTTTGCATTGAGTGGGTCCGCCCGTGCGGCCCGACAAACACGAGGATGAACCCATGTCGCGCCGCTGCGAACTGACCGGAAAAGGCCCGATGGTTGGCAACAACTCCAGCCACGCCAACAACAAGACCAAGCGTCGCTACCTGCCCAACCTGAACGACGTGACCCTGCAATCCGAAACGCTGGGCCGCGGCATCAAGCTGCGCATCACCGCCGCTGCCCTGCGCAGCGTCGACCACCGCGGCGGGCTGGACCGCTTCCTGGCCAAGGCCAAGGACACCGAACTTTCGGACCGCGTGCTCAAGGTCAAGAAAGAGATCGCCAAGGCGCAGGCCGCTAGCGCCTGATCGCCACTCGGCATCCAACAAGACGAAGGCCCTGCCATTTGGCGGGGCTTTTCTTTTGCGGCCGTCTCTCCGCTTCATGAGCGAAGGCCGGCTTCGAGCCCAAACTCGCACCGAGGGCGGGGCGCATCGAATGGTGGCTTCTAAAAGTGCGCAGGACGACGCAGCGTGGTATACTTGCCGAATGATGATCTCGGATATCGAGGACTATTTTTTAAAAGGATGCGGCCGGTGCGAGCGATTCGGCTCATCCAACTGCTCGACGAAGGTTTGGGAGAAGGGACTGGCGAAGCTGCGGGACATCTGCCTATCTGCCGATCTGAAAGAGACGGTCAAATGGGGCCACCCCTGCTATATGCATGCGGATCGCAACATCGTCATCATCGGCGCGTTTCGGGAGAATTTTCGGCTCAGCTTCTTCAACGCCGCGCTGATGCAAGACAGCGAGGGCGTGCTTGAAAAGCAGGGACCGAACACTCGACACGCAGACATGATCCGCTTCACCTCGAACGACGGCCCTGCAAAGCAAGAGAATGTGATCCTCGCCTATCTGGACGAGGCGAAGGCCTATGCTGATGAAGGAAAGAAGCCTTCCAAGACCGAGCACGAACTCGACCTGCCAGAGGAGCTTGTCGAGGCCCTCGATGCGGACCCTGAACTTTCGGAAGCATTCCACGGGCTGACGCCGGGTCGGCAGCGCAGCTATGTCATCAATCTTAATGGCGCAAAGAAGTCACAAACTCGAGTGAACCGGATCGAGAAGTTCCGAGAGAAGATCATCGACGGGAAAGGGGCCAACGAGCGGTAACGCAGACGTTTGGCAAATGGCAGCTCAGTCCACAAAAAGGACATCGGCCGAAGATGCGATCCACACGGTCCAACCCTATCGGTTGACGGCGTGCGCTTCAGTCCGCCACCGCTGCCCGAATGGCCTGCATGTTCTGCCCGTAAACCTCGGGCTTCTCCACCGAGCCGCCCTTGAACACGGCGGACCCGGCCACCAGCACATCCGCGCCCGCCTCCACCACCAGCGGTGCGGTTTCCGGCGTCACGCCGCCGTCGATCTGGATATGCACCTCGCGGTCCCCGATCATCTGGCGCAGCCGGCGCGTCTTCTCGACCCCGGACGTGATGAACTTCTGCCCGCCAAAGCCGGGGTTCACCGTCATCAGCACCACCATGTCCACCATGTCGAGCACGTATTCGATGCTCTCCAGCGGCGTGCCGGGGTTCACGCAAACCCCCGCCTTGCACCCCGCCCCGCGAATGGCTTGCAAGGTCCGGTGAATATGCGGCCCGGCCTCGACATGGGCGCTGATCATGTCCGCGCCCGCCTCGGCATAGGCGTCGATATACTGATCCACCGGCGCAATCATCAGGTGCACGTCCATGAACGTTTTCACATGCGGACGGAACGCCTTGACCGCCGGGGGGCCGAAGGTGAGGTTCGGCACGAAATGCCCGTCCATCACGTCCACATGCACCCAGTCCGCACCCTGATCCTCGATCGCCCGGATCTCGGCCCCGAAATTGGCGAAATCGGCGGACAGGATGGACGGTGCGATCTTGACGGAACGGTCGAACGGCATGGCAGGCTCTCCTTGGGGTTTGCCCTGCTCTTGCGGGGTTTGGCGCACGCCGTCAAGTCTCGCGCCGCCGGATTGCACCGCACCGCCATTCGTGGCACCAATTGATCCCGCCATTCCGTCAAGGGGGACCCGCACCATGCTCGGCCAGATGCAACATCGCCCGCTCAGGATCATCGACATCCTGACCTACGCCGCCGAAGCCTTCCCCGAACAGGGGCTGGTCTCGGTCCGCGACGAAAGCGACATTCACCGCGCCACCTATCCTGAAACGCTGGCCCGTGTCTGCCAACTGGCCCATGCTCTCGACGCGCTCGGGCTCAAGACCGGCGACCGCATCGCTACGCTCGCCTGGAACGGCTACCGCCATTTCGAGCTTTACTATGCCATCGCCGGGATCGGCGGCGTCTGCCATACGATCAACCCCCGCCTGCCCCCCGACCAGATGCAGTATATCCTCGACCACGCGCAGGACAGCGCGATCTGCGTGGATATCAGCCTCGTGCCGCTGCTGGAAAACGTCACGCTACCAGAGGGTTGCCGCGTCATCATCATGACCGATGCCGCGCACATGCCCGACGCCCCCGACGGCGCCCTCGCCTACGAGACCCTCATGGCGGACCAGCCCACCAGCTATGACTGGCCCAGCTTCCCCGAGGACACCGCCGCCGGCCTCTGCTACACCTCCGGCACCACCGGCAACCCCAAGGGCGCGCTCTATTCGCACCGCTCCACCGTGCTGCACGCGCTTCTGGTCATCGCCGGTCACCCTCAAAGCCTGCGCCACGGGTCGCGCGTGCTGCCCGTGGTCCCGCTCTTTCACGTCAATGCGTGGGGGATGCCCTATACCGCGCCGCTGGCGGGCATGACCATGGTCATGCCGGGGCGCCACCTCGACGGGGCCAGCCTCTATGATCTGATGGACCGCGAAGAGGTCTTCTCCGCCTGGGGCGTGCCCACCGTCTGGGCCGGACTGCAACAGGAGATCGCCAAGCGCGGCACGCCACCAAATGGGTTCAAGGACCTCGTCGTCGGTGGCTCCGCCGCCCCCCGCTCGATGATCACCGCCTTCGAGGAGATGGGCGTCAACGTCAACCAGGCCTGGGGCATGACCGAGATGAGCCCCATCGGCACGCGCGGGATCCTGCCCAGCCACCTTGCCGATGCGCCTTTCGACGAGCGCGTCGATGCCAAGGTCGGCGCGGGCCGCCGCCTCTTCGGTGTCGAGTTCAAGCTCAAGGACGACGCGGGCAACCTCGTGCCGCACGACGGCGAAAGCCCGGGCGAGCTCTTCGTGCGCGGCAGCACCGTGATCTCGGGCTACTACAATAACGAAGACGCCACCGCGGCAGCCATGGACGAAGACGGCTGGTTCGGCACCGGCGACGTCGCCACCGTCGATGACAATGGCCGCCTCATCGTGCGCGACCGCGCCAAGGACCTGGTGAAATCGGGCGGCGAGTGGATCAGCTCCATCGACCTCGAAAACGCCGCCATCTCGCACCCGCTGATCGACACCTGCGCCGTCATCGCCATCCCGCATCCCAAATGGGACGAACGCCCGGTTCTGGTCGTGGTCTCCGCCGGTGCCGAAAAGCCCACGCTGGAAGACATCCACACCCATCTCGAACCGCATTTCGCCACATGGCAGATGCCCGACGACATCCTCTTCACCGATGCCCTGCCGCTCACCGCGACGGCCAAGGTCTCCAAGCTGACCCTGCGCGAACAGTTCTCCGATTACGTCCACCCCGACCTGCGCGAGGACGGCGCGTGAGCCTGTCGCTCGACACCGCTGCGCTCGAGGCCTGGGCCAAGACCCACCTGCCCGCCCTCGGCGGTCCGGTCACGGCCACCAAGTTCTCCGGCGGGCAATCCAACCCCACCTACATGCTCGACACGCCTTCGGGCCGCTTCGTGCTCCGCCGCAAACCCCCCGGCGTGCTGCTCAAATCCGCCCATGCCGTCGACCGCGAATACCGCGTGCAAAAGGCACTGGCGGACACCGACGTGCCGGTGCCGAAGATGCACGCCCTCTGCGAAGACGACAGCGTGATCGGCTCGGCCTTCTACATCATGGACCATGTCGAGGGCCGCAATTTCGATCAGCCGTCCCTGCCAGACGTCGCGCCCGAAGCCCGTGGCCCCCTCATCGACGCCATGAACCGCACCCTGGTGGCCATCCATTCCGTCGACCTCGACGCCAGCGGCCTCGCCGATTACGGCCCCCCCGGCCACTACTGCGAACGCCAGACCGAACGCTGGACCAAGCAATACCGCGCCACCGCGACCGAGGATATCGCCGAGATGGATGCCCTCATCGACTGGCTTTTCGCCAACATGCCTCCCGATGACGGCCAGCGCACGCTGGTCCATGGCGACTACCGCCTCGACAACCTGCTCTTCGCGCCCGACGCCCCCCGCGTCGCCGCCGTTCTGGATTGGGAGCTGTCGACCACCGGCCACCCCTATGCCGATCTGGCAGCGGTCATCATGCAATGGTCCATGCCCGCCACCACCGAAGGGCGCGGGCTGGAGGGGATCGACCGCGCCGCCCACGGCCTCTGGTCCGACAGGCAGTTCATCGATACCTATTGCGAAAGGCGCGGCATCCCCGGCATCGCGGATTTCCACTTCTACCTCGCCTTCACCTATTTCCGCATGGCCGCCATCCTCCAAGGCGTCAAGAAACGCGCCCTCGACGGCAACGCGTCGGACCCCGACCGCGCCCTGAAACTGGGCGCCTATGTTCCCTTCTTTGCCCGCTCGGGCCTGAAAGCAGCCACCCAATGACCGACACGTTCAATCCCAACCTGCGCGAGGCGCCCTCGCCGCTCTCCGCAACCCTCGGCTTCGACATGACCGACTGGTCCGAAGGCTATGCCCGGGTCGAAGCCCCCCTCGCGCCGCACCTGATGAACCGCCAGGGCCTGCCCCACGGGGGCGTCTACGCGGCAATCCTCGATACGGCGATGGGCTTTTGCGGCTGCTTTACCGGCGACCCGAAGGTCAAACAGAATGCCCTGACGCTCAGCATGACGGTCAACTACCTCGCCCGCGCCACCGGCACGCACCTTGTGGCAGAGGCCCGCGTGACGGGCGGCGGTCGCTCCACCTTCTTCGCCAAGGGCGAAGTCCGCGACGACACCGGCGCCCTCATCGCCGAGGCCACCGGCGTCTTCAAACTGCGCTCCCGGACATAACCGGCCGCGCCCGCGGGCGCGATCTCACGCACCTCACACATCCCCTGTGCGTAGGGTGGGTGAAAACCCACGCGGCACCCATGTATTTCCTGAAAACCCCCTTGACCTTCCAGTCACTGGAACCCTTATCTACGCCTCATGACAACGCTTCGCCTAGAGATTGACGGCATGTCCTGCGCCGGCTGCGCGGGCCGCGCCGAACGCGCGCTCACGTCCCTGCCGGGCGTGGACGCCGCAACCGTGAACTTCGCCACCGGCACCGCGCAGGTAGACACCGGCACCGCGTCGCTCGACG
The DNA here is from genome assembly GCF_028807495.1 of Roseovarius sp. SK2. Lineage (NCBI taxonomy): Bacteria > Pseudomonadati > Pseudomonadota > Alphaproteobacteria > Rhodobacterales > Roseobacteraceae > Roseovarius > Roseovarius sp. SK2. Next base: position 59,406 of record NZ_JARAMK010000009.1, read on the forward strand.
CCATCACCGGCGCGCTCTCCTCTGCGGGCTATCCTGCCCGCACGGCGCAAACGACCCTCTCGATTGACGGCATGCATTGCGCCTCCTGCGTGGGCCGGGTCGAAGACAGCCTGACGGCAACCCCAGGCGTGCTGACCGCCACCGTCAACCTCGCGACCCAGACGGCGCAGGTCACCTACCTGGCGGGCACCGCCACGCCCGCCGACCTCGCCCGCGTCGTCACGCAGTCCGGCTACCCGGCCCGCCCGTCCGAGGAAGACACGCCCGATCCCGCTGCTTCGCGCCGCGCCGCAGAGATCACCCATGCCCGCCGCATGACCCTGCTCGCCGGGGCGTTGACCCTGCCGGTCTTCGTCACCGAAATGGGCGGGCACCTCATCCCTGCATTCCACCACTGGCTGCACGGCCTGATCGGCCAGCCAACGCTCTGGACCCTGCAATTCATCCTCACCACGCTGGTCCTCGCCTTTCCCGGCCGGCAATTCTTCACGCTTGGCCTGCCCGCGCTCTTTCGCGGCGCGCCCGACATGAACAGCCTCGTCGCCCTCGGCACCCTTGCCGCCTGGGGCTACTCGACCCTCGCGCTCTTCGCGCCGACCGTCCTGCCCCCCGGCACCGTCGCCGTCTATTTCGAGGCCGCCGCCGTCATCGTCACCCTCATCCTTCTGGGCCGCTGGATGGAGGCCCGCGCCCGCGGCCGGACCGGCGCCGCCATCCGCCGCCTCATCGGGCTGCAACCCGACACCGCCCGCGTGATACGAAACGGTGAAAACACCGAAATCCCCGTCGCGCAGGTCGGCGTCGGCGACAGGATCCAACTGCGCCCCGGCGAACGCATCCCCGTCGACGGCTCCGTCACCGACGGCACGTCCTACGTGGACGAATCCATGATCTCGGGCGAGCCCCTGCCGGTCTCCAAATCCGACGGGGACGCCCTCATCGCCGGCACGATCAACGGCGACGGCGCGTTGACCATGACCGCCACCGGCGTCGGCCGCGACACCATGCTCGCCCGCATCGTCGCCATGGTCCAAGAGGCCCAGGGCGCCAAACTCCCGATTCAGGCGCTGGCCGACCGCGTGGTGCGCATCTTCGTGCCCGTGGTCATCGCCACCGCTGTCCTGACCGTCCTTACATGGCTCACCTTCGGTCCCAATCCCGCCCTCGGTCTCGCCCTCGTGGCAGGCGTCTCGGTCCTGATTATCGCCTGCCCCTGCGCCATGGGCCTCGCCACGCCCACCTCGATCATGGTCGGCACCGGTCGCGCCGCCGAACTCGGCGTGCTCTTCCGCAAGGGCGACGCGCTCCAGACCCTGGCCGAGGCAAAGGTCGTCGCCTTCGACAAGACCGGCACGCTCACGATGGGCCGCCCAACCCTCACCACGCTGCACCTCGCCCCCGGCTTCGACCGCGCCGAAACCCTCGCCGCCATCGCCGCGGCAGAGGCACAGTCCGAGCACCCCATCGCCCGCGCCATCGAGGCCGCCGCCCAAGCCGAAGGCCTCACTCTGCCCGCGGTCAAGGCGTTCAAGGCCAAGTCCGGTCACGGTCTCACCGCGACCGTGGACCACCAAGACATTCTGGTCGGCACCGCGCGCCTGATGCAGATGCACGACATCGACACCGCCCCCTTCAAGGCCGAGCTTGATGAGCTTGCCAACAAAGGCGAAACGCCTGTCTTCGCCGCCATCGACACCCGGATCGCCGCCTTGCTCGCGGTCTCCGATCCAATCAAGGATCAGGCAAGGGATACGATCCAAGCCCTCCATGGCATGGGCCTGCAAACCGCCCTCATCACCGGCGACACGGCAGCCACGGCTCACGCCGTCGCCGCGCGCCTGGGCATCGACCACGTCGAGGCCGAGGTCCTGCCCGGCGACAAGCGCGACACCATCGCCCGCCTGCAAGAGGCGCATGGCGCAACCGCCTTCGTCGGCGACGGCATCAACGACGCGCCCGCGCTGGCACAGGCCGATATCGGCATCGCCATGGGCACCGGCACGGACGTCGCCATCGAAAGCGCCGACGTGGTGCTCGTCTCCGGCAACCCCGCAAACGTGCTGACCGCGCTCCATGTCTCGCGCCGCACCCTGCGCAACATCCGCCAGAACCTGTTCTGGGCCTTCGCCTACAACGCCGCGCTCATCCCCGTCGCCGCCGGCGCGCTCTACCCTGTCACGGGCGCGCTACTGTCGCCCATGCTCGCCGCCGGCGCCATGGCGCTCTCTTCAGTCTTCGTGCTGACCAACGCCCTGCGCCTGCGCCGCCTGACCCCGGAGACCCCGCAATGAACATCTCGCAGATCGCAGACAAGACCGGCCTGCCGCCCAAAACCATCCGTTACTACGAGGAGATCGGCCTCATCACGCCCGACCGTGGCGCCAACGGCTATCGCGTCTTCACCGACAGCCACCTGCACAAGCTGGCCTTCCTGGGCCGCGCCCGGACCTTGGGCTTTTCCATCGAGGATTGCCGCACGCTGCTGGCACTTTACGAGGACGACACCCGCGCCAGCGCCGACGTCAAATCCATCGCCCGCCAGCACCTGGAACAGATCAACGAGAAAATCGCGCAACTGCAATCCATGGCCGACACGCTCGGCCACCTCATCGACTGCTGCGCCGGCGACAACCGCCCCGATTGCCCGATCCTGAATGACCTCGCCCGCCACTGAGCGTCAGAATTTTCGTACGAAAATTCTCGCCCAAGATTATTCGCACGAATAAACTTGGGCTACAGCTCCGCCCCCGCCTTCCATTCCCCCCACTTCATCGTGACATTTGCCCCGACATAGGTGAACGGCAACGGCGGCAGGCGCGACGGCTCCCCCTGCGCCATGACATGCTCCACGATATCGCTCTCGACGCCCGAGGCCAGCTCCGCCATCGCCATCCCATGGAGCGTGCCCCGCGCCGTGCCAAGCCCGTTCTGGCAACAGGCCGAGAACAGCCCCTCCTCCACCTCACCCAGCGCCGGCGCGCCGTTCCAGCTCAGGCACAGCCGCCCACCCCAGCGATACTCCATCTCGACACCCGCAAGCTGGGGAAACCGTGCCGCGAGGGCCCTGTCATGCGACCGGCTCATCCGTGCCACGCGCCCTTGGGAGACCTTCAGTGACGGATCATAAGTCACACGGTTGCGCATAATGATCCGCGTGCCGCCCGTGCCGCTGATCTTGCGCACCGTGCTGCCCATCGGGTCCGCCGGGGTCAGTCCCCAGCGTTCCGCGCCAAGCCGGGCATTCTCGCCGTTGGTCAGCGGCCGCGTCATCGAGGCATACAGGAACAGGTGCAACAGGCGTCCCTTGAACTGCCCGAAACTCTCGGCATGACCATTCACCGCCAGGATCACCTTCGGCGCCGTCACCCGGCCCTTCGGAGTCACGGCCACCCAATCGCCGTCGCGCCGCAATTCGGTCACCGGCGACCCCTCGCAAATGCGCACCCGGTTGCTGACCAGGCCCCGCGCCACGCCGCGCACGAACAGCGCCGGCTGGATCATCGCCGTGCCGGGCGTATAGAGCCCGCTGCGATAATACTCCGATCCGGTCATGTCCTGCATGGCGCCAGCATCCATCAACTCATGCGCCTCGCCCATCGCTTCAAGATGCGCGGCATAATCAAGATTGTGCCGATGCCCTTTCCCGCTCGCCGCCGCGTTGGTCTTTCCCGTCTGCTGCCATGCCTCCGCGCCCAACCCGAAGGCCTCCGCCATCTCTCCGGCGAAACCGATGGCCGTCCGGTTCATCCGCGTCTGCCTGACGTCCTTCTCCAGCGCCCCGCCATAATCCTTCGATGACAGGTCATGCGGCAAATCGATCATGAAGCCCGAGTTCCGCCCCGCAGGCCCCTCCCCGATCCGCTTGGCTTCCAAAAGGACGATCTTCGCCTCGGGGTGCAGCTGGCTCAACCGCCGCACGGCCGCCAGCCCCGCGAACCCGCCGCCGATCACCAGCCAATCCGCCGTCATCGCCCCTTCCAGCGGCTTCGCCGGCTCTGCTTCGGGCAGGATCGCGTTCCACCCGGTCACACCCGGATCACAGGGCAACTGGCGCACCTTCATGGCAGGCTCAACTGGGCCATCCGGCCGCCGTCAATGGTCCAGACCTGTCCCGTCACGAAACTCGCCTCGTCGCTTGCCAGCCAGCAGATCAATTGCGCCACTTCCTCGGGTTTGCCCGTCCGCCGCACCGGGTGTATCCCCGCGATCCCGGCGCGAAACGCCGCCGGGTCCGGCATGCTGTCGATGAAACCCTCGTTCAGCGGCGTGTCGATCCACCCCGGCGCCACCGCGTTGCAGCGCACGCCATCCTTGCCGTGGTCCACCGCCACGGACCGTGTCAGCCCGTGTAAACCCGCCTTCGATGCACAATAGGCCGGGTGCCGCGGGTTCGCTCCAAGCCCCTCGACCGAGCCGAGATTGACGATCGCGCCACCGCCCTCGCGCAGCATCGCCATTCCGTGACGGATCAGCAGAAACGGCACCGTCAGGTTCATATGCAACTGGATATCCCAGTCCGCCTTCGACGTTTCCTCGACCGTGCCCTCGCGCATCATCCCGGCATTGTTCACCAGGATGTCGAGCGTACCTGCCTTCTGGGCAACCGCCGCCATCACCCGCTCGGGCACGGAGTCATCGCTGAAATCCGCCGCGATATCCTCGTGCGCCGACCCGCCGCGCTGCGCACAGAACACCCGCGCGCCGCCCTCGGCCAGGATCGCCGCAGTGGCCGCGCCCATGCCGCTCGACCCGCCGGTTACCAGCGCGACCTTGCCTTCGAACCTGCTCATATCACGGCCTTTCCACCATTCACTTCGACCAGCGCCCCGCACATGTACCGCGCCGCGTCCGACGCCAGGAACAGCATCACGTCCACGATCTCTTCCGGGCTTGCGATATGCCCCACAGGCACGCTCGCGTTCAGGTCTTTGATCGCCTGCTCCGGGTCCAGCCCGCGTGCCGCAAAGCCCGTGCGCAGCATCGGTGTGTCCACCTCGTTGGGGCAGACCGCGTTCACGCGTATTCCCTGATGCGCATGATCCCGGCCCAGGCATTGCGTGAGGCTGGCAATCGCCGCCTTGCTCGTCACGTAGACCGGATGGTTCGGTCCCGGCCGCAAACCCCAACAGGAAGACGTGTTCACGATCGCCCCGCCGCCCCGCGCTGCCAGGATCGGGATCGCCGCCCGGCAAATCCGAAACGGCGCCTCCACGTTCACCCCAATGGTCAGGCGCCAGTCGTCATCGCGCGTCGTGGTGATATCGCCGCGCGTGATGACGCCGGCATTGTTGAACACCAAGTCCAGACCGCCCAAGGCATTCTCGACCCGCCCGGGCAATGCATCGCAGAAGGCACCATCCAAAAGGTCGCCATCCAGATGCGCCTCCGCCTCGACGGCAGAACTGTCGCGGTCACTCACCGCAAGTCGTGCGCCCTCCGCCCGGAGCGCCCGCACCAGCGCAGCCCCGATGCCGCCTGCGGCCCCCGTGACCAGCGCGACCTTGCCGTCGAATCGCATCACGCGACCTCGTAACGAACGGGCAACCTCAACGCTCCGGTATTGCCGCTATCCGGCAGCCATTCCGGCGCGCCGTCATAGTCCACCGTCCGAAAAGTCTGCCGCAACGCATCCAGTGCGCATCCCGTGTCCGTCCGCGCCACGAAATGCCCGATGCAGTGATGCGCCCCGCCGCCGAACCCGAAATGCCGCTTGCGCTTGACCGTGATGTCAAAGCCCGGGTCCTCGCAAATCTCCGGATCCCGCGCCGACGCATGGACCAGCAGGTTCAGCACCGTGCCCTTGGGGATCATCATCCCGTCCATCTCGACGTCCTCGACCGCCTCGCGCGTGGACCAGGTGGTCGTCGGCCGCGCGCGGATGAACTCTTCCACCGCGTTCGGGATCAGGCTCTCGTCCTCGCGCAGCATCTGCCACTGCCCGGGGTTCTCGATGAACAGTGACAGGCCAAGCCCCAGCAACGCCCGCGTCGTATCCACACCGCCGAAGATCGAAATCACGATGGTATTCAGCAATTCCTCATGCGTGCAGTCCCCGTTGCGGTCGAACTCCGCCACCATGCGCGCGACGTAACTCTCGCTATCCTCGCCGCGCCGCACCTTGACCACCAGTTGATCGGCCAGTTGAAACAGCGTCTCGCAGGCCGCGTTGAACCGCTCCTGGTATTTCGGGGCCTCGATCCCCATCGCCAGCCCCAGATCCGCGGCATTATGCGCCACCAGCGGCCACGCCTCGCGCTCCATCCCCAGCAGGGTCGTGATCGCCTGCCCCGCGAAGGGCTCGCAAAACGCCGATTGAAACTCGCAGGCGCTCTTCTCGCGCAGATCCGCGCACAAATCCCGCGCGATCTCGTCAAACGCGGGCACCAATGACAGCACATACTCCTCGCTCAGCGCCGGCACCGCCAGCGCGCGCAGCTTCTGATGCGCCTCCCCCTCGCGCCCGATCACCGAATCCCGCCAGAAATCCGCGAACCGCCCTTCGATCCCGACCGTATCCGGCCAGTTATGGCTGCCCTGTCGAAACCGCCGGTCGCGCAGGATCTTGCCCACCTGCCGATACCGCAGCACCGCCAGGCCAAAGGGCGTCTCGGCGCACCAATGGGCCTTGCGCGCCGCGACGACCTCCGCCCCCCGGGTCGAAAACTTCGGGTCTTTCAGGTCCAGATACGGCAGGTTGCCCATGTGCATCACTCCCCGCGCCGCGGCGCGTTCTCAATACTCCTGGTTCAGCGCATCCGCCGCCGGGATCTCGCCTTCCCGCTTTGCAATATACGCCAGCAGCGCCTCGTTCACTCCCTCGTCCAGCTTCGGCTCTTCGTACTCGTTCAGCATCTTGCGCGCATAGGCCTGCGCCCGTGCATTGGCCTCCACGGCGCCCTCGGCCTGCCACTGCTCGATCGAGTTGTTGTCGAACAGATCCGGCATGAAGAACGCCCGCTGGAAATTCGCCAGCGTATGGGGATGGCCAAGGTAATGCCCCCCCGGCCCGATATCGCCCACGGCTGCCACCGCCTCGTCGAAATCGTCCCAGCGGATGCCCTCGGCCATCCGGTAGGCCATCGCGCATTGCTCGGCGTCGATCACGAACTTCGCCATCGAACAATGCATCCCCGCCTCGTTCCAGCCCGCCGCGTGCCACATGTAATTCGTCCCCGCCATCTGCAACGCCATCAGGGTCGTGGCACTCTCGTACCCCGCCTGCGCGTCCAGCGTCTTGGCCCCACCCAAGTTGGTCGAGGACCGCCACGGCACGCCATAAAACCGCGCCATCTGCCCGATCATCATGTTCATAAGACTGATCTCCGGCGTCCCCGCCATCGGCGCGCCCGACTTCATGCTGACCGTCGACAGGTAATGCCCATAGATCGCCGGCGCCCCCTTGCGAATGACCTGTGTATAGGCCAGCGCGCTCAGCGCCTCGGCATTCAACTGCGCCACCGCCGGTGCCACGGACGCCGGCGTATTGGCCCCGCCCAGCACGAACGGGCTGCACAGCACCGGCTGGTTGCGACGGCAGAACGCCCGCATCGCGCCCAGCATCGTCTCGTCCCACACAAGCGGGCTGTTGCCGTTGCAGTTCCCCGTCGCCACCGGATGATCCTCAAGGAAGTCTTCTCCGAACAGGATCGCACACATCTCCATCACGTCCTCGGCGTTCTTGGGGCTGGTCGTCATCCCCATGAACGTCTTGTCCGAATGCTTCATCGACGAATAGGTGATCCGCAAATGCCGCTGGCTGATCGGGTGGTCATAAGGCTCCACGATATGATGCGCGCTGGAATGCAGCGCGGGCGACATCTGCGCCAGCTTGTGGAAGTTCGCCAGGTCGTCCAGCGTCGGGTTCCGCCGCACGTCGTCCAGATCCCGGAGGAACGGCGCGCCCGTCATCGGCACGAAAATCGCATGATCCTTGCCGAAGGGCAGGTTATGCGCCGGGTTCCGCGCGTGATAGGTGAACGTCTCGGGGATCGACTTGATCAACTCCCGCACCAGCCCCCGGTCCAGATGCACCCGGTCGCCGTCGCGCACCTCCGCGCCGACCCGCTTCCAGTCGGCAATCGCGATCTCATCGCGGAACACCACGCCCACGTTTTCGAGGATATCCATGCTCGCAGCGTCAATCCGCTCGATCTCTTCCGCACTCATCGGCTCGGTCAGCGGCAGCCCCCGCTTCAGGCTGGGCAACATCTTCACGTCCCGCATCGCGCGCTGCGCCGTGCGTGCCCCGCGCCCCCGCCTTGCGGACTTCTTTTCCATAACCTCATCCATCGCGTTATTCCTCGTAGGGTGGGTGCCAACCCACCGTTGCTGCGCTGGTGGGTTCACACCCACCCTACCCGACGTTGTCCCCATCCTTGGGATCGCTCAGGTCGACCCAGATCGTTTTCACCTCGGTGAACTGGTCATGCGCATGCACGCCATTGTCCCGCCCGCCAAAGCCTGACTGCTTGTACCCACCAAAGGGCGTGGCGATGTCCCCCTCGCCGTAGCAGTTCACCGTCACCGTCCCCGCCCGGATCTCCCGCGCCGCCCGGATCGCGCGGCGCACGTTCCCGGTAAAGACGGACGCCGCCAGCCCATACGCCGTGTCATTGGCCAATTCGATCGCCTCGGCCTCGCTCGCCACCTCGATCACCGACAGGACCGGGCCAAAGATCTCCTCCTTTGCCCGCTTGTCGTCCTTCTTCACCTCGTACACCGTCGGCTCGATGAAATTGCCCTTTGGCTTGCCGCCCCCGGCCACCGCCTTGCCTTTGAGATAGCCGGCCACCTTCTTGCAATGCTCGGCATCCACCAGCGCGCCCAGATGGTTCGCCGGGTCCAACGGATCGCCGGTCTTCCAGTCGCGCATCCGCGCCACGATCCGCTCCATCAGCGGTGCCTTGACGGCCTTGTGCACGATCACCCGGCTGGCCGCCGAACAGTTCTCACCCATGTTCCAGAACGCCGCGTTCACCACGTGCTCGGCCACGTGATCGAGGTTCTCGGCATCCTCCAGGACAACAGCGGGGTTCTTGCCCCCGCATTCCAGCGTGACCTTCTTCATGTTGCTGTCCGCCGCATAGCGCAGGAACCGCTTGCCGGTCTCGGTCGAGCCGGTAAAGCTCACCATGTCCACGCCCATATGCAGCCCCAAGGGCTCGCCCACGCTCGGCCCATCCCCCGGCAGCACCTGCAACACGCCGCGCGGCACGCCCGCCATATGCGCCACCTCCGCCAGCCGCAACGCGGTCAGCGAGGTCTGCTCGGCGGGCTTCACGATCACCGAGTTTCCGGCGGCCAGCGCCGGCCCGATCTTCCACGCCATCATCAGCAGAGGAAAGTTCCACGGCAACACGCAGGCCACCACGCCCAGCGGCTCCCGCACGATCAGGCTCAGCGCATCGTCGCCCGACGGCCCCACCTGGTCATAGATCTTGTCGATCAGCTCGGCATGCCACTTGATCGTGTGAATGACCTCGGGAATGTCCACGGCCTCACAATCGCGGATGGGCTTGCCGCTATCCAGGCTCTCCATCACCGCGAATTCATGCCGCCGCCGCGTGATCAGTTTGCACAACCGGATCAACACGTCCTTCCGCGCGCCCGGATGCGCCTTTGACCACTCGCCGCGCTCAAACGCCTCCCGCGCCTTTTCCACGGCGAAATCCACGTCCTTCGCATTGGCGGTCGAGATCTTCGCCAGGACCTTCCCCGTCGCGGGGTTCACCGTCTCCATCACCGGCCCCGATCCCTTGCGGAACTTGCCATCGACAAAGGGCGCCTTGGGCAGATCGATCTCGGCGGCAATCGCGCCATACTCGTCCCGTGTCAGAAGCTCGCTCATTTCTTGCCCCCTTCGATCGCGGCAATGGCCGTGTTCATCGTGCGGATCACCTCTTCGAGGCTACGCTTGTCATCCTTGTTCAGCGGCAACAGCGGCTTGCGCGGCGGCCCCGCCGGAATGCCCCGCATCGTCACGCCATGCTTGATGCACTGGATGAACTTGCCGCCCTGCTCCAGCACCCGCATCAGCGGCATCATCGCCGACATGATCGCCCGCCCCTTGGTGAAATCCCCCTCCACCACGCAGGCCCGGTACAGCGCCACATGCGCCTCGGGCGCGAAATTCGACCCGGCGCAAACCCAGCCCTTCGCGCCCCAGGCAAAGAACTCCAGCGCCTGGTCATCCATCCCGCAGAGAAGGCCCAGATGCGGATAGTCCCGCGCGATCAGGTGCAGCCGGTTGATGTCGCCGCTGCTCTCCTTGATGCCGCAGAAATTGGCCGAGCGGCCCAGGCGATCCAAGGTCTCCTCGTCCATGTTCACGCCCATCCGGCCCGGGTAATTGTACAGCATCACCGGCATATCCACCGCCCGGTCGATCGCCAGCGCGTGCAGCGCAATCTCGCGCCCCGTCGGCACCGAATAAGGCGGCGTCGCCACGAGGATCGCATCCGCGCCCACGTCCTTCGCCATTTTCGCGAATTCGATGCTGTCCTCGGTGCGCAACGCGCCCGTGCCCACGACCAGCGGCACACGGCCACGGATCAGCTCATGCGTCTTGGCCGCCAGCCACGCCCGCTCTTTAAAGCTCTGCGCGTAATATTCGCCCGTGGTCCCCGCACTGATGATCCCGGCCACACCACCCGCGATCAACTGCTCCACCACGTCGCCCAACGCGCCCTCGTCCACCGTGAAATCCTCACGATAGGGCGTCACGATGGGCGTCCAGATCCCCTCAAACTGCATCTTCACGATCCTTCATCGGCAAAACGTCAATCGGCAACGGATCCGGGCTCACGAACCGCTCCAGCCGGTCGCGCGACAGGTTCCAGTGCTCGATCGTCAGATCCACCATCAGGCCCGACTCCTGCCGCTCGATGGCCACGATCATCGCGTCATGGTGGTCGCAGGCCTTCACCACCCGCAGCGACTCGTCCGCCGATGCGGGGCGATAGAATGTCTGGCTCAGCCGCGTATGGTCGATCAGCATGCGCTTCAGGCTGGGCAGCAGGTAGGGATTGTGCGCCATCTCCCCCATCGCCAGGTGAAAGCGGTGGTTCTGCAACGCCGCCTTCGCCGCGTCGCCGCTTTGGGTGGCCCGGCGAAACGAGTCCTGGATCTCCTTCAACCCGTCGATCTCGCCTTCGCGTCGGTTCTCCGCCGCCAGCCGCGCGACATTGGCATAGATCATCGGCGCGGTCTGAAAGAACGTCCGCAATACCGGCAGGTCCATCGACGCCACCTTGGCTCCGCGATTCTGCGTGAGGTCCACATACCCCTCACCGCCCAGCCGCTGCAGGATCTCCCGCATCGGCGTGCGCGACATGGCATACCGCTCGCACAGCGTCGCCTCGTCCAGGTCGCTGCCCGGCGCGATATCCTGCGTCAGTATGCGCATCCGCAGGTCTTCCAGGCACTGGGTCTTCTTGTCGGCGGTCAAAACGAATCTCCTTGCTGAATACATAATGTATACATTTTGTATTCATACGTCGATTCAATTCGACATCGCCCGACCGATTGCCCCAAGCCTATCTTTTTCTTGCCAAAAATACTCGCGCGCAGGCCCCCGCCGGCCATACGCGTACCGTCAGGCACAGCGCGTCACGCCGCCCTCACGCCCCCGAGGCCACAAGGCCGAGACAAGCCTGCGCGCGTGAAACGCGCTCAACCTGACTGGATCAGCGCCGTGCGCCCACCGGCGGATCGGCCCGGCTCGCGTCCCAGTCGGGCTCGAACCCCAGAACCTCGGTCGCCGGCGGCAGGGCCGGGTTGAACAGGACGTTATGCGCCATCGTCGACTGGTGCAGCAGGTTGTGCGGCGCCAACCGCCAGACCTTGCAAGCCAGCTCGAACTCCTGCCCGTAAGCCGCGAAGCGCAGCGTCGCATGCCCCGCCTCATGCAGCGCCTTGGCGCCTTCGCTGCCCGGTGGGAACGTCGCGGTCAGGATATCAGAAAATTCCTTGGCCTTCTGGTAATATGTCGCCGACAGGAATTGCAGCGCGGTCTGCCGCCGCTGCGCCGGGTCGTTGGTCTTGGCCGCCATGTGCTGCAACTCGGGCGTCACCGAATACCCCGGCGCCTTGTTCAACAGCGTGATCACAACGCCCATCGGCTGATCATGCCCCTCTGGCGTGACTTCCGGCATGATCGCATCATCCGGCCGCCCGTCATTGTTGCGCATCGCCAGCTGCCGCACGTGGCACTGCCACTTCAGGAACCCCAGCCGCAGCGGGTTGTCGGAATAGCTTTGCCCCAGTTGGGCCGCCAAAGATGTCATGCCACGCTCCTCTCGGGGTCTGGCGTTTCCATGTCGAACTCCCGGTCGCTGGTCAGGCTCGGCACCCGGCCCGCGGCCTTTTCCACGTCATCCAGGTCGATCTCCGCCTGAACCACGCCCGGCTCCGTGCCGCCCTCGGCCAGCACCTCGCCCCAGGGTCCGACGATCAGCGAATGACCGAAACATTCGCCCCCACCCGGCACCGGACCGATGGCACACGGCGACACCACGAACCGCGTAGTCTCGATCGCCCGCGCCCGGTTTAGCACATGCCAATGCGCCTCGCCCGTCTTCCTGGTAAAGGCCGCGGGGCAAATCAGCATCTCCGCCCCTGCCTGCGCCAGGCCGCGCCACAGCATCGGAAACCGCAGATCGTAACAGATCGTGTGCCCGATCCGCCCGAACGGCGTGTCGTGAATGACCGCGCGACTGCCCGGCGCCACCCGCTCGCTCTCGCGGTACACTTCCGTCTCGCTCAGCTGGATGTCGAACATGTGGATCTTGTCATACCGTCCGCGGATCACGCCGGAATCGTCCAGCATGATCCCGCGATTGATGATCCGCCCATCCGGGCCATCGACGGCGATGGACCCGAGGTTCATCCACACCCCCGCCGCCCGCGCAAAGGCCTGCGCCTCGCGCAGGAACGGTTGCTCGTCCTCCGGGGCAGAGGGCGCCGCCACAGCCGCACCCTCCGTTTTCAACCCACCGCAATATTCCGGCAGGAAAAGAACCTGCGCCCCGTCGGCCACCGCCTGTTCGGCCAAAGGCCGCGCTTCCGCCCAGGCCGATGCGAAATCGGGCATGGGCCGCGTCTGCAGGCAGGCGATGTTGATCGGGCGCGTCATGTCTGGTCCTTTCAAAGTTCCTTCAGAACTTCATATAGGCCTTGCGCAGGTTCACCAAAGGGTGCCGATCCGACATCTGGAACTTGATCAGGAGTTCCCGCGCGATCATGTCCCGGTCCTGCTGGTTGTCGGGCAGCTCGATCGTGTCAGGCACCCGCACCCAGCCGTTGTTGTTGCGGTCGAACACCGCCGGCGAGCCTTCCTCGTAACCCATGTGCACGTCTTCCAGCCAGTTGAGGTCGTCCCAGCCCATGGTCTCGATGTACTTTTCCAGGAACGGCGTGATCCGGTCATAATCCGGCACGAGGTTCACGTCATAGCGATAGCCGATATGCTGGCCGATTTCCTTTTCCCGCTCCGAGCCGAGCCCGTCCTTGTCCTTCAGGAACTGGTCGACATCGGTAATCTCCGAGCCGCGATATTGTGTTCCAGCCATTGTTTTCCCTCCTTATCGGGAGGTGGGGTAAACCCCACCCTACGCCGTACACGTAGGGTGGGTTTCCAACCCACCGTTTAGAAATGGTGATAATCCTCGACGCCAACCGTATGGCCGGTGCCTGCCAGCGGAACCCCCGCCATGGCCGAGGCCTCCATCGTCAACGCGGCCAGGTCCTCCGGCTCCAGCGAGTGCAGGTAGGTCTTGCCGCACGCCCGTGCGAACAACTGCGCCTCGATGGTCAGCGTGTGCAGGAAGTTGTACACGCGCTCCGCCGCCTCGTCCGGGTCCAGCCGCTCGCGCAGCTTGGGATCCTGCGTCGCCACGCCCACCGGGCAGCGCCCCGTGTGACAGTGATAGCAATAGCCCGGCTCGGCCCCGATTTCCTCGGGATAATTGGCCTCGGGGATGTCCTTGTTGCAGTTCAGCGCCATCATGGCCGAGTGACCGATCGCGATGGCATCCGCGCCCAGCGCGATGGCCTTGGCCACGTCCGCGCCGTTCCGGATCCCGCCCGCGTAGACCAGGCTGATCTCGCCGCGCTTGCCAAGGCTGTCGATGGCTTTCCGCGCCTGACGGATCGCCGCCATGCCCGGCACACCGGTATCTTCCGTGGCCAGGTGCGGGCCCGCGCCCGTGCCACCTTCCATCCCGTCGATATAGATCGAATCCGGGTCGCACTTCACCGCCATCCGCACGTCGTCGAACACGCGGGAGGCCCCCAGCTTCAGCTGGATCGGGATCTGCCAGTCGGTCGCCTCGCGGATCTCCTGGATCTTCAGCGCCAGGTCGTCCGGGCCCAGCCAGTCGGGGTGCCGCGCCGGCGAGCGTTGGTCGATCCCCGCGGGCAGCGACCGCATCTCGGCCACCTGGTCGGTCACTTTCTGACCCATCAGGTGCCCGCCCAGACCCACCTTGCAGCCCTGCCCGATGAAGAATTCACAGCCATCGGCCAGAACAAGGTGGTTGGGGTTGAAGCCATAGCGCGACTGGATGCACTGGTAGAACCACTTCGAGCTATAGCGCCGCTCGTCGGGGATCATGCCCCCCTCGCCCGAACAGGTCGCCGTGCCCGCCATCGTGGCGCCCCGCGCCAGCGCGGTCTTCGCCTCGTAGGACAATGCGCCGAACGACATGCCCGTGATATAGACTGGGATATCCAGCTCCAGCGGCACCTTGGCGCGCGGACCGATCACTGTCTTGGTCTCGCATTTCTCGCGATACCCTTCGATCACGAACCGCGTCAGCGTGCCGGGCAAAAAGGTCAGGTCATCCCAGTGCGGGATTTTCTTGAACAGCGAGAACCCCCGCATCCGGTACCGGCCAAGCTCGGACTTGATGTGGATGTCATCCATCACACGCGGCGGGAAGATGAAGCTGTCACCGATGCGGTTTACATCGCGGTCCAGCTGTTTTTTCTGCGGCAGATCACCATCAGCCATGATTGTCTCCTTCGTGCATGGTGAGGTGGGTTGCAAACCCACCCTACACGTCCGGCGTAGGGTGGGGTTTCACCCCACCATTACAAAATCAGTTTCTTCTCGGACGGCTCGAGGTTGTCGTAGTTCCACAGCATCTTGCCGGCGACGACCTTGGTGAAGTGATCCACCCCCTTGTCGGGCATCAGGCCGTATTGCGTCAGCTTCCGTGTCAGCCACTTCTTGTCGAGCTCGGTCAACTCCGCCTCGACAGCATCCACGCCCAGGCTCTTGATGTCGCCGCCCACGTAGATCGTGCCGTCATACATCGAGTCGCCCAGGTTCTTGCCCGCGTTGCCGCAGACCACCATCCGGCCCCGCTGCATCATGAAGCCACTCAGCGCGCCGGTATCGCCACCGACGATGATCGTTCCGCCCTTCTGGTCGATCCCCGTGCGCGAGCCCACCGAGCCCCGGCACACAAGGTCGCCGCCCCGGATGGCCGCGCCAAAGGTCGAGCCTGCGTTCTTCTCGATCATGATCGTCCCGGACATCATGTTCTCGCCACAGGACCAGCCCACACGTCCGCTGATGCGCACGTTCGGCCCGTCGATCAGGCCGACGGAAAAGTACCCGGTCGAGCCTTCGATGATCAGGTTCAGCTTGCTCAGGATCCCCACGCCAAGGCTGTGCATGCCCCGCGGGTTCTGCAGCACGATCGTGCCGTAACCTTCCTTCATCAACTCGCGGATGTTCGAGTTCACTTCCGTCACGGTCTTGCCGTCACAGTCGATCTCGGTCCGCTTGTTGAAGTCCACGTCGGGCGCCCACGGATAGGTGAAACGCTCCTCGGCATCCGGGTCGAACTCGACGTAAAGCGACTTGCCCGTCAGCTGTTCGGTCCGCATGCCCAGCGCGGTCACCCGCTCTTCCTGGGTCATCTTCTTCAGTTCTGCGTCGCTTACGCTTGCCATACCCGGACCTCCTCATCGTAGGGATCTGTCGTGTCGATTTCCTGCGGAAGGATCGCGCGGATCGCCACCTCTTCGCTCGCCATGGCGATCAGGTCGTCGGATTCGTAAAGAACCAGCGGTTTCGCCGCCATCGTGTCCTTCGCCATGCCCAGCTGATCCTTGGTGGCCACAAGATAGGTGAACACCCCGTCGATCTCCTCGATCGACTTGCGCAGGGACTCTTCCAGCGTGATGCCGTTGGCCAGGTTGTGCGCGGTATAGACCGCCAGCAGTTCGCTGTCGCAGTTCGACATGAACCGGTGGCCTTTGCGCTCCATCTCGCGGCGCATGATCCAGTAGTTGGTGATCTGGCCGTTATGCACCACGCTCACGTCGTTATAGGGAAACGCCCAGTAGGGGTGTGCCGACTTGATGTCGACGTCCGATTCCGTGGCCATCCGCGTATGCCCGATGGCATGCGTGCCCTTGAAATCGTTGAGGCCGTACGCCTTCGACACCACCGACGCATCGCCCAGATCCTTGATCAGCTCCAGGCCGTTGCCCATCGACAGGATCTCGATCCCATCGGTTTCCTCGATATGCTCGGCCATCTCGCCGACATTGTCGGCCCCGCTGAACACGTAGCGCAGCGCGTATTCCAAGGGCGCTTCCTTGGACTTGATCTTGGCGCCATGCTCTTCCATCACCTGTTCGACATAGGCGATACGGTCCTCGATCACCTTGTGAACGCCACGGCCCTTTTCCATGTCCTCGGCCTCGGCCACCTTCAGGCGCATGATGTAATCGCCCTCGGTCGGTTCACCGTATACCGCGTAGCCGGTGCTGTCCGGCCCACGGTGCTTGAGCGCCAGCAGCATCGAGGTCATCTCCGACCCCACGTCGCTGCTCTTGCCCTTGTAGATTAGTCCAGCAATTCCACACATCTGGAAACGCCTCCTCTGGGTTGCATAGTCGTTAGATCGGCGGCGGGCTCCTCAACCCGCCGCCAGACGCATGGGATGCCTCAGGGCAGGCATTCCATGTACGTGTCCTTGTCCCAATCCGTCACGGTGGACATGAACCGGGCATATTCGTCGTGCTTGTACTCGTCGAACAGGCGGTACATCTCGCCGGGCATCCCGCGCTGCACCACTTCGTCCTTCTTGAGGAAGTCCAGCGCCTCGCCAAGCGACATCGGCAGCTTCTTCACCTGCTTGCCGGCCTCGATCGCGGCGTAGATGTTGCGCTCCTCCGGCTCGCCCGGATCCAACTTGTTGTCGATGCCGTCGTCCATCGCCGCCAGCAGGGTCGTGCCCATCAGGTACGGGTTCACCATGCTGTCGACCGAGCGGTACTCGAACCGTCCCGGCGCCGAAACGCGTAGGCCCGTCGTGCGGTTCTGGAACCCCCAGTCGGCAAAGACCGGCGCCCAGAAACCCGTGTCCCACAGACGACGGTAGGAGTTCACCGTCGAACAGCCCACGGCGGTCAGCGCCTGCAGGTGATGCACCACGCCGCCGATCGCCTCCAGGCCTTCCTTGCCGGGCATCTGCGGGTCGTCGTCATCGGGCATGAACGTGTTGTCGCCGCCCTTGACGTACATGTAGTTCTCTTTCATGCCCGGCAGATCCTTGGGATCGTTGCCGCACTTGACGAACTCGTCCTCGCCGCCGCGCCACAGGCTCATGTTGTGGTGACAGCCGCTCGCCGACACGCCCATGAACGGCTTCGTCATGAAGCAGGCGAAAATCCCGTTCTCGCGCGCCACCTGCGCACAGATCTGGCGATACGTGGTCAGACGGTCCGCATTGCGCAGCACGTCGTCGAACATCCAGTTCAGCTCCAGCTGGCCGGGTGCGTCCTCGTGGTCGCCCTGGATCATGTCCAAGCCCATCATGCGGGCATACTTGATCACCTGCATCGACACCGGGCGCAGGCTTTCGAACTGGTCGATGTGATAGCAATAGGGCTTGGAATAGCCGTCGCGCGGCTTGCCGTTCTCGTCGAACTTCAGCCACATCATCTCGGGTTCGGTCCCGATCCGCAGGCTCCGGCCATGCTTCTTTTTGAAGTCTTCGTGCATCCGGCGCAGGTTGCCCCGGCAATCGCTGGTCAGGAACCCACCCGGATTTTCCTTTTCCTCGCGGTTGCGGAACAGCGTGCAGTAGAAGCGGCCGATCGTCGGCGCCCAGGGCAACTGCATGAAGGTTTCAGGTTCCGGAATGCCCACCAGCTCGGCCGCTTCCGGGCCATAGCCCAGGTACTCGCCCGCGCGGTTGGTGAACAGGTTCACCGTGGCGCCATAGACCAGCTGAAAGCCCTTCTTCGCGACGGTTTCCCAGTGATCGGCAGGAATGCCCTTGCCCATGATCTTGCCGGTCACCGACACGAATTGCAGATAAAGGTACTCGATGCCTTTCGCATCGATCATCTTGCGGACTTCTTTGATTTTCTCGTCGCGCCCGGGGGCCTCGACAAATTTCTCAAGATCCATTTCAGCCACGGTTTAGCTCCCTGATGTTGCGCCGCCTTGCTTGTGTCTGGACCCAAGAAGCGGCTGGTATTTTAGGTGGCATGAGCAGGCATCGCGATGCCGCCCAGCACCTTCACGATTCCGAGGCTCAATCCAAAAGTCAACCGAATTTGATCCAAACATGCAGATTCTGCTGGAAATAGCCGCTATATGGTATATAATTGGTCCAGTTAACGGAGGAATCACAGTGAGCGACGCACAAAGAATGGGCGCGGCGGATATCGCCGGCCTCATCCGGCGCGAAATATCCAAGGGCACGCTGCAACAGCATGACCGCCTGCCACCCGAACGGGTGCTGTCCGAGACATACGGCGCCGCCCGCGGCACCGTGCGCAAGGCGCTCATGCAATTGGAATCCGAAGGTTTTGTCGAGATCCGGCCAGGCAGCGGCACCTATGTCATGCACAAGACCGAGACAGCCGCGGCCAGCGCCATCGACAACGCTACACCCCTGGAATTGATGGATGCCCGATTCGCGCTCGAGCCGCACAGCTGCCGCCTGTCGGTCCTGCACGGCCGCCACGCCGATTTCGACCGGATGGAAGAGCTCTGCGAGCAGATGGAGGCCAGCGTCGACGACCCCGCCGCGTTTTCCGAGGCCGATACGCAGTTTCACCGCGCCATCGCCGACAGCACCCGCAACGGTCTCCTAGTGTGGATCCTTACCCAGATCGGCAGCGTCCGCGGCCAGGACGACTGGACCCGCATGCGCCGCCTGACGCTGGATGAGCCGACCATCAACACCTACAACCGGCAACACCGCCAGATTCTCGAGGCCCTGCGCGCCCGCGAACCCGAACGCGCCGCGACCATCATGAAGGAACACCTGGAAACCGCCCGCCTGTCCCTCACCCGCGCCTCCGAGACGTGAAGCCGTCCCGGGCCTGACCCAGGACCTCTTGACGCGAAGGGACTGCCCACCGCTACCCGCGTAGGGTGGGTGAAACCCCACGCGCCGCGACGCCCGCTACTTCTTGTAAAGCCGCGCCATCTCGTCCCCGAAGAGCCGGTCGAACTCCTCCGGCGGCAACCACCCCACCGGCGCATCCTCCAGCTCCTGCCCCAGGAACAGCTTGACCGCCGCCACCGCGTGCCAGCTCTGGCTGCCCGCCGCGTGATAGGGCCGCATCGGCACGTAGGTCCCATCCTTCAAGAGCAAATGTGGCCGGTCGATCCCGCTATCCGTGCCCTGGGCGCCCACCGTGCCGATCACGGCGGTTTCGACGTCGCTCAACCGCCACTCCCATTCCTTGGCACCCTTGCGGTCCGTCACCGTCAGATGCACCCGGTCCGCCGCCCGGTCGAAGACCAGCACAGACCGCATCTTGCTGCGCTTCCAGTAGACCACCATCCCGACGATCAGCACCGCTCCCGGCAACAGCAACTCGGGAAACCCCTCCCACGCCATGAAGAGGCTCATGCCGGCCACGAACACGCCAGCCAGCGTCAGGCCCAGCTTCTTGTCCTTCTGGTCATCCACCAGGGTCAGGGTGGTGTCGGTCTTGTCCTCGATCCGCATCCATCGACGATGCCCCGCGTCCCGAGTTCCGTCAATCCTGCACGTAGGGTGGGTGACAACCCACGCTTACCACCGCACGCCGCATTAACGACCCGATCTGCCGACGCCCCCACCGCCGCGATACCACCCGGATACCGACGCGATACCGACGTCCCAAATCAGCCAAACAAGGCCGTTAACCTTTTTACTCGCGCCAGTCGAAAAATCCCGGCCCCGCGCGCTCCAGCAATCCGCGCGCCAGCGCGTCGCCCAGCTTGGCCCCGTCCTCGACCGGCGCCTCGCCCTCGTCGCTGAGGCTCTCGCTGCCATCGGGCCGCAGCACTTCGCCGCGCAGCCGGATCGTGTCGCCCTGCAACTCCGCCAGCCCGGCAATCGGCGTCTCGCACGACCCGTCCAGCGCCGCAAGAAACGCCCGTTCCGCCGCCAGCCGCTTGCCCGTCTCGACGTCATGGATCGCCGCCAGCATCTCGGCCGCGCGGCTGTCATCCGCACGCCGCTCGATCCCGATGGCCCCCTGCGCCACGGCGGGCAGCATGTCCTCGGTATCCACCGCACCGACCGCCACCTCGGGCTGCCCAAGACGGTTCAGCCCGGCCATGGCGAGAAACGTGCATTCCGCCACGCCGTCATCCAGTTTCTTCAATCTTGTCTGAACGTTACCGCGAAACTCCACCACCTCAAGATGCGGAAATTTCACCAGCACCTGCGCCTTGCGCCGCAGGCTCGACGTGCCCACCTTGGCGCCCTCGGGCAGCCCCGCCAGCCCCTCGTAGCGCGGCGACACGAACGCATCGCGCACATCCTCGCGCGGCAGGTAGGTGTCCAGCATCAGCCCCTCGGGCTGCAACACAGGCATGTCCTTCATCGAGTGAACGGCGAGGTCGATCTCGCCCGACAGCATCGCCTCCTCGATCTCGCGGGTGAACAGCCCCTTGCCGCCGATCTCTTTCAGCGGCCGGTCGATCACCCGGTCGCCGGTTGTCTTGATGACGACGATCTGGAACGCCTCGTGCGGCAGGTCAAAGGCGTCGGCCAGACGGTCGCGCGTCTCGTTCGCCTGCGCCAGCGCAAGCGGGGAACCTCGTGTACCGATCTTCAACGGCGCGGCGGGGGTGGGCATGGTCACAGTCATGCAGACGGTCTAGACGTGTAAATCTGGGCTGACAAGTTTTGGTTGACTTTCCAAGGCTCAAAGGGGACCAAACTCGCAAAAGGGAGACCGGACATGGCGTCACAAAAAACCATCCTCAAGGCCCTCGCCGGCGAGACGCAGGCAACGCCGCCGATCTGGATGATGCGCCAGGCCGGGCGGTATCTACCCGAGTATCGCGCGACGCGCGAACAGGCTGGGGATTTCCTGTCGCTCTGCTACAACCCCGACCTCGCAACCGAGGTCACGCTGCAACCGATCCGCCGCTACGGCTTTGACGGGGCGATCCTTTTTGCCGATATCCTCTTGGTCCCACAGGCCCTCGGCGCCGATCTGTGGTTCGTCACCGGCGAGGGCCCACGCCTGTCGACCATCACCCAGCAGGCCGATTTCGACAAGCTCGGCCCAGCGGACGAGGTGCACGAGACGCTCAACCCGATCTACCAGACCGTCCGCAATCTCTCCGGCGCCCTGCCGCCCGAGACCACGCTCATCGGCTTCGCCGGCGCGCCCTGGACCGTCGCCACCTACATGATCGCCGGCCGCGGCACGCCCGACCAGGGCCCCGCCCACGCGCTCAAATCCGAAAACCGCCCCCTGTTCGAGGCGCTGATGCAGCGCATCACAGAGGCCACGACCCATTACCTGTCGGCCCAGATCGACGCCGGCGCCGAGGTGGTCAAGGTCTTCGACAGCTGGGCCGGATCGCTCAAGGGCCAAGACTTCGAAGATTTCGCCGTGGCGCCGACCAAGCGCATCATCTCCGCGCTCAAGGAAAAGCACCCCGGCATCCCGGTCATCGCGTTCCCGCGCGAGGCCGGCGACGGCTATATCGGTTTCCATGAAAAGACCGGCGCCGATTGCGTGGCTATCGACAATTCGGTCAGCCCCGAATGGGCCGCGGAACACGTGCAAAAGGACGGCTGCGTGCAGGGCAACCTCGCCTCGTCGCACATGGTCACCGGCGGCGACGCCCTGGTGCGCGAGACGCGCCAAGTGGTCGAGGCGTTCCGCGGCGGCCCGCACATCTTCAACCTCGGGCACGGCATCACGCCCGACGCCGACCCCGACAACGTGCAACTGATGATCGATACGGTCCGCAGCACCTGACCGCGCCTTTCATCGTTCCAAAATACTCAAAGAAAACCCGCCCGACGCACACGCACCGGGCGGCTCTGGCGTGGCTCAGTCCAGCCCCATGCAATTCGCGTAATAGGTCACCGTCGCGGGCCAGTCGCTGAACACACCGACCACGCCGACCTTGTCATGCAGCGCCTGCAGCATGGTGAAATAATCCGCATCGGTGTCGATCGTGTCCGCCACCGACTGGAAGTACCAACCGCCACCGCCGGTCAGCGGGCCAGAGCGTTCCAGCGTCCAGGTGATGATGTTCAGCCCGGCCTCGCTGGCCGCCGTGGCATAGGGAGACGGCACGATCTCGTCGCCCTCCAGCGTCACCAGCATCCACATCGGCGGCGCGATGTAATTGACGCCCTGATCCGCCAGTTCCTGCATCGACGGCTCGAACGTCGCCGGGTCCATGTAGTCGAACCCCTCCATGTCATACCGGCCGTCCAGGTACACCGCCTGCGCACCGAACTCCGGCTCGTTCTCGATCCAGTAAAGCACATCGTCCAGGTTGAAACTTTGCGGCCAAACGTCCGAGGCCGGCACGCCCGCCGCCTTGTACTCGTCGATCATCTTCTGCGCATAATCCTCCTGGCTGAACCCGTCATGCGGCATCTCCACCGCCGGGCTCTTCAGCTCGGGCGTGAATTTCGCGCCCAGGTCTCGGAACAGCGCGATCGACTCGGCATGGGTCATCAGCGTTCCGCCCGCGACCGCGTAAAGATCGGTGCGCCAACTGGCGGTGCCGTCCATGTACCCCTCGACCGTCGTGGCCGACGTGTCCGCCGCATCCATCTTGCCGGTCAGCGTGCGAAACTCGGCCAGCGTGACTTCCGAGGCCCGGCATTCCGCCGTCGCGTCCGTCTCGCCATCGGCGGGGCTGAACGGGGTCACGCAAGTCCCCGCCAGGTCCGACGCCAGGATATCGGTCGTCGTGTGCAGATCGTTCTGCGCGTGGCGGCAGACCAGTTCATGATCCTTGGTGAAGGTCACGTCGCACTCCAGGATGCCCGCACCCATCCGCGCCGCTGCCTTGTTGGATTCAACCGTATGTTCCGGAAAGAGCAGCGGCGCCCCCCGGTGTCCGATAGAAAAATCCGACCGCGCCGGCGTCTGGCCCATGCACCCGGCCAGCTTCTCCTTCAACGGTCCTTCGGCCATCCGGTCGATCAGGTAGCCCGGGCGCGGCCCGTACCCGACCTCTTCGGCGGCCAGCGGCGTCGCCAACCCGGCAATGGCAATAGGCAACGCGGCGAATGTGAAACGGATCATTCTCGATCTCCCATGACGTGTTTTCATCGCCCGGGAGTATCCCTGCTCTTCCAAAAAGATCGTGACGGTTTCGCAAAACCTTTGTGACGCGCCGGCGCAGTTCCGACATTCCCGATGTCGCATTCCGTCGAGCAAATCGCGGCTCGGGCGCCCAATCTTGAACCAGACTCGAAGAGCCCGACGATGAACATCCATTTCCGCGACACACGCAAGATCGACCCCACCCGAGGGCCCGTTCTGGGCGACAACACCCCCAACGACGCCGACCGGATCGAGATCGGCCCGACCCAACTGGCCTTCCGCGAGTGGGAGGCGGCAGATCTTCAACTCCCCGATCTGCAAGCCATGCGCCGCTACCGCTGGGAACGCCTGACCCGCTTCGTCCAGGACCGCGATTATGCCGGGCTGCTGGTCTTCGATCCGCTGAACATCCGCTACGCCACCGACTCGACGAACATGCAGCTCTGGAACACACACAACCCGTTCCGCGCCCTGCTGGTCTGCGCTGACGGCTACATGGTGATGTGGGACTACAAGAACTCACCTTTCCTCAGCACGTTCAACCCGCTGGTGCGCGAACAACGCTCCGGCGCCGATCTGTTCTACTTCGACCGCGGCGACAAGGTGGACGTGGCCGCCGATACCTTCTCGAACGAAGTGCGCGCGCTCTTGGCCGAGCACGCCCCGGGGAACAAACGCCTCGCGGTGGACAAGATCATGCTCCACGGCCTCCGCGCGCTCGAGGCTCAGGGCTTCGAGATCATGGAAGGCGAGGAACTGACGGAAAAGTGCCGCGCCGTCAAAAGCCCCGACGAGATCCTCGCCATGCGCTGCGCCTCCCACGCCTGCGAGGTCGCGGTGACCGAAATGGAGCGCTTCGCGCGCCTCAACGTGCCCTTGGGCAGCACCAGCGAAGACGATATCTGGTCGGTCCTGCACGCCGAGAACATCCGCCGCGGCGGCGAATGGATCGAAACCCGCCTGCTCGCCTCAGGCCCCCGCTCCAACCCGTGGTTCCAGGAATGCGGCCCGCGCATCACCCAGATGAACGAGATCATCTCGTTCGACACCGATCTCGTCGGCAGCTACGGCATCTGCGTCGACATCTCGCGCAGCTGGTGGATCGGTGACGCCAAACCGCGCCCCGACATGATCTACGCCATGCAGCACGCGCATGAGCACATCATGACCAACATGGAAATGCTCAAACCCGGCGTCACGATCCCCGAACTCACCGCCGGCACCCACGTGCTTGACGACCGATACCAGGCGCAGAAATATGGCTGCCTCATGCACGGCGTCGGCCTTTGCGACGAATGGCCCCTCGTCGCCTATCCCGACCAGGCCGTGCCCGGCGCCTTCGACTACCCGCTGGAACCCGGCATGACCCTCTGCGTCGAGGCGCTGGTGGGCGAGGTTGGCGGCGATTTCTCGATCAAGCTCGAAGACCAGGTGTTGATCACCGAGACGGGCTTTGAAAACCTGACGAAGTACCCCTTCGACCCCGCTCTGATGGGTCTCTCCTGACCGCGCTCAACTGTCCGGCGGCATGTCGTAGAACCCAAGCGACTGCACTGTGTAGCTTTCCTTGTCATCGACATCGGGTGTCACCACGAGTTCCAGCGCCAAGGTGAATTTCGGGTCTTCAACATCCTTTTCACCCCGCATCTGAAAGTTGAGCTGCGCCGCTTTCCCGGGGGGCAGCACGGTCGCATATTTCGGATCGCTCGAATTGCAGTATTGCAGGGCGCTTTCGCTGTAGCACGTCCTCAGGCCAGACCAATTGCTTGAGGGTGTCAGGAAGCCGCCACGGCCATCCGCGACGGATATCGATTTCGGCATATAGGCAAGCGCGATCGTTTTCTCCGTCGTGTTTTTGAAGCGCATCGCGAATGTCGTATCGCCCGAGGATTTCGAATAGACGAGGGTCGATACCTCGGCGTCGTAGACATCCGACGCGTATCTGCGCGAGGGTTCCACAAGGCTCTGACCCTGCCCGCTCGGCTGTCCGCCGCCCTCGACCACGACAACCTGTGTTGTCGGCGCCGCTTCAGCGCCGTCCGCCGTCTCGGAGAACCCGCAGGCCGTGCGGCTGCGCTTCGCCATCATCTCGGCCACACTGCCCACGCTGGGAAACTCCGACCTCGCGGTGGCAAACAGCCGGCCGTCCTGTGTGCCGATCATGCGTGCCTGCACCTTCACCTGTTCGCCGAACTGTATCAGCGAGCCGGTCACCAGCGCGTCAACCCCCTCGATCTCGCCCAACCGCTTCGCGGCATCCGGTGCGATGGTCCCGTCGAACACCAACTCCATCTCCCGGAAAATCGCGCTCAGCTGCGACCGCTCGATGATGTCGATCTTGCCCTCGCCCGCATTGAACAGGCTGTCCACCACGAACTCGCTCACGTAATTCGACAGATCGGAACAGGTGCCGTCACTGTGCGTGAAGGTCGAAATGCCGATGGTCGCCGTTCCGTCCGTGCGCGTCCGCTCCACGATCTGGCCCGCGATCTCGTCCAGGCTTTCGTCCACGGACGAGGCCGCCTCCGCAGTCCCCGCTAGACCCGCCATCCCGGTCAGACCCGACAGAAGGCAGGCAGTCGCCACTTGTTTCAACCCCATTTTCACTTCCCCTTGCAATTCGCCTTGAAAATTCCGGTCTGCGTCACCTGCTCCTCAAAGCCGCGCAGGGCCATGTCGGTGGCGCCGATTGCCCCCGTCGGGCCCTTTCCCGACCCGACCAGACGCATTCGCTCCGGTCCATCGGACCCGGCCAGAACCACCGCAGCTTCCAGCGTATGGCCCTCGAAACCGTGGGTCGTCTCTTCGTCAGGCACCACAAGCGCCGTTGCCGTGACCTGCTCCACTGCGACACCGGCGCAGTCGTATCTCTGTAGCTGCTGTTCGATCCGCGTGGCCAACTCGCGCTCCAGAACGCTGCGCGTGGGCGCGTCGCGGGATTCAACGGATGCCGCTTGCCCCCCGCCGCTCTCGCCCCCCGTGGCGCCCGTCTGACTGTTGTCCAGAGCGCCCGTGATTGACTGGGTGGTGACCTCGCCATCCTCTTCGGTCGCGACCATGAGTCTGTCGCTGAGTTCAAACAAGCCGACGACCCCACCCACAAGGGCACTCACAAGGATGACCGACTTGGCCATGAAGGAATTTGTGGACATGCGACTGTTATTATTTGACGACAATGCGCCCACCATTGCACAGCGCTCCCAGCCCATCAACGATTCCGCGCAGAATGACGGGAAGGCTGTCACGGGACAAATCTGAAACTCGGCCGCCCCGGGATGCTGACCGTCCGCGCAGGCGCCTCACAATCCCGAGACGACCGTGAAACACTCCTTACGCATGCGATCCGAACTGCCATCTTGAAGGCAACCGAAAGGACCACCCATGCCAAGCGAACGCTTCACTTTCAAAGGCCATGACGGGCATGAGCTCGCCGCCCGGCTCGACCTGCCCGAAGGCCCGCACATGGCCACCGCGCTCTTTGCGCATTGCTTCACCTGCTCCAAGGACATTCCCGCCGCACGCCGGATCGCGGCTCGGCTGGTGGGGGCCGGGATCGCCGTGCTGCGCTTCGATTTCACTGGGTTGGGCCATTCCGAAGGCGAGTTCGAGAACACGTCTTTCACCTCGAATGTCGAGGATCTCGTGTTGGCCGCCAACGCGCTGGCGGCCCGCGACATGCCTCCCAGCCTGCTGATCGGCCACTCGCTCGGCGGCGCCGCCGTTCTGGCGGCCGCGTCGAGTATCGACAGCGCCCGCGCCGTGGCCACCATCGCCGCGCCCTTCGATCCCGGCCACGTCACCCACAATTTCGACGGCGCGCTCGAAAAAATCGCGGCCGACGGCGCCGTCGAAGTCGAACTGGGCGGCCGCCCCATCCGCATCGGCCAGAAATTCGTCGAGGATGTCCGCGCCGAAAACCTCGCTCCACGCATTGCCGGCCTCAAGCGCGCGCTTCTCGTGCTGCACGCCCCGCTTGACGAAACCGTCGGCATCGACAACGCCACCGAGATTTTCAAGGCCGCGAAGCATCCCAAGAGCTTCGTCACCCTCGACAGCGCCGACCACCTGATCACCGATCCCGGCGATGCCGAGTACGCCGCCGGGGTCATCGCCGCCTGGGCACAACGCTATCTCGACCTCAAGCGCCCCGCGCCGCCCCCCGGCGCGCCCGAAGGCGTCGTGCGTGTCTGCGAAGTGAACCCAGACGGCTTTCTGCAGGACATACATGCGGGACCACATCACCATGTCCGCGCCGACGAGCCAGAGGCCTATGGCGGCACCGACCGCGGCATGAGCCCCTACGGCTTTCTCGCCTCGGGTCTCGGCGCCTGCACGTCGATGACCATTCGCATGTATGCCCGTCGCAAAGGCTGGCCGCTGGATCATGTCTCGGTCGACGTCACCCATGACAAGGTCCATGCCCAAGATGCCGATGGCAGCAGCCCGGCCAAGATCGACAGCTTCATTCGCACCATCCGCCTCAAGGGGGATCTCAGCGACGACCAGCGCCAGCGCCTGCTCGAGATTGCGGACAAATGCCCCGTGCACCGGACGCTGGAAAACGCGTCGAAGATCGAAACCCGGCTGGCCGACCCGGACACCAGGCCTCAGCCCGAGCGGGCGTAGTGCTCCACCATCGCCGTCAGGTCTTCCGGCGGCGTCGCGGCATTCACGTAAGCCCGGGCATTGGCGCAATATCCAAAAACCGACCCGTCCGAAAAAAACGAGGTATTCGTGACGAACAGGATCGGGATACCGGGATGACGCGCCTCGGCCGCGTCCGCGATGGAAAAAGAACTGCTGCGCGTCAACAGCAGGTTCAGCACGATCAGGTCGAAGGGCCGCAAGTCCAGCGCCTCTATCGCCCCGGCCTGATCATGCTCCAGTCGCACGCGCAAGCCTTGCCGTTCCAGGTGACGCTGCCACAGCTGGCCGAGCGACACGTCGCTCTCCACGATCAGAACGTTCAGTTGGCTCTTTCTCACTCAAACGACTTCCGTACTTTAACCCAGCACGCACAGCACCTCGGTCTGCATGTCTAGATAAACGCTGAATATGATCAGTTAGTTCTGGAAAAAGAAAACGATATAAGGACTTAACACCTTACGTGACGTCAGTCCAGGCTCCGCCGGACACTCAGTGCACAAGAAACGGTACACCAGACTCCATCAAGTCGTCCAGTTCGACGTCGCCTAGCGCGAACCCGGCAGATGAAACCCCGACGCCCCGGGGGCGTTGCCCCTCCGATATTGAATAACACAATGCCCGAATACAGGTTTTCCGGACTGGCCAAGGCCAATCCGCTGCTGCACTCTCACCCGGAAAAGGAAGTACTGAATGATCCGCTGCCTCGCCCTCGCCCTGTCGCTCTGCACCGCCACCACCGCCTATGGTCAAAGTTGCGGCGGCTCGTTTTCCGGTTTCGTCGACGCGCTGCGGCAAGAGGCGATTGCCCGCGGCCACGCGCCCGACAGCGTGAACAGCTTTTTCGCCTCGGTGCGCCAGGACCAAAGCGTCCTGCAGGCCGACCGTCGCCAGGGTGTTTTCCAGAAACCCTTCACCGACTTTGCCCGCCGCCTGATCAGCGCGAACAGGCTCAACACCGGCCGCGCCAAGTCGCAGCAGTTCGATGCCGTCTTCGACCGGATCGAGGCCGAGTACGGTGTGCCGCGCGGCGTGCTACTGGCCTTCTGGGCGTTCGAGACCGACTACGGCGGCTTTCAAGGGGATTACAACACGCTCAACGCGCTGGTCACCCTGTCGCATGATTGCCGCCGGCCCGAGCTTTTCCGGCCTCAGGTCTTTGCCGCCCTGGGACTCTACGAGATGGGCAATTTCGACCCCATCGGAACCACCGGCGCCTGGGCCGGGGAAATCGGCATGGTCCAAATGCTGCCGCAGGATATCATCGACAACGGCGTCGACGCTGACGGCGACGGCGAGGTCAACCTCAAGACCTCCGCCCCCGACGCGCTGATGTCGGGCGGCAAGATGCTGCAACATCTCGGCTGGCGCGCGGGCGAGCCTTGGTTGCAGGAAATCGACGTGCCCGACAACTTCGACTGGTCCAAGACGGGCCTGCGCACGACGCTGCCCGCCTCCGAATGGGCCGCCATGGGGGTTACCCCCCGCCATGGCCAGATCCGCGGCGACCTGCCCGCGAACATTCTCCTGCCCGAGGGGCGCAAAGGTCCGGCCTTTCTCGCCTACCCCAATTTCAACGTCTATTTCGAATGGAACCAAAGCTACACCTACGTCCTGACCGCCGCCTATTTCGCCAACCGTCTGGAAGGCGCGCCGGTCTTCGACGCGGGCAACCCCGATCCGGGCCTTTCGGGCGATCAGATGAAGCGCTTGCAGGAAAAGCTCGCCGCACGCGGCTATGACGTGGGCGGGGTCGACGGCATCCTCGGCTCCGGTACCCGCGCCGCCGTGCAGGACGTGCAGCAGGAACTCGGCATGCCCGCCGACGCCTGGCCCACGCCCGCGCTTCTGAACGCCCTATGATGCCACGCCGCGCGTTCGAGATCTTTCTCACCGCCCCGCCCGGTCTCGAACTCACCCTCAAGGACGAGGCGCAGGCAGCCGGGTTCGCCAAGCCCAAGGCCACCCCCGGCGGTGTCCGCTTTCGCGGCCACTGGCCGGACGTCTGGCGCGCCAACCTCGCCCTGCGCGGTGCGGGCCGGGTCCTGGCCCGCGTCGCCCGCTTTCAGGCGATGCATCTCGACCAGCTCGAAACCCGCTCGCGCGAAGTCGGCTGGGCGGGTCTCCTCCGCCCCGACGTGCCGATCACGGTCGAGGCCACGACCCGCAAATCAAAGATCTACCACCAAGGCGCCGCCGCCGAACGCGTCGCCCGCGCCATCCACGAGGTCACCGGCGCGCCGCTCGAAGGCGACGACCCCGTGCGCGTCCAGCTGCGGATAGAGGATAACCAGTGCCTGCTCAGCCTCGACACCTCGGGCGAGCCACTCCACCGCCGCGGCCAGAAACCCTTCGTCGGCAAGGCCCCCATGCGCGAGACCCTTGCCGCGCTTTTCCTGCGCCAATGCGGCTACACCGGCACCGAGCCGGTGCTGGACCTGATGTGCGGTTCCGGCACCTTCCTGCTGGAGGCCGCGGGAATCGCCCTCGGCCACGCCCCGGGCCGTGACAGGGACTTCGCCTTCGAGCGTTTCGCCAATTTCGATGCAAGCGCATGGCAGGACTTGAAAAGCGGCCAAACTGACACCGAAACCACCCTCCGCTTCCACGGCAGCGACCGTGATGCGGGCGCCGTCACCGGCGCGCGGGCCAACGCCGACACCGCCGGCCTCGGCGACCGGGTCACGATCTCGCACCATGCCTTCAGTGATCTCCAACGCCCCGACGGTCCACCCGGCCTCGTCATGGTGAACCCGCCCTACGGCACCCGCATCGGCGAGCGCAAACAGCTCTTCGGCCTCTATGGCGCCCTCGGCAAGACCCTCGCGGAACGGCTCGCAGGCT
Organism: Roseovarius sp. SK2; assembly: GCF_028807495.1. Lineage (NCBI taxonomy): Bacteria > Pseudomonadati > Pseudomonadota > Alphaproteobacteria > Rhodobacterales > Roseobacteraceae > Roseovarius > Roseovarius sp. SK2. The sequence goes on from NZ_JARAMK010000009.1 coordinate 90,456, forward strand.
GGCGCGTCGGCCTCGTGAGCACCGACGCCAGCCTTGCCAACGCCACCGGCCTGCCCTTCACCGACCCCGGCCCGCCCGTCGCCCATGGCGGCCTGCGCATCACGCTCTGGCAGACCGGACCGCTGCCGTAAGGCGCTAACCAAGGTCGCGCGCTCGGCTTTACTTTTTGGTAAGAAAAGCGCATCATATTACGCATACCTGAATGTCTTCCAGTCTATCACTGAAGACGTGACCCCGCGAAGTGGCTGCTTCGCGGGGTCTTTCTTTGTCAGGACGTCAAAGCCCTATCCAAAGTCGGACGATCGCAACGGTCAACGTTCCCGCCGCCAGAAGGACCATCCATTTTCTGAATGTCTTTTCATCCAGTCTTACCACCTCCTCTCACTGCAAAGGATTGCAGTGGAGTCCAGGGACACTTGGAACATTAAGAAAAGGCTAAAAATCAGTGAAAAAGAGAGCGGCTCACGCCACCATCTGCTCGGCCTTCTTCAGGTCGACCGACACAAGCTGACTGACACCCTGCTCGCCCATCGTCACCCCGAAAAGACGGTCCATCCGGCTCATCGTCACCGCGTGGTGTGTGATGATCAGGAACCGCGTCTCGGTCCGGCGACACATCTCGTCCAGCAGATCACAGAACCGCCCCACATTCGCGTCGTCCAAGGGTGCGTCCACCTCGTCCAGCACGCAGATCGGCGCCGGGTTGGCCAGGAACACGGCAAAGATCAGCGCCAGCGCGGTCAGCGTCTGCTCGCCCCCCGACAGCAGGCTCAGCGTTGCCAGTTTCTTGCCCGGCGGCTGGCACATGATCTCCAGCCCAGCCTCCAGCGGGTCGTCGCTCTCGACCATCACGAGGTTCGCCTCGCCGCCGCCGAACAGGTGCTTGAACAGCATCGAGAAGTTCGAATTCACCTGCTCGAACGCCGTCAGCAACCGCTCGCGCCCCTCGCGGTTCAGCGACGCGATACCATTGCGCAGGGTGCGGATCGCTTCCTCGAGATCGGACTTCTCATTGACCAGCGTGTCATGCTCTTCCTGCACCTCCCGCGCGTCTTCCTCGGCCCGCAGGTTCACCGCCCCCAGCGCATCGCGCTGACGTTTCAGGCGGTTCACGTCGGCCTCGATCGCCTCCGACGCGGGCATTGTCTCGGGATCGGCCTGCAACGTCTCCAGCAGGTCCTCGGGCGAGCACTCCAGCTCCTCCTCGATCCGCGCCGCCGCCTGTGCCTGGGTTTCCCGCGCTGCTTCCGCCCGCGCCTCGGACCGCGCCCGCGCCTCGCGCGCCTCGCCGGCCAGCCGCTCGGCATCACGCTCGTTCGCCACCGCCTCACGTGCCACGCCCTCGGCGTTCGACAGCGTGTCGGCCGCCTCGGCCCGCCGCGCCTCGGCCTTCGAAATGTCCGCGCTCAATTCCTCGCGCTTCGCGGCCAGTTCGCCCGGCTTCGCCCCGGCTTCTGCCAGTTCCGCCTCACTCGCCTCCTTGCGTTCGGCCAGCTCCGCGCTGCGCGTCTTCGCCGTTTCCAGCCGGTGCCGCCAGCCCGACAATTCCTTGGTCACTTCCTGGCTGCGCTTCAGCCGCGCTTCGCCCTCGCGACGCAGCTCATCATGGGCCGAACGCTTGGACATCATCGTCATCCGCGCCGCCTCGACGGTCATCTTGACGTCTTCCACCTCGGCGCGCGCGGTATCCAGATCACCCAGATCGCCCATCGCCTTTTCCGCCTCGGCCAGCGTCTTGCGGGCGGCCAGCGCCTCTTCCTCGTGGCGCTTCACCGCCAGCCCCAGGCTTTCCAGCTTGGAACCGGCCAGGCTCCGCTCCGCCTCGGCCCGGCTCAGCGCCCGGTTCGCCTCGGCGACCTTGCCATCGGCAGCACGCCGCGCCTCGCGCGCGGCCTTGTCCGCCTCGGTCAACTCGACCAGCCGCGCCTTAAGCGTCTCGTGCGCCCGCTGCGCACCCTCGGCCCGCGCGGTGGCATGCGACAATTGCTGCTTCAACTCTTCCAGCCGGTTCAACTGCTCCAGTCGCAGCGCAGCAGCCGACGGCGCATCCTCGGCCCAGGCGCGGTACCCGTCCCAGCGCCACAGGTCACCCTCGACGCTGACCAGCCGCTGCCCCGGTTTCAGAAGCGCCTGCAACCGCGGCCCGTCATCCGGATCCACCAGCCCGATCTGCGCCATCCGCCGCGCCAGCACGCCCGGCACGTTCACATGAGCGCCCAAAGCAACGACACCTTCAGGCAAAGTCTGCGCCTGGGCATACCCGTCCAGCGGAACCCAGCCCGACGGCCCGTCCGCATCGACCTCGGGCGCGCGCAAATCATCGGCCAGCGCCGCGCCCAGCGCCTTTTCATACCCCGGCGCCACCTGCACCGCGTCAAGGATCTGCCCGCCCTCTGCCGTGTCCCGTTCCAGCAGCCGCGCCAGCGCCGACACCTCCGCCGACAGGGCACTCACCTCGCCCCCGGCCTCGGAGCGTTCCGCCCGCGCATCCGCCTCGCGCCCCTGCGCATCGGCCCGCGCGTCGTCGGCCGCGGTCAACGCTGTTTCGGCTGCCTGCGCCGCCTCGGTCGCGTCCTTCTCGGCTGTCTCGGCGGCCTCGAACTCTTCGCTGGCCCGCGTCACGGTGTATTGCGCCGCCTCCACCGCGTCCTTGGCCCGCGCCGCCTCGGCATCCGCCCGGTCGCGGGTCTTGCGGCTGTCCTCGACCAGCCGCTGCGCCGACTGGTGCCGCGCGGCCAGCCGTGCAACATCCTCCGTCAGTTCCGACAGTTCGGTTTCCCGCGCCTGCAAGACCTGGCTGGCATCTGCCGCCTCGGCGCTCGCCGATTCCAGCTTGCCCTCGTGGCCTTCGGCGGCCTTGGCCAGTTCCTGCGCTTCCCATTCCAGCCGTTCGATCGTCTCGCCCGCGTCGCGGTTCAGGCTGTCCTCGCGCTCCATGTCGCGGGCCAGCTGCTCGATCCGGGATTGCAGCGTCTCGATCCGGTCCTTGGCCGCGGCTTCCTGCTCGGCCAGCGTGTCGCGGCTCACTTGCAACCGCTGCAACACCGCCGCCGCGATGGCCTCTTCCTCGCGCAGGGGCGGCAGTGCCTCGTCCGCCCGCGCCCGCAGCTTTGCCGCCTCGCGCGCCGCCGCTTCGGCCCGCGCCGCGTCGCTGGTCCGCTCGGTCAGCTCGCTCTGCGCATTGGCCCGCGCCAGGTCGGCTTCCTTCCAGCGGCGATACAGCAGCAATCCCTCGGCCTGCCGCAACTCCTCGCCGATCTGGCGATACCGCGCCGCCTGCTTGGCCTGCCGCGCCAGCTGCGCCAGCTGCGTCGCCAATTGCTCGATCACGTCATCGACGCGGGCCAGGTTGCTCTCGGCCCCCTTCAGCTTCAGCTCCGCCTCGTGTCGCCGCTGGTAGAGGCCGGAAATCCCCGCCGCCTCTTCCAGGATGCGCCGCCGCGCCGTGGGCTTGGCGTTGATCAGTTCCGAAATCTGCCCCTGCCGCACCAGCGCCGGCGAATGTGCACCGGTCGAGGCATCGGCAAACAGCATCTGAACGTCCCGCGCCCGCACGTCCTTGCCATTCACCTTGTAGGCGCTGCCCACATCCCGCGTGATCCTCCGGATGATCTCAAGGTGGTCGGCATCGTTGAACCCCGCCGGCGCCAGCCGGTCGGAATTGTCCAGATGGATGCTCACCTCGGCAAAGTTGCGGGCGGGCCGCGTGGCCGCCCCGGCAAAGATCACGTCCTCCATCCCCGAGCCACGCATCGAGGTCGGCCGGTTCTCCCCCATCACCCAGCGCAACGCTTCCAGCAGGTTCGACTTGCCACAGCCATTCGGCCCCACCACCCCGGTCAGACCGTCCTGGATGAAAAGGTCGGTCGGGTCGACGAAGCTCTTGAACCCGGTCAATCTCAGCTTGGTGAACTGCACGGCACGTGTCCCCCTGGTCGGGCCGGCTTGATTATCGGATGTGATTCCGGCCTTGGAAGGACATGCAAGCGCACGACCTTGGGCCCTGTCAACGCAAAACCCCTGCATATGGCGCGCACAGCGCACTTATCCACAAGATATTGCGTGCTCTTGCGCGGATTCTGAATTCTCCCGATGCAGTTATTGCGGCGCACGCGCGCCAAACATATGCTTCGGCGCAGATCACGCTCACGCCACGGAACGCTTCGTCATGTCAAACCCGATTGCCCTTCTTGTGGCCGGCCTCGCCGCCGGGGCTGGTCTCGGCGCGCTGGTCACGGCCACGGTGATCGACCGCCCGGCCATGTCCAATACGGCCACATCCGAGGGCATGTCCCATGACCACTCCGCCCATGATCACGGGCAGGACAACGCCATGCACGACCACAAGATGGTCGAGGCCGGCGATCCCGCCCCGACGCTGGCCATCGAGCTTCATCCCGACGGCCCGCAAAGCCGCAACCTGCATATCATGACAACCAACTTCACCTTCGACCCCGAAGGCGTGAACGGCGATCACCGCCCCGGCCACGGCCACGCGCATGTCTATATCAACGGCGTCAAGCAGCCCCGCGCCTACAGCCCGTGGGTGCAACTCGACGCGCTGCCCAAGGGCACGCACGACATCCGCGTCACGCTCAACGCCAACACCCACGGTCACCTCGCCACGAACGGCACGCCGATCGAGGCCATGACGACCCTGACAATCGAATAGCCCGCGCCCCATGCTCATCGTCGAAATCGCCAAACCCTCCAGTCCCGGCCCCCGTGCCCTGCTGGAACAAAGCCACGCCATGATGCGCGACCTGTTTCCGCCCGAGGACAACTATTTCCTGGACCTCGAAGAGCTGCGCGGCCCCGATATCCGCTTCTACGCCGCCCGCGACGGGGCCGAGACGCTGGGCACCGGGGCGCTGGCCCTCAAGCGCGGCTATGCCGAGGTGAAATCCATGTTCACCTCAGAGGCCGCCCGCGGCCGGGGCGTGGCCGCCGCGATCCTGCGCGCGCTGGAAGACGAGGCGCGGGGCGAAGACATCACCGTCCTGCGCCTGGAAACGGCCGAAGCGCTCGACGCCGCCATCCGCCTTTACGAACGCCATGGCTTTACCCGGCGCGGCATTTTCGGCGATTACCGCCCGAACACCACCAGCGTCTTCATGGAAAAGATCCTGTCCCCCGTGGCGGCTCAGAACGGGTAACAGATCAACGCGCCGCCATCCGCGTCCAGATCGAACGCGTCGCATTCAAGATACGGCTCGCGCTGTCGTGGCGCCGGGGCGCCCGCCCCGCAATCCAGCGTGGCCCGCATCATTGCCTGGTCCCCGCGCAGCCGGTCCACCCGGCACCCGCTGACCCTCTCGATGGCCAGCACGGCCGGCACGCCCACGCTGGCCAGCCGCATTGCGGGTCGCGGGTTCAGCCGGATCGCTTCGGCGCGCCGCCCCGCCACGCGGATGTCAAAGACCGACTTGCCCAACTTGACGCGCACCGGCGCGACCCCGGCGAACTCCGGGCCGGGCGTCCCGCAGGCCCCCAGCACCAGCAAAATCAAAAGCATCCTGAGCATGGTCCCAGCTTGCCCGCCACAAGGTTAAGAAATCATGAGCAGCGACGCCCGCGCCAAGCGCCCTAACGCACTCCCCCCGCCAAAGGTTTCACGCGCTAAGCCTCAATTTTTCAATAGTTTTTCGGAACGACACGCACCCCCCGCCGCGTTGATCCATCAGAACAGAAATGAACAGGAGACAGATAATGAAACTCTTTGGAACCACCGCCATCGCAATGGCACTCGTAGCCACCACCGCGTTTGCCCAGAGCGACTCGAACACCGAGATGGACACCGACACCCAGAACACCCAAGTCGAATCCAACTCCGAAATGGACACGGCCAATGACACCGCCACCGACAGCAGCAGTGACGCTCAGGACGATCAGTCGGCCATGAACGAAGACTCGTCCAACATGGAAACCGAGCAATCGGCCATGAGTGACGGTGACAGCGACATGGGCTGGGACAAGTCCAGTGAAGAAATGAGCCAGATGCAAGGCGAGCTGATCCGCAGCCGCGACATCACCGGCGGTGCCGTTTACACCACCAACGAAGCCAACGACGAAGGCGAAAGCTGGGACATGACCGAGTATGACGAAGTCAACTCCGAGTGGAACCAGATCGGCGAGATCGAAGACCTCGTGATGTCGCAAGACGGCAAGCTGACCGGCATCATCGTCGAAGTTGGCGGTTTCCTCGACATCGGCGACAAGCACGTCATGCTGTCAGTGAAAGATGCGAAACTCGTGCCCGTCGATGACATGAGCTACACCTTCGTGACCAAGTTCAACGAAGAAGATATCGAAGCCATGAACAGCGTTGACGAAGCCTTCTGGAACTAAGCCGAAAAGTATCTCGCTTTTGCCGCCGCCCTTGCCGGGCGGCGGTTTGCGTTTGCGCAACAGCCGGGCTTAAAAGCTCTTCCAAAGCTGGTGCGCCACGAAACCCGCCCGCATCGCGCCGGTCTTCATCGCCTTGAACGGCACACGCTTCAGATCGCTCATCGGCACCGGCAGGCCCGCCGGATCTCCGCCCGCGATCAGCTCCGCCATGCACTGACCAAACACCGTCCCGGTCGTGATCCCCCGCCCGTTATACCCGATCGGCGTCAGCACACCGGGCGCCAGCCGGATAATCCGCGGCAAATGATCTGGCGTCATCGCGATCTGCCCATGCCAGGCCTCCTCGAAAGCCACCGCCCCAAGCTCCGGGAACAGCCGCTCCAGCCGTTTCGCCGCCCAGCGCCGCGACAAGCCCCGCCCGGCCTTGCCCACAACCGGCCCCATAGACCCGAGAACGATCCGACCTCGCACGTCGCGCCGCAGGCTGGTCATGATCGCCCCGGTGTCCCAAACCCCTTGCCGCTCCGGCAGGACATGCGCCATCTCCGCCCCCAGCGGCGGCGTCGCCAGTTGAAAGAATTCGATCGTCGTGAAGATATCGCGCAAACCCGGCCACAGCGTGTCGGTATAGGCATTCGTCGCCAGAACCACATGCCGCGCCCGCACCGTGCCCCGGTCCGTTTCGACAAGCCATGCCTCCCCGTCGCGTCGCAGCGCCGTCGCCCTCACGCCGGTATGCACCTCCGCGCCGGCCCCCTGCGCCGCCCGCGCCAACCCACGTACGTATCCCATCGGATTCACCGTGCCGGCACGATGATCCAGCAACCCGCCGTGAAACGCCCGCGTGCCCGTCCGCTCGGCCACCGCGTCGCGCGACAGCAAGTCCACCGGCGCACCCAGCCGTTGCCACGCGTCGTACCGCTCCCGCAAGCCTCGCATCCCGCCGGGCGCATGGGCCGCATGAATGGTCCCCGTCCGCGTCACCTCGCACCGCATCTGGTGCTTCTCGATCAGGTCGAACACCTGCCCCGGCGCGTTCCCGAACCGCTCGATGAACCGCGGCCCGTAGGTGTCGCCCAACAGCTTGCGCACCTTGTCCGGCGGATACCACACACCGGCGTTCACCAGCCCCACATTGCGCCCCGACCCGCCAAAGCCGATCCGTTCGGACTCCAGCACATGCGCCTGCATCCCCTGTTCGGCACAGTAAAGCGCGGTCGCCAGCCCGGTATAGCCGCCCCCCACGATGGCCACGTCCGTCACCACGTCGCCGCGCATCGACGTGCCGCTCTCCGGCTCCTCCGCCGAATGGTCCCAAAGGGATATGCCGGGTATGTCCCCTGTCACGGTTGTCCTCTCATGGCCCGCCATGCCGCGGCACCGTGAAACGCGGATGCCCCGACGTCAATATCACACCGCCTCCGCGCAGCCTCGCCGCGCTCAACGCACGCGAGAAATAAAAATTGGCCGATTGCCGATTCTGTGAGACGATTTTCTTCTGATGCGCGCGAAACCGGAACAGCGTCCGCACCCAAGGGAGGAATTGCAGATGAACCTGAGACCAGACCCAACCTTCTACCCGACTCCGAAAATGGCGATGGAGGCCCCCGCCGAAAAGCTCGCCTTCACTCTCATGCTCAGCCCCGACGGCAGCCAGCCCGACGGCCTCGCCATCGTCGACGTCGACCCAAGCTCCAAGACCTATTCCCAGATCGTCCATCAGGTGATCATGCCCAACACCGGCGACGAGTTTCACCATTTCGGCTGGAACGCCTGTTCCTCGTCCCTCTCGCCGCTCTCCGGTCACACCTTCCTCGAACGGCGCTACCTGATCATCCCCGGCATCCGCTCGTCGCGGATCTACGTGATCGACGTCAAGGAACCGCTCAAGGCCAAGATCCACAAGATCATCGAGCCCGAGGAAGTCTTCGCCAAAACCGGCTATTCCCGGCCCCACACCATCCATTGCGGTCCCGAAGGCATCTATGTCTCCACCCTGGGTGGCGGCGGCACGGACGGCACCGACGGCCCTCCGGGCATCTTCATCATGGATTGCGAAACCTTCGAGATCCTCGGCCGCTACGAGATGGACCGCGGCAAGCAGGACAAGCACTACGATTTCTGGTGGAACCTGCCGCGCGACTACATGGTCAGTTCCGAATGGGGTCTGCCCCCGCAATTCGAGAACGGCATCGTCGCCGAGGATCTGCTGTCGAACAAGTACGGCCATTCGATCCACTTCTGGAACCTGCGCCAGCGCAAGAACGTCCAGACGATCGACCTCCGTGAAAACCACCAGATGGCGCTGGAAATCCGCCCGGCCCACGACCCTGGCAAGGATTACGGCTTCTGCGGCGTCGTGGTGGACACCACAAACCTCCAGGGTTCCATCTTCACGTGGTGGCAAAAGGACGACGGCACGTTCGAGGCCAAGAAGACACTCACCATCGACCCCCGCCCCGAGAAACCGGAAAACCTGCCGCCCCTGCTGCAGGGGTTCGAGGCCGTGCCGCCGCTGGTCACCGATATCGACCTCTCGCTCGACGACCGCTTCCTCTACGTCGCCTGCTGGGGTCTGGGCGAGATGCATCAATACGACGTCTCCGACCCGTTCGCGCCGAAGCTCGCCGGCAAGGTCGAACTCGGCGGCATCGCCCGGGGCACAAAGCACCCCAACGGCCAGCCTTTCGCCTATGGCCCGCAAATGGTCGAGATCAGCCGCGACGGCAAGCGCGTCTACTGGACCAACTCGCTCTATTCCACCTGGGACGATCAGTTCTACCCGGATGACGAAGGCGGCCAGATGGTCATGGCCAATGTCGGCGAAAACGGCGGGCTGGAACTGGACAAGGACTTCTACCTGTCCTTCCCCGAAGGCTATCGCAGCCACCAGATCCGGCTCGAGGGCGGCGACTGCTCCACCGACAGCTTCTGCTACCCCTCGGTCTGATCCATGCAAAACGGCGTCCCGGGCTTGACCCGGGACCTCCCCGGCGCTGACATCGCCCCATGACCGCTGACATTTCCACGACGGCGGCCCTGTGGTGGGCGGTGCTGGCCTCGGGGCTTTATCATGGCATCAATCCCGGCATGGGCTGGCCGCTTGCCGTGTCCTCGGCCCTGATGGAACGCCGCCAGTCCAGCCTCTTCAAGGCACTCGCGGCCCTCGCCCTCGGCCATCTTGCCGCCATGACCGCCATCCTCCTGCCCTTCTCGGCCCTCCTTTGGCTGGCCGAATGGCCGACCGTCCTCCAGACCGGCGCCGCCGTCTTGGTCATCGCCCTCGGGATCTACCTGCTGATCAACCGCCGCCACCCGCGCTTTCTCGCCCGCGTGCCGCCCTCGCGCCTCGCCCTCTGGTCCTGTCTCGTGGCGATGGCCCACGGCGCCGGGCTGATGCTGGTGCCGATCTATCTCGGCATCTGCGAAACAGCCGACGCCGGCCACACCGCCGCCGACACGCTCATGCGCGGCACGCTCTCCACCGCGCTGCTGGTGGCGCTCGCGCACACCGCCGCCATGATCGTCTCCGGCGGCGCACTCGCGCTCGGCACTTACCATTGGCTCGGCCTCAAGTTTCTTCAGAAATCGTGGTTCAACCTCGACATACTCTGGGCGCTCAGCCTCATCCTCGTCGGCGTTCTCGCGCTGCTGCTGACCCACTGACGCCTTGCATTTTCACTGTTCAAAAAATACTCAAATTCCAACGCCACCCATGGGAGCACAGACATGCCCAAAACGCGCCTCCTCACCGAATTCGGCATCGGCTCGTCCCTGCGCCACCGCGATTACACCGCCGCCGCCGGCCGCGCATTGCAGGACGCGCTCTGGCGCAACTCCATCAACCTCGCGGAGCTTTTCGGCCAGCCCAAAGAGGCGATGATGATCGACGTGGAAATCGCCGCGCAGGACCCCGACGCCGTCGACACCACGGCGCTCGTGGACGTCTTCCCCTACGGCCAGGTCACCGTCACCGCCCACAAGGGCGGCCTGGACGTCCCCCGCCCCGACGGTGAGCCCACCGTCATCGTCAACGCCGCCATCAATGTCAGCCTGAACCTGGAGCCCGCCCAATGACCGATCACCGCTTCATCATCGAAATGGGCATGGGCAACGACCAGTACGGGATGGATTACCAAAAGGCCGCCGCCCGCGCGATCGAAAGCGCGATCCGCCGCTCCGCCATCCCGATGTATTCGACCACCGCGCTCGACCCGTCGCAGATGCGCGTGCAGGTCACCATCGGCGTGCAGGACCCGGACAAGCTCGACACGGACGCGCTCGCCGCCTGCCTGCCGCGCGGAAACGCCACCGTGACTGCCACCTTCGGCGGGCACAACGTGGTAAACCCCGACACCGGCGACACAATCGTCATCGCCACCGCGGCGGTCGAGGCGTTCCTGCCCGACCAGTCCGGCAACTACACGGCCGGCTGACCCCGAACGGCTCGGCGCTTGCCCCGTATCGCCTCTGGTCATATGATTTGACCAATTCACTCCCGAGGCGCCCATGCCGTTCCAGAAAGTCACGCCCGAAAAACTCTCGCTCGCGGTCACCCGCCAGATCGAGAAACTGATCCTGCGCGGCATCCTGCGCCCCGGCGAACGCCTGCCCTCGGAACGCGAGCTTGCCGACCGCTTCGGAGTCTCCCGCCCCTCCCTGCGCGAGGCGGTGGCCGAGCTTCAGCAGAAGGGACTGCTGACCTCCCGCGCCGGCGCCGGCATCTTCGTAGCCGATGTCCTGGGCAGCGCCTTCTCCCCCGCCCTGATCGAGCTTTTCGCCAGCGACGACGAGGCCGTGTTCGATGTCATCGCCTTCCGCCGCGACATGGAAGGGCTCGCCGCCGAACGCGCCGCCCGGCTGGCCTCGGACACCGACCTGCAGGTCATCGCGTCCACCTTCGACCGCATGGAGCAGGCCAGGGGCCGCACCAACCCCGAACGCGAGGCCCGGCTCGATGCCGAGTTCCACATGGCCATCCTCGAGGCCAGCCACAACGTCGTGATGCTGCACATGATGCGCTCGATGTTCCAGTTGATGCAGGAAGGCGTGTTCTACAACCGCCAGATCATGTTCAACCAGTCCACCAAGCGGTCCAGCCTGCTGGACCAGCACCGCGCCATCCGCGACGCCATCCTCGCGCGCGACCCCGTCGCGGCCCGCGCGGCCGTCGAAACCCATCTCGATTTCGTCGAACGGGCACTGACCGACCAGCGCAAGGCCGAGGCGCATGAGCATATCGCCCGCCAGCGCCTGGAACACGAAAACCGCCGCTGAATTCATTGCCAACATCGTAGGGTGGGTGGTTCTGCGCGATGCGCAGGTTCACCCACCGTTACACCGCACACCCTGCAAATCACGGGCTTTAGCGCGCCGCGCCGCCGCTTTTCGCGCCGTTCACAAACCGCCTAAATTTTACCAATTGATAAAATTTTGATCTGTGCAATACTTTCTACAAAGCGCACAGCCACTGGAGCCCTCCATGAGCCATTCCGCCCTGACCCCCGGCATCACCTCCGGCCGCCTGTCAGAGGACGACCTCGCCCGGAACTTCTCCGACCTGCACCCACCCCTCGACCCGCACGAGGCGCTGGTGGCCGCCGACCGCTGCTACTTCTGCCACGATGCGCCCTGCATCACGGCCTGCCCCACCGATATCGACATCCCGCTCTTCATCCGCCAGATCGCCACCGGCACGCCCGAGGCCGCCGCCAGGACGATCCTCACCCAGAACATCCTCGGCGGCATGTGCGCCCGCGTCTGCCCGACCGAGACGCTTTGCGAACAGGCCTGTGTGCGCGAGACCGCCGAAGGCAAGCCCGTCCTGATCGGGCAACTACAACGTTACGCAACCGACACCCTCCAGGCCGCGGGCACGCATCCCTTCGCCCGTGCGCCCGAGACGGGCAAGTCGGTCGCCGTGGTGGGCGCGGGACCAGCCGGTCTGGCCTGCGCCCATCGTCTGGCGATGCACGGCCATTCCGTCACGCTCTATGACGCCCGCCCCAAACCAGGCGGCCTCAACGAATACGGCATCGCCGCCTACAAGACCGTCGACGGCTTCGCCGAACGCGAGGTCGACTGGCTGCTGAAGATCGGCGGCATCACCCTGGAAAACGGCAAGGCCCTTGGCCCCGACCTCAGCCTCGACACCCTGCGCGACCAGTTCGACGCAATCTTCCTCGGCATCGGCCTGGGTGGCGTCAACGCGCTCGGCCTCGACGGCGAGGACAAGACCGGCGTGCTCGACGCGGTCGATTTCATCTCCGACCTGCGCCAGGCCAGTGATCTGCGCGCGCTTCAGGTGGGCCGCGACGTCGTGGTGATCGGCGGCGGCATGACCGCCATCGACGCGGCCGTGCAGGCGAAACTGCTGGGCGCGCTCAACGTCACGCTGGTCTACCGCCGCGGCCGCGACCGCATGAACGCCAGTGTCTATGAACAGGACCTCGCCGCGTCCAAGGGCGTGCGCATCATCACGAATGCCACGCCCCGCGCCATCCACGGCAACGGCACCGTCCGCGAGATCGAGTTCGAATATACCGACGACGCCCTCACTCCGACGGGCGAGACCGTGCGCATCCCCGCCGACCAGGTGTTCAAGGCCATCGGCCAGGCACTCGCGGGCGACGCCCTGCCCGATCTCGATGGCCGCAAGATCGCCGTCACCGGCGCGGGCCGCACCTCGGTCACCGGCGTCTGGGCGGGGGGCGACTGCGCCGCGGGCGGCGACGACCTGACGGTGACAGCCGTGGCCGAGGGCCGCGACGCCGCCGAAGACATCCATAAAAGCCTCGTTTCGTGATACACTGCGCACCATCCCGGTTCCGCAGGAGAAGCGCCATGAGCGATGTCGAGTCCCGTGTGTCCACCCATTATTCCACCACCAACCTGATCGACGCGATCCGCGCGGCCCTCGAAAAGGCCGGCGCCAACCCCGACGCGCCCGGTCTTGATGACCTCAAGCCCGTGGACGAATTCCACACCGGCGGCGTCGAGGCCACCGATGCCCTGATCGACCAGCTCAGCATTACGCCCGAGACCCGCGTTCTCGATATCGGCTGCGGCATCGGCGGCGCATCCCGCCACGTCGCTGCCCGCACCGGCGCGCATGTGCGCGGTATCGACCTGACCCCTGATTTCATCGCCGTCGCCAAGGCGCTCAGCGCCGCCACCGACATGGCCGACCGCACCAGTTTCACAACCGGCAGCGCCCTCGACCTGCCCGAGGCGGATGCCAGCGCCGACCTCGCCCTCATGTTCCATGTCGGCATGAATATCGAAGACAAGACCCGCCTTTTCTCCGAGGCCGCCCGCGTCCTCGTCCCCGGCGGCACCTTCGCGCTCTTCGACGTGATGCGCGGCTCGGACCGTCCCCTGACCTTTCCGTTCCCCTGGGCGGAACAGGCCGATTTCTCCTTCGTGGCCCCGCCCGAGACCTACCGTCAGGCCGCCGCCGCAGCCGGCTTCTCGCAAGTGGGCGAGCGCGACCGCTCCGAATTCGCAAAGGCCTTCTTCGATCGCGTTTTCAAACGCATCGAAGAGGCCGGCGGCCCACCGCCCGTCGGCATCCACCTTCTGATGCACGACACCGGGCCCGAAAAGATCAAGAATTACGTGACACACCTGCAGGCGGGCGACATCGCACCGGTGGAAATGATCTTGCGCCGCAACGCGCCCCAGTCCCCGCGACACCAGACAAGGGAAACACGCTCATGGCTGACCTGACGACGAATTTCATCGGCATCACCTCGCCCAACCCGTTCTGGCTGGCCTCCGCCCCGCCCACCGACAAGGAATACAACGTCCGCCGCGCCTTCGAGGCCGGCTGGGGCGGCGTGGTCTGGAAAACCCTGGGCGAAGAGGGCCCACCTGTCGTCAACGTCAACGGGCCCCGCTACGGCGCGATCTGGGGCGCCGACCGCCGCCTGCTGGGGCTGAACAATATCGAGCTGATCACCGACCGCCCGCTGCAAACCAACCTCGACGAGATGACGCGGGTGAAAAAGGACTACCCCGACCGCGCCCTCATCGCCTCACTCATGGTCCCGGTGAACGAGGACAGCTGGAAGTCCATCCTAGACCGTGTGCTGGAAACCGGTTGCGACGGCGTGGAACTGAACTTCGGCTGTCCGCACGGCATGTCCGAACGCGGCATGGGCTCCGCCGTTGGCCAGGTGCCGGAATACGTGGGCCAGGTCACCGAATGGTGCAAGAAACACTCAAACCTGCCCGTCATCGTGAAACTCACGCCCAACATCACCGACGTGCGCAAACCCGCGCAGGCGGCCAAGGACGGCGGCGCCGACGCGGTGTCACTGATCAACACGATCAACTCGATCACGTCCGTCAACCTCGACAGTTTCGCGCCAGAACCCACCATCGACGGCAAAGGCGCGCATGGCGGTTATTGCGGCCCGGCAGTGAAACCCATAGCGCTCAACATGGTGGCCGAGATCGCTCGCACGCCCTCGCTCGCCGGCCTGCCCATCTCAGGGATAGGCGGCATCACCACATGGCGCGACGCCGCCGAGTTCATGTCGCTCGGCGCAGGCAACGTGCAGGTCTGCACGGCGGCCATGACATACGGCTTCAAGATCGTGCAGGAAATGATCTCGGGCCTGTCCCAGTTCATGGACGAAAAAGGTTTCACCTTCACCGACGACCTCGTTGGCCGCGCCGTCCCGAATCTCAGCGACTGGCAGCACCTCAATCTCAACTACGTGACGAAAGCCCGGATCGACCAGGACCTGTGCATCAAGTGCGGTCGCTGCTATGCCGCCTGCGAGGACACCTCGCACCAGGCGATTTCGATGTCTCCGGAGCGCACCTTCGAGGTGATCGACGAAGAATGCGTCGCCTGCAATCTCTGCGTCAATGTCTGCCCCGTCGATAATTGCATCACGATGGAGGAACTCAGCCCCGGCACGACAGATCCCCGCACTGGAAAGACGGTCCAGGACGACTACGCCAACTGGACGACCCACCCCAACAATCCGGGGACCTGCGCCGCGGAATGACCGCCCCAGATTCTTCGTACGAAAAATCTGTCCCCCAGAAAATTCGTACGAATTTTCTGGGGACGATCCGCACCGCATCAAAACACGATCCGAATGGGCCCCGCATGGCAGACCACGATCATCTGGTCGCCGGTTTCGATCAGGTGAAAGCCGCGCCGGCGCACTTCGCGCTCAAATTCCTCACGCCCGACTTCGCGCTCCACCCACCGGCGGGACCGCCGCACGACAGAGCCTTTGCGTGCCGATTGGCTCGAAAACAGTTGCGATACCCAAGGGGCGGCCGGAACAGGGCGAATGACATGGGTCATGCTCCAAAGCTGACGCCACCGTGGTAAAGATCAGGTTAAGGCGTCAGGGGGCCTTCCGGTGCCCTGCGCATCGCCACCCACGGTTTCGCGCGCGGTCCTCAGGACCCGTCTTCAACGGCAGGACTGGCTGACGGGCTTGGCGATTGGTCCCCGCCCACCTCGATCTTCAGAACCTCGATCATCTCGCGAAGGTCGGTGATGTCGCGCGCGGCCTGCGACTGTTCCAGTCGCGTGCTGGCCCGCAGAAGGTCCTGCTGGCGCCCGACCAACTCGTACTGCGCCGCGACCAGTTGATCGCGCGGAGTCTCCTGGCTCTTGATCCGCGCGTCGAGCATGCTTTCGCCTGACGCCTTGGCCGGCAGCCGCGAGACATCGTCGGCAGCCGGATCACGGGCCGGATGCGCCGTCGCATCCATGCGCGGCCCGTCGCCGCCCGTGGCATTGTCGGAATTGTTGCCGCTCGCACTGCTTTCCGCCGACCCCGCGGCGCTCTTGACGGCGAGTTTCTGAAGGTTCTGCCCGGCGCTGGCTGGCACCGAGGGCAGGAAGGTCACAGGGGCTGGTCCTGTGATGTTCATGTATCCACTCCAAACACGGGGGATCGCTAGATCCGGCGCCCGCACCCAACTGCCTTCATACCACGCAGCGGGCAGGTGCCGCGACCGTATTCTAAGCAGTATTTTATGCGTTTTTGTCCCGCGCGCGCCTCAGATTGCCAGCATCCTGCGATAGAGCGCATCAAGAAACACCACAGCCTCGTCATGCGTATCGCGCCCATCCATCAACGCCTGAACCTGCGCGTCGAAATCAGCGTAATGCTGCGTCGTGGCCCAGATCGAAAAGATCAGGTGCCGCCCGTCCACCGGCTTCAGACGCCCCTCCGCCGCCCAGGTCTCGATCAGCGCCGCGGTCTCATCCACCAGCGGCTTCAAATCCGTCACCAGTCCCGCCCCGATCCTTGGCGCGCCTTGCAGGATCTCGTTCGCGAACAGCCGGCTCTCGCGCGGCAACGTCCGGCTCATCTCCAGCTTGCGATGCACGTAGCGCAGGATTTCCTCCAGCGGCTCGCCGTCGGGGTCGATCTCGCGCATCGGGTCCAGCCACGTGTCCATCAAACCGCTCAGCAGCGTGACGTGGATCTCTTCCTTGCCCGCGAAGTAATACAGGATGTTGGGCTTCGACAGCCCCGACGCCTCGGCGATCTGGTCCAGCGTTGCGCCGCGGAACCCGTGCATCGAAAACACGTCCAGCGCGGCGTCCAATATGCGCTTGCGGTTGCGCAACTGTATCCGGCTCGGCTTGGCGCCGCCCGCCGCCTGCGTCCCGTCTTCCATCGCGCCTCTCATGTTTCACTGCCCGAAGATTTAGCATCACCCGGCCCGAATTGGCCAGCAACAGGTGCAATGCTTGACAGACCCGCCCCGCTTCGCAATCGTGGTTTTACCATTTGGTAAAAAAGTGGCAACCGGGATGGCAGCCAATATCGCGCCCTTCCGTGCTATGATACGTCAGACAAGGGGACAGCGATGACCGCACCGGGCCAAAATCTCAAGATCGACGGCGACCGGCTCTGGGACAGCCTGATGGAAATGGCCAAGATCGGCCCGGGCGTCGCGGGCGGCAACAACCGCCAGACCCTGACCGACGAGGATGCCGAGGGCCGCGCGCTCTTTCAATCCTGGTGCGAGGCGGCGGGCATGACCATGGGAGTCGACACGATGGGCAACATGTTCGCCCGGCGCGAGGGCACAGACCCCGACGCGCTCCCCGTTTATGTCGGCTCCCACCTCGACACGCAGCCCACGGGCGGCAAGTATGATGGCGTGCTCGGGGTGTTGGGGGGCCTGGAAATCATCCGCACTCTCAACGACCTCGGCATCAAGACGAAACACCCCATCGTCGTCACCAACTGGACCAACGAGGAAGGCACGCGCTACGCCCCCGCCATGCTCGCCTCGGGCGTCTTCGCCGGCGTACACGACCAGCAATGGGCCTACGACCGCGTCGATGCCGACGGCAAGAAATTCGGCGACGAGCTTGACCGCATCGGCTGGAAGGGCGACGAGCCGGTGGGAAGCCGCAAGATGCACGCCTTCTTCGAGCTGCATATCGAACAAGGCCCTATCCTCGAGGCCGAAGGCAAGGATATCGGCGTCGTCACTCACGGCCAGGGCCTGCGCTGGATCGAATGCACCGTCACGGGCAAGGAAAGCCACACCGGCTCGACCCCGATGCACATGCGCAAGAACGCCGGTCGCGGCCTCGCCCGGATCACAGAACTGGTCCACGAGATCGCCATGAAGAACCAGCCCAATGCCGTGGGCGCCATCGGCCAGGCCAACGTCTATCCCAACAGCCGCAACATCATCCCCGGCAAGGCCGTCTTCACCATCGACTTCCGCTCGCCCGACCTGGACAAACTCGAAGGCATGGTTGCCGAACTTCTGGAAAAGGCCCCGAAGCTCTGCGAGGAGATCGACGTTGGCTTTTCCTCCGAGATCGTCGGCCAGTTCAACCCGCCCGCCTTTGACGAAGGCTGCGTCAAGGCCGTCCGCGACGCCGCCGAACGGCTGGGCTATTCCCACATGGACATCGTCTCGGGCGCGGGCCACGACGCCTGCTGGATCAACGACGTCGCGCCGACGGCGATGGTCATGTGCCCCTGCGTCGACGGCCTCAGCCACAACGAGGCCGAGGAAATCTCCAAGGACTGGGCCACGGCGGGCGCGGACGTCCTGATGCACGCGGTGGTCGAGACGGCGGAGATCGTCGAATGATCGTCACACGATCATTCGACGTCCCGGACTTGATCCGGGACCTCCCAGCCACCCGCGTCCCGCCACAAACATCAAAGCCGCGTTTACATCAAATTAACCATGTTCCCACACCACCGGACCATGGCGTTCTACACCTACATCATGGCCTGCGGTTCAAACACGGCGATCTACGTTGGAACCACAGGCAACCTGCGCGACCGCGCGGCCCAGCACCGGCTGGGGGCCGGGTCCGTGCACACCTCGAAATACAACATAACCAAGCTCGTCTATTTCGAGACCCACGAGACACTGGATGCCGCCGTCGCCCGCGAACGAAAGCTGAAACGCTGGCGGCGCGAGTGGAAAAACAAGCTGATCGAACACGCAAACCCAAGCTGGTCCGACTTGAGCATGGAGGCCTCGTTTCTCTGAGGTCCCGGATCAAGTCCGGGACTGCATAGCACCAGGGAGACACTCCATGACCACCAAAGTCATCAAGAACGGCACCGTCTGCACCGCCGACCGCACGTGGAAGGCCGATGTCCTGATCGAGGACGAGAAGATCAAGCAGATCGGCGAGGACCTGAAGGGCGACGAAACCATCGACGCGGAAGGCGCCTACGTCATCCCAGGCGGTATCGACCCGCACACGCATCTGGAAATGCCCTTCATGGGCACCACCGCCGCCGAAACCTTCGAGACCGGCACCTGGGCCGCAGCCTGTGGCGGCACCACGATGCTGGTCGATTTCTGCCTGCCCGGTGCGGACGGCTCCATCAAGAACGCCATCGAGGAATGGCACCGCAAATCCGCCCCCCAGATCTGCTCCGATATCGGCTATCACATGGCGGTGACGGGCTGGAACGAAACCATCTTCAACGAGATGAAGGACGCCGTCGACATGGGCGTCAACTCCTTCAAGCACTTCATGGCCTACAAGGGCGCGCTGATGATCGAGGATGACGAGATGTTCGCCTCCTTCAAGCGCTGCCGCGAGCTGGGCGCGCTGCCCATGGTCCATGCCGAGAACGGCGATCTGGTCGCCGACATGCAGCAGGAGATGCTGTCCAAGGGCATCACCGGCCCCGAGGGCCACGCCTATTCTCGCCCGCCCGAGTTCGAGGGCGAGGCCGCCAACCGTGCCATCACCATTGCCGATGCCGCCGGCGTGCCGCTCTATATCGTGCACGTCTCCTGCGAACAGGCGCACGAGGCCATCCGCCGCGCCCGCCAGAAAGGGATGCGCGTCTATGGCGAGCCTTTGGCGCAGTTTCTGACCCTCGATGAGGGCGAATACTTCAACAAGGATTGGGACCATGCCGCCCGCCGCGTCATGTCGCCCCCCTTCCGCAACAAGGAACACCAGGACAGTCTCTGGGCAGGCCTCCAGGCCGGCTCGCTTCAGGTCGTCGCCACCGATCACGCGGCCTTCTCGACCGAGCAAAAGCGTATGGGCGTCGACGATTTCACCAAGATCCCCAACGGCTCCAACGGGCTGGAAGAGCGCATGCCGGTGCTCTGGACCCGTGGTGTGGAAACCGGTCGCCTCACGCCAAACGAGTTCGTCGCCGTCACCTCCACCAACGTCGCCAAGATCCTCAACATCTACCCCAAGAAGGGTGCCATCGTCGAAGGCGCGGATGCCGACATCGTGGTCTGGGACCCCAAGATCACCAAGACGATCTTGGCCTCCAACCACCATTCTATCCTCGACTACAACGTGTTCGAGGGCTTCGAGGTCACCGCCAACGCCCGCTACACCATCTCACGCGGCGAGGTCATTTGGGCCTGGGGCCAGAACTCCCAGCCGCAACCCGGCCGCGGCCGTTTCGTCCCCCGCCCGGCGTTCCCGTCGGCGCACGAGGCGCTGTCGAAATGGAAGGCTCTGACGGCCCCCAAGATGATCGAGCGCGATCCGCTGAATATTCCGGCGGGGATTTGATGGTCCGGCCTCTTTGCTGGCAGGAAACCAGAAAACGCAACCGCGTCACTCGTTGGAGGAGGGTCGTATGGTAAGGTTGTTGTTTTCCTTGCATTCGTCGCAGCAGTCGCCCTCGCCGCAGCAAAAGCAGCAGGGAAAACAGCCTGCTGAAACCGCTTGGTTGACATACCCGAAGATCGCCCTTTGGATGTTTTCTTCGACATGCCTGTTGTCAAAGGCAATCGCCCCCGGCGCCGGACAATTCGCCGGAGCCGTCTGTGTAGGCGTCATGGCATCGTTGGTGTTGGCGGTTTGCGCCAGCACGGACGAGACTGGGGAAAGCATCAGGCACACGGCGATCAGAAATTGAAATACATACTTCATGGTAATCTCCTTGTTTGGCATGAAACAAAGCTGGCAACCCAAATGGAAACAGAAATACCATCAAAAAGTATACCTGATTTTATCAACCTATCCGGGATATGTCAATTTGCATCACATCCAATGGGCGTATCCTGTATGGTGCGGCAGGAATCGATGTTTCCGAACCCGCAGGGTCGCTGAAATGCAGCCAGCTCAGCATCCTTTCACCCATGCCAGAAGCCGCGCCCGTACCTGCCCGGCCGATGCCGGCAGCCACCAGATCCTAACAGCCTTGCCCCACGCGCCATCACCATTCCGGCGGGCATCCAACCCCATGCGTCTCGCCCTCGCCCTCCTCCTGCTGGCCAGTCCGGCCAACGCCCAACTGGCCGCACCCCTCGGCAACACCGACGGATGCGCCCGCATACAAGGAGAGGAGGCCACCAAGGAGAATGAGGTCGCCATCGTCGCGGGCCACCTCAACCTGCGCGGCGCGATATGCCAGATCACCGCCGTGCAGACCGGCACGCTCATGGCCACCTGCCCCGGCGACGCCGAGACCCGCAAAAAGGTCCTTGGCATCACCCGCAGCGCCGATGGTACCGGCGTGACCCTGACCCTACCCGACGGCACGGTCGAAGACCTGGCGCCCTGCGAATGAGCCACGCCCACATCCGCCCGCGCCACTGCCCGCAAATTCATCATGTGCCTGCACCACAGGCAGATGACGCCGGGACCCGCCTTGACACCGCGTTGCGGCGTGGGATTGTTCCGTCCACCCGGCCCGGAGACACGACACCGTAATGCAAGACGCCCAAGCCAACTCGACAGCCAGCCCCGTGATCGCCGCCCGCGACCTGTCACTGACCTTCCAGACCAATGACGGCCCGGTCCACGCGCTCAAGGACGTGACGCTGGACGTGCAGAAGGGCGATTTCGTCTCCTTCATCGGCCCCTCTGGCTGTGGCAAGACCACCTTCCTGCGCTGCATGGCCGATCTCGAACACCCCACCGGCGGCAGCATTTTCGTCAACGGCATGACCCCCGCCGAGGCCCGACAGCGCCGCGCCTATGGCTATGTCTTCCAGGCCGCGGGCCTCTATCCGTGGCGTACCATAGGCGGAAACATCCGCCTGCCGCTCGAGATCATGGACTATTCCAAGTCCGATCAGAACGCCCGCATCGCCCGCGTGCTGGAGCTCGTCGACCTCGCGGGGTTCGAAAAGAAGTTTCCCTGGCAGCTTTCGGGCGGTATGCAGCAACGCGCCTCCATCGCCCGGGCGCTGGCCTTCGATGCCGATATCCTCTTGATGGACGAACCCTTCGGCGCGCTGGACGAGATCGTCCGCGACCACCTCAACGAACAACTCCTTCAGCTCTGGGACCGGACGAACAAGACCATATGCTTCGTCACCCACTCGATCCCCGAGGCGGTGTACCTGAGCACGAAAATCGTCGTCATGTCCCCGCGCCCCGGCCGCATCGCCGACGTGATCGAAAGCACCCTGCCGCGCGAACGCCCGCTCGATATCCGAGACACGCCGGAATTCCTCGAAATCGCCCATCGCGTCCGCGACGGGCTCCGCTCGGGGCACAGTAATGACGAGTGAGCTTGCACCGCCCGCCCCGGACCTGATCCGGGGCCTCCTGCTCACCGCGGGCCCAGAGGCCCCGGCTCGGTGGCCGGGGCGGGAGGCGCCCTGATGCGCAACGTCGTTCCCGTCCTGACGGTCGTCGCGACCCTCATCGCGCTCTGGTATACCGGCGCGGTCGCGCTCAACGCGCCCTGGGCCTATGACAAGGCCGCGCGGGCCGAGGTCACGCTGACCTTCCCCGCACTGGTGGCCGACACCTGGTCCCAGGAAAAGCCCAAGCTGCCCGCGCCGCACCAGGTGGCGACCGAGATGTGGAACACCACCGGCGCGATGATCGCCAGCGGGCGGCCCTTTTCCAAGCGGTCGCTCATTTACCACAGCTGGATCACCTTCAGCTCCACCGCGCTCGGTTTCCTCCTCGGCACCGCGCTCGGCACGCTTCTGGCCATCGGCATCGTCTACAACCGCACCATGGACATGAGCGTCATGCCCTGGGTCATCGCGTCCCAGACCATCCCGATCCTCGCCATCGCGCCTATGATCATCGTCGTGCTGAACGCGGTCGGCATCTCCGGCCTGTTGCCCAAGGCCATGATCTCGATGTACCTGTCGTTTTTCCCGGTCGTCGTCGGCATGGTCAAGGGCCTGCGCAGCCCTAGCCAAATGCAACTCGACCAGATGCGCACCTGGAACGCCAGCCGGTCACAGACCTTCTGGAAACTGCGCCTGCCGTCCTCCATGCCCTATTTCTTCACCTCGCTGAAAATCGCCATGGCCGCCAGCCTCGTGGGCGCCATCGTGGGTGAGCTGCCCACCGGCGCCGTCGCGGGCCTTGGCGCGCGGCTCCTGGCCGGCAGCTATTACGGCCAGACCATCCAGATCTGGAGCGCGCTGATCATGGCCGCCACCCTCGCCGCCGTTCTGGTGGGCCTGATCGGCCTCATCCAGCGCATCACGCTCAAACGAATGGGGATGGCAGCATGAGCTGGCTGATCGCAGGGGCGCTCATCTGGGCCGTGGGCTGGTGGATCAATACCCGCCTCGCGCGCCACCCGCAGAACACCGCCGCGCAGCTGGCCGCGCCCATCGTGTTCGGGGCCACGCTCATCGCGGTCTGGGAGTGCCTCGTCTGGGGCCTCGGGATCAAGCTCGCCCTCCTGCCCGCCCCCAGCGTCATCGCCGTGACCTTCGCGAACTCGCTCAACATCCTCTGGGGCGATTTCCTACAGACCGCCATCAAGGGCGCGCTCACCGGCTACATCCTCGGCTGCGGCGCCGCGTTCCTGACGGCCATCGCCGTCGACCGCTCCGATTTCCTGAAACGCGGCCTGCTGCCCGTGGGCAACTTCGCCGCCGCGCTTCCCATCATCGGCCTCGCCCCCATCCTCGTCATGTGGTTCGGCTTCGACTGGCAGTCGAAGGCCGCCGTCGTCGTCGTCATGGTGTTCTTCCCCATGCTGGTGAACACCGTCCAGGGCCTCTCCGAAGCCGACGCCATGCAGCGTGACCTGATGCGCACCTACGCCGCAGGCTACTGGACCACGCTCCTGAAACTCCGCCTGCCCGCCGCCATGCCCTTCGTCTTCAACGGGCTCAAGATCGGCACCACGCTCGCCCTCATCGGCGCCATCGTGGCGGAGTTCTTCGGCTCGCCCATCCAGGGCATGGGCTTTCGCATTTCCACCTCGGTGGGGCGCCTCGCGATGGATCTCGTCTGGGCCGAGATCGTCGTCGCCGCCCTCGCCGGCTCGGGGTTTTACGGCGCGGTCGCCCTCATCGAGCGCGCCGTCACCTTCTGGCACCCGTCCCAACGGGGCCGGACATAACCAAAGCAAACCAGAACAGGGAGAAGACAATGAAACATCTCACCACTACGCTTGGCCTCGCCGCCGCCACCCTCTGGGGTGGCATGGCCCAGGCCGCCGATGACGTCACGCTGCAACTCAAATGGGTGACGCAATCGCAATTCGCCGGCTACTACGTGGCGCAAGACCAGGGCTTCTACGAAGAGGAAGACCTGAACGTCACCATCAAGCCCGGCGGGCCCGACATCGCCCCGGCGCAGGTCATCGCCGGCGGCGGCGCGGACGTCATCATCGACTGGATGCCGTCCGCCCTGGCCAGCCGCGAAAAGGGCCTGCCCCTCGTCAACATCGCCCAGCCCTTCAAAAGCTCCGGCATGATGCTGACCTGCCGCAAGGACACCGGCATCGAAGGCCCCGAGGATTTCCGCGGCAAGACGCTCGGCGTCTGGTTCTTCGGCAACGAATACCCCTTCCTGTCATGGATGAGCCAGCTCGGCATCCCGACCGAGGGCGGCGAGGATGGCGTCACCGTCCTGAAACAGGGCTTCAACGTCGATCCCCTGCTGCAAAACCAGGCCGCCTGCGTCTCGACCATGACCTACAATGAATACTGGCAGGTCATCGACGCCGGACTGACCCCCGACGACCTCGTCGTGTTCAAGTACGAGGACCAGGGCGTCGCCACGCTCGAGGACGGCATGTACGTGCTGGAAGAGAACCTCGAAGATCCCGAGTTCGCCGACAAGATGACCCGCTTCGTGCGCGCCTCGATGAAAGGCTGGAAATGGGCCGAGGAAAACCCCGACGAGGCCGCGATGATCGTGCTCGACAACGACGCCACCGGCGCCCAGACCGAGAAGCACCAGAAGCGCATGATGGGTGAGGTCGCCAAGCTGACGGCCGGCTCCAACGGCGCGCTCGACCCGGAAGACTTCCAACGCACGGTCGACTCGCTGCTCTCGGGCGGCTCCGACCCGGTGATCACCGAGGACCCGGGCGAGGCCGCCTGGACCCACCAGATCACGGACGAAGCCCTGAACTGAGGGCTTTGAAAGCCTGACATCGGAACGCCCTCGCAGGGACCTGCGGGGGCGTTTTGCATTGGGACTCAACCCCGTCCCGGACTTGATCCGGAACCTCCTTCTCCAAGCCGCGCGTGGCTCTGCGGCCTCGTAGGGTGGGTTTCCAACCCACCACGCGCTACCCCAGGAACACCTTGTCGCTCGGATACCGCACCCGGGGCCGGCTCTTCGCTGCCAGGAAGAAGCCCAGCGTCAGCGGTCCCACCCGGCCCAGGAACATCACCGCGATGATCACCGTCCGCCCCAGCCAGTTCAACTCGCCCGTCGCCCCGTGCGACAGCCCCACCGTGCCAAAGGCCGAGGCCACCTCGAACGCGAGGTCCCGGAAGGCGATGTTCTGCGTCGCGGTCAGCACGAACAGGCTTGCGAACATCAACAACCCGCTGATCGTCGCCAGCGCCATCACCTTCAGCACCTGGTCCAGTTCCAAGCTCCGCCCGAAGACATGCAAGGCCGGCCGCCGCTGGAAAAACGCCGCTGTCGCCAGGAGCATCACGATCAGTGACGTCACCTTGATCCCCCCGGCGGTGGAGGTCGACCCGCCCCCGACGATCATCAGCATGATGGTCAGCAGGGTCGTCCCGTCCCCCATCGCCGCGGTGTCGATCGTGTTGAACCCCGCCGTGCGCGGCGTCACCCCCTGGAACCAGCTGGCCCACAGCTTGTCGCCCGTACTCTCCAGCGCGCCCAGGGTGCGCGGGTTGTCCCATTCCAGCAATGCGAAACAGACCACGCCGATCACGATCAGCCACAGCGTCCCCGCGATCATCAGCTTGGAATGCAGCGACAGCTTGCGCCACTTGCGATGCTGATAGACGTCGCCCACGACGATGAAGCCGAGCCCGCCGAGGATGAACATCACCGTGACCGTCAGGTTGACCACCGGGTTCCCGACCCAGTCCGACAGGCTGTCGGGCTGCAGCGCAAAGCCCGCGTTGTTGAAGGCCGAGATGCTGTGAAAAATTGCGTGCCACAGCCCCGTGCCCCAGCCCATCTCGGGCACGAAGACAAAAGCCAGCAGCACCGCGCCCACCGCCTCGCAGCCCAGCGCCACGTACAGGATGATCTTCACCAGCCGGCCCAGGTTGCTGATCGTCGCCTGGTTCAGGTCCTCGCGCAGCATCACCTTGTGCGGCATGCCGATGGGAATGCCGAACGCCGTCAGTATCAGGACCGCGAACACCATCAGGCCCAGGCCCCCGAACTGCATCAGGCCGGCGATGATGATCTGCCCCAACAGGGTGAAATCCGCGCCGGTATCGACCACCACCAAACCCGTCACCGTCACCGCCGAGGTCGCGGTAAAGATCGCCTCGCCCAGGCCCACCTTGCCGTGATGCGACACCGGCAACCATAACAGCAGCGCGCCCAGCGCAACGATAAGCAGATACATCACCGCCAGCACCGCCGGCGGCGACAGGCTCAGCCGGGTCGACCCCAGCTTGATCGACGATCTGCGCGCCACCTCAGAGGCTCGCGGAGAAGTCGCGCAGGTTGTTGCGTTCTCCCAGCATCAGCAGCAGGTCGTCGGTCTTCAGCGTGCAATCGTCCCCGTCGCGGCCGATGAACTTCGTCCCGCGCATCACCCCAAGGCAGCGCAGGTCGAACTTGTCCGCGTGGCCCAGCTCGGACAGTTTCTTGTCCTCCATCTCCTCGGGTACCTTCAGGTTCACCACGAAGAACCCGTTGCCCAGGCCCACGTAGTCGCGCACCAGCGGGTTGTGCATCACCTGCGCGATCCGCTGGCCGATCTCGACCTCGGGGTGAATCACCCGGTCCACGCCGATCCGCGACAGGATGCGGTGATGCGTGCGGCTGGTGGCCTTGGCCCAGACCGCGCCCGCGCCCACCTGCCGCAGGTTCACCGCCGCCAGGATGCTCGACTCCAGGTTGTCGCCGACCGCCACCAGCGCCATGTCGACCTCGCCCAGGCCCGCTTCCTTCAGCGCCTCGTCGTCGCGTGCGTCCAGGATGATCGCCTCGCCCAGCTTGTCGGCGTGGCGGCTGACGCGGGTCTCGTCGATGTCCACGCCGATCACGTGATTCCCGAACCGCTCCAACTCGGTCGCGACCGTGCTGCCGAAATTCCCAAGGCCGATCACGGCGAAACTGCGATGTGACATGAGGTCCCCTTCCTCTTCGCACGCAAACGCGCGGTACCATGCACCAGTTCCGAAGCCGGCATGGAACCCGGTCCCGGTCCCGCTATCAGGGCTGCGATCAGGGCCGCCACAATCCCGCCACAATTGCCGGTTTAGCGGTCACGGTAAATTTAACCACAACATGTGCCGTCAATTCTCGAAGAGTGCCCTCAAAATATTTGAAAATAAACACTTTATTCAAATGACCCCCTGTGCTATCTTTTTCTGCAATAAATAAGGCCAGCCGAACAATCGGCGGTTGAACGAGGCAGAGAAAGAGCAGTTCCATGAGAACGCGGAGCAGGCAGCCCATCCGTTGGGGTCTGGTGGCTATGGCCACTATCTGGATGATGGTTATCGTACCGCTAAGCGCGGTCGCGGCCCCCTACGCAGCTTTGGTGATGGACGCACGATCCGGCGAGGTGCTTCATTCGCGCAACGCCGACACCCGCCTTCACCCGGCATCGCTGACCAAGATGATGACCCTCTACGTGGTCTTCGAGGCGGTCGAGAACGGCGAGATCACCCTCGACACGCCCGTGCGCATCTCCAAGCACGCCGCCAGCGAACCGCCCTCGAAACTCGGCCTGCGCTCGGGCTCGACGATCAAGCTGCGCTACCTCATCCGTGCCGCCGCGGTGAAATCGGCCAACGACGCCGCCACCGCTTTGGGCGAGGCGATCGAAGGCTCCGAGGCCGCCTTCGCCCGGCGCATGAACCGTACCGCCAAGGCGCTCGGCATGACGCGCACGACCTTCAAGAACGCCCACGGCCTGACCGAGAACGGCCACCTGTCGACGGCCCGCGACATGACCCTCCTGGGCCGGCACCTGTTCTACGACTACCCCGAATACTACAACCTCTTCTCCCGCGTGACCGCCGATGCGGGCATCAAGAAGGTCTACCACACCAACCGCCGCCTTTTGGGCGACTACCGCGGCGCCGACGGCATCAAGACCGGCTACACCCGGGCCGCGGGCTTCAACCTCACGGCCAGCGCGGAACGTGGCGGCGAGCGCATCATCGCCACCGTCTTCGGCGGCCGCTCCACCGCGTCGCGCAACGCCAAGGTGGCCGAACTGCTGGACCTCGGCTTCCGCCAGGCCCCCAGCCGCGTTGCGGTGAACCGCCCCTCGAAACCCGCCTACATGGGCAAGATCGGCCCCGCCGACAATCACTCCGTTCCCGGCGGCAAGGGCCGCACCGTGCGCCTCGCCTCCGCCGCCGCGGTCAAGAAATCCCTCCGCCCACAGCGCCGCCCCGGCGAAGCCGTCGTGGCACAGGCCGCGCCCACTGTCGGCAAGGAAGATATCGAAAAGGCCCTGCTGGCCGCCGCCGAGACCATCACCGAGGACGCAACCCCACCCGCAGCGCAGGGCAGCGCCCTGGCCACGGCGACGCCCAAGGCACGGCCCAAGGACCTCGTCCTGGCGAGCGTCGATGCGAAGGCACAGACCACGCCCAAGGCCAAAGAGCCGGCCAGCGACCCTGTGCAAAAGGTCGTCACCCGGATCTCCACCTCCGGCGGCCGCCACTGGGGCATCAATGTCGGCCGCTACCCGTCGGAATACAAGGCGCGCAAGGTCCTGTTGAAAACCGCCCTGAACGAGATGGAGACGCTCGACGGCTCCCTGCGCAAGGTGGTCAAGCGCTCCACCGGGTTCGAGGCGAATTTCATGGGTATGACCCGCGAAAGCGCCGACCTCGCCTGCCGCCGGCTTCAGGCCAAGCAGATCACCTGTTTCATGATCGACCCCGGCGCGTAACGCCGCGCCCGATCCAGAGAACGCCTGCGCCTCCCTCCGCGCAGGCGTTTGCCGTTCCGGGCCCCACCCCCGGCTTTTTCTTGCTGAAAATACTCAAATCCGACAGGCGCGACCGGGTGCTACCGCTTCGGCTTATCGTCGTAAGTGTCGCTCAGGATGCGCTGCGCGTTGCCCTCGGGGTCGTCATACTGGTTGCTGCGCACCGTCCACACGAAAAACCCCAGCCCCAGCCCGCCCAGGATCAGCGAGATCGGGATAAGATAGGCCAGAATGGTCATGCACGCCTCCCCGACAGCCTTAGCGCGTTCAGCGACACGGTAATCGAACTCGCCGACATCGCCAAGGCCGCGATCAGCGGCGTCGCCAGCCCGGCCACGGCCAGCGGCACGGCAATGATGTTGTAAAGCGTCGCCAACCGGAAATTCTCGGTGATCCGACGCCGCGCTTTCCGCGCCACGACCAGCGCGTCGGCCAGCGGGCTCAGGTCCGTGCCCAAGAGCACCACGTCGCTGGCCACCCGCGCGGCATCCAGCGCCGAGGCGGGCGAGATCGACACATGCGCCGCCGCCAGCGCCGCGGTGTCATTCAGCCCGTCGCCCACCATCAGCACATGGGCGCCTTTGTCCGACAACGCTGCCACGATCCGCGCCTTGTCCTCGGGCAGCACGCCCGCGTGCCAGGCTTCGATCCCCAACCGCGCCGCCAGCGCCTTCACCGCCGGTTCGGTATCCCCCGACACCAGCCAGACGGCCTTGCCCGCGCGCAAGAGCGCCGTCACGGCCTCTTCCGCACCAGGCCGCAACGCATCCTCGAAAGTCAGCGCCACAGGCGCCGCCTCCCCGATCTTCAGATAGGTCGCCGTCTCGGCACGCGGCTCCGCCCCGACCCAGGCCGCCCGGCCCAGCCGCACCTCCAGGTCGCCCACGCGCCCCGACACGCCATAGCCCGGCACCTCGGCAATCTGCGTCACCTCCGCCGGTTTCGCCTCCGCCTCACCCAGCGCCTTGGCAATCGCCCGCGCCAGCGGATGGGCCGACCCGCGCGCCAGCGCCAGCGCCACGCCCCGTGCGGCATCGTCCAGACCCGCCGCATTGGTCAGCACCGGCACGCCCGCCGTCAACGTGCCCGTCTTGTCGAACACCACCGTGTCGACCTCCGCCAGCCGCTCCAGCGCGGTCTCGTGCTTGATCAGCATCCCCTTGCGGAAAAGCCGCCCCGACGCCGCCGTGGTCACCGCCGGCACCGCCAGCCCCAGCGCACAAGGGCAGGTGATGATCAGCACCGCCGCCGCGATGTTTAAAGCGGTGCGCAAGTCGAACGTGTAGAGAAACCACCCGGCAAAGGCCAAGGCAGACAGGATATGCACGCCGGGCGCATAGAGCTTCGCCGCCCGGTCCGCCAGCGACGTGTACCGCGACCGTCCCGATTCCGCGATCGCCACCAGATCCGCCATCTGGTGCAGCGACGTCTCCGACCCCACCGCGCTGGCGCGGATACGCAGCGGCCCGGTCAGGTTCACTTCGCCCGCCGACACAGCCTGCCCCGGCCCGGCAAAGACCGGCACGGTCTCGCCGGTCAACAGCGACCGGTCCAACTCTGACGTGCCCTCGACGATCTCGCCATCCACCGGCACGCGCCCCCCGGCCCGCACCAGCAGCACGTCGCCCACCGCCAGTTCCGCGATGGGGCGTTCGACCTCCGTACCGTCCTCGATCCGCCACGCGCGCGGCACTTCCAGCGCCGTCAACTCCTCGGCCGCCGACCGCGCCACGGCCCGTGTCCGGTGATCCAGGTAACGCCCCGCCAACAGGAAAAACACCAGCGCAATGGCGGCGTCGAAATACGCATGATGCCCCGACAGCGCCGTCTCCCAAAGCGACGTCACCACCGCCAACGCCACGGCCAGCGTGATCGGCACGTCCATGTTCAGCCGCCCCTGCCGCAGCGCACTCCACGCGTTGCGATAGAACGGCACGCCGCAGAACGCGACGGCGGGCAAGGCAATCGCGGCGGAAATCCAGTGGAACATGTCCCGCGTCGCGTCATCCGCGCCGGACCAGACCGACACCGACAGCAGCATCACGTTCATCATCGCGAACCCGGCCACCGCCAGCCGCATAAGCAACTCGCGCCCGGCCTTGTCCGTCGCCGTGGCATTCAGCGTGCCGGGATCCAGCTCATGCGCCTCGTATCCCAGCCCTTCGACCAGCCCCACCATCTCGGCGGGCGTCACGTCGGCCTCGGCGTCGATGCTCGCCCGTTTCAGCGTCAGGTTCACCCGCGCCGAGCGCACACCGGGATGCGCGTTCAGCCCGTCCTCGATCCTGGAAATACACGCGGCACAATGGATCGTCGGCAGTGACAGCGCGATCTGCCCTCCCTCCGGCGCGACCTCCACGTCGTCGGCACCGGGGGCCGCCGCACAGGCCGGGCAGCCCATCGCCGCCTGATGCCGCATCGCCACGGTCACGCACCGCTCTCCTTGATCAGCACCACGCGCTGCTGAAACACCGTGCCGTCCTCGGCCCGTGCCTCCATGCGGATGTTCCAGTTGCCCGCGCCCAGCGGCACCGTGGCGAAATAGGCCTCGCCGTCGAACCGGAACGCGGGCGTCACGTCATCCTGCACATGGGTCGCCCGCCCCACCGTTGCGTCCAGCGCCGCCACTTCCACCGGCTGGCCGTCCGCATCGGTGATCTTCAACTCCAGCAGGCCCGCCCTGTGTGTCGCCTCCACGCTCCAGCCCAGGGCCTCCTGCGCGTCGCGCCGGTCGTCAAAGCTTTGGCTGGCGATATAGGAATTCTTCGTCTCCAGCCCCGGAAAGGTCTTCACCGCCGAGAACGCCAACACCAGGTTGACCGCGATGATGATCGAAAACGCCCCGGCAAACCCGGCAAAGACGTGCCATCCCTTGATCGTGAAGTCGCGCTTCATTCGCCCCTCCCGTTGAACACCGTGTCCTTGTGGGCGCGGTCTCCGTTCGAGATATCCTCGATCCACAGGCGCACGTCCGTCGCATCGCTCCGCGCCGCGTCCGATCCCGGCGGCGCTATCAGGTAGACGCGCTGCAAATAGGTCTCGTTGGCCGGCACATCTACCGTTTCATAGGGGGTCCCTTCAAGCTGCACGCGAATGGCCGGGTCGCCCTTGGCCGAAATCCGCATCGGGCGCGCCTCGCCATGCTTGTTGCGCAGCCGCACCTCGTAGGTGTTGCGGATCGACCCGTCCGACAGCGTGACGAAGGTCGGGTTGCGCACCGGCGCCACCGTCAGGTCGATATCCGCCCGGATGAACAGCGCAAACAACAGCCCCGCCCCCACCAGCGACCACAGCGACGTATACATGATCGTGCGCGGCCGCAGGATATGCTTCATCACCGGCTTCGGTGGCTTGCCTTCGCGCTCGCGCTCCTCGTCGGTCAGCGCCATGTAGTCGATCAGGCCGCGCGGCTTGCCGATCTTGGCCATGATGTCGTCGCAGGCGTCGATGCACAGGCCACACGTGATGCACTCCATCTGCTGCCCGTCGCGGATGTCGATCCCCATGGGGCAAACGTTCACGCAGGCCATGCAGTCGATGCAGTCCCCCGGCCCCTTCGCCGCCGCCGCGGCATCCGGCACCATGTCGCTCTCGTTGTTGGGCACCGGCGTCCGGGCATAGCTGGCCCCCGCGGTTTCCCCCGCCGCATGCGACGCCGCCTCGGCCTTGACCGCGTCCTCGGTCTGCCGCCGCCGCACGTTGCCTTTGCCCCGCGGCTCGCCCCGCCAGTACCGATAGCCGATGGTCAGCGTGTCCTCGTCCATCATCGCCGCCTGGATACGCGGCCACGGACAGGCATAAATGCAGATCTGCTCGCGTGCGAACCCGCCGAAAAAGAACGTCGTCCCGGTCAGGATGGCGATGGTCGTATAGGCGATGGGATGCGCGTTCAGGGTGAAAAGATCCACCAGCAGCGTCGGCGCATCGGTGAAATAGAACACCCACGCGCCCCCCGTGGCCACCGCGATCAGCAGCCACAGCGCCCACTTTGTCAGCCGCAGGCGCACCTTCCGCGCGTCCCATTTCTTCTGCCGGTGCAGGCGCAGCCGCGCATTGCGGTCCCCCTCGACCCAGCGTTCCACCAGGATGAACAGGTCCGTCCACACCGTCTGCGGGCAGGCATAGCCGCACCACACCCGCCCCAGCGCCGAGGTGAACAGGAACAATCCCAGCCCCGCCATCACCAGCAAACCGGCCACGAAATAGAACTCGTGCGGCCAGATCTCGATCCAGAAGAAAAAGAACCGCCGGTTCGCCATGTCCACCAGCACCGCCTGGTCGGGCAGCGACGGCCCCCGGTCCCAGCGGATCCAGGGCGTGACGTAGTAGATCCCCAGCGTCACGATCATGATGATCCACTTGAACCGGCGGAACCAGCCACTCACGCGCTTGGGAAAGACAGGCTCCCGCGCGGCATAGAGGCTCGGCGGGGTCTCGGGAGAATCAGATGTAGAGGACACGGATAGCTCTCGCTCCGATAAAGGTCTGTTGCGCCGGCCCGTTCTGACACGGCGGGTTTTCCAAAACCTTGACTCAGATCAACCCTTTTCGTCGCAGGGCGCTTCCTTCTGGCGGCGCAGCCACGTCACGAAGGCCTTGGCCTTTGGGCGCAAAACACCGGGCCGCGTGACGATATGATACCCCGTCTCGCCCGCATCCCGAAACAGCAGCTTCAGCCGCCCCGCATCCACTTCCGCCTGGACCGAGGACATCGCCGTGCTGATGATCCCCTGCCCCGCGCGGGCGCCTTCCAGCATCAGGTTGCCCGGCACCTGCGTCACGCTCTTGGCGCGGCCCTCGGTGACGCCATGCTTGCGCAGCCAGTCGGTGGATTCTGACGTGCCAAGCTCTTCCAGCCACGGATAGTCCAGCAGATGCTCGGGCCGGGTGATCTCGCACGTCCCAACCAGCTTGGGCGCGGCGGTGATCACGATATCCGAGGGCACCAGCATCTCCACCTCCAGCCCCGGCCAGTTGCCGTCGCCAAAGCGCAGCGCAAGGTCATAGCCCCCCGGCGTCAACTCGTGCAACTCCGCCGACGGGTTGATCATCAGATCGATGCCGGGATGCCGCGTCTGGAAGTCCATCAGCCGCGGCATCAGCCAAGTGGTCGCGAAAAGCTGCGTGGTCGAGACCTGCACCGCCCGGTCCGCATCCGCCCCGGTCAGCGCGTCGACACTGCGCGCGATGGTGTCGAACCCGGTCTTCAGCGCATCGGCCAGCTCACGCCCCTCGGTGGTCAGCTGCAACTTGCGCCCGCTGCGATCCACCAGCGGCACGCCCATCCGGGCCTCCAGCGCCTTGACCTGCTGGCTGATCGCCGCGTGGCTGACGTTCAGCGCCGCGCCCGCCGCCTGCGCCGAGCCGGTCTCGGCAAGGGCCGCGAACGCGCGCAAGGCCGTCAGGGGCGGGAGGGTCAGCCAATCCGTCATGTAATCTAATCTTACATATCCGAATTTTTCCTGAGTCGCAATTACACGCTATGGCTGCCAGATTGAGGCCATCACACGAACCTCAAAGGAACACGACATGCTTGGAATTCTTTCAGATAGCTTCCGCACCGCTACCCGCCTGAACGACGCCGATGCCCGGCAGGGCCGCGGCCACTGGGCGCCGAACACGCGCTTCGACAACCGCCGCGACGCCGAGCTTGAGGCGCACCGCATCGGCCGCCTGCCACGCTAGGCCGGGACGATGCTCGAACGCCGCATCTTTCACCCCAAGCCGGCCTTGCGACCACGGCCCTGGCCCTGGCGCACACGCCGCTGGCCCTACCAGACTCCTGATGTCGGCCCGAGCACAGGTTAGGTGCGCGGGGCGTCTCCCCCGACTGGCCCGTGGTCCCGGCCTTCTGGCCGCGCCACGGGTCTTTTTTCACCGACAGGCTTGCCCTCATGACCTGGAACCTGGATCACACCACAGACACCCCCGCCGGCACCGTCGCCTGGGGCAGCGCCGGATCGGGTCCGCCGCTCGTCCTCGCCCACGGCTGGCCTTGGTCGTCAGTGTCGTGGCACCAGATCATCCCCACGCTGGCGAAAACGCACACTGTCTACTGGCACGACATGCCCGGCTATGGCCGCTCCGAAAAACGCGCCGATCAGCCCACCGGACTCGACGTGCAGGGGCAGGTCTTTGCCCAAATTCTGCGCCATTGGGGCCTCGACCGGCCCCGCGTCGTGGCGCACGACTTCGGCGGCGCGACCAGCTTGCGCGCGCATCTGCTGCACGGGGCCGAATTCGACCGGCTTGTGCTGATGAACGTGGTGGCGATGCGGCCCTGGGGGTCGGAGTTCTTCGACCATGTCGGCCGCCATATCGACGCCTTCATCGGCCTGCCCCCGCACATCCACGAAGCCATCGTGCGGGCCTATATCGACGGCGCGCTGGTCACTGACCTTGCAGCCGACGATACCGAGGCGCTCGTCGCCCCCTGGCTGGATGAGGCGGGCCGCGCCAGTTTCTACCGCCAGTTCGCCCAGGCCGACGAACGCTTCACCGCCGAGATCGAGCCGCATTACTGCGAGGTCCGCTGCCCGGTCAAAATCATCTGGGGAGAGGCCGATCCGTGGATCCCACTGGACCATGGCCGCGCCTTACACGCGCTGATGCCAGGGGCGGACTTTGAAACGCTGCCCGGCGTCGGCCATCTGCCCCAGCTCGAAGCACCAAAGGCCGTTCTAAGCGCCCTGGCCGATGTGCTCGAAAACTGACCCCTTCCAACGAAAAACACCGGCCCCTCCTGAAATGCGCGAACAGAGGGAGGGGCCGGTGCCTTCCCGGGGGCATTGCAATAGCACCCCCGGGAATCTCTTGTCGGAACGTCAGCTCATTCGCCGCCACCCAACTGATGGACGTAAGCAGACACCGCCCGGATCTCCGCTTCGCTCAGACGCTCCTGCCAAGACGGCATGACGCCAAAGCGCGAATTCCACACCGTCTCGTACAGCGCGTTGTAATCCCCGCCATAAAGCCAGATCGCGTCGGTCAGGTTCGGCGCACCCTGCTCCTCCATTCCCATGGCGTTCTCGCCATGGCAGGCGGCACAGTTGTATTCGAACACTTCCGCACCTACCTCGGCGGCCTGCGCATCCTGCGGCTCGCCCGACAGGGACATGACGTAGTTCACCACCTGCACGACCTCTTCCTCGGTCAGAAGCTCGTCGCGGCCAAAGGCCGGCATCTGCGAATAGCGCGCGTCGGGGTCCTCGTCGTTGCGGATCCCGTGGGTGACGGTCGTGTGGATCGCCTCCATCGAGCCGCCCCACAGCCAGGCGTCATCCGATAGCGTCGGATAGCCGGTGGCCCCGCCGCCCTCGCGCCCGTGGCACTGCACGCACCAGGTGTTGAACACCGCCTCGCCCGCGGACCGGGCAAAGCCCGCCAACTCGTCGTCGCCCGGAATCGCCGCCAGCTCGACACTGGCCAGCCGCTCGTTGATCTGCGCGTTGGCCGCCTCGGCCGCCTCGATCTCGGTCTGCACGTTGGCCCGGGTCGAATACCCCAGGTAACCTTGCGTCGCGCCCGAGATCATCGGCCAGGCCGGATAGGCGATCGTGTACCAGACGCCCCAGGCGATCGTGGCGTAGAACACCCACAGCCACCAGCGCGGCAACGGGTTGTTGTATTCCTCGATCCCGTCCCATTCGTGGCCGGTCGTTTCGACCTCATGGTTGTCTTGCGGTTTCTTAACCATTTTATTGCTCCTCGTCCGAGGCACGGCGCGCAGCCGGGGCCGGCGCGTCTTCATTGCGGAAGGGAATGTCGGCGACATCCTGGTAGGCGCCCCGTGACCCGGGCCGCATGACCCAGATCACGACGCCGATGAAGAAGGCGAAGAGCGCCAGCAGCATCCAGCTGTCCGCGAACTCCCGCAGCAGGGAATAGGTGTCCATCGTCGTCCCTCCTTACCGGCTGGCCACGGGCGTGAAGGTCGAGAAATCGACCAGCGTGCCCAGCATCTGCAGATAGGCGATCAGGGCGTCGGCTTCGCTGATGCCCGGACGGCCGTCGAAATTGGCTACCTGTGCGCTCTCGCCATACCGCTCGATCAACCCGTCATAGTCGCTGTCGGGATCGGCCTGCGCCCGGAAATCCGCCTGCGCGTTCTCCACATGCGCGTCCTCGTAAGGCACACCCACCAGCTTGTGCGTCGCCAGAAGGTCCCCCACGTACTGCCCGTCGATCAGCCGCTCCTCGAGATAGCCGTACTTGGGCATCACCGATTCCGGCACCACCGATTGCGGGTCGCGCAGATGGTCCACATGCCAGGCGTTGGAGTACCGACCGCCCACGCGCGCCAGGTCCGGCCCGGTCCGCTTGGACCCCCATTGGAACGGGTGGTCGTACTGGCTCTCTGCCGCAAGGCTGTAATGCCCGTACCGCTCCACCTCGTCGCGCATCGGGCGGATCATCTGGCTGTGGCAGACATAGCATCCCTCGCGGATGTAGATGTCACGCCCGGTCAGCTCCAGCGGGGTGTAGGGACGCATCCCCTCCACTTCCTCGATGGTGTTCTCCAGCCAGAACAGCGGTGCGATCTGCACGATGCCGCCGATGGTCACCACCAGGAAGGCAAAGATCGCCAGCAGGGTCACGTTGCGTTCCAGGATCTGGTGCCGGTCCAGGAAAGTCTTCTTCTTGGGCCGGTCCCCCACGCCCGAGGCCGAAGCCGGCATCGGGGGTTTCTGCATTTTATCGTCAGCCATTTTTCCGGCCCTCCTTATTCAGCCGGGACAGCGGAGTTGTCGGTCTGCACCGCCGGGCTCCGTCTGACTGTCATGTAAAGGTTGAAGCACATGACGATCGCACCGGAGAGGAACATGACCCCGCCCAGACCGCGCACCACGTACATCGGCAGCTTCGCACTCACCGTGTCGGCAAAGGAGTTCACCAGGAACCCGTTGGCATCCACTTCGCGCCACATCAGGCCTTCCATGATGCCGGTCACCCACATCGACGCCGCGTAGAGAATGATCCCGATCGTCGCCAGCCAGAAGTGCCAGCTCACCAGGCTCAGGCTATACAGCCGCTCGCGGTTCCACAGCTTGGGCACCAGGAAGTACAGGCACCCGAACGTGATCATCCCGTTCCAGCCCAGCGCGCCGGAATGCACGTGCCCGATGGTCCAGTCGGTGTAATGCGACAGGCTGTTCACCGCGCGGATCGACATCATCGGCCCTTCAAAGGTGGACATCCCGTAAAAGCCAAGGCTGATCACCATCATCCGGATCACCGGATCGGTCCGCAGTTTGTCCCACGCGCCCGAAAGCGTCATCAGACCGTTGATCATCCCGCCCCACGAGGGCATCCAGAGGATGATCGAGAACACCATGCCCAGCGTCGAGGCCCAGTCGGGCAGCGCGGTATAGTGCAGGTGGTGCGGACCCGCCCAGATATAAAGAAAGATCAGCGCCCAGAAGTGGATGATCGAAAGTTTATAGCTGAACACCGGCCGCCCGGCCTGTTTCGGCACGAAGTAGTACATCATCGCCAGGAACCCCGCCGTCAGGAAGAAGCCCACGGCGTTATGGCCGTACCACCATTGCGTCATCGCATCCTGCACGCCCGAAAAGATCTGCACGGATTTCGAGCCGAAGATGCTCACCGGAATGCTCAGGTTGTTCACCACGTGCAGCATCGCGACCGTGATGATGAACGACAGGTAAAACCAGTTCGCCACGTAGATATGCGGCTCTTTCCGCTTCACCAGCGTGCCGACGAACACGGCCAGGTAGGACACCCAGACGATGGTCAGCCACCAGTCCACGTACCATTCCGGTTCCGCGTATTCCTTGGATTGCGTCGCGCCCAGCAGGTAGCCGGTGGCGGCCAGCACGATCACCAGTTGGAACCCCCAGAACACGAACCACGCCAGGTTCCCGCCCCACAGCCGCGCCGCGCAGGTGCGCTGCACCACGTAGAACGACGTCGCGATCAGCGCGTTGCCGCCAAAGGCGAAGATCACCGCGCTGGTGTGCAAGGGCCGCAGCCGGCCAAAATTCATGTAGCCTTGCGCCCATTCGAAATTGAGCGTCGGAAAGGCCAGCTGGAACGCGATGAACGTCCCCACCAGGAAGCCCACGACCCCCCAAAGCGCCGTGGCGATCACCCCGGCGCGCACGACCCCGTCCATGTATTCCCCGGACAGGTCGACCACGGGGCGGTCCTCGTCCGTGTTGCGCAGCACCCAGATGAACATGCCCGCCGCCACAAGGGCGATGGTCAGCGCATTCACAAGGTACGCGATATCCCGTGCCTGGTTGGCGGCGAACAGCGCGAAAAACGCGATCAGCCCCAACAGGATCAGTTTTACGTAGTTACCCATTTTGCGTCCCTTTGCCGTATGTCCGCGCAGGCCCTGCCGGGGCGCACGGAGTCATTTGACTGGGGCCGCTTATTTCCGATGCCGAGTCACCCCGCTTTGATCTGCATCAAAGGATTGGCGGGAATGGGTTGACCGGCATCAAGGCAGCGTCTCGCCCCGGGGGCCAGATTGCGTTCGAAATGGTTAATGAAAGGCGAATCGCAATGTCCTGGAAAACGATCTTCTGCGCCCTGTCCGATGCCTCACGCGTCGAGCATACCTTGACCCACGCCGCCGAACTGGCTCGCCTGCACGGGGCGCATCTCGACGTGCTCAGCCTCGGCGTCGCCCGCGATCCGGCAACGCATTATTTCTCCGGCGCCGGTGTCAGCGCCGTGATGGTGCAGAACATATTCGAAGGTTGCCACGAGGAAGCCGCCGAGATCGACAGCGCCGCGCGCGCGGTCCTGGGCCGGCAGGACGGCTTCTTCTGGTCCTGCGACAAAGGCGTCGCGCAGCTTGCCGACCTCGGACACCATGTCGCCGACCGCGCCCGCTTTGCCGATCTCGCCGTGCTGCCCATGCCCTATGGCGAGGGGCTGGGCCCCGAGCTTGCCCCCCTGACCGAGGCGATCCTGTTCGACGGGCGCATTCCCGCGATGGTTCTGCCCAACACGCCGGACATCACCCTTGACCCCAAGCGGGTCGTGATCGCCTGGAACGACGGTCAGGAGGCGCTGCGCGCCGCCCGCGACGCGCTGCCGATGCTGCAACGGGCCGAGCGCGTACACGTCGTGGTCGTCGACCCGCCGGTACACGGCCCGAACCGCTCCGATCCCGGCGGTCTGCTATCACAATTCCTGGTGCGTCACGGCGTGGCGGTCGAAATCGACGTGGTCTCCAAGACCCTGCCCCGCATCGCCGACGTGCTCTTGCGCCGCGCGCAGGATATCGACGCCGATGCCGTTGTCATGGGCGCCTACGGCCATTCCCGCGTCCGCGAGGCGGTCTTCGGCGGCGCCACCCGCTACATGCTGGAGCACGCGCCCCTGCCGCTCTTCATGGCGCATTAAAGCGTTTCCGGGTCAGTCTGAAACATGCATCGCTTTTTGCGTCTCAAGAGGCAGCGAAAAGCGATTCAGTGTTTCCCGGAAACGCTCTGAGGTCGGGGCTGGGGTCGCGCAACGGACCAGACACATGGGTTCCTGCGCGCGGCCTCAGATCGTCCCGAGGTAATACCCGATGGCCTCTTCTAGCTCCGTTTCCTCGTACCCGAAATGAGAGCGCACGACCTCTTCCAGCTTCCGGTACGTGGCGGCGGCCCGGGCAAAGTTTTCCTCGCTGGGGTCTTCCGCCAACGTGTCTGCCGCGCGCCCAAGACGAACGATCAACTCGTGGACGACCTCGTGCTCTGACACCAGTTTCGCCACGACCTCCCGGAACATTCCCCCGCCCGCTGCCTCGATGCGGGGAAACATGTCGGTGCTCTCGATATCGTGGTGCAGCTTCAACACCTGGCACTCGCGCCCGCACAGGGTCCCGAACACCCGGAAATTCTCGGCCATGTCCAGCGACAGCACGATCTGCCTCAGGTTCTCGGGTGGGGCATCCCGCGCTTCGATCCGCGCCAGCACCGCGCCGATCCGCGCCATCTCCATCAGGTAGTGCCGGTGGATCGCCGCCAACTGTCGGCCCTGGCGCCGATGCCTGTCCGTGGCGTCCGGCACCTTCGGCGCCCGTGGCCGCGCGGCCTCGTCGATGGTGAGGTCATCCAGCGAATAAGTCGAGAGGTCAGCCATGCCCGGTAACAAAGCCCCTCCCGGACCGAAGTCAAGACCATCGGTCACCCCGTAGGGTGGGTAAAAAACCACGCGCCGCGCCTTAACCGCACATTACCCCCGAACGCCCCGTTAACCCCGCCAATTCGGAAAAATCGCACCGTCGCGATACCACTTGAATACCGACGCAATACCGACGTCGAATTTTTCCTGAATTCAAAGGATTAACCTTATTCCCGGGCTCAGGCCAGCATCCCGCCGTCGCTGTCATCCCCCGCCTCTTCCAGCAGGCGGTCGAAATCCGGCACCGTCACATGCCGCTTGCCTTCCAGGTGGATCACCTGGTCACGCTTCAACGCACTGATCTGGCGGCTCACCGTCTCCAGCGTCAGGCCCAGGTAATCGGCCATCGCCTCGCGCGTCAGCGGCAGGTCGAACACCACCTGCCCCGCGGCCTTGGACATGTTCAAGACCGCGTTACGCCGCCCCAGGATCGCCAGGAACGACGCGATCTTCTCCCGCGCCGTCTTGCGCCCCAACAGCAGCATCCATTCGCGCGCCGCATCCAGCTCGTCCAGCGTCATCTCCAACAGGCGCTGGCCGATATGCGGCGTCTTTTCCATCATGTTCTCAAAGGGTTGCTTGCGGAAACAACACATCACCACGTCGCTCACCGCGACCACGTTATAGGCCGCCTTCTCGCGCCCTGGACGGCCCACGAAATCGCTCGGCAACAGCAGGCCCACCATCTGTGTGCGCCCGTCTTCCAGCGTCTGCGTCAGCATCGCGATGCCCGACACGACCGAGCCCACGAAATCCATCCGGTCCCCGGCCCAGATCAGCGTCCGGCCCGCCTCGAAGCTGCGGTAGTACTTGATCTGGTCCAGCTGCTCCAGTTCCTGCGCATCACATCGCGCGCACACGGCCCGGTGCCGAATGGGACACGCATCGCATTCACGGGGGATCAGGTCATGTGCGTCTTTGAGCATCGACAATGCTTTCGGTCGAGTTGATCTGCATCAAGGCTTCGCTCTTCCTTGTGAGTATTTTAACGGCATGATTGACCGAGAACAACTCCGCAGACTGGGCCTGTTCGACGCGAATGTACCGCGTTACACAAGCTATCCCACCGCACCGCATTTCTCCGATTCCGTCGGGTCCTCGACCATGCGGGACTGGATTTCCAACATCGAACCGGGCAGCGCAATCTCGCTCTACCTGCATGTGCCCTTCTGCCGCAGGCTATGCTGGTTCTGCGCCTGCCGCACGCAGGGCACCAAATCCCTTTCGCCCGTCGCCGCCTATGTCGAGACGCTCAAGGCGGAATTGGCCCTGCTGAAAGCCACCCTGCCACAGGGCATCACGCTGTCGCGCCTGCATTGGGGCGGCGGCACGCCGACTCTTCTGTCTGCCGACCTTATCACCGATCTGGCCGAATCAGTGCGCGACGCGGTCCCCTTCGGCGACGACACCGAGTTCTCGGTCGAGATCGACCCGAACGAGATCGACGCCCCCCGGATCGAGGCGCTCTCCGCCGCCGGGATGAACCGCGCTTCCG
Organism: Roseovarius sp. SK2; assembly: GCF_028807495.1. NCBI lineage: Bacteria > Pseudomonadati > Pseudomonadota > Alphaproteobacteria > Rhodobacterales > Roseobacteraceae > Roseovarius > Roseovarius sp. SK2. The sequence goes on from NZ_JARAMK010000009.1 coordinate 133,242, forward strand.
TGGGCGTGCAGGACTTCGACGACACCATTCAGCAGGCCATCGGCCGCATCCAGACCTTCGACATCACCCGCGACACCATAGACGCGCTGCGCGCCGCCGGCGTGCGCAGTCTGAATGCGGATATCCTTTACGGCCTGCCGCACCAGACCAAGGGGCGCATGGTGGAAAGCGTGCAGAAACTCCTGTCGCTCAACCCCGACCGCGTGGCGCTTTATGGCTATGCCCATGTGCCGTGGATGGCCAAGCGTCAGCAGCTTATCCCGTCCGATGCGCTGCCCACGCCCGAGGAACGGCTGGAGCTCTTTGATGCCGCCCGCCGCCTGTTCGTCTGGGACGGCTACCGGGAAATAGGGATCGACCATTTCGCGACACCCGAAGACGGCTTGAGCCTCGCCAAGAAACTTGGCCGCCTGCGCCGCAACTTCCAAGGCTACACCGACGACACGTCCGAGGTGCTCATCGGGCTGGGGGCCTCGTCGATTTCGCGCTTCCCGCAAGGCTATGCCCAGAACGCCCCCGCGACCGGAGCCCATACCGGGGCAATCCGCGAGGGCCGCTTCTCGACCAGCCGGGGGCATGTCTTCAGGGGACAGGATCTTCTGCGGGCCCGCCTTATCGAGGCCGTCATGTGCGACTTCCGCATCGACGCCGGGGAAATCTGCGAAACTTTCTGCATGTCGCGCAAGGCTGTACGTGAAATGCTTGAACCTGCCACACGCGCCTTTGACGGGCTTCTGGACCTAAGCAACGAGGGTCTCTTCATCCCGCACGAGGCACGCCCGCTAACCCGGATGATCGCCCGCAGCCTCGACGCCTACGACCTCAGCCACGCCGGACACAGTTCGGCGATCTGAGCCGGGATCAGGTCAGGCGCTTCTCCAGTACCAGCGCATCGACCGTCCCGCCATCGGGCCGCTTGTAATACTTCGCGCGCCGCGCAAGCTCGGTGAAGCCGAACGAGCGGTAAAGCCTCAGTGCCGCCGCGTTGTCTGCCGCGACTTCCAGGAACAGGCGCTCGGAGCCGCGCGCACGGGCCTCGGCCTCGAACGCTTGCAACGCCGCCCGCCCGTGTCCTTGCCGCCGCGCGTCGGGATCGGCGGCAAGCGTCAGAAGCTCCGCATCGCCCGCAACCGCCTGTCCGACAGCAAACCCCTTGGTGTCACCGACCACGAAGATATGCGAATGCTCCAGGAGGTCACGGAACTCGCCTGCGTCCCAGGCCCGCCCCTGCCCGTCGAATGCCCGCGCATGCAGCGCGGCCAAGTCGTCAGGCGTCATCAAGGATCACCGGGGGAGCATCGCGCGAGGGCGCCGCGTCGGCGGGCTTGAGGTACAGCGGCGCCGGGGGGGGCGTGTCTTCGCGCCAGCGGGTCGCGGCAATCCGCGCGATGGCAGAGGCCGGCGCAAAGGTCGCCGGAACCGCGGGCGCGCCGATCTGTGCCGCCACCGCCTTGGCCGCCGTGCCGACACAGACAAGCCCCGGCTCCATCAGGCCTGTGTCGATCTCGTCGATCGCCATCAGGTCCGGCCCAAGCGGTGTGTCCATGTCAAAACCTTGCACATAAGCCTGTCCACGGGGTGCGTCCCGCGTCGCCAGCACCGGGCTGTCCTGCCCGTATGCTGCGGCCTCGAGGATGCTGACGCCAATAGCGGGGATTTCCAGCGACAAAGCCAGCCCCCGCGCCGCGGCGACCGAAATCCGGATGCCGGTGAAATTTCCCGGCCCGATGCCGACCCCAATGGCGTCAAGGTCGCTCCAGCCGGCGCCGCCCTTGGCCAGAGCGTCTTCCAGCGCCGGAAACAACGCCTCGGCCTGTCCTTTTGGCATATCGACATGGTGATCGCTCAGAACGTCCTGCCCCGAAAGCAACAACACCCACAGCCACGGGCCGGAGGTGTCGAATCCCAATACGAGCGGCGCGTTGGTCACGAGGTCAAACGCCGACGGGGCGGACCTCGGTCACTTCGGGGATGTAGTGCCGCAGCAAGTTCTCGATCCCCATCTTCAGGGTAATGGTCGAGGACGGACAGCCGGCGCACGCACCTTGCATGTGAAGGTAAACCACGCCGCGCTCGAAACCATGGAAGGTGATGTCACCGCCATCCTGCGCCACGGCAGGGCGGACTCGGGTATCCAGCAATTGCTTGATCTGGTCGATGACCTCGGAATCCTCGCCTTCACTGGCGGCGTGGCCCGACTCCGGACCGTCGCCGGTCATGACCGGCTGACCGGACTGGAAATGCTCCATGATCGCGCCCAGAATCGCGGGTTTCACATGGTCCCACTCCACCGCGTCCTGCTTGGTCACGGTCACGAAATCATTGCCCAGAAACACGCCAGTCACACCCTCGACGCCAAAGACGCGCGCAGCAAGCGGCGACTTGTCGGCCGTCTCGGAAGACGGGAAATCTGCGGTCCCGGCGTCCAATACGGTCTGGCCGGGCAGGAACTTCAGCGTTGCGGGATTCGGTGTCGATTCCGTCTGGATGAACATTGTGCGCGCCCTTTTTGTCAGTTGTGCAAGATATGCGCAGCGAGACTGGCCCTGTCAAGGTTTGGAACGATTCTAAAACTGGGTTCAGGTGATCGCTTCCAGTCGCTCCTTGCTCAGGTCGCCGGGCACGATGGTGATCGGGATGGGCAAGCCACCGGAATTCTTCGACAATTGCGACACGAGCGGCCCGGGCCCCTTTTTGTCGGCGCTGGCGCCCAGCACCAACACGCCGATCTCGGTGTCCTCCTGAACCTGCGCCATGATCTCCGCCACCGGCTCGCCTTCGCGGATCACCAGCTCGGGGTCGATGCCCTGCTTGTCGCGCATCCACTTCGCGAAGACCTCGAAATGCGCGTGAATGCGCTCGCGGGCTTCCTCGCGCATGATGTCGCCCACGCCGATCCAGTGGTTGAATTCGTCGGGCGGAATGACCGCGAGAATCTCAACCCCGGCTTGCGTGTTCTTGGCGCGCATTGCGGCGAACCGCATGGCGTTGAGGCATTCCCGGCTGTCGTCCAGCACCACGAGAAACTTGCGCATGATGTTCCCTTCGTCTTCCGGCGTTCATATTGACGCGTTCCGGGGCGTCCGGCAACAGCCGCTTTCTTGCACGGTTCACACCACGGCAGTATCAGTCAAACGTCCCCGCCACGCGCCCGACCAGCATGAAGGCGCGCGCCGTGCGCGTGTCCGACATCTCGGACATCTCGGCATCCGTCGCCACCTCGGCGAACTGGCTGATCGTGCGGTCGAACAGCCGCAGGAAATGGTGGGCGGCATCGCGAAAGATCATGTCCTGCTTCATGCGAGCGGCCGTCAGCGCCAGCGACGAGCGGTCCCGCACACCGCCCAGCGCGGCTACGGCGCGTCCACGTTCCCCGGCAGCGAACCGGCGCCAAACTTCGGGACGGGCCATGTCTGGGCGCAGGTCGTCCATGTAGATGCCGTCCTGAGACAACAGTGTCAGCACGTCCTGGCTGGCCTGAATCAGTTGCGCGCTATGGCGGACCTTCAGCGCCCGGCGCAGTGCGGCAAAGCCTGCTTTGTCCTCGGCGTTCTCCGGGAAATTCAGCGCCCTTATGAAGTCTTCGGTCGCCAACGGCGGCGCCATCTCTTCGGGCGGGGTGCCCAACGGCAACGCAACCTGGTCCGTGCCCACCTCCTCGTTCTTTGACACTGGCGCGGGCCGCACCTCCACCGGGCTGCGCGACGTCGAGAACGTCGCCAGCGCCGTCTCGGTCTTGCGTTGCGCCGCCGCGATCTCCTCCAGCTTTTTGGCGACCGAGGGCTGTGCGACCTCGTGCGCGGCCTGGCTTTGCGCCACATAGGCCTGCCGGATCGCGTCGATGGCGGTTTGCAGGCGCCGGCTCTCCTCGCGCATCACCTTGCTCGAACGTGCCGCCGTAGCCGCGACCCAGATCATCGCCACCGGCATGAAGATGGCCAGCAGGACCACCACGAATTGCAGCGCCCCGCCGGATTCCGAGAACATGCCCATCGGCTCCAGCACCAGAAAGAACACCGCCGTGCCGACAAGCCACAGAATCGTAAGCGCCAGCGCGATTATCTCGACACCCGTGACCCCGTCCTTTCGGGGCCGGTCATAGACACCAAGCGGTGTCTGCGGTGACTGGTTCGGCTCGGTCATGGGCAAACCTGATTGAAAAGGACCGGGTCAGATATATTCGACCTTCAGCACCTCGTAGGCCTTGTCGCCGCCGGGCGTACGCACTTCTACGCTATCGCCCTCCTCCTTGCCAATCAAAGCCCGCGCAATCGGCGATTTTACGTTCAGCAGGCCCTTCTCGATACTGGCCTCATATTCGCCCACGATCTGATAGGACTTCTCCTCGTCCGTATCCTCGTCCACCAGCGTCACCGTGGCGCCGAACTTGATCGGGCCGGACAGCTTCTTGGGGTCGATCACGTCGGCGAGGCTGATCGCGCCTTCCAGCTCCTTAATGCGGCCCTCGATGAACGACTGTTTTTCCTTGGCGGAATGATACTCGGCATTCTCCGACAGGTCGCCATGCTCGCGCGCCTCGGAAATCGCCTTGATGATGGCCGGGCGCTCGACGGATTTCAGCTGTTTCAGCTCCGCGTTAAGCGCGTCGAAACCGTCCTGCGTCATCGGGATCTTTTCCATGACCTGTCCTTCTTTCTTGTCCCTAGTATCACCAAGGGGCCGCCGTTACGCGACCCCGTTCGTTTTCCAAACCATGCGCGACAGATTGACCCGACCTGCCCCGCCAATGCAAGTAGGTCCAGACCGCCGACCGCACAATCGTGCCGAAACTTGCGCCTTTTTGACGCTTTTGACCGTCTGTTACGTCGTGTTCGAATTGACCTTGCGCAACCCCGCACGATAACCAGTTGCGAAGTTTCTTACGCGGGCCGGCATGCGACCGGACGACCAGGAGAGGACCAAGATGACCCAAGTCGAACGCGAAGCCATGGAATACGACGTCGTGATCGTCGGCGCAGGGCCCGCAGGCCTGAGCGCCGCGATCCGCCTGAAACAGCTCGACCCCGAGCGCGAGGTCGTGGTGCTGGAAAAAGGCTCCGAAGTGGGCGCGCATATCCTGTCGGGCGCGGTGCTCGATCCCTGCGGTCTCGACGCCCTCATACCCAACTGGAAGGAAAAGGGCGCGCCGCTCAACGTCCCGGTGAAAGAGGACAACTTCTTCATGCTGGGCGAGGCGGGCAAGGTCCGCATCCCCAACTTTCCGATGCCGCCGCTGATGAACAACCACGGCAACTATATCGTCAGCATGGGCAATGTCTGTCGCTGGATGGCCGAACAGGCCGAGGCTTTGGGTGTCGAAATCTTCCCCGGCATGGCCTGCTCGGAAATCGTCTATGGTGAAAACGGCGAGGTGAAGGGCGTCGTGGCCGGCGAATTCGGCAAGAACGCCGACGGCACCCCCGGCCCCGGCTACGAGCCCGGCATGGAACTGCACGGCAAATACGTGTTCCTGGGCGAAGGCGTGCGCGGTTCGCTGTCCAAGGAGGTCATCGCGAAATACGACCTTTCCAAGGGCAAGGAGCCGCAGAAATACGGCCTCGGGATGAAGGAAATCTGGGAAATCGACCCGGAAAAGCACCGCGAAGGCACCGTCACCCACACGATGGGCTGGCCCCTGGGCAAAAAAGCGGGCGGTGGCTCGTTCATCTACCACCTCGACAACAACCAGGTTTACGTCGGCTTCGTGGTGCACCTGAATTACCGTAACCCGCACCTCTACCCCTACATGGAATTCCAGCGGTTCAAGCATCACCCGGTGGTGGCCGACCTGCTCAAGGGCGGCAAGCGCGTCGCCTACGGCGCCCGCGCCATTTCCGAGGGCGGATACCAGTCGATGCCCAAGATGGTCGCGCCCGGCGTCGCCCTTCTGGGCTGCTCGGTCGGCATGGTCAACGTGCCCCGCATCAAGGGCAACCACAACGCCATGCTGTCGGGTAAGGCCGCGGCAGAAGCCGCGCACGAAGCCATCGAAGCCGGTCGGGCCAGCGACGAGCTATCCAACTATGAGAGCGAAGTGCGTAACGGCGCCATCGGCGCGGATCTGAAAAAGGTCCGCAACGTCAAGCCGTTGTGGTCCAAGTACGGCCTCACCGCCTCGCTCACGCTGGGGGGCCTCGACATGTGGACCAACACGCTCGGCTTTTCCTTTTTCGGCACGCTGGGCCACGGCAAGACCGACGCCGAGGCGACCGAAGAAGCCAGCAAGCACGCCGAAATCGACTACCCCAAGCCCGACGGCAAGCTGAGCTTTGACCGCCTGACCAATGTCAGCTTTTCGATGACCAACCACGAGGAAAGCCAGCCCGCGCACCTCAAGCTGAAGGACCCGAATGTTCCGGTCGAGGTGAACCTGCCCAAGTATGCCGGCCCCTCGGCCCGCTACTGCCCCGCAGGGGTCTACGAGTTCGTGGAAAAGGACGGCGAGCAGCAGTTCGTCATCAACTTCCAGAACTGCGTCCACTGCAAGACCTGCGATATCAAGGACCCCGCCCAGAACATCAACTGGACCACGCCGCAGGGAGGCGACGGGCCGAACTATCCCAATATGTGAGCGACAGGCGAAATCACGCGGACACCGAGGGCGGCAAATTGGCCGCCCTCATTGCGTTAACGGGCCGCTCATACTACTTTCTCGCAAATCATCGACCATACAGGCAGGGAGCCCAGACCCGTGAAAATCCTGACCGCAGGCGCAATCGCCGCGATTCTGCAGGGCATCGCGTTGCCCGCACTGGCTGATATCAATGTCGGTGCCTACCTTGCAGCACGGCAAGCACGCTACCTCAACGATTTCGACGCCGCCGCGCAGTATTACACTCAGGCGCTGACCCGCGACGCCAGCAACCCCGTCATCCTCGAAAGCACCGCGATTGCTTTCATGGCACTTGGCGAGATCGACCGCGCCGTGCCGGTCGCCCGCCAGATCGAGCAACAGGAGCTGCAAAGCCAGGTCGCCTTCATGGCCCTCATCGCCGAAGATGTGGCAGCCGGCAACCATGACGCCGTGATCGAACGGATCGAGGCCGGCAAGGGCGTGGGCCAACTGGCCGATGGCCTCGTAATGGCCTGGACCGAACTCGCCCGCGGCGATGTCGACGCGGCCCTCGCGCGCTTCGACGAGGTCTCCGAGGAACGCGGCCTTAAGAATTTCGCCCTCTATCACAAGGCGCTGGCTCTCGCCTCCGTTGGCGATTTCGAGGCAGCCGAGGCTATCTTTTCCGGTGGCGACGATGACGCACCCCTGCAACGCACCCGCCGTGGCACCCGCGCCTGGGCCGCCGTGCTAAGCCAGCTGGAACGCAACGACGAGGCCATCGCGCTTCTGGATGACGCCTTCGGCGCCAATGCGGATCCCCAGATCCTCGCCCTCCGGGCCGAGCTTGAAACCGGCCTGCCCGTGGCCTTCGACATGATCTCCGGCCCCAAGGACGGCGTGGCAGAGGTGTTCTTTTCCATCGGTCAAGCCTTGTTGGGCGACATGGGCGATGACTATACCCTGCTTTACGCTCGAGTGGCGCAGTACCTTAACCCAGACCACGTCGATGCTATCCTGATGTCGGCGGAACTGCTGGAATCGCTCGAACGCTACGAGTTGGCCACCGAAACCTACAAGAGCGTCCCGCGCGATCATCCGTCTTTCACCGCCGCCGAGATGGGCCGCGCCGAGGCCCTGCGCCGGGCGGACAAGATGGACGCCGCCATCGAGGTGTTGGAACAGCTGCGCGACTCGCACCCCGAACTGCCCATGGTGCATGTCGCCGCCGCAGACCTTTATCGCCAGAGCGAACAATACGGCAAGGCAGTCACCGCCTATGACAACGCCATCGACCTTCTGGGCGAGGCACAGCCCGGCCATTGGTTCGTCTACTATGCCCGCGCTATCAGCCATGAACGGCAGGATGAATGGCCCGAGGCCGAGGCCGATTTCCGCAAGGCGCTGGAACTGAACCCCGAACATCCGCAGGTGCTGAACTACCTCGGCTATTCGCTGGTCGAGAAACAACAGAAGCTGGACGAGGCGCTCGACATGATCGAACGCGCCGTCGAGGCGCAGCCCGAGTCTGGCTACATCGTCGACAGCCTCGGCTGGGTCCTTTACCGGCTGGGCCGCTACGAGGAATCCATTGGTCACATGGAACGCGCCGCCGAGCTGATGCCGGTGGACCCGGTGGTCAACGACCACCTCGGCGACGTGCTTTGGGCCGTGGGCCGCGAGGTCGAGGCTCGGTTTCAATGGAGTCGTGCGCTGTCCTTCGTCGACAAGGAAAACCCCTCGCCCGATGTGGATCCCGACCGGATGCGCCGCAAGCTCGAGGTCGGCCTCGACGTTGTCTTGCAAGAAGAAGGCTCGCCCCCGCTGGAGGTCGCGGATGACGGCGGCTGAGGGCTTCGCCCCGGCCAAGGTAAACCTGACGCTGCACATCACCGGGCAGCGCGACGATGGCATGCACCTTCTCGACTCGCTGGTGATGTTCGCCGATGTGGGCGATCACCTGACGGTCTCGCTCTCCGACACGCCGCACCTTTCGCTCAGCGGCCCGATGTCCAAGGGCGTGCCGGACGGGCCAGACAACCTCGTTCTGAAAGCCGCCGACCTGATGGGGGTCAGTGCCGATATCACGCTAAACAAGCTTCTGCCCCATGCCGCGGGCCTTGGTGGCGGCTCGTCGGACGCAGCCGCAACCCTGCGCGTGCTGTCGCGCCTGACCGACACGCCCATGCCCGCCGATGTCACGCCGCTGGGTGCCGACGTGCCCGTCTGCCTCGGCAACAGCGCTGCGCGGATGCAGGGGATCGGCGAAAAGATCACGACGGCGCACGACCTGCCCTGCCTGAACGCGGTCCTGATCAACCCCAGCGTGCCCATGCGCACGCCCGACGTCTTTGCCGCCGTCGGTCAGAAGAACAACACGCCCATGCCCCCGGACCTTCCGGCCAATCTCAGCGGGATCGAATTCATCGACTGGCTTCGTGGCATGCGCAATGATCTGGAATATGCGGCCATCGGGCAGACGCCTGTCATCTCGCAAGTGCTGGGTGCGCTCAGCGTGACGGCGGGCTGCCGCATGGCCCGCATGACAGGCTCGGGTAGCAGCTGCTTTGGCCTCTACACCGGCGAGGAAACCGCCCGCGCCGCCGAGGGCCGCCTGAAAGAGGAAAATCCGGGCTGGTGGATCACCGCCACCCGCCTCAACGCGCATCCCTGAGAATGCGTCCTAGCGGATGCGCGCCACCACGTAATCCGACAGCGCCAGCAGCATCTCCCGCACCGGATGTTCAGGCAGTTGCGCCATCGCCGCATTCGCCTTTGCCGTCCATTCCAGCGCGTCGGCCCGCGTGGCCTCCAACGTGCCGTGCTTGTTGAGCAACCTAAGCGCCTCGTCCAGGTCGCCGTCGCGCTGGTCGCCCTTCTCGATGGTCCGCGCCCAGAACGCCCGCTCGCTCTCGTCGGCCAGCGCCACCGCCTTGATCACCGGCAGGGTCAGCTTGCGCTCCCGGAAATCGTCGCCCACGTTCTTGCCCGTGGCCTTGGCATCACCCTGGTAGTCCAGCAGGTCATCGACGATTTGGAACGCAATGCCCAGCGCGTCACCATAATCGAAAAGCGCCTGCCCCTGGTCGTCCGCTACCCCTGCGATCACGCCGCCCACCTCGGTCGCCGCCGAAAACAGCGCCGCGGTCTTGCCGCGAACGATCTGCAGGTAGATATCCTCATCCGTCTTCAGGCTGCGCGACGCGGTCAGCTGCAGCACCTCGCCTTCGGCAATCGTTGCCGCCGCGTTCGACAGGATGTCCAGCACCGTCAGCGACCCGGTCTCCACCATCAGCTGGAACGCGCGTGCGAACAGGTAATCCCCGGTCAGCACGCTGGACTTGTTGTCGAACAGCAGGTTCGCCGTGGGCCGTCCGCGCCGCTGGGCGCTTTCGTCCACCACGTCGTCGTGCAACAGCGTCGCGGTATGGATGAACTCCACCGTTGCTGCCAGCTTCACGTCGTCCTCGCCGACATAACCGCACAGATCCGCCGCCGCCAGCGTCAGCATCGGGCGCAGGCGTTTGCCCCCCGCCTCGACCAAATGCGCTGTCACCTCGGGGATGCGCGGCGCGTGACGCGACGCCATGCGCGCACGGATCAGGCTGTTCACCGCGTCAAGTTTGTCCTCGAAATGCGAGGCCATTGCTTCGTGCGGTTTGGTAGCGGCGTGGTCCAGTCCCATCAAACTCCCGTCACTCAGGCTCGACAATGCGCGTCCGGTGTCCTTAAGTCATCCCCATGAAGCATCTTCTCAGCACCACCGACCCGACCGTGATGGCTTTCGCCAAGGCTTTGCTTCAGGGCGAGGATATAGACTGCTTTGAATTGGACGTAAACATGAGCATCCTCGAAGGCGGCATCGGGATTTTCCCCCGCCGCTTGATGGTCAGCGAGGAAGATTACTTTCCCGCGCGCCAGACCCTTGAGGACAACGGTATAGAGGTCGAGGCACGCTCGTGACGCTTGAGACCACCTGCGACGATTTTCTCGGTGGCGGGCTGAAAATCCTGCAGCCCCAGGCCGGCTATCGCGCCGGCATCGATCCCGTGCTGCTGGCCGCCAGCATCCCTGCCAAGCCGGGCGAGACCGTGCTCGATCTCGGCTGCGGCGTCGGCGTCGCGGGGCTTTGTCTGGCCCGGCGCGTGCCCGGCGTTCACCTGGTGGGCCTGGAGCGCCAGCCTGCCTATGCCGAACTCGCCCGGCAAAACGGTGCAGCGAACGCCCTGCCGTTCGAGGTGGTCGAAGGCGACCTGTCCGCCATGCCCGACACTCTGAAAGAGCGCCAGTTTCACCACGTTCTAGCCAACCCGCCCTATTTCGACCGCGCTGCCAGCACGGCGGCCACCGATCCGGGCCGCGAAGGGGCCATGGGCGAGGATACTCCCCTCGCCGCCTGGGTCGCCGCCGCCGCCAAACGCACCCGGCCCAAGGGCACCACAACCTTCATCCAGCGCGCCGACCGGCTGCCAGAGCTTCTGTCCCACGCCGCGCGCCACCTCGGCAGCCTCCAGCTTCTGCCACTGATTCCCCGACCCGGCCGCCTTGCGCGGCTGGTCCTTTTGCGCGGCCGACGCGGCGGACGCGCCGCATTTCGGCTGCATGACGGCTGGTGCCTTCATAATGGGCAAAGGCACGTTAACGATTGCGAAAACTACACATCGGCAACGGCTTGCATACTGCGCGACGGCAAGGAAATGCCTTTCCCGGACTAATTTAAGCAAGTTGCAGCTAATTCCCGCCGTCGGATTTTGCGTTCGCAGCGTGACAGACCATATCTTTTATGCTGCACTATCCCGTGCACACAAAAAGAGGAGACGCATTCATGGCTTTGAGTTCACATGTCGAGGAACTGAAAAAGAAACACCAAGCTCTCTCGGAACAGGTCGAAGCGGCACAGCGTGCCCCGGGAATGCCCGACCTAGAAATCTCAAGCATGAAAAAGCAGAAACTCCGACTGAAAGAAGAGATTGAACGACTGACCCATTAGCATGTCACGCAATGACTGATCGGGATGCGCCCTCGCGGCGCATCTCGTCATCAATCGGGCACCAGCGGTACCATTTCCAGCTTCGCCGTCGTCTCGAACCCCTTGGCGGTTTCGGCCAACATCCATTCTCGGAATACCTTGATCTGAGGTTTGTCCTCGGCGCCCCTGCGACAGACAAAGCGAAACTGGGCGCCCGCGCTTACCGCTTTACCGTAGGGCGCAACCAGCCTGCCTTCCATCAGGTCCTTGATCACCAGGGCCCGGCGCCCCAGCACCACGCCGACGCCCGCAAGGGCCGCATCCACCGCGTGGTCACCTTGCGAAAACCTCGGACCGTGCGGCGCGACCGGCGTCATGCCCATCGCACGGAACCATGCCGCCCAATCGGTCGCCGGATCCAGAAAATCGATCGACTGGTCGACGATCAGCACCGCGTCGCGCAGGCTTTCGATCGTCGGATACCGTTCGGCCAGCGCGGGTGTCATCATCGGCGTTACCCACTCCTCGGCCAGCGGCAGCGAATACAACCCTTTGTCCGCCCCGTGACCGAACCGGATCGCCACGTCCACCTCGTCGCGGGCAAAATCCATCAGCCGCAACGACGCCGTGAACCGCAGCTCGATCTCGGGATGCGCTTGGGCAAACTCGTATAACCGTGGCGCCAGCCATTTCGCGGTAAAGGCCGGCCCGGCGGTGACTGTCAACGTGCTGTTGTCCAGCCCCCGCCGGGTCGCCATCCAGGCCGCCGACAGCGCCGAGAACCCGTCTCGGCACCCCGGCGCCAGTGCCGCGCCCGCCTCGGTCAGTTCCACTGCCCGGTTCAGCCGCCGGAACAGCGCCGCGCCCAGATGCTCCTCCAGCGACTTGATCTGGAACGACAGCGCGGCCGGCGTCACGTTCAATTCCGCCGCCGCCTTCTGAAAGGACATGTGCCGCGCCGCACATTCGAACGCGCGCAAGGCAGTCAACGGGGGTAGACGATCGCTCATTTCACTAAAGTATTACTTAACTGAAGCCGTAAAAAGTCTCGATTGTGGTCTTTTCTGCAAAGACGCATATTCAATCCAGTCAAGTTTCCCTGAAAGGATCAGCCATGATCGAAACAGCCACCGATGCCAAGACCCGCGATGCCTATCGCGCCGCGCACTACGAACGAAGCCGTGCTTTTGGCGAGCTACTCAACTGGCTGGGCCGCAAGACACCTTCCAGATGATCGTTGCAGGTCTCTGGAAACAGAAAGGGCCGGTTCCCCTGACCGGCCCTTTCGCTTTTCGTGGATGCATAACCCTCAGACGAAGAATTGCGCCCCGTTGGCCGAGATGGTCGAACCGTTGATGAACCCGGCATCGTCCGACGCCAGGAATGCCACGCAGCGAGCGATCTCTTCCGGCTCACCCAGTCGACCCGCCGGGATCTGACCAATGATCGATTCGCGCACGTTTTCGGGCACCGCCATCACCATTTCCGTCGCGATATAGCCCGGACAGACCGCGTTCGCGGTGATCCCGGCGCGCGCGCCTTCCTGCGCCAGCGACTTGATGATGCCAAGATCACCCGCCTTGGTCGCGGCATAGTTCACCTGCGCGAACTGCCCCTTCTGACCGTTGATCGAGCTGATGACGATCACACGGCCGAACTTGCGCTCGCGCATGCCGGGCCAGACCGGGTGCACGGTGTTGAACACGCCCGTCAGGTTGGTGTCGATCACGTCCTTCCACTGGTCCGGCGTCATCTTGTGGAACGGCGCATCGCGCGTGATGCCCGCATTGGCCACCACCACGTCGATCGGCCCCAACTCAGCCTCGACGGTTTCGATCCCGGCCTTCGAGGCGTCGTAATCGGCCACATTCCACTTGTAGGTCTTGATGCCGGTCTCTTCGGTGAACTTCGCCGCGGCTTCGTCGTTGCCCGCATAGGTGGCAGCAACCTCGTAGCCCTCTTCCTTCAGTTTTTTCGAAATGGCCTCGCCGATACCGCGGCTACCGCCGGTCACAAGGGCAACTCTCGCCATGGGAATCCTCCAGTCTTTCTGTCCAGTGTTGGTTTTCTTGGAAACTTTGCTACTCATCATGCGCGCAAAGCGCAACATTGTTGCGCGATTCTTTTTGCCGCGCGGCACTCATCCGCCGTTCAGGTACGCTTCCGCGTCTTGCTCCCCCAGAGCCCACGTATCGCGCAGCTTTTGCGGGTCGGTAAAGTCGATCTTGTCCGCGGGCGTTTCCTCGGACGGCCAGACATAAACGCGGCCCGGCACATCCGGCAGTTTCTTGTAGGGCCGGGTCAACAGCACCAGCGTCTCGCCTTCGTCGGGGTCGGGCAGCGGGGCCTGGTCTGCCATGCCGCCATCGACCACGCGCTGGTCGCCCCAAAGTGGCGGCTCGAACACCGGCGGGATCACCGCAGCGGCATTGATCAGTTCCACCAGCCGCCCGTCGCGAGCCGCCTGGTTGGCATCGACCAGTTGCGAGGTCAGGCCCATTTTCTCGGCCCAGTCGAAATGCGGGCTGCCCACGATATGCAGTTCCGCCTCATAGGCCGCGGCCAGCGCAGTGCCCGTCATTGTCGGATGGTCGGTCGAGGGCGGATGCGCAATCTGGATCTGGAAGGCCGGACCATTCGCGACCCGCTCCTTGGCCGCCTCGTCAAGAACTGTCTCGACCACATCGCAATAAATGCGCTGGTGTGGCGTGATGCCTTCCTCGTCTGCGGCAAACAGATCGAGGTTGTGGTCGCGCTTCTCGAACGCGTCGCACATCACCTCCAGCAGCCGATCTTCGATCCCGGCAATCCACGCCGCGCCGGCCATCGCGCCGCCGCTCACCCCAGTCACCCGCTCGGGCGTAAACTTGCGCACCTGCTCCAGCCGCGTCAGGAAACCGCCCTGCCAGAAACACCGCAACCCACCGCCGGAAAACACGATCTGCGGGGGATTGTCGGGCAGCTTCATGCAAATGGCCTTTCGGGAAATCACATGGAAAAACAGGCCCCGCAGGGCCTGTTTTCTATTTCGGTATCAGGTACTTACGGACGCTCGATGCACATCGCGACACCCATGCCACCACCGATGCACAGCGTGGCGAGGCCCTTCTTGGCGTCGCGGCGCTTCATCTCGAACAGCAGGGTGTTCAGAACGCGGCAGCCCGAGGCCCCGATGGGGTGGCCGATGGCGATGGCGCCGCCGTTCACGTTCACGATCGACGGGTCCCACCCCATGTCCTTGTTCACGGCACAGGCCTGCGCGGCGAACGCCTCGTTGGCTTCTACCAGCTCCAGGTCGTCGACGCTCCAACCCGCCTTTTCCAACGCCTTGCGGCTGGCATGGATCGGGCCCACGCCCATGATCGACGGGTCCAGTCCGGCCGTTGCGTAGGAGGCGATCCGCGCCAGCGGCTCGATCCCGCGCTTCTCGGCATTCTCGGCACTCATCAGCAACACGGCCGCCGCACCGTCATTGAGGCCCGACGCGTTGGCCGCGGTGACCGACCCATCCTGCGTGAAGGCCGGGCGCAGCTTCTGCATGCCCTCTATCGTGGCGCCGTGGCGGATGTATTCGTCCTTGTCGACGACCGTCTCGCCCTTCCGGGTCTTGACGGTGAACGGGATCACCTCGTCATCGAACTTGCCCGCCTTCTGTGCCGCCTCTGCTTTGTTCTGGCTGGCGACGGCGAACTCGTCCTGCTGGTCGCGCGTGATCTGCCACTTGTCGGCGACGTTCTCGGCGGTCTGGCCCATGTGATAGCCGTTGAACGCGTCCCACAGCCCGTCGCGGATCATCGTGTCAATGTATTTCATGTCGCCCATCTTGTGCCCGGCCCGCAGATGCGCGGCGTGGGGGCTGAGGGTCATGTTTTCCTGTCCGCCGGCGGCCACGACATCGGCATCGCCCAACTGGATGTGCTGCGCGCCCAGCGCCACGGCCCGCAGGCCCGAACCGCACACCTGGTTGATGCCCCAGGCCGCGCTTTCGATCGGCAGGCCGGCGTTCACATGCGCCTGGCGTGCGGGGTTCTGGCCCTGCGCCGCGGTCAGGACCTGGCCAAGGATCGTTTCCGAAACCTCGGCCTTGTCGATGCCCGCGCGCTCGACGATGGCTTCCAGAACGGCTGCGCCAAGGTCATGGGCCGGGGTGTTGGCGAACGCCCCGGAGAAAGAGCCGACAGCGGTGCGTGCTGCCGAAGCGATAACTACATTGGTCATAGTGTCCTCCACCAATTCTTTCTGGCCGAGGAAAAAAGGGCAGCATGCCTGATGCGGCCCCCGGATTCCCCGCATTACGCAGGGTGTACCGCAGTCGCCGCAACGCGGCAACTGTAGCCGTTGTCACAGGTCAGGCCGTCGCCGCCGCCTGAGCCGTTGCCAGCCATGGCGGCTGTACCGTGGGCGCACCGAAGTAATAGCCCTGAAGGCAATGCACCCCGATATTCTGCAGGAATACGGCGTCGTTGGGCCGCTCCACGCTTTCGGCCACGGTGACCATGTCGAACTGTTCGGCGATGGCGATCAAGGCCCGCGTCAGAACCTGGTTGTCCGGGTTGTCCGCGATTCCGCGTATAAAATGCCCGTCGATCTTGAGTATGTCGAAATAGAAATCCTTGAGGTACCGGAACGAGGTGAACCCGGCCCCGAAATCGTCCAGCGCGAAACTGATGCCCTTCTTCTGCAGATCCGCCATGAAATTCACCACCAGCTCGGGCACCAGCATCGCCGAGCTTTCGGTGATCTCGAGGATCAGTCGCTCACCCAGCGTCGGGTCTTGCCCCAACCCGCGTTTCAGCGTCCGCATCCAGCGCGGGTAGCCGATGGACCGCGCCGACATGTTGATCGACAGGCGGATATCAGGATACTCGCGCAAGGTGCGGATTCCCTTTTCAAGCGACAGGCAGTCGACGATGCGGCCCGTCTCGGTCGCTTCGATCGCGTCGATGAATTCGCGCGCCGGGATGATCCGGCCCGTTTCGTCCAGCACCCGTGCCAATCCTTCGTAAAACGCCGGCCTGTCCTGCCGCCCGGACGGCACCACGGCCTGATAGGCCAGCATCATTTGGCCGTGTCGCACCGCCTCCTCGACCATCTGGATCACCGACTGGTCCCGCGCCGACACGGCGTAGGACAAGGGGTTGTGATGCCCCGTTGGCACGGTCGCCCACTTCAATCTCTTTTCACCCATGAATCTCTCCGTACTCCACCGCTGCCCAATAAGCGCCACGCAGCCTAAGGAATTGTTAAACCGGGCATTTGAGTCATACTGTCCGCAACAGGCGAAACCGGGGGGCTTGAAGGATGGAAAGATGCGGCTGGGTCGGCACCGATCCGATTTACGAGGCCTACCACGACACCGAGTGGGGCGTACCCGAATGGGACAGCCGCGCGCTGTGGGAAAAACTCATTCTCGACGGCTTCCAGGCCGGTCTCAGCTGGATCACCATCCTGAAGAAGCGCGACAACTTTCGCGCGGCTTTTCAAGGCTTTGATCCGAACCTCATCGCGACCTGGGGCGAGGATGACGTGCAGCGCCTTTTGGACGATGCCGGCATCATCCGCCACCGCGGCAAAATCGAGGCCACGATCACCAACGCCCGCGCCTGGCAGGCAATCGAGGCCGAACAGGGTTTTGATTCCTACCTGTGGTCCTACATGGGCGGGGCCCCGCTTCAGAACCGCTGGGCCAGCCTGGCCGAGGTGCCCACCGAAACCGAAATATCCCGCGCAATTTCGAAAGATTTGAAGAAACGCGGCTTCAAATTCTGCGGCCCCACCATCGTCTATGCCTTCATGCAGGCCGTGGGCATGGTCAACGACCACGTCCTCACCTGCCATCGCCACGTCCCTGTTGCAAAAATGGCCACGTCGCCGCGCTGAACTTTGACCGCGCGAAAGCTTGCCCCCGCCGCCCCTGTGGCCTAGACCGGATCCGAAGATTTCAGGGGAGGCCCAAATGACCAAGTTCGACAAAAGCAAACTGCCCAGCCGCCACGTGACCGAAGGGCCCGCCCGCGCGCCACACCGCTCGTATTACTACGCGATGGGCATGACCGAGGAGGAGATCCACCAGCCCCTCGTCGGCGTCGCCACCTGCTGGAACGAGGCCGCGCCCTGCAACATCGCGCTGAACCGCCAGGCCCAGGCCGTCAAGGGCGGCGTGAAAGAGGCGAAGGGCTCCCCCCGCGAATTCACCACGATCACCGTCACCGACGGCATCGCCATGGGCCACGAGGGGATGCGCTCGTCGCTCGCCTCCCGCGAGGCCATCGCGGATACCGTCGAGCTGACCATGCGTGGCCACTGCTATGACGCCATCGTCGGCCTTGCGGGCTGTGACAAGTCGCTGCCCGGCATGATGATGGCGATGGTCCGCCTCAACGTGCCATCGGTCTTCATCTACGGCGGCTCGATCCTGCCGGGCAAAGCCCCCCAGATCGACGAGATCCCCGAGGAATTCCGCACCCGCGACCTGACCGTGCAGGACATGTTCGAGGCCGTGGGCTGGAACCAGAACGGCACCATGTCCGACAAGGCGCTCGACGCGCTGGAACGCGTCGCCTGCCCCTCCGCCGGCGCCTGCGGCGGTCAGTTCACCGCCAACACCATGGCCTGCGTGTCCGAGGCGATCGGCCTTGCCCTGATGAACTCTTCCGGCATGCCCGCGCCGTACGAGTCGCGCGACCAGTATGCCGAAGCCTCCGGTCGCGCCGTCATGGACTTGCTGGAGAAAAACATCCGCGCCCGCGACGTGGTCACCCGCAAGTCGATGGAAAACGCCGCGCGCGTCGTCGCCTGCACCGGCGGCTCCACCAATGCCGGTCTTCACCTGCCCGCCATCGCGCATGAGGCCGGGCTCGAGTTCTACCTCGACGACGTCTGCGAGATCTTCCGCGACACGCCCTATTTCGTCGACCTGAAACCGGGCGGCCAATACGTGGCCAAGGACCTTTACGATGCCGGCGGTATCCCCGTGGTGATGAAGGAGCTGCGCAAGGCGGGCCTCATCCACGAGGACTGCATGACCGCCACCGGGCGCAGCATCGGCGAAGAACTCGACCGCATCGAGCGCGAGGCCGACGGCAAAGTGATTTATTCCATCGATGCGCCCCTCACCAAGACCGGCGGCGTCGTCGGTCTCAAGGGCAACATCGCCCCGCAAGGCGCCATCGTGAAGGTCGCGGGCATCGCCCCCGAGCACCAGGTCTTCACCGGCCCGGCCCGCGTTTTCGAGTGCGAGGAAGACGCGTTTGCCGCCGTGCAAAAGCGCGAATACGAGGAAGGCGAGGTTATCGTCATCCGCAACGAAGGCCCCGCCGGCGGCCCCGGCATGCGCGAGATGCTGGCCACCACCGCCGCGCTCTCGGGGCAAGGCATGGGCAAGAAGGTCGCGCTCATCACCGATGGCCGCTTCTCCGGCGCGACGCGCGGTTTCTGCGTGGGGCACGTGGGCCCCGAAGCGGCCCACGGCGGCCCAATCGCGATGCTGAAAAATGGTGACATGATCACCATCGACGCCATCAAGGGCGAGCTTTCTGTCGATCTCGGCGATGACGAACTTGAGGCACGCAAGAAAGACTGGCCCGGCCCGCGCGAGACGATCTACGCCTCCGGCGCGCTCTGGAAATACGCCCAACTCGTGGGCGAGACCTACAAGGGCGCAGTAACGCACCCCGGCGCCGAAGCCGAGCGTCACGTCTACGCGGACCTCTGACCCTGTCCGTGCGCGCACTTCGACCGATCTGGCTGGCGGCCCTGCTCTGGCCGCTAGCCGCCTGTGACGACGTGGGGCTCGGCACTGCCGACGAGCCCAACGTGGTCGAGGCGCTGGCACTCTATTACGGCGCGGTCGTGGTGCGCGGCCCCCGCGGCTATTGCGTCGACGCAGGCAACGTCCGCCGCCAGCCTTCCAGCCGTCTCGTCTTCCTCGGCAGTTGTGAATCGCTCAGCGGCGAGCCGGGCGTTACCGTGCCGCTGGCTCTGATCGCGGTCAACGTGGCGGGCAAGCAGCCGGGCCGCGCCCAGCCCACCGCCGCCACCATCGCCGCCAGCGCCGCCCCGAAAAAGCCGTTGGCCGCGGTAGATATCGACGGACTTGCGCTGGTGCACCTCGATGCGGGCGGCGAACTGGCCCTTCCCGGCGGTGACCCGCGCTACTGGCGCGGCGGCATGGTCATCAACGACCATTTCGTCAGCCTCGCGGTCTACTCCCCCGCCGGCAGCAGCCTTGCCGGCGCGTCGGGCCGCCGCTTCATCACCGATCTCGCCCGCACCCTGCGGAGCGCCAGCGCGCAGTAACCCAAGGCAATCAATGGATTGTTTCCAAACGCGGGTTAATGATATGACAATGTCTCAGGGGCAAACTGTGGCAGAACCAACCGGAATCGATCCACGCATATGGGGCTGAAACGTTCAGGACTGGATTGGCTGGCCCATCGGCGCGACCTGCGGCGGTGGCGGCAAACCGTGCGGGACGCCACGTCGATGACGCTGGGACAGCTTCGCGCCGAACGCTCCGAGGCGCGGAAACTGCGCTATCATCTCAACGAGTTGATCAGCCTTGCCGACAACCGCCTTGCGTTGCCGATGATCGGCTCCCACGCGTTTCCCAAGCCGCATGGCACCGACTGGTCCTGGCGCCCCGCGATCTGGCGCGAACCCTTGGCAGTGCCCGGGCGCTCCTCGGTTCTCAGCAAGACGCAATTGGGGCGCGAGCTGACACTGTTTCACGACTGCCAACAGTCCGAACTGTCCCTGCGCCAACTGCGCAACACCCGCGAGGCCGACCTCGCACCCTTCGGCCTGCGCATGGACGTCTTCAGCTTTGACGGCTCCTTCCTGTCGCTCGTGCTGGATCTGCCTGAGGCTGCGGTATCGGGGCTGCAATCGCGCCATCTCATCCGCATGGACACCATCGTCGAGATGGAAAAGCCCCTGGAGATCTTCGCCCGGCTGAACATCAAGCACGGCCCGAACACCGAACAGATCGTGCGTGAATTGCCGCTGCACGAAGAGGAAATCATGGTCGAATTCGACCTCGCCTATTCCAAGCTGAACGAAAAGCGCATCGAACGGGCCTGGGTCGACCTGATTTTCGAGAACCCGCAGATGAGCCAGGTCATCCTGCGCGACCTTACCTTCAGCCGCCGGCCACGCGCGGAATTCTAGGGGGATACGGATGCAAGAGCTGACATTGACCAAGACGCGCCTCTTCGAAGGGGTCTGGGAAGGAGTCATCACCGGCGCCGGCGATCGCCGCCCGGACGTGTCGGTCACGCATCTGCAAGAGACCATCGCCGGGGTCGAGGTCGTCGAGAAACCCGGGGAACAGGCCTGGGTCCTACGGGTGCCCATCCCGGCCGACCGTATCGCCGACGGGGTGCAGACCTTCCTGATCTCCGACACCGAAACCGGCGCCGCCCTGGGCAGCTTCTCAATCGTCTCGGGCGATGCGCTGGCATACGACATCCGCGCCGAGGTGACGCTCCTGCGCGAAGAGCTCGACATGCTCAAACGCGCCTTCCGCCGGCACTGTCTGGAAACGATGTAGGTCCGCTTTGCGGACCTAAAAGACGTTTGATCTAAGGCCCCAGCGCGGAATCAGGCCGCAGGCCCCGCGCCATTGACGGGCCGCCCCCACGGCCCGGCGATTGGGTGAAGTTCGGTCCATCGCTCAATTCTTTTTCGGATTTGGCCTGGATAAAACGCTGCCGAACGACCGTCGGATCGCCGCGCCGCGGCCCGTCAATGGCGCTCGAGGCTATAGATCACACTTGTCTCGCAATGGGCTCGTTTCGAACTTTCGCAGCCATCCCAGACCGCCGGCTAGCCGTCCTTGCCCAGCTTCACTACGTTCACCGGATCCTCCGGCGCCAGTTCCTCGAAGTCGAAATTGTCCAGCTTCGCCGCCCGCTTGCCCGCGCGCTCGGCGGCGGTGGAAATCCCTTCCACGTCCCGCCGCGCCTGGTCGAAATGCGTCTCCAGCTTGCTCGCGCGTTCCAGCACCAGTTCCACGTCGCGGTGCAGCTGCCCCAGCATCTTGCGGATGGCCCCGGCCTGTTCGCGCATCCGGGCATCCTTCAGGATTGCGCGCATCGTGTTCAGCGTGGCCATGCAGGTGGTGGGCGAAACGATCCAGACCTTCTGGGAGAACCCCTCGCGCACCAGTTCCGGGAAATTGGCGTGCAGCTCGGCATAGACCGCCTCGGACGGCAGGAACATCAGCGCGCCGTCCGCCGTCTCGCCATCGATGATATACTTCTCGGAAATGTCCTTGATGTGCTTCTTCACCGAGGTCCGCAGGAACTTCGCGGCCTCGTTCAGCTCGTAATCGCTCTTGGCGTTGCGCAGCGCCTCGTAGGCTTCCAGCGGGAACTTGCTGTCGATCGCGATCGGCCCCGGTGGGTTCGGCAGGTGGATCAGGCAATCCGCCCGCCGCCCGTTCGACAGCGTCGCCTGCAACGAATAGCTGTCCGACGGCATCGCCTTGCTGACGATATCGGTCAACTGGATCTCGCCAAACGCCCCGCGCGTCTGCTTGTTCGACAGGATATCCTGAAGCGACAGCACATCCCCCGACAGCTTGGTGATATTGTCCTGCGCCTTGTCGATGGCGCTCAGCCGTTCCTGTAGCGCGGTCAGGCTGTTGGTGGTCTGCTTGGACGAGCCATGCAGCGTCTCGCGCATCCGCTCCTGCATCTCGGTCAGCGCGCGCTGGCTGCGCATCGCATTGTCCGCCAGCCGGTCCTGCATCTGCTGTTGCACGCCCGCCAGCCGCTGTTCCACCATCTGCGCCAGTTGTGTCTGCCCGCTGGTCGCCGTGTCGCTCACCACCTGGATCGAACTGCGCAAGCCCTCCTGCCCATTGGCAAGGCTCTGCACGTTCTGCCCCAGATGCCCCAACTGCTGCGCCAAAGGTTCCGTCGCGCGCGCCGTCCGCGCCGCGGCCCGCAGCGCAAGGATGACCAACAGGAGGATCAGCAGCACCACGGCACCGGCCGCCATCGCGGCCATCACCAGCGGGTCGTCCAACGTGTAAGTTGTCTCGCCAATGGTAATCATGTCCGCCCGAACAGCCGCTCGATATCGCTCAGTTTCAGTTCCACGTAAGTAGGCCGTCCGTGGTTGCACTGCCCCGAATGCGGCGTTGCCTCCATCTCGCGCAACAGCGCGTTCATCTCTTCACCGCTTATGCGCCGCCCCGACCGGATCGAGCCATGACAGGCCACCCGGCTCAGGATCGCCTCAATCTTCGCCTGAACATTCAGGCTCTCACCCATGTCGGCTAGCTCGTCCAGCACGTCGCGCAGCATCTTGTCCGCGTCGCACGGCCCCAGGATCGCCGGCGTCTCGCGCACCGCGATGCTGCCCGGCCCGAACGCCTCGATCACCAGCCCCAGCCGCGCCAGGTCCTCGGCCATGTCCAGCAGAATGCCCGCCTCGCCGCTGCTCAACTCCACGATCTCGGGGATCAATAGCGCCTGGCTGGCCACGCCGTTCTCGGCCATCTGCCGCTTCAACTTCTCGTAAACCAGCCGCTCATGCGCCGCGTGCTGATCGACGATCACCATCCCGGTCTCGGTCTGCGCCACGATGTAATTCTCGTGCACCTGCGCCCGCGCCGCCCCCAGCGGCAGCGATTGCGGCGCCACGGCGTCTTCGTGCGTCTCCACCACCTCGGGCTCGACCCGGCCGGAATACGCGCTCTGCATCTCGGCAAAGCCCGCCTCAGGTGCCTGCATCTGGTAACTCGCCGCCCGCGCCGATGCCCCGGGCCGATCCATCTGGTACACCCGTGCGCCGCCCGCCTGCGGCACCGGCTCGGGCCGCATCGCGCCCAGAGTCGCACCCGCCACCGTGGTCGACGCCCGATGTCCCGCCTCCGCCAGCGCGTGACGCAGCCCCGAGACCAGCAGCCCCCGCGCCACGCCCGGATCGCGGAACCGCACCTCGGACTTTGCCGGGTGCACGTTCACATCCACCAGTTTCGGGGCGCATTCCAGAAACAGCGCCGCCGCCGGATGCCGGTCCCGGCTAAGGAAATCGTGATAGGCCGCCCGCAGCGCGCCATACAGCATCTTGTCGCGCACCGGCCGCCCGTTAACGAACAAGTACTGCGCCACCGAGGACCCCCGCGAATAGGTCGGCAACGCGGCATAACCCGTCATCGCGATCCCCTCGCGCTCGGCCTCGATCCGTAGGGAGTTCTCGGCGAACTCCCGCCCCAGCACCTGGCTCAGCCGCCCATGCAGCGCATCGAACAGGTCGCCACTCTCGGCATCGGCGCGAAAGACCGTGCGCGGCTCGCGCCCTTCGCTCACGTCCCGCAGGGTAAAGCTGACGAACGGCTCGGCCATCGCCAGCCGCTTGATCACGTCGCCCACCGCCTGCGCCTCGGCCCGGTCGGTGCGCATGAATTTCAGCCGCGCGGGCGTGGCATAAAAGAGGTCCCTCAGCTCCACCACCGTGCCCCGGTTCAGCGCCGCGGGCTTCACCGCGCCGATGCCACCGCCCGACACCGTGATCTCGACCCCGTCAAACCCCTGCGCCCGGCTGGTGATCGTCAGCCGTCCCACCGACCCCAGGCTGGGCAACGCCTCGCCCCGAAACCCGAAGGAATGAATGTTAAGCAGGTCCGAGCCGTCGATCTTCGACGTCGCGTGCCGGCTCAGTGCCAGCGGCAGCTCGTCGGCGGTCATTCCGCAGCCGTCGTCCCGCACCCGGATCAGGGTCTTGCCGCCATCGGCGATATCCACATCGATCCGCCGTGCGCCGGCATCCAGCGCGTTCTCCACCAGTTCCTTGACCGCCGAGGCCGGGCGTTCCACCACCTCACCGGCGGCGATCCGGTTGATCGCCGTCTCCTCCAGCTGGCGGATGACAGGCCGTTCCTGGCCTATATTGGGGCTGATTTCATTCATACCCCAATACCTAGCATGGCCGCGTCCGATTCTGCTAGGTCCGACTGCGCCATTAAATGCGTCCGGCACCGCTTCTCTCGCGATCCCGATCGCCACGGAACCCAAGGCACTGGACCGCTTCGGGAACTCGCAGCGCAACGCCCTAGTTTTCCACCAAACGCCAAGCGCAGGAAAGGCCATCCCATGAAATCCGAAACCATCGGTGCCGCCACTTTCGAGACCTGGACCATCGACGAGGTCGCAGACGCCTTCGCCGCGGATGAGATCGTCCTGATCGACGTCCGCACCATCCCCGAATACGCCTTCCAGCATATCGAGGGCGCCATGCTCTTTCCGATGCCCTTCTTCGACGCGCACAAACTCCCCGGCCAGACCGACAAGCGCATCGTCCTGCATTGCGGGTCCGGCGTCCGGTCCGAAAAGATGGCCCGTGCCGCAATCGAGGCTGGCGTAGACCGCATCGCCCATATGGAAGGCGGCTTCGGCGCCTGGAAAGAGGCCGACAAACCCTACATCGGCACCTCCATGAGCACCGGCGGCCCCGAGCGCGTCAACGCCTGATCCGGGCGGGTCTCCGCCGCGCAGGCGGGCTTTGCGCTTGATGCGGCGCCGCGCCTCGCCTATTCCCGCGCCAAATCCATCGCGAGAGGCACGCGTCCCATGACCCTTTCCACGATCCGGACCATCGACAGGATCCTTCTCGGCATTGTCGTCGCCGTACTGGTCCTCACGGTCGGCATATACTTCTACAGCACGGATTTCTTCTCGCTGACCTACGCCCGCGAGGACGGGTACGTCGAATACGGCACCGCGATCTTCCTTTTCGTGGCCAGCCTCGTCCTGTTGATGAACGCGCGGTCGCTCAAGGCCCGCGGGGCCGGTCTCGCCCTCGCCTGCACCATGTTCTATGCCCTGCTCTTCTTCTTCGCCGCGGGCGAAGAGGTGTCCTGGGGCCAGCGCATCTTCGGCTGGGAAACCGGCGAAACCTTCCAGCAGATCAACAAGCAGCAGGAAACCAACCTGCACAACCTGATCGTGCCTACGCCGTGGGGCGATTTCCATCTGGCCAAGACCCTCTTCGGCCCGATCCTGACGCTAATCCTGTTGCTCTACCTCGCGGTGCTGCCCTTGCTCTACCCGCGCGTGGGCTGGCTCAAGCGCACGCTCGACCGTATCGCCGCGCCAGTCCCCGGCACCCGCCACGCGGTGCTGGCCGTCTCCGCCAGTCTGGTGATCGCCGCTATCGACGTCTCGCGCAAATGGGAAGTCTACGAACTGGTCTTCAGCCTGCTGGCCACGTCCATCTTCCTGCTGCCCCAGAACCGCGACCACACGACCTGAGACCCCGGCTCAGATGATCTCGTCCTCATCGTAAAGCGGGGCCGCTTCCATGTGCGCGGCCACCCCCTCGGCAGCATGTTCCGCCCGCGGCGTCTCGGCGATGTGAAACAGCGCCTCGCCCTCGTAGACCGCCGGCATGTTCGATCGCCCGATCACGATCCCCGCCTCTTCGCACACCACCTCGCAATCGGTCTGGCCCATCGGGTCGCTGACCGCACCCAGCACCGTGCCCGGCGCCACCGCGTCGCCGACCGCCTTGTAGCCGCGAAAGACACCGCCCACCGGGGCCCGGTACCAACTCGAAGAATTCGCCACCACCGGCACGCTGCGCCGCTTCGGCACGCCCTTGGCCCCGATCATGCCCAACCGCCGCATCACCCGCAGACAGCCGCTCACCCCGGCCCGCACCGCCAGCTCGTCGAACCGCAGCGCCTCGCCGCCTTCATATAAAAGGACATCCACGCCCTCCTCCTCGGCGGCCAGCCGCAAGCTGCCCTCGCGCAGCTTCGAGGCCATCATCACCGGCGCGCCGAACGCCTCGCCCAGTGCTCTCAGTTGTTCGTTGTCCGGCGTCAGCCGGATCTGCGGCAGGTTCGTACGATGAATCGCCGCCGAATGCAGGTCGACCCCCACATCCGACCGCCGCACCACTTCTTCCATGAAGATATGCGCCAGCCGTGACGCCATGCTGCCTTCCGCGCCTCCGGGGAAACACCGGTTCAGGTCGCGCCGGTCCGGCAGATAGCGGGAATGATTGTGAAACCCGAACCCGTTGACGATCGGCACCGCCAGCAGCGTACCCGCCATGCCCTTCAGGGGCGCAGCCCGCAACAGCCGCCGCACGATCTCGACCCCGATCACCTCGTCGCCATGAATCGCGGCCGACACGAACAGCACCGGCCCGGGCCGCCGCCCGTGGATCACGTGCACCGCAAGGTTCACCGGCGTGTGGTCCGACAGCGTGCTCACCGGCACATCCACCGTCTCACGCGAGCCGGCCTTCACCACCTGCCCCCCAATCTCGAATGCGTCCCGTTTGGCCATGCCCGGCTATGTCGCGCAAAAAAAGGGCCCTGTCCACATCCGAACAGGGCCCTCTTCCTCTGGCTATAAATATCCCGGGGAGTTTGAGGGGCAACGCCCCTCATCCCACAGATAGAGCGCGGCGCAGCCGCCCCGCTGGATCAACCCGGCAGCTTCGCCATCCGCAGATAGGGCAGCACCGTGTTGAACTCGCCGAACTTCGCCTTGGCGTCCTCGTCGCTGACCGAGGTGGGGATCACCACGTCCTGCCCCACGGTCCAGTCGGCGGGCGTCGCCACGCCCTGCCCGGCGCTGGTCTGCAACGCATCCAGCGCGCGCAGCACCTCGCCAAAGTTGCGGCCCACCGTCATCGGATAGGTCATGGTCAGCTTCAGCTGCTTGTCCGGCCCGATGATGAAGACCGACCGCACCGTGGCGCTGTCGGCGGGCGTGCGACCGTCAGGCAGATAGGCCTCAGCGGGCAGCATGTCGAAGGCCTTGGACACTTCCAGGCCGTCATCCGCGATGATCGGAAAGCCCGGCTTCGCGCCGCCGGCGGTCTCGATGTCGCCCTTCCATTTCTTGTGATCCTCCACGCCGTCGACGCTCACGCCGATCACCTTGGTGCCGCGTTTCTCCCACTCGTCGGCCAGCCGCGCGACGGCGCCGAACTCGGTGGTGCAGACGGGCGTGAAGTCCTTGGGATGCGAGAACAGGATCGCCCAGCTGTCGCCGATCCAGTCATGCAGGCTGAATTCGCCCTGGTCGGTGGTCACGGTCAGGTCGGGAATGGTATCGTTGATCCGCAGTGCCATGGGGCATCTCCTTCTTTTGCAAATCGGGTTCTTTCGCTCAACATAAGAAGGCTGCGCGAAATTAACAGCCGCCCACTTGCGGCAATCCGCCCCCTATGGTCAGGTGCGCGCGAAATGCCCACATATGCGGCTCAGACGGAAGGAATGCGACATGATCGAGAAGAAACAATTCTACATCGATGGCGCCTGGGTCGACCCGGTCGCGGGCACCGATCATCACGTCATCGACCCCTCGACCGAAGACCCCTGCGCCGTGATCTCGCTGGCCGGCGAGGCTGACTGCGATGCCGCCGTCGCCGCCGCCAAATCCGCTTTTCCCGGCTGGATGACCACCCCGGTGTCCGAGCGTATGGCCCTGGTCGAGAAACTGCGCGAAATCTACAAAGCCCGCGCCGAGGACATGGCCCGGGCCATCAGCCTGGAAATGGGCGCCCCCATCGACCTTGCCCGCGCACAGCAGGTCGGCGCCGGGTCGTCGCACATGAAGGCTATCCTCAAGGCCGCATCGGAATTCGACTGGATCGAACCCCTGGGCGATCACGCCCCCAATGACCGCATCATTCACGAGGCCGTGGGCGTCGTGACCATGATCACGCCCTGGAACTGGCCGATGAACCAGATCTCGCTCAAGGTCATCGCCGGGTTGCTGGCGGGCTGCACCATGATCCTCAAACCGTCCGAGGAATCGCCTCTCTCGGCCCTGCTCTTCGCCGAGATGATCGACGAGGCGGGCTTTCCCAAGGGCGTCTTCAACCTCGTGAACGGCGACGGCGCGGGCGCAGGCACGGCGCTCACCGGGCATCCGGATGTCGACATGGTCTCCTTCACCGGTTCCTCGCGTGCCGGCAAACTGATCTCCAAGAACGCCGCGGACACGCTCAAGCGCGTTTCGCTGGAGCTGGGCGGCAAGGGCGCCAACCTCATCTTCGCCGACGCCGACGAAAAGGCCGTCAAGCGCGGCGTCCTGCATTGCATGAACAACACCGGCCAGTCCTGCAACGCGCCCACGCGGATGCTGGTCCAGCGCGACATCTACGACCAGGCCGTCGAGACCGCTGCCGAGACGGCAAACAAGGTCGCCGTCGGCCCCGCGTCCGAGGAAGGCCGCCACATGGGACCGGTTGTGAACGAGACCCAGTTCAACAAGATCCAGGACCTGATCCAGAAAGGCATCGACGAAGGTGCCCGCCTCGTCACCGGCGGCACCGGCCGCCCCGACGGGCTCAACCGCGGTTTCTTCGTCAAGCCGACGATCTTTGCCGACGTGACCAACGACATGACCATCGCGCGCGAGGAAATCTTCGGCCCGGTCCTGTCGATCATCCCCTTCGAGACCGAAGAGGACGGCATCCGGATCGCCAACGACACGCCCTACGGCCTGACAAACTATGTCCAGACGCAGGACCCGGCCCGCGCCAACCGCTGCGCCCGCGCCCTGCGCTCGGGCATGGTGGAAATGAACGGCCAAAGCCGCGGCCTCGGCGCGCCCTTCGGCGGCATGAAACAGTCCGGCAACGGGCGCGAAGGCGGCAAATGGGGGCTTGAGGACTTTCTCGAGGTCAAGGCCGTCTCCGGCTGGACCGAAGGCGCCTGACACGGATGGAAGTCCACGCCTTCGTGTTGCATCTCATCCGGGCTTCGGCCCGGCGAGAGAACGCGCAGGCGCTGCTGGCCGACGCCCGCGAAATCGGCGGCATGAAAGGCGAGATATGGCCCGCCGTCGACGGCGGCGCGATGTCCTCCACCGACTTGTCGGCCAGTGTCGGCGCCGCGCTGTTCGATCCGGCATACCGGCCTGCGCCCGGCGATGATCTACCCATCGGGCCTTGTTGATATCGGGGAAGAGCTTGACGGGCCTGACACCCGACCCGACGACCAAGCCTGGACCGAGAAGATCACGCGCGAATATCACCGCGCGAGGTACGCAGCGAGCGTGTCACGAATCTCACGCCTCAGCACGGCCCCCACTAGCGGCGGTTTCGCAAGGGACGCACAGCACGACTGATCCAACCGGATCGACCGCCAACGCCCCACAACCGCGCGTATCATTCACCGTTCAGGGGGCGGCGCAGATACCTTTTCCCCTCCGTCAAAACCCACTACACAGCTCGAATGAACAGCACCCCCGATATCACGCAGGCCGCCTTCGTGCCCGAGACCGTGCACAAGCGCGATATCTTTTCCGAGACCATCTCCGGCCACCTCG
Organism: Roseovarius sp. SK2; assembly: GCF_028807495.1. Lineage (NCBI taxonomy): Bacteria > Pseudomonadati > Pseudomonadota > Alphaproteobacteria > Rhodobacterales > Roseobacteraceae > Roseovarius > Roseovarius sp. SK2. The sequence goes on from NZ_JARAMK010000009.1 coordinate 163,069, forward strand.
AAGGCCACCCCGACATCGCCGTCGTCCTGCGCAAGCTCGACACGGTGCCGCTCTACGCCCGCCCCCTATCGCGTTGGCTCGCCGGCCGCGAAACCCGCGGGTTGCGTGCAGTGCAGGGAATCGAAGGCTGCCCTACCCTGATCCGCGCTGACCGCGTGGGCCTTTTGCGCAGCTGGACGCAAGGCACGCCCCTGCAACTGGCCAAACCCACCGATCCGGAATGGTACCGCGACGCCAAGCGCCTGCTGCGAGAGATGCGGCGCGCCGGCGTGACCCATAACGACATCGCCAAGCCGCAGAACTGGCTGATGACGCCCGAGGGCCGCGCCGCCGTAATCGACTTCCAGCTTGCCTCGGTCCACCCGCGCCGCGGCAAACTCTTCCGCCTCAAGGCCCGTGAGGACCTGCGCCACCTGCTGAAACAGAAACGCGCCTACGCGCCAGACCTGCTCACGCCTTCAGAGCATCGGATGCTGACGCAGAAATCCCTGCCCTCTCGTTTGTGGATGGCCACCGGCAAGCGGCTCTACAATTTCATCACGCGCCGCCTGATGAACTGGTCCGACGGCGAAGGGACCGAGGACCGGCTGGACCGCGACGGTCCCGCCCTGCGCAAGGCTCTCCTTGCCGATCCGCAGATCACCGACGTCGCCCTTTGCACCTTCGCCCTGCCCGCCAAGGGCGTCGGCCTCTACGCCTTCGTCGAAACGCCGCTTTCGGCGGCCGAGGTCACGAAACTGGCCCCCGCACCAAAGCCCGAGCACATCCAGACCGTGCCGGCCCTGCCCCGCCACGCCGACGGCACCCCCCGTCTCGATGCCCTCACGCTGGTGGCCACCAACCGGCTCGACGAACTGGAACAGCTTCAGACGGGCGACCCGGATCTCGCCACCACGCTCCACCCCATCGTCGCGCAGCGCCTCAACCTGACCGACCGCGTCCTGCGCGCCTGACAATGTGCCGCCCGCCCGATGAGCCGTTATTCTGGCTGACACGTGTGGCGACGTTCCTGTTCGCGATGTGGCTGGCCCGGCGTTGACCGCGTTGCCCTTAGCCCGGTTTCACTGTTCCAAAAATACTCAGGACCAACGGCCCGGTCCGGGCGCACCGCCCGCCTCAGAACGCTGCTTTCTGGCGAAACACCATCCCAGCCCCTCCATCCGGGTGCCGTAGCCGCAGTTCCTCGGAATGCAGCATCAGCCGCTCATGGTCCAGCGCCGCACCCTCGGCATAAAACGGATCCCCCAGGATCGGATTCCCCAAGCTCAGCATATGCACGCGCAGCTGGTGGCTCCGCCCGGTCTTCGGCATCAGCCGCATCCGGGTCTCGCCCTCGCCATATCGCTGCACCCGCCAGTCCGTCACCGCCGCCTTGCCGGTCTCATGGCACACTTTTTGCCGGGGCCGGTTCGGCCAATCCACGATCAACGGCAGGTCAACCGTCCCGGTCCGCTCCTCGACCCGGCCCCAGACCCGCGCGGTGTAGATCTTCTTCACCTGACGTTTTTCGAATTGCAGGCCAAGATGCCGCTGCGCATGGGGCGTCAGGGCAAACACCATCACGCCCGATGTGTCCCGGTCCAGCCGATGCACCAGCAGCGCCATCGGAAACACATCCTGCACCCGGGCCAACAGGCAATCGGCCAGGTGTTCGCCCTTGCCGGGTACGCTCAAAAGGCCGGGCGGCTTCGCCACGACAAGGATCTCGTGATCCTCGTGCAGCACGTCCAGCGGCGTCATCGGCGGGTTGTAATCGGACATGGCCCGCCGCATACACCAGCTCCGCCAGCCATGCCAGCCCAGCCCGCTCTTCGAACCTTCCGACCGCTTTCGCGGTTCTCGAAATACTTCCGCCGGAAGAGATTGCCGAAGCTTGCATCGGTCACGTCAGAACGGGCGATGAAGCTGTCGATGCCTACAAATGTTCAACTTACTTGCCCAAGCGCACACCCTTGATGAAAGAGTGGGCAAACATTCTTACCGGCAATTCCTGAACAAAACGTAAACGTGGCTTAAATCATTCGCTGTTAAGGTGATTGCATCCAACGAAATAGAGGACATGCATGACCGATAAAATATTAAGGCAGAAAGATATTCAGGAACTGACCGGGCTCAGCCGCTCGACGATGTACAGACATATCAACGCTGGCACATTTCCAGCACCCGTAAAGTTGACCGAGCGCCTTATCGGATGGCGCCACAGCGCGATTTCTGAGTGGGTCGCGGATCGCCAGGCGTTTGCCTTCGTATGTCCCACGAACGTCCGGCATTAAGTGCCGGGCGGCTCTTTACGGCCCATTGCGGCGGTTGGTCAGCCAGTCTGGTGCCGCGGCGCAGCTTCACCGAAGCAGCCATTCGCTGCACGTGCATCATCCCGCTTCAGGTTGACGCTCATATTGCGGCCGAACCCCGCAGTGCGATGCCTTGCTTGCCGTTGCGCGAAACGTCGGGATCCCAGGAACAACTCGTGCGTTGCTCCGGTGATGGCAATCACGAGGAACGGAATGACAAACGACATCGGAAGCCTGACCGCCACGCAACTCGCGCAGGCCTTTCGGGAAGATCGCGCCACTCCGAGCGACGCCGTTCGGGCCGCTCTGGATCTGATAACGCGCTACAACCCGGCGGTGAACGCCTATGTCCACGTCGATTATGCCGGCGCCGAGGAGGCCGCCCATGCCTCGGACCAACGCTGGGCGGACGGCGCTCCGCTGAGCGCAATCGACGGGCTGCCGGTCTCGATGAAGGATCTCACCGAGGTCGCCGGCATGCCCGCCCGGGACGGCTCGCTCCTGACGGGTGACGGGCCCTGCGACACCGACGCCCCGCCGGCACGCATGCTGCGCGAGGCCGGAGCGGTGATCCTCGGCAAGACCAACACGCCGGAATTCGGCTGGAAAGGCGTGACCGACAACCGGGTCTTCGGCGCGACCCGAAACCCGTGGGACACCAAACTGACGCCCGGAGGATCGTCCGGCGGAGCCGCCGCCGCGGCAGCGCTCAACATGGGTGTCCTGCACCAGGGCGGGGACAGCGGCGGGTCGATCCGCATCCCGGCCTCCTTCACCGGCACGTTCGGGTTCAAGCCGACCTTCGGTTGGGCGGCGCAATGGCCGCCGTCCCGGGCACCGACCCTGTCCCAGATCGGCCCCATCACGCGGACTGTCGAGGACGCGGTCTTGATGCTGAACGTGATCGGCCGATACAATCAGGCTGACCCCTATGCGCACCGCGGCCAGCCGACCGACTGGGGCGAAGACTTGGGCCGGGGCCTCGACGGGCTGCGGATCGCCTGGTCGCTCGACCTCGGCTATGCGTCGGTCGATCCCGCGGTGGCGGGCCGCGTTCGCGAGGCCGCCGAGCGCATGGCCGCGCTCGGTGCGGACATGGTCGAGATCGATCCCGGATTCGAGAGCCCGATCGAGATCTTTCAAATGATCTGGTTCACCGCCTCGCTCGATCTCTACCGCCAATGCAACGAGGAAGAGCGTGACATGCTCGACCCTGGCCTCGTGGACAACGCCCTTCGGGCGGAGGCTTGGGACGCGGTCGACTATTTTCGCGCACAGACCAGAGGTGCCGAGTTCACCCGCCATCTCGAGCGGTTCAACCAGGACTATCACCTGTTGATGACGCCGACCGTGGCGATCCCGACCTTCGAGGCCGGCCACGATGTTCCTCCCGGCAGCGCCATGACCGACTGGACCGAATGGTCGCCTTTCACATATCCGTTCAACCTCAGCCAGCAGCCGGCGGCCTCGGTGCCCTGCGGGTTCACGCAAGCGGGCCTCCCGGTGGGTTTCCAGCTGGCGGGCGGCAAGCACGACGACACCCGCGTGCTGCGCGCCGCGCATGCCTACATGGACGCCCACCCGCCGATCCTTCCGGATGCCGCTGACAGCCGCGGCGGGCCGAAAACAGCGAGCTGAAGCCGGCGCTGATCAGGTCAGGGTGACGGATAAGAGACCTCACATTCTGGTTGCTCGGCAAATAGGTGAATGACGGCCCAAATGTATGTACCGGCTGCTGTTCGCAAATGATTTCTGGCATGTTCTCGGAAGTCGCTCATATGTATCCGGCCTGTTGGTCGACACGCGGGTCGTGGCCTTGTTGGGGTTACGCACGCGCCGTGATCTCATTAGCGGACAGGTCGTAGATGACCATTTGGGCCGTCAGATTCTGGGGGCGTAGTATTTCCGTTCCATGCTTTTGATCTATCGCGAACTCCTCTGGGGCGTCCCGGCTTAGACGCCGATAGCGACCTCGTCTCGTGGCGCATCTAACGCCGTTTTGTGTCTCAGAATGCTCCATGCCATACGCGCCAACTTGTTGGCGAGCGCGACGGCGGCCTTATTACGATGCATGCGTTCTGATGCGCGCGCCAACCATTCGCCAAAACTGAAGTCTGGCCAACGGTGCGGCCGCATCATGATGATCTTTGCTGCCTGCACAAACAGCATTCTCAGATACCTGCTGCCGCGTTTGGACATTCGTCCAAGAACCGTTCGGCCCCCGGTGCTGTATTGCCTGGATACGAGGCCCACCCAGGCCGCAAAATCGCGCCCGCGATCAAACGCCTCACCTTCACCGATTGCTGCTACCATCGCTGTTGAGATCATTGGACCTATGCCCGGCACCGTCATGACATTCACGCAGTTCTCTTCGGTTCGACTGATCTCTTCGATCTCCTGCGTCACCTTCTCGATCCGGTCGTCTATCCACATCCAGTCACCGTAGAGACCGATCAGAATAGCCCGCATACGCGGCGATATCTCGTCTTTGCGTTCTTCCAGGATCGTCTCGAACGAGTTCTTCAAGGCGCGCAGCCCCTTTCGAACAGTAATGCCTTGCTCAATCAGGAACGCGCGGATCTGATTGGTCGTCGCTGTTCGACGAGACACCAGCCGTGATCTGACGCGGTGCAGTGCTTGCAGGTCGAGCTGGTCCTGGCTCTTCTCGGAAACCGTCTGCAGGTTGGGCCGAAGCGCGGCTTCGGCGATTGCGTCAGCGTCGTTGTCGTCGTTCTTCTGCCCTTTGTTGAAAGGCTTCACATAGATCGCAGGGATGATCCTTGGCTCAAAGCCCATCTCGCGCAATGTCCGGCTCACAAAGTGTGCGCTCAGGCAATGCCTCCATGCCCACAATACAGTGCGGTAGCCTCTCGAATGTCGCGACCAAAGCCAGTCGCTTTATCTGCTTTCGCAGAAGCCGCTGCCCCGAATGATCGAAACCCACCAAATGGAATGTGTCCTTGCCGATATCGACACCAATCAACATCAGTCCATCAAAGCCTGTCTTCGCCATGCTACTTCTCCTATCTGCAGAAATAGGCAGAGCCTAACCTGCTGGGTGAAGCAGCCGGTACATCCCATTAGCGGTCCTTCATGGTATATGTTGCGAAGGTCCGGTCCGGTCAGCTCCAATCCAGTGCAGGCATCACGACCGGACCGCCAATTCCACGGCGTTCGGTTGTACCGCTCCGGGCAACAAGTCGCGTCAGGGAATTATTTCCAACTCAGCTATTTTGTCTCCTTCCAGACGGAACAGATACCGCAGATCGACCGGACTCCCCGGAAAATTGCCAACGAGATGGCTGGTTACGATAATGCGATCTCCTTCCTCGGTCAGCGAGAATGGTTCCACGGTGTAGGTATATTGCGTCGAGGCGTTGGCCATCCACTGCCGTATCGCCTCCCGACCCTTGTACGTATTGCCTTCATCGACAACGATCGCGTTATCGGTAAAGCATTCCGCTAGCGCGTGCGCGTTGCCCTTTTTGTCGGCCGAGAAATATTGGGCGATCACTGCCGGTAGTTCGAGCTTCATCATCATTCTCCTGTTGCGGTCCAAGGCGCGACAACCCTCTGACCGCCGCGCCAACAGGTAATCTAAGTGAAGATGAAAATTCGATAATAGGGATAAAACTACACGCCGAATTCCAGAATTCAGGATAATCAGTCTGCCGTAACCTCCCGGACATTATCCCGGTTTTCAAGACAGCGCATGCCATTTAATCCATATTTTCCAAACACACGACGTCCCTTAAATTTTCCAGAAAGAAACATTCAGCAATAAATCTGGAGCTCAGATCATGACAGATTTTTTCAACCTTACTGGTAAGCGCGCACTCGTGACCGGGGGCACCCAAGGTGCCGGAGCCGCGACTGTTGAACTGCTGCAAACGCTCGGCGCAAAAGTCCTGACGACCGCGCGCTCGCGCCCTGAGCTGATGAATGCAGACGCATTCGTCGCCGCAGACCTGACGACACCGAAAGGCTGCAAGACGGTTGCCGATGCGGTCCGGGAAGAACTGGGCGGCATCGACATCGTCGTCCACATGGTCGGCGGGTCATCCGCGCCGGGCGGCGGCCACGCGGCGCTCGATGACGATCAGTGGCAAACAGAGCTCGACCTGAACCTCTTTCCTTCGGTTCGGCTTGACCGAGTGTTGGTGCCCGAGATGGTGGCCCAAGGCCATGGTGTCGTCATCCACGTCACCTCGATCCAACGCGTCCTGCCTCTGCCGGAGGCGACGACAGCCTATGCCGCGGCCAAAGCCGCTCTTTCCGCCTACAGCAAAAGTCTGTCCAAGGAGGTCTCTCCGAAAGGCGTCCGGGTCCTGCGCGTTTCTCCCGGCTGGATCGAAACCGAGGCATCGGTGCGTCTCGCCCAGCGCCTCGCCGAAGAGCAAGGAACCGACTTCGAAGGCGGCAAGCAGATCATCATGCAGTCGCTCGGTGGCATTCCCATCGGCCGCCCGACCAAACCGCAAGAGGTCGCCAGCCTGATCGCCTTCCTGGCGTCGGACCGCGCGGCCACGATCACGGGCGCCGAGTACACCATCGACGGCGGGACCGTTCCGACCGTTTGAGCGCCTGCCCGTTGGCGCGTCGGACACCATAACTCTGGCGCCGGGCCGCATGGCCAACTTGCGGCGTTGCATCGTCCATTCCGGTGAACGGTGAAACCACCGATGGTGGTCTGTTCGCTGTGTGCCGCAACAACCACGTCATCTCGACCAAGACCGTTTTCGACATCAACACAGCCATCCCACGGAGAACCCTGCATGGACACCAATCCGACCCTGACGCGGCACGACCTCGCCGTCTTGGACAACCAGAAAGCCCTGCGCCGAGCGCTTCGCCCCGAATATGACTTCATCGTCTGTGGCGCCGGGTCCAGCGGCTCGGTCGTCGCGGCCCGGCTGGCCGAACAGCCGGAAGTCAGCGTTCTCCTGCTCGAGGCCGGCGGCGACGACACGGCAGACACGGTCACCAACCCGGCCCTTTGGCCTCTGAACCTCGGCAGCGAGCGCGACTGGGGGTTCTCGGGCGAACCCAGCCCGACCCTCGGCGGTCGCAGGCTTCCGCTCAGCATGGGCAAAGGCCTGGGTGGTGGATCGAGCATCAACGTCATGGTCTGGGCCCGGGGCCACAAAGAAGACTGGAATCACTTCGCTGCAGAATCCGGCGATTCCGCTTGGGGGTACCAGTCCATCCTCGGCTATTACCGCCGCATTGAGGATTGGCAAGGCACACCCGACGCCGAACGGCGCGGCAGGGGCGGCCCTGTCCACGTCGAACAACCCGCCTCGCCCCAGCCCGTCGCCCGCGCGATGCTCGAGGCTGCCAGGCACATGGGCATCCCGGTTTTCGACAGTCCGAACGGGGCGATGATGGAAGGCCACAGCGGGGCCGCTATCGCGGATCTCCGCATCCGCGACGGCCGGCGCCAGTCAGTGTTCCGCTCATACACCCACCGCGTCATGCACCAGCCCAACCTAACCGTTCTGACCGGCGCCCTCGTCTCCCGCGTCCTGCTGGATGGCACGTCGGCCATAGGCGTCGAAGTCCTGCTCGACGGCAAGCCCCGGCAGATCCGCGCACGCTGCGAGACCATCCTGTCGCTCGGCGCCATCCAGACGCCGAAGGTGCTGATGCAGTCCGGCATCGGCCCCAAGGAAGAGCTTGCCGCACATGGCATCCCGATCGTGCGCGACCTTCCCGGCATCGGCCGCAACCATCAGGACCACCTCGCCTTCGGCTGCACCTGGGCCTATCACAAGCCAGAGGGCGTCGGCGGCGGCGGGTGCGAGGCCACGCTCTACTGGCAAAGCTATGCGCGCCTCAAACAGCCCGATATCCTGCAATGCCAGCTCGAATTCCCGGTGCCCGCCCCAGAGGAAGCGGGCATCGACACGCCGCCCCATGGCTGGACCATGTTCGCGGGTCTGGCCCAGCCGAAAAGTCGGGGCCGCCTGCGGCTGTCGGGGCCAGATGCCGACGATCCGCTCCTGATCGAGCCGAATGCGCTCAGCGAACCCGAGGACCTCGAAACCGCATTTGCCGCCGTCGAGATGTGCCGCGAGATTGGCAACCACGCTGCCTTTAGTCCGCTCGTTCGGCAGGAGGTCGCGCCCGGCGGCCGAAATCGAAAGGCGATGGCCGATTTCATCCGCAAATCGGCAGTCACATACTGGCACCAGTCCTGCACCGCCAAGATGGGACGGGACGAGATGTCGGTCGTCGACCATCAGCTCAAGGTCTATGGCATCGACAACCTGCGCATCGCTGATGCCTCGATCATGCCCCGCATCACCACCGGCAACACGATGGCCCCCTGCGTGGTGATCGGAGAGCGTGCCGCCGACATGATCCGCCAGCAACACGGTCTGGCGCGCGCCGAACTACCCCTGGCAGCCGGGGCATGAACAATCCCCGCCGCGGATCGGGGGCACGACATCCTCCGGTCCGCATGATCCGGCGCATCCAAATCAAACGTACAATGACACCGCCTGAGTCCGGACTGCGCCAGCCGACATCGCCCTCCATGCCGCAAGGCCACGCACCGACAACCCGCTTTCTTCGAATCCGGAATTGTGCCTTAGATGATGTAGCAAGGCGCATCAGAACGCCCGAGACCTGCGGAAACCCGAACAATGCCGGAAGATCCTTTCAGCCCGGACCTCGATCGGATCGATCGTAATATTCTGCGTGCGCTTCAGAAAGATGCCCGGATGGCCAATTCAGATCTGGCTCAGCTGGTGAACGTCAGCGCCGCGACATGCCACCGCCGCACCCAGCGTCTGATCGAACAGAAATACATCACGTCCGTCCGAGCTCAGATTGCGCCGGCCAGCGTGGGGCTGGGGACGCTCGTGATGGTCGGCGTTGTGCTGGACCGGTCCACACCCGAAAGCTTTTCCGAGTTCGAAGAGACCGTCGCAGGTATGAAAGAGGTCCTCGACTGCAACCTCGTCGCCGGGGATTTCGACTATCTGCTGAAGATCAGGACACGGGACATGGAAGGTTTCAACCTGTTGCACGGCCGCAAACTCATCACCCTGCCGGGCGTTCGCCAGATCCGCACTTTTTTCGTGCTGAAAGAAGTCAAGGACAACGCGCCCTTGGCATTCTGAAAGAGCCCCCCGTGGCCGGCGTCCCGCAACGCTGGCGGCCCGCCAGCCACCGGATCGCACGCGAACCGTCACGCCGCCCTGACCCGTCGCACCGCCTGCGCCCATGTGGCCATCCGGGCACCCTGGTGCCGAGCCGCACGCAACGTCGCCTCGGAAAGGGGCGCACCTTGTCCGTCCGTAAAGCTGGTGCCGTACGGGTTACCCCCGGCGGCATGAATCGCAGGATTCGTATACCCCGGAGGCACCATGATTGCGCCCCAGTGATAGAACACGTTGTGCAGCGCCAACAGGGTGGATTCCTGCCCACCATGCACGTTCCCGGCCCCTGTGAAGGCACTGACGACCTTGTCGGTCAGCTTCCCGTTCATCCACAGACCGCCGCAGGTGTCCAGGAACTGCTTCAACTGCGCCGCCGGCAGGCCGAAACGCGTCGGCGTGCCGAAAACGAAGCCATCCGCCCATTCCAGATCCGAGTGGGTGGCAACGGGAACTTCACGCGTTGCCTCAAGGTGTTTCCGCCATGCCGGGGTGGCATCTATTGCCGCGTCGGGTGCCAGTTCCGCCACCCGCCGTATCCTAACCGCGGCGCCGAGCTTTTCGGCGCCGGCGGCGATTTCCTGTGCTATCGTGAATGTGTTGCTGGTACTGCTGTAATAGACGATTGCCAGCCGGACGGGATCTTGATCTGTCATGTCGCTTTCCTTTGTTTGACGCGTGGAAAGCTATGTGCGCGCACCAGTCTGCGCTACGGCGTCAAATTTCATTTCACTGTCTGCCCGGATGGACAATCACATGTCTAAGACGCCCAGCCTCGATGACCTCGCCCGCTTCAGGAAAGTCGTCGACAAAGGCTCGTTTGCTGCCGCCGCCCGGGATCTCGGCATTCCCAAAAGCACCCTCAGCAAGGCCATCGCACGGCTGGAGCAGGATCTGGGCGTACGCCTGCTTGAGCGGACGACGCGCAACATGCGCCCAACCGAAACCGGACGGATCGTGGCGGAACACGGCAAGACGATGATCGACGCCTTCGACGCCGCCCAACGCGCGGCAAGCGACAGCGACGGGCCGTCTGGCCGCATCCGTGTCGGGTGTCCGCCGGGCCTGTTGGATGATCTGCTGGATGATGTCATCGCCGATTTCCTCACCGACTTTCCCAAGGTCCGGATCGAACTGGTCGCGATGGCGGGCCCGCTCGACCTCGTCAGGGACGATGTGGATATCACGATCCGCGCGCGGTCGCAGGTCGAGGCCGGCGCCTCGCACGTCGTGCGGCGGCTCGGGGTATCGCGTGGCATCCTTGTCGCGGCGCCGTCCCTTGCCGGTACAAGCCAGCTGCTGACGCCTCGGGACTTGCAGGCTGTCCCGACCCTGTGCCTGCCTGGCGACAACCGCGTGTGGGAGCTTTTCGACCGGGATGACACAGCCCATACCATCGACGTCTCTCCGCGGCTGGTCACGAGCGACATCGCCACCCTGCGGCACGCTGCAATCAGGGGGCTGGGCGTCGCCCTGCTGCCCGAACATGCCTGTATGGCGGATATTGCAAGCGGCGAGCTGATGCGAGTGTTGCCCGACATCTCGACCGTCGAGGGCACGATCTACGCCGTGTTCTCGCGCGACACCGCAAGGGCCTCGGCGCTTCGCGCCTTCATAGACCACCTTGCCCGCGCCTTCGCCATCGCCCCATTCCGGCGATAGCCGGGCCGACCTTCACACCGCCCGCGCCGAGCGCGCCAACTCGCGCGCAAGATCGACGAAGACCTTGAACGCGGCCGGCGGGTTGCGCCGGCTGGGGTAATACAGGCACAGCGGCGCAACCGGCGGGGTCCAATCGTCGAGAATCCGCACCAGCCGGCCCGCCGCGATATCCGCGCGCACGTTCGATTCCATGAAATAGCCGATGCCCACTCCATCGAGGACCGCGGTGCGCGCCAGGCTGGCCTCGTCCAGAGTCAGTGGCCCGTCCACGTCCACATGCACCGGCTGGCCCTCGGATTCGAACTGCCAGCGATACAGCGCGCCGTTCGGCAGGCGGACGCGAATACAGGTATGCGCCTTCAGGTCGGCCGGAACGCGCGGCACATCCCGGTTCGCAAAATAGGACGGTGCGGCGACGACGGCATGCCGCCGTGCTGGCCCCAGTGGAATCGCGATCATGTCCGACGGTACGAGGGTTTTGCTGCGCACCCCGAAATCGAACCCGTCCGCCACGATGTCCACAAGACTCCCTTCGGTCACGAGATCGACCTGAACTTGGGGAAACCGCTTCAGGAACTCCAGGATCAGTGGTTCAAGAATCTCCTGCGCAGCGGTGACGAAGGTGTTGATACGCACGGTGCCGGAAGGTGTTTCCTGTTGCGATCGGACCGTGTCCAGAGCCTGGTGGATATCCCGCACCGCCGGGCTGACCTGATCGACAAACCTGTGCCCCGCCTCGGTCAGTGAGACACTGCGCGTCGTGCGATTGAACAGGCGCACGCCCAGTTGTCCTTCCAGCTTGGAAATCGCATTGCTGAGCGCGCTCGTTGACATTCCCATGTCGAGTGCCGCAGCCCGGAACGATCCTCTGCGGCTGATCGCGAGCACGGCATCGAAGTCGGTCAGCTTGTAGTTTTTCATTGTCCTGAATTCCGTAATTCAACATCTCACTTTATCCTAATTATCAAAACGCCGTCAAAAGCATAATTTACGGTCACGCATCAACTGACCGAAAGGAGCAGACAGCACAAAAGCTTACCCGAACCGGCGCTGATTCGAGCGAGCCGGACATGAAATATTCTTTCAAATATTGGGTAAGCCTTGGCCGAAAAAACGCCAATCTTCAATCATGTTGCAGCGTATCCAGCAAACTATACGCCAAAGTTGCAAGCACCCGTCAGCGTCAAAACGCTACGATGCCGACGCCTGCGACAGGGATGCCATCCAGTAAAACAGACCGGAGAGCCGCCCTCCCACGGCCTTTATGGACCTCTGCCAATATCAACCAAAGGAACATTCAAATGTCCAAGAAACTCAGAACTGCCGTCGCCGCCGCTGCCGCCGCCGCGACCATCACGACCAGCGCAAACGCGCAAGAGACGATCCTGTCTGAACAGCCGGTCAAATCCGTCGTCCTCGTTCACGGCGCCTTTGCAGACGGGTCGGGCTGGCGCGGCGTGTACGACATCCTCACCGCGCGCGGCTACCGTGTCAGCATCGTTCAGAACCCGCTGACCTCTCTCGCAGATGACGTGGCTGCCACCGACCGCATCCTTGACCGTCAGGACGGTCCGGCGATACTCGTCGGGCATTCCTACGGCGGAACGGTCATCACCGAGGCGGGCATCAACCCCAAGGTTGCAGGCCTCGTCTATGTCTCCGCGCTGGCCCCAGACGTGGGCGAGACCACGGGCGACCAATTCTCTGACATCCCCGCCCCGCCAGAATTCATCATCGAGACCGGCGATGACGGGTTCGGCTTCGTCAACCTCGAAGAGTTCAAGATTGGCTTTGCCGGCGACACCGCCGATGCGGACGCTGCCTTCCTGCGGGACAGCCAGGTGCCCATCAACATGGAAATCTTCGGAACGCCGGTGAAACACGCTGCGTGGAAGGAAAAGCCGAGCTGGGCCGTAATCGCAACCGAGGACAAGGCCATCGACCCGAAACTGCTGCGCCACACGGCCGACCGGATTGGCGCTGTATCAGTCGACGTACCCGGCAGCCACGTTGTGTTTTTGACCAAGCCCGACGAAGTCGCCGACGTGATCGATGAGGCTGCCCGCGCCTCCGGCGGAAGCTGAATTAGCAATCTCCTGCGGCAGAACCCGCCTCGCCGCAGGAACCCGAAACCTGTTCACAGAAAATCTCACCTGGGGAAATCACCCCGGCAATGGAGCCACACCATGTCCCATATGAAAGTGAAATCCATACTTTCTTGGAGCGCGATCCTGTTCCTCATCTCGGTCGCGGCCGTCGCCGTCGCCTCCTGGATCGTCAACGTAGACAGTTTCACCGGCAGTCACGTCCAGGCCAACCGTACCTGCAAGATGCCCAAATCCGACCCGTGTCAGTTGATCATATCGGGAAAACGCCATGTCCGGACCTGAACCATTCCGCCTCACCCGTCGCTGCGCGATTGCCGGCGGCACGGGCCTGTTGATTGCAGCGTCCACACCGCTGCTGACGGCTTCCGGCCTGCGGGCCGAAACATCACCTTCCAACCGAGGACCTCAGACCATGACCTACATTTCCGCCGACGACGGCACGCAGATCTTCTACCGCGACTGGGGCTCGCGCGACGCGCAACCCATCGTGTTCCACCACGGCTGGCCTCTGACGGCCGACGAATGGGACGCCCAGATGCTCTATTTCCTCGGCAAGGGCTTTCGCGTGATCGCCTTCGACCGGCGCGGACACGGGCGCTCGGACCAGACGGAAACCGGCAACGAGATGGACACCTATGCCGCCGATGTCATCGCCCTGACCGACGCGCTGGACCTCAAGGCGGCCGTGCATGTGGGCCATTCCACCGGCGGTGGAGAGGTCGTGCACTACGCCGCCCGTGCCAAGCCCGGACGCGTCTCGAAGCTGGTGCTGATCGGTGCCGTGCCGCCGGTCATGGTGAAGAAGGACAGCAACCCCGACGGCACGCCGCTGGACGTGTTCGACGGCTTCCGCGAGGCGCTTGCCGCGAACCGGCCGCAATTCTACCTCGACGTGGCATCGGGCCCGTTCTATGGCTTCAACCGCCCGGACGCGGAGGTCAGCGAAGGCTTGATCCGCAACTGGTGGCGGCAGGGGATGCAGGGCAGCGCCAAGGCGCACTTCGACTGCATCAAGGCCTTCTCCGAAACCGACTTCACCGAGGACCTCAAGGCGATCCAACTGCCGACGCTGGTGATGCATGGCAGCGACGATCAGGTCGTGCCCATAAAGTCCTCTGCCGCGAGGACGGTCGAGATCATGCCGAACGCGACGCTCAAGGTCTATGACGGCGCCTCTCATGGCATGGCGGCGACGATCGCTGAAGCGATCAACGCGGACATCTTGGGCTATTTGCAGTCCAGTTAACGAACCGCACCGATCTGGCGCAAAACGCGCCAGTTCGAGCCTCGCTTGTCAAGCTTTCCCCGACTCTCCCCGGGGGAAGCTATTGCAAGTTCAACCCGTATTGAGCCCATTTCATTGAAACGCTGTGCCTCTGAGCCACAGATCGGTACTGGAAGAGCAGTAGAAACTCCCACTCCAACTGACCGATGGCATCCAGACAGGCTGTACCTACCGTTCTACATTTGATCGACAGCACTTTTACATGCATGTCGGACGTTGGAGCTAAGTGCAGACAACGACGGCTTCCCGCCCTTTTCGACCAAGTCGGTTCCAGGCCCTTGCCGGCCATTCAAGAGTCTGGCGACCAACGGCGGCTGAGGGCCGATGCTACCCTGAGCATGCAATCATGACACTCACGCCTTCCGGGGCGGCGTCGCACGGTATACATGATTGCGGCACTTAGGGGCAGACGAACGCATGACCTGTAATTGAGCGAAGCCTATTCAGCTTTTTCAGTTTCATCGGAATCTCCAGCCGGTCGCAATGTCGCATGCGTTCGTTCCGCTTGGCGTTCCAAATTATGCCCGCGTCTCACTTCAGGACCACGCCTCAGGGTCGAGTCGCATCTTTCAGAACATCTCTGAGCCCCTCTTCGGCCAAAAGACCCTCCGCTATAGCGATCTGAGCCAGTGATTTTTTCTCTTTCAGAGAGCGTTTGGCAAGTTGCGCGACCTTTTCGTACCCAAGACGGTGCAGGAATACGGTAGAAACACCGAATGACGAGGCGAGGTTTTCGTAGGATCGGTCCTGGTCAATACTAAGCCCGGACACACACGTGCGCGCAAAAACAGTGCTGGCGCGGGTCAGCAGCCCGAACTGGTCGAACAGCGATTGCGCAATGACCGTTTCGAAATGGTTGATTTCCATCTGTCCCGCCTGGCAGGCCATCGTGATGGTGCCGTTCAACCCGTGAACCTGGAACGAGACCTGCTGAACCTGCATCGGGATGACCGGGTTGACCTTTCCGGCCATGATGGACGACCCCGGCTGGACCGGCGGAAGGTGAATCTCGCCGATCCCGGACGCCGCATCGCTGCTGAGGATGACCAGGTCGGCGGCGATGCGGCCGAGATTGGTGGCAAGCCCTGCCAGTTCACCTGACAGGCGCTGGAACCCGTCTGTGCCCTGCATTGCAGCGAACATATCGCTTGGTCCTCGAACATCGAAGCCGAAGCTTTCCTTTAGCGCGGGTAAGATTTCCGCTTCATAGCCATCAACACGGCCAAGCCCCGTGCCGATGGCAGTGCCGCCCATCGGCACCGTCTGGAGATCGTCGACCGCACGCTCCAGCGTCCTCAGGGCGCCTTCCAAAAGCGCCGCATAGCCGTCGAACAACTGGCCATATGTCATCGGTTGCGCGGCCTGCATACAGGTCCGGCCCGTTCTCAGCACGTCCCGTGACACCTCCGCCTGTGCGCGAAACACCGAGACGAGTTCCTCCACCGAGGATTTCAGCCCCGGCAACAGAAGGACGCAGGCCAGTTTGATCGCGGTAGGGATCACGTCATTGGTCGACTGGCTGCGGTTGACGTGATCGTTGGACCGGATCGGTCCAGTCCGCTCGTCGCCCAGTATCTGGTTCGCGCGGCTCGCTATCACCTCGTTGAAGTTCATGTTCAGCGACGTGCCGCCAGAGCCTTCCGCCATCGGAACAACGCATTGCGACCAGTGTTCTCCGGCCGCAATTTCATCGCATGCCGCTATAATGGCGTCTGCCTCGCGCACGGGCAAACCGGACGCCCGGCGATTGGCCAGTGCGGCGGCCCGCTTGACCTTGGCCATGGCGCATATGAATTCCGGGTAGGCCGACAGGGCCGGACCGAACCCGCGGAAATTCTCCGCTCCACGCGCAGCGTTCGCTCCGTAGAGCGCATCTGCGGGCACTTCGAGCCGACCGAGACTGTCGGCGACCTCTTTCATGATCACATCACGTTCCAGCATTTGATCGTCCGTCAGAGAATTTGGCTGAGGAACTCGCGGGTGCGCGGGTCTTTTGCCTGGTCAAAGAAAGTGGCCGGCGGACCGGACTCGACGATCACGCCCTTGTCCGTGAAATAGACACAGTCCGCGATCTCGCGGGCGAAGCCCATTTCGTGCGTGACGAGGATGCAGGTCATACCTTCCGATGCGAGTGTCTTGATGGTCTGGAGGACTTCCTTGACCGTCTCGGGATCCAATGCCGCGGTGACCTCGTCGAACAGCATCACGTCCGGGTTCATGGCAAGTGAGCGTGCGATCGCCACCCGCTGCTGCTGCCCCCCTGAAAGCTCTCCTGGAAAACTGTCTTCCTTGCCTTCAAGACGCACCTTCTTGAGCAGGGCTCGCGCACGTTCCTCGAATGCCTTGCGATCCTGTTTGAGCACCTTGATCGGCGCCATCATGACATTCTGAAGCGCCGTCTTGTGTGGAAACAGGTTGTATTGCTGGAACACCATGCCGACCTTCTTGCGAAGCTCGAGCTTGTCCAGCTTCGGGTCACTGACCTCCTGGCCCTCGACGGAGATGGATCCCGACTGAATGTCGTTGAGCGCGTTGATGCACCGGATGAGGGTCGACTTGCCCGAGCCGGATGGCCCGATGATGCAGACGACTTCGCCCTTTCGAACGTCCATCGTGATTCCACGAAGGACTTCGGTGTTCCCGAAAGATTTGTGAACGTCCTTCAGGGAAATGATCGGTTGATCACTTGTCCAGGCCATGAGTTCCTCGCTTCAGAGTTGCACGGAAAATTTGCGTTCCAGCCGCCGGGTGAACGCGCTGATTGGATAGCAATAGATAAAGAACCAGCAGAGGATGTAGAGGTACATCGGTATCAGCAGGTCCACGCGGCCTTCGGCACTGAGCGCAGCGCGCGTCAGCGCCATCACGTCATTCACGCCGACGATCGAAACCAGCGGTGTCGCCATGGTCAGAACGGCATAAAGGTTCATCCAGGAGGGCAAGATTCGCTTGACGGTTTGCGGAAGGATGATCTCCCGCATCGTCTGTGCCCGGTTGAACCCCAGAGATTCCGCCGACTCCCACTGACCCTCCGGGATCGACATGATGGCACCCCGGACATATTCCGACATGTAGGCCATGACCGGAAGGGAAAGCCCCAGCACAGCCTTGATCCAGCCCGGAAACGGCACTTCGGTACCGAATATCTCTATCTGGAACGGGATCAACAGAATGCAGTAGAACAACAGGACCAGCCAGGGCGAATTCCGAAAGAACTGCGTGATGGCCCAGGAGACCTGGCGCACGAACCGCAACGGAGAGACCTGCAGGATACCCAGCCCGACGCCAAGCACCGTTCCGACGGCCATCGAGCAGATCGAGATCAGCACGTTGAAGGCGAAGCCGGATCCAATCGTCGGCGTCCATTCCAGAAGAATTTCAATAATGCTGCGTTGGCTTTCACCGTCCTGCTGCGCGAGCGCCGGAGTCACAAGCGCGGCTGCACATGCCACGAACAGAAGAGCGGCCGTCCAGCGATTGAATACCCTGTCGGTCAGCGGCAGCGGCTCTCCGGTACTGCGCATCGGGAGAAGTACGGGCAGATGCCCTTTGACGGGTACGGTGGGTCTTGTCGGATACAGCATGATTACCTCCCGTAGCCCGGAATGCGCAGCTTCTTCTCCCAATGGTGCAGCACCCAGACGAGTACGGCGACAATTCCCACGTAGGAGAGCAGCAGAACGTTCATCATTTCCTGGACGTTCAGGTCTTCCGACCAGATCTGGGCAGCCACGTAAAGGAGTTCGGGGACCGCGATGGCATAGGCAAGCGTGGTCGTCTTGACCAGGTTCACGAGGTTCGTCCCAAGCGCGGGCAGCGAGATGCGCACCGCCAGAGGCAGCACGATGTCCTTGTAGATCTGCAGCCTCTTGTATCCCAGTGCCTCTGCGGCCTCGATTGTGGACTTCGGAACAGCCTCGATGCCGGCCCGGAAAATCTCGACGTTCAAAGCGCCGGCAAAGAGCGACAGAGAAATGATCGCCCAACCGAAATTGCTGACCAGTGGTTCAGGCCGCCCATCGTCGCCCGTGATCTGAAGGACCGTGCCGATGGCGAAATAGAAAAAGTAGAGCTGGACCAGCGGCGGCGTGTTCCGAAAGAAGGCCACGAAGAAACCTACAAGCACCCGCACGGTACGGGACTGCGCGCCTTGCGCTGCCGCCCCCACAGCGCCGACGACCAGCGACAGGACAATTGAGATGACCGAAAGTTGAACGGTCATCCACAAACCTGCCAGGTACCGCCCGCGGTTGTATTCATCGCTGACAACCGTGAGGTTGAAAAACCAGTCCGGTCGCAACCACTCTATGACACTTGTAGAATCCATTGCTCGTCGTCGTCCTGAAATGGAACCGGCGGCGAAGCGCTCGCCGCCGGAAAGTCAAATGGCGAAAAGGGTTATTTGAACTTTTCGTGCATTTCCTGAAGGAACGGGCTCGGTGCGATACCATTCGCCTCGTTCCGCTCGATGAGGAAACCGGTCTTGTGCCAGTCCGTGACGATCTCGCTCATTTTCTCGCCATAGGCTCCGTCCAGTTCTTCAAGCGGAACGGCGATGGACCAGGCCTGCGGATCCTCGGTCTCGAATGGCATCTCGTAATCTGCCCATTGTTCGTCCGACGCCAGCTGCGACTCGATCCACGTGTTGTCGTAAAGGAACGCCACGCAGTTGCCGTTCTGCAAGGCCGAGGTAACCTCGGGAATACCGGCGAACGCCACGAGGTTCGGGCCGTAAAGCTGCGTCACGCGCTTGTTGTAATAGGAGCCCTGAAGCGCGCAGACGTCACGCCCCTCCAGGTCCGACCACTCTTCGAGCCCGACGGACTTCGGTGCCAGAACATTGGTGCCCCCGGCGTAGTAGTTCGGCTGGATCATACCGACGACCTCGCGGCGATCCTCGTTGTCACCCATCGTTGCAATGATCAGGTCGATGCGGCCCTGGCTGAGAAACTGCATCCTGTTCGATGCAACCACGGGGACGAGTTCCAGTTCGACCCCGAGACGCTCGGCCACGTCGCGGGCCAGGTCAATCTCCAGCCCGGCCAGTTCACCGTCGGACGTCAGGTAGCCCCAGGGCTTGTAGTCCTGCTTTACGCCGACAACGATTTCGCCGTCTTCCTTGATGTCTTCCAGCTGATCGGCCTGCACCTGACCACAGACCAGCGCCAGCGCCGCACTGGCCAACGTCGTTGTGATGTAACGAATCATTGTACGTCCTCCTGTTGTGTTTGAGCACGGTCGATGCCGTGATATTTGAAGCACTGAAGGTGATTTCGAATGTTTTGTCTACCCATCTCGTGAAACAAATGTAATAATTTTGGTGGAAAAAATTACTTTGTATTTTTTCGCATCAAGAGAGGCCGAAGTTGGACAACCCGAAGGATACCATTCGCGACCGTCTACCCGATTTGTCGAAGAAGCTGACGCATGTCGCCCGCTTCGCGCTCGACAACCCTGACAGAATTGCATTCGATTCGATGCGCGCAATTGCGTCAGATTGCGATGTTTCTCCGGCAACGCTGCAAAGACTGGCCAAGGCACTGGATTACGAGAGCTACGCCGCATTGAGAGCCGCGTTTCAGGCCAGCGTTTCCAACGGCAGGGGGTTTGGTGCCCGGGTGGGCAGGCTCCGGAACTCTTTCGGCGACACCTCAAGCAGCGAACTGATCCGAGACCTGACAGAGTCGGTGCACGGCAACCTCGCGACAACGGCCGACCTTCTCGATGCGGAAGCGATCGACGCTTTCGCCAAATCGGTACACCAAAGCAGGTGCACCTATCTTCTTGCGTCCGGATCGCTGTATTGGCTTTCGGGACTGATGGAAGTCACCGGCAGCATGGCGCTTCCGAATTTCGTGGCATTGCACGGGGGCCTTGTCGATTTGACCGAGCGCTTGGCCGTCATTGACGAGGCGGACAGCATGTTGGTGTTTTCAGTTTCCCCCTACGCCGTTCAGACGACGCGCGCCGTTCAATATGCACACTCGAAAGGTGCAAAGATATTTGCCGTGACCGATCGGCCCAGTTCACCGCTCGTGCCATATGCCGATACGACATTCTACGCACCGACAACGAGCCCGCACTATTACCCGTCTCTGGTTTCCGTTCTGTTCATGATCGAAACTTTGCTTGCGGCAGCAGCGTCCGTTGCCGACGTAAGTTCAGATGCTCGGCTAAGAGAGATTGAAAAAATACGCGATGAAAGCGGTCTCTACCTCGATTGAAGAACGAAAGCACTTCCTGCCGATTGCAGGCAATCAACCATGCCACAGTGTCTGCAAGGACGTGGAGCTCTTGCCGTGACAGGAACCACAAGGCGGAACCTTGTAAGTGGTTTTCTTAAATACGTGCTCGAGAACCGCGTCCGTCCTGAATGCGTGGCGGTCGCAGTCTCCTCTTGCGCAAACCTGATGCAGCCGGCATGCCCGATCCGCTTGCCTGGCCTGCGCGGAGACCGGGATCGTTCAGACCCCGGCCCCCTTGCTCGAATGCCTCCTGCCCGCATTGGCTACCTTGTCCCGTCTGACCTTCCGCCATAGCAGAGCGCATCGTGACCAGCGAAGCGCGGACATATTCGTGACTGGGTTGCCTATTCTTGCTCTCGACTTTTTTAGTGGAGCTTCGTTGGATCGGGGTGGTCGATCGGTGTCGGCAACGTGGCCGGATGGTAACCTGACATGCCCATCATGCGCCGCAGTGTCAGGCCGAACTCCTGCGCAAGCGCCACAATGACAGCGGCCATATCGGGCCGGACAAGGTTCGCAGCCATCAAAAACGCATCCTCGCGCTCGCCATCCGCAGCGTGGGCCACGATGTTGGCGAACGTCGCCTCGTCGCCGCCCAGGCACCTGCACTGCGCGTGGTGCCGCACCAATGGGCGGCGGCCATGCTTGGCACACATGCCGCAAAGCTGTTCAAAATTCTGCAATTCCCTGCGTCCCGCCCTGGGGCCGAGAGCCGTTGCGAAATCATTCCAGACAAGGCTTTGCGCTTCCGGCCCGTCGCACCACATGCGCAAATAGATTACGGCGCTCGCCTCGACCGGATCGAGATCTTGAAGGATACCGACGGGTGCGCCGCCACGGCGTTCAGATGGATTCATCATTTCGTAAGGATCAATTTGCCGGCGCGCGTGATGCGCAGCGTGTAAACCTGATCATAGAGCTGGATATGCGCCAGCCCGCCGCCATTGGTCAGCTTGCTCGCATAGTGCAGCGGGATCGTATCGACCTCGGTCGCGCCGATGAGCAATTTGTTGTCTAAGGCACCCATTCCGCCCTCCTGTTTTCCGTGGTTTCCGCGCCCTGTAAATGCTGCCGGGCACGACGTCGGAGGATCGGGATGCTTCGACCTGGTTGCCAAAGCGGTTCCGGTGCCCCTCCTGAAACTCGAATGTATCGGGCGGTCCCTCGGAAAAGCCCTCGGGATTGGCTGGATTTGTCTAATCTGACTTTTTTAGTCGGAATTGTCAATCGGCTGGAATCGTAGCCCTCACAAGTACTTAAATATTTCCCCGATGTTCTCCGGGATTCTCGCCGTACTTACCCTGGAGGTGCTGGTTCCGATGATTCGACATGCAGGTCTCGAAAGGTCCGGTCTATTCCGGCGACCCGGATACGGCAGGCACCCGGCGATGCAAGTGCGGAGCGGACCCGTTACAGGACCGCCGGTCAAGGACAGTTGATAATCTTTCCGGATGAGAATAGTTTACGGGTAGCGAGGCAGTGCCCAGCCAATACGTATCAATGGCGGAGCGATGTCCTTTCATCCCAGAATGTATGCTGCTGTCCGCGGGTTCGACCCGCTGGACGAAATGCGCTGCCTACGGTTCGACGACATGGTCGTCGACTATTGGCATGTGCAAGGACAGTCCCGCGCCACCGGACGGTATGTCTCGATGTACCCACGCCTTGTTCTTGTCCTCGATGACCGTGCACTGTCCCTCTCACGCGGGAAAGACGCCGCATCCAGCGCCGCCGCCGCATGCTACATTCCGGCAGGCGTGCAGGTCTGGGCCAGCCTCGACGAACCTGGCGATCTCAGACACATCGACATTCATCTTTCGATGCCGCGCCTCAAGTCGCTTGCAGGGGCCGGCGCGCCCCTCGACAGGATGCTCGTTTTCCCATCGCTCGGGCCGCTGGCCCCGCTCGTGCGCGTCCTGCAGGACGAATGCGTGTCGATCCGCCCGTCCATGCACCGCGTCGACAGGCTGGTCAGCGCCATCGTACAAGAGGTATGCCTGATCGACCGGGCCGGCCTTGGCGATGGCGACAAGGGGGACGCCTGGCTCCACGCCATGCGCGCGCATGTCTTCGAACGAATGGAAAATCGGATCGCTGTGGATGATCTGGCCGCGTTGTCCGGCCTGTCCCGGACGCATTTCAACCGGGTCTTCCGCAAACGCACAGCCATGTCGCCACATGCTTGGGTCACAGGGATCAAGATCGATTACGCCAAGCGCCTCCTGTGCCGCGGACTGCCGCTTGCCGAGGTGACAAACGTAACCGGGTTCGCCGACCAGGCCCACTTTTCCCGCAGTTTCAAGCTGGGAACCGGCCAATCACCGGGAGCATGGGCAAAGGCGAATCCGCCCGGGCAGGATGGTCCGATTATTCAAGACAATTCTTCCTGATAATTTTAATCGGGTATCCTGAAGCACTTTGCGCGCTCCCTCTTCCCCGCCCGGGAGGATGGATGACCCGACGTGACATCTGAAAGAGAAGGATGCCGATATGGCCAAAACTATAAACCGCCGCCTTGGCATGGCCAGGCTCAGCAGCGCAGCGCTGATGCTGCTGGGAACCGCTGCGGTTTCAAACGCCCAGCCCGCTGATGAAACGCTGGATCTCGGGACGATCACCCTGCGCAACCAGGAAGACGCCACCGGTCCCGTGAGCGAGGACAAGAACCCGCCAACCGTCACGGGCAGCAAGGTACCGCTCACCGTGAACGAGATACCGCAGTCGGTCTCTGTTCTCGGGCGCGAGAAGATCGAGCGTTTCGGCGCCAACCGCGTCAGCGAGGCCCTGCGCTATTCCGCGGGTGTGACAGCGGACGTGTTCGGCGACGACAATGACTATGACTGGCTGCGCATTCGAGGCTTCCAGGCCGACCAGACCGGGATCTATCTCGACAACGCGCAGAACCTCTCATTCGCCTTCGGCTCCTTCTTCATCGACCCCTACACGCTGGAACGCGTCGAGGTCCTGCGTGGCGCATCCTCGGCTCTCTACGGTGGCTCGAACCCGGGCGGCATCGTCAATTACGTGTCCAAGCGCCCGGGCGGCCGGATCCGGAAACTGACATTCGGCGTC
This sequence comes from Roseovarius sp. SK2, assembly GCF_028807495.1. Classification (NCBI taxonomy): domain Bacteria; kingdom Pseudomonadati; phylum Pseudomonadota; class Alphaproteobacteria; order Rhodobacterales; family Roseobacteraceae; genus Roseovarius; species Roseovarius sp. SK2. Next base: position 186,895 of record NZ_JARAMK010000009.1, read on the forward strand.
AACGACGCGACCGCCGGCTGGGTCGAGTTCGACTACGGCGACGACATCGGCGACTCGAGCTCTTATCGCCTGACCGGGCGCCTCGAAGGCGGCGACAAGTACGATGCGTTCAATGATGGCGTGCGCGGCACCTTCGCGCCGGCCTATCGGTTCAGGACCGATGGCGGCACCGAGGTCACCCTGCTGGCCAACATCCACATCGCCGACGAACACCACAACGGAAGCACGTTCCTGCCCTATCAGGGCACGGTCGTGCCCACCCCGCAATTCGGCTATATCGATCCCGATGCGAACTTCTCGGACCCGGACTGGGACAAGTACGAGCGGCGGCAAGCCTCGTTTTCTGCCATCGTGGAACGCGAACTCGACAACGGCTTTACCTTCACCGGCATCGGGCGCCTGGGCTATGCCGATGTCCACGAGCGCTACTACTATCCCTTCGGGTACAATGGGTTTGCCACCGCGCCCAGTGACCCGCAGGGCACGCTCAGCCTCATAGCTTTCGAGCACGACACGCAGGTCTACACCGCCCAGACCGATCTGCGCTACTACGGAACGGTCTCGACCGGGTCGGTCGATCATGACCTCCTCTTCGGCCTTGACGCTCGTTACTACGAGATCGACGAAATCCAGGCCTCGGGCCTTGGCAGCAATACCGTGGTCAATCCGACGCCCCCCGGTACGCCGGTCATCGGCGCGCCCTACCAGGACGCCACGACCACCCAGCGTCAGATCGGTTTCTACGTGCAGGATCAGATGCGCTGGGGCAGTGGATGGATCGGCACACTCAACCTGCGGCATGACTTCGTTGAAACCAAGCAGCGTGGCTCGACCAACTTCAGCCGCAGCGACAGCGAAACGTCCGGGCGCGTGGCCATCGCCTATGAAGCCGCGTCGGGCTTCACGCCTTATCTCTCCTACTCGACGTTCTTCAATCCGCTGATCGCATCGCCCGCCGCCGGCGTGACCCGCCCGGAAACCGGCGACCAGGTCGAGCTCGGGTTCAAATGGGCGCCTCTGGGCGGAAATTTCTCGTTCACCGGCGCGGCGTTCCAGATCGATCGCGAAGGGGTCGTCGTCGGTGTCGCGCCCAACCAGACACAGCTGGGCGAGGTGCGCTCGCGCGGCCTCGAGTTCGAGGCGGAATACGATTTCGGCAACGGGCTTTACCTCCAGGCCGCCGCAAGCTTCATCGACGCGGAAATCCGCGAGGACGCGAACCCGGCCCTTGTCGGCACGACACCGACGCTCATTCCCGAGACCGAGCTGTCGCTCTTTGCCAGCTACGATTTCGCGGGCCCGCTTGACGGCCTGAAAATCGGGGCCGGCGTGCGTCACCAGGGCGAAAGCTTTGCCGACCCGACCAACACGTTCAAGGTGTCCAGCGCAACCCTCTACGACGCTTTCGCAACCTACCAGGTACGCGACGGACTCGAAGCCAATCTTGCCGTCACCAATATCGGCGACAAGCGCTACGTCACCGGCTGCCAGGATCTCTATACCTGCTCCTACGGCTCCGGGCGCGAGATCAGCCTGTCGGTCACCTCCAGCTTCTGAAAACCGGAACCGAACCCGAAGGATGAAGATGCGGCAGCGATGCCGCATCTTTTTTCATTCCGCGCTCGCGCGGAGGTCACACTCCAGCGGAGAGGACAGGCTCTGCCGGCTCCAGCGGCACAACCATCGGCGTCCCCGTCACCGGATCCGGAATGACCCGTGCCTCCAGATCGAAAGCCGACAACAGGTTATCCGGCGTCAAGACCTGCTCGGGCGCGCCCGAAGCGACCACCTGACCGTTCGCCAACAGCACAAGGTTGTCCGAATAGCGGGCTGCAAGGTTCAGATCGTGAAGCACGCTGACGATCGTTTGCCCGGACTGCCGGTTCTGCCGCCGCAGCAGGGCCAGAACGTCCATCTGGTGCGTCAGGTCCAGATAGGTCGTCGGCTCGTCCAACAGCAGGCAAGGCGTCTGCTGCGCGAGCACAAGGCTCAGCCACGCCCGCTGCCGCTGCCCGCCCGACAGCTCCGACAGTTCCCGGTCGGCAAACCCGGTCATTCCGACCGCCTCCAGCGCGGCCTCGCAGGCCGTCTTGTCGGCCTCGTTCCACGGGCTCAGGAACGTGCGCCACGGGATTCGACCCCGCATGACAAGATCCGACACCCTGATCCCGTCCGGCGCCCGCAATGTTTGCGGCAGGATGGCCATCTGGCGGGCCAGTTGCTTGGGCGGAATGCGGTTGATGTCCTCGCCGTTCAGCGTCACCCGGCCGGAAGCCGGCGGCATCAGCCGGGCCAGCGCACGCAGCAACGTGGATTTCCCGCAGCCGTTCGGACCGATGATCGCGGTGACACGCCCGCAGGGCAGCTCCAGGTCCAGGTCGCTGATGACGGGCACATCGTCATAAGACAGGCTCAGCGCCTCCGTTCTCAGCATCACAAGTCTCCTCGTTCCATTTCCCGCGACAGCCGCCACAGCAGGTAGGGCGCGCCCAGAAGGCCGGTCGCGACCCCGGCGGGCAATTGCAGGCCGGGCACGGCCACGCGCGCCAGAAGGTCCGACAACACCAACAACAGTGCGCCGGCCCCTGCACCCGAGACCATGCGCCCCGCCGACGTACGGGCACCGGTCAAACGCATCCCCAGGGGCCCGGACATCAGCGCCACGAAGGGCACCGGCCCCGCCACGGCCACGCCCGTGGCGGCCAGCAACACGCCCGTTGCCGAAAGCCACCACCGGGCCGCCTCGGGCCTTTGCCCCAGCCCGGCCGCCAGCCCATCGCCCAGTTCCAGCGCCGACAGGATCCGTGCCTGCCCGAGGGCCAGGCTTGCCAGCATCGCCCCGATGCCCAGAACTTGCGCGGCATGGCTCCAATCGCGCGCCGCGAGCGAGCCCGTCAACCAGCGCTGCGCCTCGGACGCGGTCGTTCCCGGCAAGATCGTCATCAGGAAGGTCGACACCGACGTCGCCGTGAAACCCGCGCCAATTCCGATCAGGATGATCGTCAACACCGGCGTCCCACCGCCTCCGCGAAAGGCCAGCCCACCGATCACCAGCGCCATCGCCACGCCGCCAAGCGCCGCCATCACCGCTGTCGGCACCGCGATACCGAAAGCAATGCCGGCGATGATCGCCAATCCCGCACCGGCGTTGAATCCAAGGATATCCGGTGACGCCAGCGGGTTCCGAAAGAGCATCTGGAAAAGCGCCCCCGACATCCCCAGCACCGCGCCCGCCCCCAGCGCGGTCGCCACCCGTGGCCCCCGGATCGTGTCCAGCATCAGCGCCCCGGGCCCTTCACCTGTCACCAGGCCGGACCACAACACACCGGGGCTCGCATCCACCTGGCCGGTCAAGAGCGCCGCGCTCGTGGCGAGAAAGATCAGAAGAGACAACGGCACGTACCCCTTCATGCCATCGCACCCGGTCTCAGCCTGCGCGCGACCCAGATGAAGACCGGCCCCCCGATCATCGCCACGACGATCCCGGCGCGCACTTCTCCACTGCTCAGAACCAGCCGTCCCACCGTATCCGCCAACGTCAGTGTCAGGGCGCCATAGGCCGCCGACACCGCCAGCCGCGGCCGCAGCGCATATCCTGTCGACATCCGAGCCAGGTGCGGCGCCATCAGCCCCAGGAAAGCGATCGGTCCGGCAATGGCCACCGCCGCCCCGGTCGCCAAGGTGACCACCGTCAGCGCGCCGGCCTGCGCTCTCAACGGCCGGGTTCCAAGCCCCCGCGCAAGGTCGGAACCAAGCGACAGCGCCTCGATCAGCGGAGCGATGGCAAACGCGAGCACAGCGGCCAACCCGATGACCAGCGTCATTTCCACAACCGGCCTGAAGGCCGCGTCGGTCAGCGAGCCGGCCACCCAGAACCGCAGGACATCCAGCGACTCCTGCCGGACCAGGACAACCGCCGTGACCAGGGATAACAGCAGCGCGTTCAGGGCGGCCCCCGCCAGCGTCAGGCGCACCGGTCCGGAATCGCCCCGGAACCCGCCACCCAAGGCAAACACCGCCAGCGCCGCCAGCGCGGCCCCGGGAAAGGCGAACAAAGCCACCGCCGCCTGGTCGGATCGTCCGAACAGCGTAACCCCGAGGATAAGCGCAAAGGCAGCACCCGCGTTGATCCCCAGAATGCCCGGATCGGCCAGCGGGTTGCGGGTCAGCGACTGCATCACCGTCCCCGCGATGCCCAGCGCCGCACCCGCCGCCAGGCCCGCCACAGTGCGCGGCAACCGGATCGCCGCGATCGTCACATGGGCCGGGTCGCGCGGATCGTATCCCAGCAACGCCTCCAGGAACACGCCGGGCGCAACCGGTCTGACGCCAACGCCCAGCGACATGGCCACGGCTCCGATCAGAAGGCAGGCGAGGAACAGCCCCCGCATCAGCGCACCAGCCCCGCCTTCAGCGCCGAGGGCACGACCGTCTCCGGTCTCCCGTCGAGCGCCAGCTCGAACTCCCCGACCAGGCGTTCAAGCGCATAGGGCAGCGACAGCGCGCTGCCGAAGGACAACGCTCCGGAGATCAGGGTGTCGGCATAGACCTCCCGCCCTTCCTGCTCGGCACGCAAGGTCCGCCGCATCGGTAGCCGGGCGATTTCCCGCGCCCCGCCGATAGACGAGATCCACAGCAGGAGATCCGCATCTATCGGCGAAATATCCTCGGGTGAAAACGTGGTGTAGAATCTGTCTGCAGCCGCCGTGTCGCGCAGCTTTTCCGGCATCTGGAACCCGAGGTTATGCAGAAACCGCGCCCGGTTGTCCTGGGCCATGAAGGCGCCGGTCTCGCTGCCGTTCTGCCAGGCCGCCGCCGCCGTCTTGCCCTGCCAATCCGGATGCGCGGCCCTTACGCTCTCGAATTGCCCTTCGACGTCCCCGATCAACGCCTCGGCCCGCTGCGGCGTGCCCAATGCGCGCGCGATGCGCCTGGTATCGGTCTGCCAAGGCGTGCCAAAGACGGGGTCGTCGGCCCCCTGCATCAGCACCGGCGCGATCTCACTCAGCAACGCGTATTCGGCCCGTGAGATACCCGACCCGATGGCAACGATCAGATCGGGCGACAACCCCGCGACGAGTTCCATCGACACTTCGCCGGTCAGAACGGTCGGCTCCGCGTGGCCCAGTCGCTCCCGCGCCCATGGCCAGACTGCATGCGGCTGGTCTCCGAACCAGTAACGGACTGCCAGCGGCACCACCCCGAGTGCCAGCAACGGGTCCTGAGTGGTGTATCCCAAGGACACGACCCGCTCGGCCGGACGCTCTAGAACCGTTTCGCCCCAGACATGGGGAATCCTGATTGCCTGACGTGCTCTGGCGACGCGCGGCGCCACCAGCGTCGCAAAGCTTCCGAGAATAAAGCTGCGACGCGTGGCGCCGAAAGAACTCTTGGTGAACGGAATCATGACAGGAGATCGCAGCCCCATAGGATTAGTCTTTCAAGCGCGAGAAACGGCTTAGGGTTCGGTGCTGCGGGTTTCAGGGGCCAGCCTGATGCCTAGTATTCCACCAGTGCGCCGAGCTTATCCAACGATCTGTCGTCCTACAAGCGTCGTCGCCCGAAAGGCGTTGTCTCAATGCAGAGCGCCTGTGCAAGGTCATCGTGGTCGAGGCTGTCAGGCCTGGTGATCTCCCGCATCAAAACGGTTCAGTCCATCATTGAGAAGTAATTCGCCTGTCGATCCACCAGTTCTTCATGCGTGCCCGCCTCCACAATCCGGCCTTCGTCCAGAACGACGATGCGGTCGGCGTGACGGATGGTCTGTAGGCGGTGCGCGATGACGAGTGTCGTGCGCCCCTTCGATAACGTATCCAGCGCCGCCTGCACCTTGCGCTCGGTGCCCCGGTCCAACGCCGAGGTCGCCTCGTCCAGAAGCAGAATCGGTGGGTCGCGCAGGAAGACACGCGCGATGGCCACGCGCTGTTTCTGTCCTCCCGAGAGCATGACGCCACGTTCGCCCACCATCGTGTCGAGACCATCGGGCAGCTCCGACACCATCTCGGACAACTGTGCCTGCTGAACGGCGTGCAGTATCTCCTCGTCTGATGCGTCAAGCCGCCCGTAGGCGATGTTGTCGCGCAGGGTGCCGCCGAACAGGAAGACATCCTGCGATACCAATCCCACCTGCCGCCGCAGGCTGTCCAGGGTCATGTCCGCGACGGCCTGGCCGTCGATCCGGACTTCGCCCGACGTCGGTGCATAAAAGCGTGGAAGCAAGGCCATCAGCGTACTTTTGCCCGCGCCGGACGGCCCCACAAGCGCGACCGTCTGGCCCGGCTCGACGGAGAGGGACACGCCATGCAGTACGCCGCGCGCGCCGTCGTAGGTAAAGGTCACGTCGTCGAACTCGATCCGTCCGGTCAGGTCCGGCGCTGGCCTGGCGTCCGGCGCGTCGGCAATCTCGGCCCGCTCTGCCAGCAGCGCCTGGAACCTCTGGAACCCGGCGATGCCGCGCGGATAGGTCTCGACCACCGCCGCGATCTTTTCCAGCGGGCGGAAGAACACGCCCACCAGCAGCAGGAAGGCCACGAAGCTGCCCGTCGACAGCGAGCCGGAAAAGACATAGCCCGCGCCCGCCACCATCACGATCACCTGAACCGAGCGCAGGCCCATGTAATGCAGCGTCGTCAGCGCCGCCATGATGCGGTAGGCCTCCAGCTTGGTCTTGCGATACCCGCGGTTGGCATCCGCGAAAAGTTCGCGTTCATGCGCCTCGTTGGTAAAGGCCTGCACCACGCGAATACCGCCCAGCGTTTCTTCCAGCCGCACGTTGAACTGGCCCACCCGGCCATAGATCGCCTGCCATGCCCGGGTCATACGCCCACCATAGACGGCCAGTAGCACGACCATCACCGGCACGATCACGGCTGTCATCAACGCCAGCGGCACATGCAGCCACAGCATCAGGGCGAAGGCCCCGATGAAGGTCATGATCGCGATGAACAGATCCTCGGGGCCGTGATGCGCCACCTCGCCGATCTCTTCGAGGTCGCGGGTGACGCGCGCCACCAGCTTGCCGGTCTCTGCCTTGTCAAACCAGCCCCAGTTCAGGCGTGTCAGGTGGTCGAAGGCCTTCGCCCGCATCTCGGTCTCGATGTTAATGCCCAACTTGTGACCCCAGTAGATCACCACGGCCATGAGGCCCGCGTTAATCAGGTACACCACCACCAGCCCTACTGCGGCCCACATGGTCAGCGCCCACTCACCGCGCGGCAGCAGATGGTCGATGAATCCCGCCACGGCCAGCGGAAAGGCCAGTTCCAGCAAGCCCGAGATCACCGCGCAGCCGAAGTCCAGCCAAAAGAGGCCCATATGCGGGCGGTAATACTCGAAAAACTGACGCAGCATGGGAATTTCCTTCAGAGCGTTTTTGCCGGTGAGCCGCCCGGCAGATTGCCTCGGCAAATACCGTTTAGGAGAGGTGCTCGCCGCCGTCCAGCAAGGCGGAGCATAAGGACCTTGTGGAGCCGTGGCTTGTGATCGCGCAGTTTGCACCTCATAATGCGATCTCAAGCCATTCTGGCATGCGTGACGGCCCGGCCCTTTCGCACCGGATAGCCACATCCTGACATCTCGCACGCGGAGCCTGATACGCATGGGCTATAGTCACGACTTTTCCGGGCACACAGAAAAGCTGCATTGCATCCGCCCGGTCCAGTGGCGCCAGTTCGACAACGCCCTGGTCGCGCATTGGGAAGCCAGCGGCGACCAGGGCGCCACTGGGCGCTATGTCTCGGCCAATCCACGACTGAGCATCTTCTTTGATGATATGAGCTCGATCTCGACCACGACGGGGAAAGGCACTGGCAGCTTGGCCCGCGCCATCTTCGTGCCGGCGGGAATGGAACTTCGCACCCGTTTCTCCAAACCTCTCAGGTTTACCCATGTCGATATTCACATGGATTACGCCTGGGCGATCCAGTTCCTGTCCAGTGCGATCCCCCGGTCCACCGCGATCGAGGTGTTGGAAAATCCGGTCGAGCGCGACGATGTCACGGATATCGAGCCGCTGGCGCGACTGCTGGTCACGGAAATATCCAGTCCCACCCGGCATGCACTGTTTGTCGAAAGCGTGGTCAATTGTCTGATTACAGCTCTGCTGGACATGGACCGGTGCAGCACGCAAACCGGGAACGCCCGACTGACCGCCGCGCAGATGCGCCGGGTCGCGCTGCGCCTCGAGGAAGCGCGCGGTCACAGGCTCAGCATTGCGCAGATGGCCGAGTCGGTGAACCTGTCGGAAAGCTGGTTCTCGCTGGTGTTCAAGAATACGACCGGCATGTCGCCGCACCAGTGGCAGCTGAACAAGCGGCTTGAACAGGCGCGGACCCTTCTGGCCGACACCGATCTCAGCGTGGCGGACATCGCGGATCGGCTGGGCTTTTCCGACCAGGCTCATCTGACCCGCGCGTTCCGCCAGCTTGTCGGCAGAACACCCGGAAGCTGGCGGCGGGATCAGAAGAGGCGCTGACGGCCGAAGCCAACTGCGGCAGGGAGCCGGGCCCTGCCGCCGATGTGCTTGACCGATTACCAACTGCGGCGCAGCGCAGCCGTGATTGTCCGGCCCTGGTTGTAGAAATCCGCCGTCCCTCGTCCCACGACATACTGCTCGTCAAAGATGTTGCTGAGATTGACCTGCAGTTCCGTGTTCTCCGCCAACTCGTATGAGTAGGACGCATCGAACAGGAACTGGTCGGGGCTTTTGCCATTGTTGTTGTAGGCATTGTAATAGTAGCTGCCCACGTAGCGCGCCCCTAGGCCAACAGACATGTCCCCCAGCGATCCGCCGGTCGGAATGTCATAGGTCAGCCACAGCGAGGCCATGTGCTCGGGCACAGAAGCGAACTGGTTCCCGTCCACCGTCACGCCACGGACATTGCCGCGCACGAACTCGGAATCCTGATAGCTGTATCCGCCGGAAAGGGTCAGGCCCTGCGTCAGCTCGGCGCGCGCTTCCAGTTCCAGACCGCGAACGCGGGATTCGCCGATGGTCTGTCGCTCGATCACGCCGCTGGGCAGGACAACCGGCACCACGACGTTCTTCTTGGTCAAATCATAAAGCGATGCGGTGAACAGCGCGTTGATGCTCTGCGGCTGGTACTTGACCCCGATCTCGTATTGCTCGCCACGTTCGGGCTCGGTGCCGATGGCGGGCGGTGCGACCGACTGGACATAGCTCGCATAGGTCGAAATCTGGTCCGTAATCTTGTAGGTCAGCGCCCCCCGCCATGAGGTTTCCGAGAAATCGGCACTGGTGGTCGTCGCTGTCAGGCGGTCGGTGTTGGTGATGTCCAGCCAGTCATGACGCACGCCCGCGGTCACGATGAACCGGTCCGCGAACGACAGGTTCTGCTGCAGAAACACCGATTGGGTGGCAAAATCGTTGGCCTCGGCGCTGTAGGGTACAAACCCGGTCGGCGCACCGGAATAGACCGGGTTGCTGACGTCGATCGGCGTGTAGGCCCCGAAGATCGACGCGCTGGTGGTCGACGCGTCACGAAACTCCAGCCCTGCCAGCGTGCTGCTGTCGACACTGCCGAAGCTGGTGTCGTATTGCAGGATCACGTTGCCGATCACCTCTTCCGCGGTGCTGTCAGTGCCGAAATAGAAGCGATCGACCATGGTACCGACGCGCGCCGCGTTGTCGGAGATGTAGACATAACCGAAGTCGTCGGTGAGGTCGCTGTAGCGCAGGTTTGCGTTCAGCCGCAGACCGTTGCGGAAATCGTGCTGGAACCCCGCCGACACCGTCAGTCGCTCTACATCGTGATAATTGAAACCCGGCTCACCGAAGAACTGGCTGCGGTCGTATTCCCGGTCTATCGGGTAACCGCCGCTGTTCGGTGTGGAGTCGCGGTCGAGATAATCCACCGTGAAGGTCAGCTTGGTATCCTCGCTTGGCGACCACGCGAAAGATCCGAGCAAGAACGTCTCGTCGTCCCGAGAGAAATCATAATCCAGCTCTGAGTCTTGCACCTTCCCGACGAAACGGTAGGCCAGCGTCCGGTCCTCGTTCAGGACATCGCCGAAGTCGAAGCCCAACTCGGTGTGATTGTTGGTGCCGTAAGAGCCGTAGACCTCGCCGAACCGTTCGAATTTCGGTGTCTTGGTCACGAAATTGATTGTGCCGCCGGGATCGGACGTGCCGAACAAGGTGGAGTTGCCGCCCTTCATCACCTCGGCCCGCTCGAACGCGTATGGTTCCTCGCGGACGCCGCGCATCGATCCGAGGGTCAGGCCGTCGCGATAGGTGGAGGCTTGGAAACCGCGCACGAGGTAGTAGTCATTGCGATCGTCGGTCCCGAAATAATCGGTGACGATGCCGGGGGTATATTCCAGCAGGTCTTCCACCTTGTCGACGTTGCGTTCTTCGAATTCCTTCTGCGTGATGACCGACACCGACGCGGGCGTGTCAAGAACGCTGGTCGCGACCTTGCCGCCAGTCCAAAGCTCCTTGGCGATGGTTGAATTGGCGTCGTCATCCGCCTCGGCGCCGGCATCGACGAAGATCGTTCCAAGCCGGTAGGGTTCGCCGCCAGTGCCGTCCTGCGCCGTGGCTGCCAACGGGAACGCCACCAGCGCCGTGCAGCCAAGGAGTGCCGCGGTCACACGTGCCGGGCGTGGAAAAGATGATCGATGTGTTCTCAAAAGTGCCCCCATAACGTGCTTCCATTCTTCTGACGTTTCTTGCGTGCTGGCGTGCTGTGCACCGCGACGTTGCGATGGTGCTGCAGGCACCCAAGGACGTGCCCGGAGTCCCGCTGGCTGTTCTTTGCCAAACCCCAGCCCGGATGCATCCGGCCGGGTCAGGCGTCGATGGCACATAGAGCAGGATAGTGCGGAGGTGTATTGTATTTTCCGATTGTTTTTGTCAGATTCTCTGCAAAATTGACAGAATTTGTCGGATTTGCGGCTTCAGACCACGTGCTCTGCTTGACGGCACGAAGCGGAAACGACTAGCCGAAGGCAGTTCTCGTCCCCTGACTGCAGCGACCGGAGGCTTAGCAATCCAATGCTCAGACGTATGAAAATCGGTGTCGCCGTGCTTGCCCTATGGCTTGCCGCAGCCCTGGTGCCGCCCGCGGCCGCGCAGGAGTTTCCTGTCACGATCGACCATGCCTTCGGCACGACTACCGTGCCGTCGCGGCCCGAGCGTGTTGCAACTGTCGCCTGGGCCAATCACGAAGTGCCCCTGGCATTGGGCATCGTTCCGGTCGGGTTCGCCCGGGCGAATTTCGGGGATGACGACGGAGACGGGATCCTGCCTTGGGTCGCCAAGCGGTTGGAGGCGTTGGGCGCCGATACGCCAAAGTTGTTCGACGAAGGCGACGGCATCGACTTCGAGGCGGTGGCGGCCACTCGCCCCGACATCATCCTGGCAGCCTATTCCGGCCTGTCGCAATCCGAGTATGACATCCTGAGCAGGATCGCCCCGACCGTCGCCTATACGGACGGACCCTGGTCGACCGGCTGGCGCGAAATGATCCGCCTGAATGCCGCCGGACTTGGCATGGCGACCGAAGGGGACGCGCTCGTCGCCGATCTCGAGGCGCGCATCGCCGAGGTGTCCGCACGCCACCCCGAAATCGCAGGGAAGAGCGCGATGTTCGTCACGCATCTAGATGTCCGGGACCTGAGCGTGATCCGCTTCTATTCCGCGAACGATCCGCGTGTCCGCTTCCTCGAAGACCTCGGCCTGACCTCGCCGCAGGCGGTCGCGGATGCCACCGAACCCGGGCGCTATGCGGGAGAGGTGAGCGCCGAGAAGATCGACATGTTTGATGACGTCGATATCCTTGTCACCTACGGCGGCGAGACCCTGATGGCGCGCGTCGCGGAAAACACGCTGACCTCGCGCATGAAGACCATCAAGACCGGAGCGGCCGTGCTTCTGGGGAACGATCCGGTGGGGACGGCCGCCAACCCCACGCCCCTGTCGATTCCCTTCGTGCTGGAGGACTACGTTGCACGGCTGGCAGACGCAGCGCGCAAGGCGGAATGACCGACGCAGTCCCCAAAGAGACGACCCTTGACGCCTTGCGGCGCCCCCGGAGCACCCGGCTTGCCTGGCTGATCGTCGTTCTGGCGGTGCTTGGAATGGCCTGCCTCGTATCGATCAGCCTCGGCACGCGCGCGGTTGGATGGGCCGACATCCTGGCGGGCGTGACCGGCTCGACCGAAACGATTGCGCAGGCGGTAGTCGCCGTGCGCGTGCCCCGCACGGTGCTTGCGGTCCTCGCCGGGGCGGCGCTTGGGCTGGCCGGTGCCGTCATGCAGGGCGTCACTCGCAATCCGCTGGCCGATCCCGGCATACTGGGCGTCAACGCGGGTGCCGCAATGGCCGTGGTGATCGGCATCGCGTGGTTCGGGATGCAGACGCTCGACGCGTTTCTCTGGACCGCGATCCTCGGGGCCGGACTGGCGGCCTGTTTCGTCTACACCATCGGGTCGCTCGGGCGGGGCGGCGCGACACCGCTGAAACTGGCGTTGGCCGGGGCGGCGACGGCCATCGCAACATCCTCGTTCACGATCGCGATCATCCTGCCACGCAACGATATTGCCGGAGGCGTGCGGTCCTGGCAGGTCGGCGGCATCGGCGGGGCCAGCTTCGACGCCATCCTGCCGTGCCTGCCCGTTCTGCTGGCCGGCCTGATCCTGTGCCTCTTGTCGGCTCGCAGCCTGAACCTGCTGGCCCTGGGCGACGACGCGGCGGCCGGCCTGGGCGCGAATGTTGTTGTAGCGCGGGCCAGCGCGGCACTTGGGGCTGTGCTGCTTTGCGGGGCGACCACAGCGATCTGCGGGCCGATCGGTTTCGTCGGGCTGGTCGTGCCGCACGTCTGCCGGTTGCTTGTGGGCGTGGACCACCGCTGGCTCCTGCCCTTCGCGGCCCTGACCGGTGCGATTCTTCTGATCGGTGCGGACGTCATCGGACGCATCGTGGCGCGTCCGTCCGAGATGGATGTGGGCATTGTCACCGCCTTTATCGGCGCGCCGGTCTTCATCTGGATCGTGCGCAATCGGCGGATTCGGGACTTATGAGCAACCTCGCGCATACCGACGCCGCCGCGTGGGTCGGGGCGTTGCGCGCGTCGCGGCGCAAAGCCCGTCTGCGGCTTGTTGCGATCATGCTGGGGATCGTCGTTGCGGGCGTCGGGCTGACACTGGTCACCGGGCCGACCATCACCCCGCCCTCGGACCTTTTGCGCGTGCTGACCGGGCACGATGTGCCGGGCGCAAGCTTCAGCATCCTCGAACTACGCCTGCCCCGGGCGGTGCTGTCGATCCTTGCCGGAATGAGCTTCGGACTTGGCGGTGTGATTTTCCAGACGTTGCTGCGCAACCCACTGGCGAGCCCCGACATCATCGGAATCAGCGCCGGCGCCAGCGCGGCGGCCGTGTTTACCATCGTCGTTCTCGGTTGGAGCGGGCTGGCCGTCTCGGTCGCCGCAGTCGTTGCCGGGATGATCGTAGCGCTGCTGATTTATCTGCTGGCCTGGCGTGACGGGGTGTCGGGCGCACGATTGATACTGATCGGCATCGGGATCTCTGCCATGGTCGACAGCATGATCGCCTATGTCCTGTCGCGCGCGCCGGCGTGGTCGCTGCAGGATGCCTTGCGTTGGCTGACCGGGAGCGTCAACGGCGCGACCTTGTCCGAAGCGATGCCTGTTCTGCTGTCGCTGGTCCTGCTGGGCGGACCGCTTTTGGTCCGGCGCGACAATCTCGAGGCGATGCGACTTGGAGATGACACCGCCGCGGCGCTTGGCGTGCCTCTGCGTTTCGAAAAGCTCGTGTTCGTCATGGCCGCTGTCGGGCTGATCGCGGTGGCGACGGCCGTGTCCGGTCCGATCGCCTTCGTCGCGTTCCTGTCGGGCCCGATTGCCGCGAGAATTGCAGGCACCGGCCGGACACCCTTACTGGCTTCCGCCATTGTGGGCTCTTTGCTAGTCCTGCTGGGCGATTACGCAGGCCAGCACCTTCTGTCGGGGCGCTATCCCGTGGGCGTAGTCACCGGGGCCCTGGGCGCGCCATACCTCGTATATCTGATCATCCGATCCCATCGCAGCGGAGGCGGTTCATGAGCACTTTAAACGTGGCAGGACTGGAGGCCGGATACGGCACGCGAAAGATTCTGACCGGTCTCGATGTCGCGGTGCCCCCGGGGGGCATTTCTGCGATTGTCGGGGCCAATGCGTGCGGTAAATCCACGCTGCTGCGATGCCTTTCGCGGCTGCTGCGACCGAGCGCCGGGCGGGTCATGCTTGATGGCCGCTCGGTGCGCGACATCCCGACACGCGAATTGGCCCGCCGCATGGGCCTTTTGCCGCAATCGCCCATCGCCCCGGACGGGATCACCGTGGCGGATCTCGTCAGTCATGGCCGCCATCCCCATCAGGGCCTCCTGTCGCGCTGGACACATGCCGATGACAGGGCAATCGCCGCCGCGTTGGATGCGACCCGGACCACCGATATTGCCGAGCGGGAGGTCGACCAACTGTCCGGCGGACAGCGCCAGCGGGTCTGGATCGCCATGGCGCTGGCACAGGAAACGGATATCCTGCTGCTCGACGAACCAACGACGTTTCTGGATGTCGCGCACCAGATCGAAGTCCTCGATCTGCTGGTCGATCTGAACCAGGCCCGCGGCACGACCATTATCATGGTCCTGCATGACCTCAATCTCGCCGCCCGCTATGCCGACCACCTGATCGCAATGCGCGGCGGCAATGTATACGCCGCGGGCGCACCGGACACCGTTCTGACGGAACGCATGGTACAGGAGGTTTTCGGCGTGGCCTGCCGGGTCATGCCCGACCCCACCTCGGGCAAGCCGATGATGCTGCCAGTGGGCCGCCACCGGGCCAGCCCCGCACCGGAACGTCAAGAGGTCGCATCATGAGTAAAATCCTGCACGCCAACGCGCTGTTCCGGGGCACCTTGCCGGACGATGCCATTCCGCACATCTCGGCCCATGCCCGCGAGGTCGAACTTCCCGTGGAAGAGACCGAGGCCGGCCTGCTGGTGAGACCACCTCTCGCATCCGTATCGCTCGAGGTTAACCGCGCGGGCCTGCAGGTACATGTCGAGGCCGCGGACGCGGCGGCATTGCAAAACATTCGCGATTACCTGCATCACATTCTGGATCACGTCGCGCCCGGCCTGACCCAATCCGCAAAGTGGGAAGGCGATATCCAGCGCAACCGCGCACCGCTCAACTTCTGCACGGCCACGGTTCAAGATGTCCGGCGCGTCGGACCGCATTTCCTGCGGGTCACGCTCGACTGCGCCGACACCTTGCGCCTGTCGGAGGAAAGAGGAATGCATTTCTCCCTTCTTCTGCCTCCGGAGGGCCGCACGCCCATCTGGCCGCACCTCGACGCCAATGGACGTACAAGGATGCCCGTCGGCGACGATCAGTTGCATCGCGCGGCCTATACCTTCGTCGATCTCGATCCGGGCAAGGGGCAGTTCACGTTCGACGTGTTCGAGCACGACGGCGGACGTGCGACACGTTGGGCCCGAACGGCGCGGCCCGGCCACATTGTAGGCATCAGTGGCCCCGGCAGCGGCGGGTTTCCGAACGGGCGGAACATCTTGATCGCCGGGGACGAGACGGCTCTTCCGGCGATCCGCCGTATCCTGAAGACATCGGCACCCGACCGGCGGGGTCACGCCATCCTCGAAGTCGGCACGGACGACGACATCTGCGACCTGGCCCGGCCCGACGGGATCGACCTGACCTGGTGCGTCCGACAGCGAAGCGAGAGGCTGTGGGATCATCTGTCGCAAGCGCCCTTGCCCCCGGGACCCGACCGGTATGTCTGGGTCGCCGCCGAAAAATCCCTTGTCCGAGATGCGAAAGCAAGGTTTCGACACAAGCTCGGGCTTGATGCGGACCAGGGATATTTCGCGTACTACTGGGAGGTCTGATTCAGTGTTGCAAAGATGGAGTGGCAAGTACCCGTTACTTTACAAAGATCCTCCAACAACTTTGACTCGCCAGTGAATTAGTGTCGTTGACCCTGTGACTGACGGCCTGCGCAAATGGCTAAATCAATGACATTCGAAACGTGCGTACGGGCAAACGGCGCTACATGAGATGAGCCCGGCAACGTGCGCATCGGATCGCTCTCCCACGCGCGACTGCGTATCTTTTTTTGGGATTGCTGCCTGATCACCGGAATTTCCCCCACTGCGATTTTTGGCCGAACCTATTCATTTTTACAGTCGTCCGCAGCCTTCGGAAGACGAGAGCATGCCGACTGGAAAGAGACGATGCAGACTTGGAGCGACAAGCGAGTCTCATCCTTTGACCACTCACTTACCGTCCCACTGATTCAAGCCTGCTGATCTCTCTGTTTCTGGAGCATTCGGAGTCCACTCGGGAATAGGTGGCGCGAAGGCCGGCCACCTTTGGAAACTTTCCTGGCTTTCTGCATCCGGACGCCCTCGCTGGGCCAAGGAGCCAAGCGCCAGAGAACGAAAGCAGCAAAGACGGCTTACATCGAGCCAGGCAGCCTCTGGGAGAACGGATATTGCGAACGCTTCAATGCCCGGGTCCGCGATGAGTTCTTGAACGGTGAGGTCTTCTACAGCCTGCGAGAAGCCCAAATCCTGATCGAAGAGGGAGGAAACATTACAAAAAAACGCCCTCACAATGCTCCGGGCTGCCGACCACCGGCCCCTGAAACCATCGTCCAGATGGATCCAAGTCCAGTCATGCACTAACAATCAAATCAGCCCACTCAGGTGGGCTGATCAGGTGCATGCTCTTTCTCAAGACTTCGTATGGCTTGAAGAATTTGCCGGGAGCTACAGCCGCGTTTTTCGAGTCACCTGTAAACGAACCCTTGCATTCCATCGGATGTCCGCTGATCCAAGATCTGGGCATATGTCACCGAACCACCGGCGTAGGGCATGAATACCTGCGCTTTCCCGTCAACATTGGCCCCCATGTACCAAGACGCGGCCTCGCGCATCAGGGACTTGCGCGAGACGGCGTCGACCTCCGCCATCCAATCCTGTTGCGCAGCGCGCACCGGTTCAAGTTCGCTCTCGTTCCGGTCGTGAAGGTCTCCTATGGTATCAGTAATCCACTCGACATGTTCTTCGATCGACGGAACCATGTTGGACAGAACCGAGGGGCTGCCCGGCCCCGTCACCAGGAACATGTTGGGGAACCCGGCCACCATGAGACCCAGATAGGTCTGCGGCCCGGCATCCCACTCCTGCGACAACGTCCGCCCCTCGCGGCCACTGATGTCAATACGATTGAGCGCTCCGGTCATCGCGTCGTACCCGGTTGCCAGGATCATCGTATCAAGCTCGATCTCCTGTCCGCTTTTCAGTTTCAGACCATTCGCTGTGGCGGTCTCGACCGGATCGGCGCGAATATCGACCAGGTCGACATTGTCCCGGTTGAATATCTCGTAATAGCCGGTGTCCACGCAGATGCGCTTGGCTCCGATCGGGTAGTCTCCGGGGGACAGCACCTTGGCCGTTTGCGGATCCTCGACGGTCTCCCGGATCTTGCGCCGTACAAAGTCGGCCACCGCCGTGTTGACCTCACGGTCCTTCGTCGTGTCATTGAACGTATAGATGAAACCGATGCCCCCGATCTGCCATTCGGCCTCCAGAAGCGCTTTCTGCTGACGCTCTGTCAGCTCCTGCCCGGACCGCATGCCGGGGTTGTTGTACAGCGTGTAATTCCGACTCTGGCGCAGCGCGGCACGGCGTTCGGGATAGTTGGATTTCCATGACTCCACGTAATGCGCGCTCATTGGGCGGTTGTTGGCCGGGACGGAGTAATTCGGCGTACGCTGAAAAACCGTCAGGTTGCCGCAACCGGGCGCGATCGTGGTCGATGTCTGAATGCCCGATGACCCGGTACCGATTAACCCTACACGCTCATCCAGAAAATCGGGCTCTTCCGCAGGCCAGTCGGAGGTCTTCAGAAGACGCCCCTTGTAGTCCTCCAAACCGGAAATGTCGGGCTCTTTCGCCACGGACAGGCAACCGGTCGCCATGATGCAATAGCGTGCGCGCACTTTGCGCCCGTCACTGAACGTCGCGGTCCACAGCGACGCATCGTCATCCCAGTTCAGCGCATCAACCCTTGTATTGAAGGTAATGTGCTGACGTAATTCCAGGCGGTCGGCGACAAACTTTATGTAGGAAAGTATCTCGGGCTGCGCCGCGTAGAGTTCCGTCCATTCCCATTCCTGCTGAATCTCTTCAGAGAACGAATAGGAATATTGCATGCTCTCGGTGTCACACCGCGCACCCGGATATCGGTTCCAGTACCATGTGCCGCCAACATCGGCCCCCGCTTCAACCGTACACACCTCCAGGCCCATTTTGCGAAGCCTGTGCAGCGCGTAGATACCGGCAAATCCGGCGCCCACGATCAGGGCGTCAAATTGGGCTACATCGTCAGTCATTAAGTTACTCCCGTTTGATTATTGATGAATCGCAGAACCCCGGTCAGCGCATCGGCTGCGGCAGGGCTGTCCGGCGTCACGGTCATGAACCCATGCAACTCGCCGGGATAATGTAGATGGACGCAGTTGGCGGTCTCCATGCCCCGCTCGCGGCGCAGGCGGACATATGATGCCCCCTCATCCCGCAGGGGATCGTAGCCCGCGGTGATCACCAATGCCGGCGGCCCTTCCAGCCCTCCTCGAAGAGGCGAGACCGCCGGATCGGCCCGATCTGTGTCGGCATGGAAATAGTGGTCCCGGAACCATTCCATCGTGCGCCCGGTGAGCGCCATGCCGGGCTCTTCTATCCGGTGCGACGGATAGGCGCCCGCCTGATCAAGGGCGGGATAGATCAGGATCTGGCCAAGCGGCGCGGGACACCCTGCCCCCGCGCCCGACTTCTCCGCGGCCATCGCGGCTGCCAACCCCGCTCCGGCACTGTCACCGGCCAGGAACATGCGCGACGGGTCCAGCCCCATCGCAGGGCCGTTCTTCACGACCCAGGAAATGGCGCGCTGGCAATCCTCCAGTTGCGCGGGACATCGGTTCTCCGGCGCAAGCCGGTAATCGACCGACAGCACCGCGCAATTGGCCCCCGCCGCCATGCGGGCACATAGCAGCCTGTGCGACGCAAGCTCGCCGAACACCCAGCCGCCACCGTGGACATAGACAACCACGGGCAAGACCCCACCGTCGGCGTCTCCGGCGTACGGACGAAAAAGAAATCCGGCAACGTCCCCGTCCGGTCCGAGGCGCTGGACCATGCCATCGGCCCAGCACTCCGCCGGATCGGTCAGGCCGGGCATCTTGCGCTCGACCATCGCCCTTGCCTCGGCCACGGAATACGCCTCGAACGGGCCAAGCCCTTCGGCAATGCGATAGTCGAGTACGGCGCTACTTGCTTCACTCAGCATCGCGATCCCCTCAGACCGTAAGCCCGCCATCAACCGTCAGTTCGGCGCCCGTCATGTACCGGCTGCCGTCGGACAGCAGAAAGATCACCACATCGACGACGTCTTCCGGCTGGCCACGGCGCCCCATGGGAATCGTGGCAGTACGCTCTTCCAGGCGATCGGCCGGAATTGCCTCCATCATGTTCGTGTCGATCAGACCTGGATGAACAGAGTTCACGCGCACGCCTTTCGGTCCGAGCTCCTTGGCGGCCATCTTGGTCATTCCGCGCACGGCCCACTTGGCCCCGACATAGGCGATGCCGCCATTGCCCCGAAGCCCCGATACCGAGGACATGTTCACCACCGAAAGCTGCCTTGCACCGGCGCGCTCCGCCGCAAATCGAATACCAAGGAACGTCCCGAGCTGGTTCACGGCGACTGTCTTGTTGAAAAATTCGACATCCGTTTCGTCTATGATGCGCGGATCAAATATCCCGGCGTTGTTCACGATCCCGTCGAAACGCCCAAGCGCATCCACAGCCTCGCCAATCCCGTTCCACCCTTCCGGATCGGTCACGTCATGCGTCACGTAAGTGCAGGCGCTTCCGATCTCCTCGGCAAGGCGGGCGCCTTCATCCGCGCGCAGGTCGCCTACGACGACACGGGCACCGCGCGCAACCAGCCGTCTTGCCATCTCGGCACCCATGCCGCGCGCCCCGCCGGTGATGACAAACACGCGTCCGTCGATAGAATTTTGATCAGACACTGGCTTTCTCCCGGTTCCAATGAGCAGCAAGGACATCGACATCATCGCAGCGTCCATCGCTGCGCGTCGCAGCGGCCAGTTCGTATTCGATGGTCCTGTTGCGGTTGGCCACGACACCGGCATACTCACCATGCGTCAAAAGATAGAAATGGTCGGCTTCCACCCCGTCGAGCGCGATCCGCGCTATATCTTCGGGGGCCATACCGTTTTCCAGCGACGCATGGTTGGTCGACGAGGCGTCGCCCGCGCTGCCCGCCAACCCGGTACGAACGAAGCCTGGGCAAAGCACCGATACGCCGACGTCGCTGTCTTCCAGGTCGAACCTCAGCGCTTCGCTGAGGCCCAGCACCGCGAATTTCGACGCAATATAGGCGCCACTACCAGCGCAGGTCACCAGCCCACAGATCGATGCCGTGTTGACGATATTCCCCCGGCCTCCGCCGTACAGGCGCGACATGAAGTAGTGAATCCCGTTGTAAACACCGTCGAGGTTTACCGCCCTCAGCCGGTCCCATTGCTCGGGCGGCAGTTCGCTCAGCGCCGTCTTGGGGACAGTCACACCGGCATTGTTGAAAATGATGTCGACATGCCCGACTTTGCCCAGGATCTCGTCGCAGGCACCCGCCCAGCTTTTCCGGTCTGCGACATCGAGGGATATCGCCAGCGCGCGGCCGCCGTCGGCGCGGATCGACGTGACGGTTTCTTCCGCGCTCTCCTGGTTCATGTCGGCGCAAATCGCTGTTGCTCCGCGTGCGGCGACCTCCCGGGCAAGGGAGCGGCCGATGCCGCTCCCCCCACCTGTGACCAGGGCCACCGTGTTGTCTTCTATTCGCATGGAAGCTCTCCTTGTTGCGCGATCATCACGCGAAGACCGCCGGCAGGGTCAGCAAGGCGATCGAGACCACCGCGAAGGACACGAGCATGAGCGCCGCGGTGTACCCGAGGATGTCACGCGCCTTCAGCGCCGTGACCCCGAGCAGAGGCAGCATCCACATGGGCTGAATTCCATTCGTCAGCTGATCGCCATAGGAAAACGCCATGACCACGGTCGAGATGTCGGCCTCGAGCATCTGTGCCGCCTCGACCAGCATCGGCCCCTGCACGGCCCATTGGCCACCGTTCGAGGGTACCATCAGGTTCACGAATGCCGAGCTGAGCATGCTGGTGAAAGGCAGGGTGTACGCGTTGGATATACTCGCCAGTCCGCTGGCAAACAGGGCAAGCAGGCCCGAGGCGCTCATCATCCCCATGATCCCGGCATAGAACGGGAACTGCAAAATGATCTGGCTACAGGTGCGGATGCCGCGGTCGATGGCACGGACATAGGCGATAGGCGTCCCGTAGGCCAGAAGCCCCAACAGCAGGAAGGTCAGGTTCAGGACGTTGAGGTTCAGGTCCAGCCCGTTCTGCAGAATGAAGTTCCCGACATAGGTAAAGCCGATGGCCAGGATCACCCCGGTCAGAATGCGGGAGTTCTCGATCCGCTCGGCAACGGTCGGTGCGGTTTCCGGTACTGCGGCGGCACTTAGCGAGGCTTTGCCGGGCGCGGTGGCAACAACGGGTTCGTCCTCCGGCGCATCGTCGGCGTCCAGCCCTGCTTCCCTGTCGCTGATCTCGCGCACCTTTTCGGCCGGATGCATGCGCGCCGCCGCCACTGGCAGCAGGATCATGAACGTCGCGCCGACGATCAGGTTCAGCGGCGAAAATATCGTTTCGACGAGCGGGATCAAGCCAATCTGATCTGCCAGGAAATGGCCTTCCGTATTAACCAGCAACGACGCGCTGGACGTAAGCCCGCCCTGCGACGTCGTACCCCCGGCAAAGCCGGCGGCGACGGTCAGCGGATAGTGCACCTGGATGCCTCGGTCTCGCGCCTGGCGGCAGAATTCCCGCGCCGCGACGGCGCCGACGATCAGGCCAAGCCCCCAGTTCAGGAAAGACAGGCTGATGGACAGTGCGCAGACCATGGCGACGACGCCCGTTGCACTTTTGGGCACGCTGCCAAGCGCCAGGATGGCCCGTTTCATCGGCGGCGCTTCTGCGAAGACATAGCCGAAAAGCAGGATGGCAACCATCTGCGTGGTGAAGCGTAACAATCCCCAGAAGCCATCGTACCAGTAGTCGACCATCTGCATCGGGCTTGAGGGCGTCAACGCGACACCGAGCCCGAACACCAACCCGGTCAGGATGATAGCGAAGGCGAATGGCGTTGGCATGAATTGCCGGGCAAAGCCCGCGAATATCTCTGCAAGTCTTTGCAGCATTTTTTTCCTCCCTGATTATCGGCGTCCTCCTCAAAACGCCGGATCTTGGTCCTGACTTTGTTCACACATAGTGAACACAGGTCCAATAGATAGAACGCTCCCACAATGCACATTTTCCGTCAAGGTCTCGAGGCCGCAGATTGAGAAGAAAATTTCTATCCTATGAATTTTGTTCACC
Source organism: Roseovarius sp. SK2 (assembly GCF_028807495.1). Lineage (NCBI taxonomy): Bacteria > Pseudomonadati > Pseudomonadota > Alphaproteobacteria > Rhodobacterales > Roseobacteraceae > Roseovarius > Roseovarius sp. SK2. The sequence continues at coordinate 209,478 of NZ_JARAMK010000009.1, forward strand.
TAAATTGAACGCGCGGATCCGAATTTTCGCGTCAGACAAGCCGAGAGGTGCGGCGTCCGCACAACTCGCAGCTCACTTCCATATTTCATCCGAACTGAATTTCGGGCTGCGACCTGCAGAACAGCCGACCGGTTTCCGCTTCCTCACGGACAAGGCCTGCAGGCCTCGCAAGACGCATCAGGCCGAACGAGTGCGGCCCGGCGGGGTCATCCCCCACCGGGCGCCTTGCCCGCTTCGGGCAAAACAAGCTGAAAAAGACGGCGAAGCGTCCCCGCTTAGGCGGCCTCAGTCACGAATTTCGTGTTGAGATAGCTTTCGAAGGTTTCCGCCCCGCCTTCGCGGCCCATGCCGCTGTCCTTGACGCCACCGAACGGCGTTTCCGAAAGCGACATGCCGAAATGGTTGATATTCATCATCCCCACCTCGATCTCGTCCGCCAGCCGCCGCACGATCGCGTTGTCCCGCGCAAAGGCATAGGCCGCCAGCCCATATGGCGAGCGATTGGCTCTCTCGATGACCTCATCCAGCGTACGATAACTGACCAAGGGAAGAATGGGTCCGAAGGTTTCCTCACTCATAACCCGCGAGTCGTCGTCGAGATCGGTGACGATGGCGGGGCTGAAAAAGTTTCCGGGCGACTGGATCGCTTCCCCGCCAACGGCCACCTTGCCGCCGCGCTGTACAGAATCCGCGATAAAATCGGTCATGGCAGACAGCCGGCGCCCATGTGCAAGAGGTCCCATGCCTGACTCGGAGTCCAGACCGTCACCGACACGCACCTTCTCGAACTTGGCGACCATCCGGTCGACCAGCTCACCATGAAGGCTTTCATGCGTGAACACCCGCGTGGGGGCGACGCACACCTGCCCCGCATTCCGCAGCTTCAACGCGCTCAGAAGGTCCGCTGCCTTGTCCAGGTCCGCGTCCTCAGAAATAATAAAGGGCGCTTGCCCGCCCAGTTCCATTGTCGCGCGCTTCATGTGCTTGCCTGCCAGCGATGCCAGCGACTTGCCGACCGCGCTGGACCCGGTGAAGGAAACCTTGCGCACGCGGGGCGATTCAATCAGTCGGGTCGACACCTCTGCCGGCACGCCCCAGACAATGTTCAAAACCCCGTCGGGAAGTCCGGCATCCTTGAAAAGCTGCGCCAGCGCCGTAACCGCACTTGGAGAGTCCTCGGGACCTTTCAACACGATCGTACAACCGGCGCCGATCGCGGCGACCATCTTGCGGATCGCCTGGTTGAACGGAAAGTTCCACGGCGTGAAGGCGGCGCAAACGCCGACCGGCTCGTGCATCACGTACTGGCGCACATTGGAAAATCGCGGAGGAATCACACGCCCATAGATGCGGCGGCACTCCTCGGCGTGCCATTCTGCATGTTCCGCGCAAGCCATGACCTCGGCCCGCGCCTCAGCCAGCAGCTTGCCCTGGTCCAGTGTCATGTTGCGCGCAATGTCCTCGACACGCTCTCGGGCCAGCTGCCCCACGCGACGCAGTATCTCGCTGCGCAACATCGGCGACGTGGTGCGCCATTCGTTGAAGGCGCGTTCGGCCGCGTCTACGGCGCGATCCAGCTCGGCTTCCGTCACATGGGGAAGCTGACCCAGCACCTCGCCGGTAGCGGGGTTGAGGATATCTTCCCCCTTGCGCGAGCTGCTCGGACCGATGAACTCACCATCGATGAATAGGCTTTGAGTAGGATACATGTTCTCTCCTCAGGCTGATTTGCGAAGATTTACGTCGGCGAGGATCATGTCGCTGGCCTTTTCGGCGATCATCATCGTCGGCGCGTTGGTGTTGCCGGAGATCAACGTCGGCATGATTGAGCAATCGACGACGCGAAGTCCCTCCAGCCCGTGAACCCGGAGCTGGGAATCGACGACGGCATCGGCGTCCTGCCCCATCTTGCAGGTCCCCGAAGGGTGAAAGATCGTCCCCGCCGTCTCGCGGATGAAATCCAGAAGCGCGGCATCGTCCTGCACGGACTCGCCGGGCTGGTATTCCTCGACGATATGCGAAGCCAACGGCTCTGTCCGCGCCAGGCGGCGGGACAGCTTGAGGCCTTCCAGCATGCAGATACGGTCGGTTTCCGTCGACAGGTAGTTCGGGCGGATATCCGGCTGGGCCTTGGGGTCGGGAGAAGACAGCCGTACCGTGCCGCGCGACTCGGGCCGAAGCTGGCAGGTATAAAGCGTGATGCCTGAGAAATCGTGCGGCTTGTAGCGCACCTGCTCGGCCGAAAGCATACCGCAGTGAAACTGGATGTCCGGTGTTTCCGAATTGGGAAGAACCTTGGCAAATATCCCCGCCGGGGTGGCCGAACAGGCCAGCGGCCCCTTGCGGAACAGGGCATAGTCCAAGCCCAGCTTCATCCGGCCATACAAGCTCTTCATGCTGTCATTGATGGTGATCGGCTTGTTCACCTTGTAGACGTTGCGTGCGTTCAGATGGTCTTGCAGGTTCCCTCCGACGCCGCGCAGCTCATGCGTGACCTCGACCCCTTTCGAACGCAATTCCTCGCCCGGGCCGATCCCCGAAAGCTGAAGGATGTGCGGCGACTGGATCGCGCCCGCCGACAGGATCACCTCGCCATTGGCATGCGCTATCCGGGCCTGGCCATTCTTGCGATAGGCGACACCGCTCACGCGGCCGTTCTTCACGATGACCCGCTCGGCATAGGCGCTACTGATGACCGTCAGGTTGGCACGGCTGCGCGCCGGCCTCAGATAGGCCACGGCTGCGCTGCACCGGCGCGCATTGCGGATGAAGAACTGATAGTATCCGCATCCTTCCTGGTCCCCATCGTTGAAATCCGGGTTCCGCGGGATCCCGAGCGCCTCGGACGCGGAAAACACATCCTCGAAAAACGGGATCTGCCCGGCCGGGTCGGAGATCGTGACCGGCCCCTCGCCGCCATGAAAGTCGTCGGCGCCCCGCGTATTGGTTTCCATGCGCTTGAAATAGGGCAGCACGTCATCCCAGCCCCAGCCGGTGTTGCCCGCCTGCGCCCAGCGGTCATAGTCCTGCGACTGGCCGCGGATACAAATCAGCCCGTTGATCGAACTCGAACCGCCGATGCAGACGCCGCGCGGCCAAACCATTTCGCGCCCGGCCATCGAAACCTCTGGCGCCGTCGTGAACTGGCGCGCGATCCGCTCGTCGTAGACGGCCTTTCCATATCCTAGGGGAACATGGATCCAGGGCGACTTGTCCTCCGGTCCGGCCTCCAGAAGCAACACGGAATGACGCCCATTTTCGCTCAGACGATTGGCCAGCACGCATCCGGCAGAGCCCGCACCTACAATTATGAAGTCGTATTCCTGGGTCATCTCCCCCCCTTTGCTTGCGCAGCGACAATTTCCGACACCGTGAGGCCGGGATCACCACTGCATATGACACGTTGCTGTTTTCACCCGGAGGCGCAGGCGCCATCCCGACCAGGGAAAGGCCGGTCAAATACCAAAAGAAAATCTGCCACGTTTGCTCCTCTCTGTAGCGCGTCCCGCCGAGGCATATCCGCAGCCGAAGTATGCGCCAGAAACTCCCTTTACTCCCGTTCTCACATACAGATCGCTATTCATGTATGGGATATTTACAATTGGATATGCCGTCAAGGTGATTGTGACCGCATCAAACTTTCCAGCGGCGCCACCCCGTGCGGAGCTTTAAAAAACAGACGTTCGCGCGCTTGACATGGGACAAATAGGGTGACTAGTATCCGTAATGCCTGAATGGCGTTTCCATATAGTGAACGCCAATCGATCAAAGTGGTTTGAGGAGACCGCTTTCATAACTTGCATATTGGGAGGACGCGGGAAATGACGGACAGCTATACGGACAAGACACAACCCAAGCCATTCAGGGAACGCCTTCAGTTGCGGGCCCAGTCCTTGGGCGAGAAATCCGCCGAAATCAGCATTCGCTGGATGCCAGAAACATTCACCTTCGCGGTACTGGTAACGGTGATCGTGTTTCTCTGCGCCTGGCTTGGCACCGAGACCCGACCCGTTCAGATCGTCGAGTATTGGTACGGCGGGTTCTGGTCGCTTCTGACATTCGGGATGCAAATGGTCCTGATCGTCGTAACTGGTTATGCCCTGGCCGTCGCGCCCCCCGTCAAGCGCGTTCTGGCGCGCATCGCGGCACAGCTCGGCTCGGCAAGCGCGGCGATCGCGGTCACCGCCCTTCTTTCGGGAGTTATTTCCTACGTCCACTGGGGCCTCGGGACGATCCTGTCCTGCCTGTTCGCCGTCGAAATCGCGAAGTCTTTCAAGACCCGCGGCATCCGCTGCCACTTTCCTTTGCTGGTCGCCTCGGCCTACAGCGGGACGGCTGTCGCAATGGTCGGCCTGTCCAGTTCGGCAGCCCTGCTGATGAACACGCCCGGACATTTTCTCGAAGACTCGATCGGCCTCGTTCCACTTACCGACACCATTTTCCGGCCACAGTACATCATGATCGTCGTGACCGCGACGCTCACGGCGGCCATCGTGCTCACCTATCTCCATCCCAGTCAGAAGAACACGCAGGAAATGGACGAGAACGCATCGTCGCCCTTCGGCGGTGACGAAACGCGCGAAACGGCCCGGACGCCCGGCCAACGGCTCGACAATATGCCAATGCTCGCTTGGCTCATAGGTCTCGTGGGTATCGTGTTCATCCTGCAGGAAATGATGGAACAGGGCATCATCGGGATTCAGCTGAACGTATTGAACTTCTTCTTCCTGATGCTGGGGATACTGCTGCACGGCTCCCTGAAAAGCTATTCCAACGCCCTGACCAAAGGCGCCCTCGCGGCGGCAGGCATTGTCCTGCTCTTCCCGTTCTACGGCGGCGTCCTCGGGGTGATGCGCGACAGCGGGCTGGTCGACATCGTCGCAAGCGGGTTTGTGGCGATCTCGACCGAAAACACATTCGCTCTCTGGCAGATGATCAGCGCCGGCGTCCTGAATTTCGCGATCCCGTCCGCCGGCGGCCAGTGGGCTGTCCAGGGGCCGATTGCGGTCACGGCATCACAGGAACTCGGACTGCCCATCGACGTCCCGGCAATGAGCGTCATGCTGGGCGAGTCTCTGACAAACCTCGCGCAACCGCTCTGGCTGATCCCGCTTCTCGGAATTTCAGGTCTGCGCGCAGGGCAGGTCCTTGGCTACACGATCGTACTGATGGCCTTCCTGTTCGTGGTGTTTGGCGGCGGTCTGCTGCTCCTGTAGGATAACAGTCATGCCCCGCGGCGGCTCTTTCCAAGGCCGCCGCGGGGACAATTTGCCAAACACCCAGTATCGCCTTGGATGCACCCTTGACGCCATTCAAGCCGCTATGCGGACTCATCCCTTGAGAGTATCCGTAGAGCCCGCCCCGATCCGCAAGCCGTCATAGCAGGGATACGCCCCTTGAGGACCCCTCTCCCCTGTTCCGTGGGCTTCGGACGCCATCGTCAGCGACCTGCGCCCTGGGACCCGAACACGGACGGTGGTCAGCCCTGCCCACCTCGGCCAGTGACGTCCCAGACCGCCAGACCGCACTCGACCAACGCGATGAAGATCCAGGCCGCCGCTCCCAGCAACAGCGCTATACCTAGCAGACTGAGCGCCGCGATCCCGCCGCCTGCTGCAGGGTAGTCGCAATCAGCGTGATCAGCGCCACCAGCCCCAAGCCGGTAAGATGTCTGCCAAAGCGGTTCCTGAAGATTGCCTCGCGACCTGCAAATATCGCGTAGGACTGCATTGTGTTGTTTCGCTTTCAGGGATTTCCGCCTTTTTCGCGCCTGCACAGCGACAACAAAATCCACTGACTTTGATTAAACCAATTGAATGAATTTATTGATGACCCTGGACCAACTGCAGGTTTTCCTGGCCGTGGCGGAACGAAACCGCATGACCCGGGCGGCCGAGGCGCTGCGGCCGACGTGGGCATTCAAGGTTCTTCCGCATCCCGAACGGCACCGCACCCGCGCCGTGGAAGCCCTGCTTGCAGTGATTGACGGCATATGACGCCCGCACCGGTCGCTAGCCGGTCCGCAATTCCTGCGCATTCACCCGACGCGCCATCTCTGCGGTCAGGGATTTGCGATCGATCTTGCCGACATGGTTTTCCGGAAGCCGCTCCAGTACCTCGATACCCGAGATGCAGTGCGAACGTCCCAGCACTTCGGTGATACGGGCGTTAAGATCACTGAGCTCAGCAATCTGGCCCGATTTCTCGACAAAGGCAAAAGGTACCTCGCCCAGGTCGGCATGCGGCGCCGGTACGACACAGGCCGCCTCGATGCCACCACAGGCCAGCAGGACATCCTCAATCTGCACGGGCGCCAGGTTTTCACCGCCCCGGATGATGATCTCCTTTAGACGTCCGGTCAGAAACAGGTACCCCCTCTCGTCGAGATACCCGATATCGCCCGACCGCACCCATCCGTCCCGGTCGAACGGCGGATGGCCGACATATCCAAGGGCGGTCGAAGGACCGCGAAAGGCAACCTCACCGCGTTGACCCGTGGGCAGTATATCCTCGCCGCCAGGCGACAGAACCGCGACCTCGCCCCCCGGAAGCGCACGCCCGACCGAACCGCGCACCGCTGCGTCCGGCGGATTTGCCGTCGACGTGCAGGTGAATTCGGTCTGACCATAGCTCACAAGGACAGGGCACCCCCAGTGGGCCTCGATCCGGTCCTGAATCTCCACCGGCAGCGCCGCCGAGCCACAGCGCAGCATCCGCAATCTATCGGTCGCTCCCGCGGGCACCGGATGATCCAGCAACCGCTGGAACATCGTGGGCACACCGGTAACGACCGTTGGCCGCAGCAACGCGATTGCCTCCATTGCGATCTCTGGCGTGAACCTCGGCAACAAGGTCACCTGCGCCCCCTGCGACAGCGGGTAAAGCAGTTGGTTCAGAATGCCATTGGTATGACTTAACGGCATCATGTGCAGGTAGTGGTCATCGGCCCCCACCGGCGTAAGAGCGGCCAGCCCGTCGGTATTTGCCGCGATGTTGCGGTGACACAGGCGAACTGCCTTGGGGCGTCCGCTCGATCCGGAGGTGAAGATCAGCAGCGCCTCGTCGTCAGGCGACGGCGCCGAGCCGGAAAATTTCCGCGAGGTAAGCGCGCTCCGGCGCAGAACCGCTTGTGCACCCGACTGCGCAAGCGCATCCGCGGCCGATGCGTTGGCATCATCCGCGAGAATGTAAGAAAAACCAGTATCTTTCAGCTTGTCCATGACCGATCTGGGCGCCTCGCTGCGGCTCAGCACGGTAACCGGTAGACCAGCCACAAGGCAGGCCAGAAGGTCGGTACAGAGACCGACGTGGCGATCCTGCAGCAGCGCGACCCTTTGTCCCGATCGCGCCCCGGCATCCAGCAGGCCCCCAGCTTGATTCAGGACGGCCGTGAACAGTTCGGAAAAGGTCAGTGATTGCCCTTCGGCACTCAAGGCGCATGCATTCGGGCGGAGTCGTGCCTGTTCGGCGAGGTCGGTAACGAAATCACTCATGCGGCCAACTCCGGCAGTCGGACCGCGGCATCCGCTTCGAATGTGCCATCGGGATCCAGTGCCCTCAGCGCCGCCAGTTCCGCC